>CAJUNT010000004.1 GCA_910587735.1 uncultured Clostridia bacterium
GGTTTTCTTACAATTTAATAATACCAAAATCGGTTGGCTGTTTCTATATTTTATAATGATAAATTTATTTATTATGTCTTGCAAAACCACTTATTTGTTGGGTTCATGAGGTTTTGCTCAAGGCTATAAAAGTATAAAAAAGGAGGGATATTATGCATATCAAAAAAATATTGGCAATAGGAATTGTTGGTGTATTATCATCTGCTTACTTGGTATTTCCAGCTTTTGCACACGGACATGGACATCATAGGCAGACACAAGTTAATACAAATTATACAGCTGTTTGCACAATAGAAGACTGCGCTGAAATAGGACATCATGTTCATAATGGAGTAAACTATTGTGGTTATAATCATAGTAGTGGATATTGTGATGGTTCTTGTACTACAACATATTCAGGCGGCGGACATCATGGCTGCCATTAAGTAAATATGACAGTATAGCAATTTTTTGCTTGGCAAAAAATATTGTTTTCTGCCAAGCAATATAAATGATTGTTTAAATATCTGTAATATTGTATAATTATTTAATACAGGGTGGAGCAGTTTGGTAGCTCGTTAGGCTCATAACCCGAAGGTCGTTGGTTCAAATCCAGCCCCCGCAATTTCAGAAAAGCCTTAGAATTCAACGGTTCTAGGGCTTTTGTTTTTTTTTGCAACATTTTATTTTTGGTGATTTCTACCCCAACCGTACCCCAACCCATTGTAAATGAGTCTTTTGCTATGATATAATAATGAAAAAAGGGGATATTTTTATGCAAAGAATGAAGACTTTGAAAGAAATTAAAGAAGAAGATGAAAGATATAGAAGAGAGAAAAAAGAAAAGCAAAAAAAGGAAAAGGAAGAAAAGAAAAAATTAAAAAATCATAATAAAAATGATGATTATTATTTTGAAGATGAAGAAGAATATAATGATGATAATTATTGTGCAATAAAAGAAAAAAGGACTCTTAAGAAAAAAGAAGTAAAGGATTTAAAGTGCTTTCGATATTATGATAAAGAGTTTATTTACCCTGTTTTTTCTTATTGTTTATTATCTAATTTAGTGTCACTATTAAATACCTATTTAAAACCTAATGTTATTTTGCATATAACTACAAAAGAAGCAGATACTTTACAATACTACAAAAATTTGTTGAATGATATACTTTTTCTTTGGGGAGATAGTGTAGAAAGCTATTCTGTAGAAAATATAAGAGATATAGAGGATATTTTTGTAAGATTAAATGCTTCTGAAGATAAAATGATTGTTTGGAATATACAAGACAGTTCTCATATTCAGCCAATAAAAACAGAAATAAAAAGGATACATAATAGTTTAAAAAATAATTTATATCAGTATTGTGACTATCCATTTACAGCGTTACCTCTTATTTATTCTAAATACAATTATACAAGTGACGAAATTTATACAATTATTCTTAAAGAGTCGACAGAAAATAAAACAAAAAATAGAAATGTAAAGATTACCACTGAATTAGGGAATTATGTTTATAATTTTTTGGCTGAATTAAATTTTAAATTTAATGATATATATATGTCAAAAGTAATCAATCAAGAATTGAGCAAGAAATATGACGAGTATACAAATAAATTTTCAGAATGTGTAGGAGAAAAACCCCTTACTTGGTTAAGGTTTGAATGTTTATTAGTTAGCGTATTTTCTTATTTTATAGATGTTACACTTTATGACGAAACATCAGAAGAAAAAGAACAATTATTGAAAGAAGCAGAAAGTGTTATTACAGGGATTAAATTTCAAGATGACAAGCAAGTACTATTTGACAAAATATTAGGGGATATTACTTCATTAAAAGAGGACAAAGAAAAAATATTGCTTGATAGACCTCAAAATGATTTAATAGATAAATTTTTAAATCATACAGAGCAAATAGGTTTTTTAACAAGTATTGATAGCAAAAAAGTATTGTGTTTTAAAACAAAGTTTTTAGAAGAATTTTTATATCATTATAAAGTTGACAAAACAGAATTTTTAACATATGCTTATACAGAGAATAAAATACATTATAATAAAGATAAAAATGGTGTACGATTTGATGTAAATATACCTGTAAAAAAAGAAGGCAAGCCTATAAACAAAAAATTTTATGCTTTTTATATATAAAAAATTCTGGGAATGAAACGGGAATGATAAGGGAACTACGAAAAGAACTGTTTTTTAATTAAAAAAATTAGCGATAGTAGAGCCATTTTTATCATTCCCAAATTCCCAAAATGTTCGTATGGGAATTAAATTTTTTTAAAAAGTATTTCATTTTCTACTAAAATTTGAAATATATCATCTAATTTTTGTATTTTTCTATTCTTTGCTATAGTAACAGGATTGATATTAAGTTGTTCTAATTGTTTTAATATGGTATTTACTTTGGTGTTAGAAAAGTGATAACTTTCTTTTAGAGATTCTACTGCTTTTCTAACATTTTTATGTAATGTAGCGGTTTCTAATAGCAATATACAATTTTCCTTTTGTTTCTGCTTGAGATTGCTATGTTGTATTATAGTAATTGCTTGCTCTTTTTTGTAGTATGTACCTTTGTAGGATAGTTTACTTAAATAATGAAACAGTATATTTTTGCTATTTGAAATAAAGTAATAAAGCATTGTTTCTGAAACATATTCATTGAAAAAAAGAGAATTGCATTGCAGTATCTCTTTTAGTTTTTTGTGAAATAGCTTTACTTCTACACGTAAAATAGTTTCTGCCTGCTTTGCTATCTCTTCTGATAGTTTAATAGAAAGTAATTGTTTATATTTATTATAAGCAGAAAATTGTATTCCTTGATGATTGATAAAATCAATACCATTCTTTTTAGATATATTTTTCCCTTGATGTTTTAATATCATTTGATTGTCATAATAGCCATAAGGTTTATTTCCTTTTTTAAGCAGTCTGATATATTCTTCGACAGTTTGATTATTTTGCAAATCTATGTCAACACAACAATCTATTCTTTTGAGAATAAAGTGCTCTAAGCGATAATGATTCCCTAAAAAAGATAACATAGCATTTACTTGTACAAATAATTCTGATAATGGTGTGGTATGTGTATTGTAAATCCATATTAAATTATCAGGGTGCAGTATAGTCTGAGGATTGACCGTTAAATTAAGCTGATAATAGCTTTGATATGGATTTTTAGAAATCTGTATCTGTAATCCTCGTTTTTGATACTTATGACAAAAATAGATATTGTTTTTCCAAAAACAACGATAATGATATTGCTTGTTATCCTCTTGTATATTTTTCATTATTGTACGATATTGTATTTGTGTTAGCTTCCTTCCACATTCAAATGTATGGATTGAAAATAGCAATGTATTCATGTATAGTCCTCCTAACTAGATAAAAAGATAATTAGATAACTAGATAAGTAACTTATTGAGTAAAAACAGTGTATATTATAGAAATTCTTCTACAAAAACAAATGAATCAATGATTAAAATAATAAAAAGTATATCTATATTATTTGAAATCAAAAAAATCTCCTATGATGTTTGGTGTTACATAGGAGATTTTTGGTATTATACATTGACATAGAATACGGTTTCTTCTGCTGTTTGAGGTATGTAATTGATTTGCTCTATTGGTATTTTATAAGGGTGTTCTGTTACAAATTGTTTTATATTTTGTGTTAGCATATTCATTCCAGAAAGCATTTCTGCACTTGTATATTGAATTTCTGGAAAGTCTACAGACTGAAAAATATAACTATTTTTATCATTTTGCTTTACTGAAATAGCATATTTGTGTTCTTTCTGTTCCATATCTTGTATATAAAGTTTATTCATCAATTTCATGCTTTCTCTTTTATGCTCTTCTAAAACATGACCATAAGTGTCTAATGTAAAAGAAACAGAAGAATGTCCTGCAATAGCGGATACTGTTTTGATATCCATTTTTTCCTCTAAAGCGATGGTAACAAATGTGTGCCTTAAACTATGAAAGGTATGGTGTGGTATTTTTGCTGCTTTCAACATTTTGTTGTAATGGTCTTTGAATGTTCTAGGCTCTATGTAACAGCCGTTTGGTTGTGTTACTACCATATCTAATGAACGATATTCTTTCTCAAAGTTTTTTCTTTCGTTGTCTTGTTGTTTTTTCCATAGTATTAACTCTCTAATTGCTCCTTCTGGCAAAGGAATACTTCTAATGGCACATTCTGTTTTTGGGGTTTCTATTACAATGCGTGTTTTCTGTTTGCCTGTAACATCTTTTAAACGGTTTAGCGACTGATTGACGTGCAAAGTACCTGAATACAAATCAATATCTTGCCAACGTAATCCTAATAACTCCCCTAAGCGTAAACCTGTTGCCAATGTTAAGCGGATAAAAACACCATAGCGATGGTTGTAACTTTCTCTAATGAGTATATTACATTCTTCATGAGAAAATATAGAAACTCTCTTTTTTCTGTTTTTGGGTAGTTGTACACCACCACAAGGATTTTGAAACAAATAGTTTTCTTTTACAGCCTGAGATAGTGCTTTATGAAGACAACTATTCATATTTCTGATTGTTTTAGCAGATAAGCCTGTTTCTGTTTTATAATTGTAAAGTTCTTGTATAGTATGTGTATTTAACTTTTTTAGAGGAATTTCTCCAATAGTATTTTTAAAATGATTTTCAACATATCCTTCATAACTAATATAAGTAGAATCTTTTACCGTATTTTTGACATAAGTTTTAAGCCATCGTTTTAGATATTGATAAGTTGTCATTTTTGCAACATCTACATAGTTGCAATTTGAAAATTTATATGCTTCTTCTTTTAAAATTTTATTTGCCGCTGTTTTCGTGTCTGCATAGAAGGAAACTCTTTTTACTGTTCCCTTTTCAAAATCAATTCCTGCTGTAATACGGACTTCATATTTTCCATCTTTTCTTTGTCTGATACTTCCTTCATTTTGACCTCTTTTTTTAGACATTTTTTTCTCTCCTTTCTGATTTTATTTTTGTGTTGATGTGACAATAAAATTCTATTTTTCTTTTGATGCATAGAGATAATATGTCAATGATTTTTGGAGAAATACGGATGACCAAAAAGAGTATTTTTATCGTATTTTCAAGCATTTCAATGATATATTATACTGATGTAATACAAAAAACTATTTTATGAAAACAATAAAAGGAGGAAACACAATATGAAAATTTCTAAAGAAGTACTCGAAAAAGTATTAATTGCAGTGACTATTTTAGCAAAGGCAGTACAAGAACACATCAACAACAAAGAAAACAAAAAGGGAGAGTGAAATCATATGAGAGAAGTATTTTATTGCAGTCAATGTGAACAAGAATTGACAGAAGAAACGGCTTATTTTATGGAAGAGGAAGTATATTGCTTGGATTGCTTTGAAGAGTTAACAGACACTTGTGCAGAGCGTGGAGAAAGAATTTATATCAGTGAAAATGAAGGTACAGAAGATACTCCTTTATGTTCCCATTGTTATCATCACTATTACACAAACTGTAATCATTGTGATGAACTTATTTCGCTGGACAATGCTTATTGTGAACAAGGTATCTATTATTGTGAAGAGTGTTATCATGAAAAAATAGAAAGAAAACTAATTCATGATTATGGTTATAAACCTTATCCCGTTTTCTATGGAAAAGGGGGTCGCTTCTTTGGTGTGGAATTGGAGATTGATGATGGTGGAAAAGATTATGACAATGCAAAGAAAATTTTAGAGTTAGCGAATGAAGTAAAAGAACATATTTACATAAAAGAAGATGGCAGTTTATCAGATGGATTTGAAATTGTTAGCCATCCTATGACATTGGATTATCATAAAAATAATATGAATTGGCAGGAAATTATGAAAAAAGCGGTTCATATGGGATATTACAGCCATCAATCAGGCACAGCAGGATTACATATTCATGTCAATAGAAATTGTTTTGGAGAATATGCAGAAGAACAAGAAAATGCTATTTCAAGAGTACTATATTTTGTAGAGATGTTTTGGAATGAGATGCTGTGTTTTAGCAGAAGAACAGAAAAGCAAATGAAGCAGTGGGCAAATAGATACGGCAGAAAAAACTCTCCCAAAGAAACGCTTTATCATGCAAAGGACAGCCAAAACGGTCGTTATACCTGTGTAAATTTAAACAACTATGAAACAATAGAATTCCGATTATTTAGAGGTACATTAAAGTACAATACCTTTATTGCTACATTACAGATGGTAAATAAAATCTGTGATGTAGCAATTTCTTTTTCTGATGAAGAATTAGACAAGCTGTCATGGAATGGTTTTGTTTCTCAATTAGATAGTGAAAAAGTACCAGAATTAATACAATATTTGAAAGAAAGAAGATTGTATTGCAATGAGCCTGTGTTATGTGAGGAGGAGATGTAATGTGTAGTTTGTTTGGCATGATAGATTATGGAAAAGCAATCAGTGAAACACAAAAAATGAAACTCATTAAAACATTATCTATTTGCTGTGAAAAAAGAGGAACAGATGCAACAGGCATTGCTTTTATAACAGAAAATAGAATACAAATCAAAAAGAAAGCCGTTCCTGCCCGTAAATTTCGTTTTAAACTGCCTAGAAATACAAGTGTTGTAATGGGGCATACCAGATTAACCACACAAGGAAATGCTTGTTATAATTACAATAATCACCCATTTTTAGGCTATTGTGAGAACAGCACTTTTGCATTAGCACATAACGGTATGATATACAATGACAAAGTATTAAGACAGAAATATGGTATTGCTAAAACAGATATTGAAACAGATAGCTATATAGCAGTACAACTTATAGAAAAACAAAGAGCCTTTACTGTAAAAGCCATAAAAGATATGGCAGAAACAGTAGAAGGCTCTTTTTGTTTTACATTATTAGATGAGAAAAATAACTTGTACATTGTCAAAGGGGATAATCCTATTGCAGTATTTCATTTTAAAGAAATTGGTTTGTATTTGTATGCTTCTACAGAAAAGTTATTAAAAAATACCATACAGAAAGTAAATTTCAAACAAGAGTATACCAAAATTGATATATCTACTGGGGAGATTGTTTGTTTTGATAAACAAGGAAATAGTACAAAATCAAGTTTTGAATATCCTGTTTGCTGTTTGACACATTATTTCAATACTTCTAAAAGGGAAAGATACAGTCCTTTTGAAAAAGAATATTGCAGAACTTATTTAGAAGAATTGATTGATTTTGCTGAAAATGTAGGAGTTTCGGAAGAAGAAGTATTATTGCTGTTTGAATATGGATTTGATGAATTTGAAATAGAGCAGCTATTAGAAAATCCTATACAGTTGCAATGTTGTATCACAGAGATTTTAGAAAAGCAGCATTACATGGAAAGATAAAAAAGTGTCCCAATAGAATTCTATTTCCTTTTGAACTGTTTCATAAAGGAGGAAAAGAAGTCTATTAGGACAAATTTAATGTGTCTCAAAAAGGTATACGCTATTGAAACATATAAGGAGGAATTTAAAATGAATATTGGTTACATCAGAGTGAGTACAGAAGAACAAAACACCATTAGGCAAGAAGTTTTGATGAAAGAGTTAGGAGTAGAAAAAATTTTTATGGATAAGGCAAGCGGTAAAAATGCCCAAAGGGAAGAACTCAAAAAAATGATGGATTTTGCAAGACAAGATGATACAGTAATATGTGAAAGTATCAGTCGTTTTGCAAGAAATACAAAAGATTTATTGGATTTAATTGAAGAATTGAATAGCAAAGATGTGATATTTGTAAGTAAAAAGGAAAGTATTGATACCAATACTCCAACAGGAAAATTTATGCTTACTGTGTTTGGTGCGGTTGCAGAATTGGAAAGAGAATATATTTTGCAAAGACAAAGAGAAGGCATTGCAGAAGCAAAAAAGCAAGGCAAGTATAAAGGTAGAAAAAGAATAGAACATCCAGAATTTCAAAAGGTTGTTCAGAGATGGAGAAAAGGCGATATGACAGCTAAAAAAGCTATGGAATTGCTTGGAATGAAAAAGAATACATTTTATAGGAGAGTAAGAGAAAGTATAGATACAAAAAAATAGAACCGAAAAGAATATTTATCGGTTCTGTCATTTTGAATTTAGGAGGAAAAACATGAAGCTACATATAGAAATAGACGATTTTTTATTATTAGACCAGTTAAAAGAGTTAGCAATAGAATATAGCATCACAGAGAATGAATTGGTTTGTATTGCTATCAGAAAATTACTTTATGATGTAGAATTTGTGAGAGCAATGCGTTCTGAAAATAATCGAAAAAAATTTATTCATCATCTAAATGAGAAAAAATAGTTTTTAAGACATCTAAAGCCATTTGTTTTCGCTTTAAGTTTTGATTGTCGATAATCTGGCGAAATTGGTTAATAATTACTTCGTCAGCATTATCGACATAATCCTTTAAGAGATAATCTATTGAAATACCTAAGCGATTTACAAGTCTAACTAATGTATTGAGTGTAAGGCTTCTTTCTCCTCTCTCAATTTGTCCCATATAAGCGTCAGATATATCAATATCTTCTGCTAACTTAGATTGTGTTAAACCTATTTTTTTGCGTTCTTCCCTAATTCTTTTTCCAAGTTGTGTATAATTCATATCTATATCACCTCTCTAAAAAAATTTTATCTTTATTTTAGGGATAATATAATAAATTAAATGCAGTATTTTTATTGACTAAATGCAGTATTTTGCTTTATAATGATAAATAAGAAAGTAATAATATGGCATGATATATAAAAATTTGTTAGATTAGATATTATAGAATAATAGAATTGTGGTTAAGAAAAGTTATGTTAATACAAATTATAAGGAGGAGTTTTTTTGAAAAAATCAGAGCTTATCATGACAAAAGTGGCAAATCCATTACCATCACTAATAAAAAATAAAATCAATAAATTAATTATTAAAAAAATTAAAAAGCGTTCACTTGTTGCAGGTAAAATAGCAGAATTTCTTTTACGTGATAATTTAAAACATATTAAATGATAGTTAATCTAAATTATAATACTATTAGGAGGTAGCTTATATGGCTAGCAAGCGGGAAAGAAAAATACAACAAATAAAAAAATGGCTTCCTAGATGCAGTCCTACATGGAGTGTATATGTTTATGGAGCAATTCCAAAGAAGATTTTTGAAGGTGCTTGTAGTAGTTATGCAGGAACGATTTCTTATAAAGATACTTTTGGAATTATTGATGAAACCTTATTTGGAAATGGAAAAAAAGGAATGGTTTTTACAGAACAGGGATATTACTATACTTATTCTGGTACAAATGCAAAATTTGTAAAATATAGTCAACTAAAAACAATGAATGGCTGGTCTGGATATAATTGTCAAGCATTAAATGAGCTGTTGGAAAAATTGTATAATATTGAAACTGAAGCATCTGGCTTAGAAGTTGCAGCTGGATTATTTGGTGCTTTTATGGGTCTATGTGAAGAAATATCAGATTGGGCAGATGAAATAGAAATAAATGAAAATGAAAATCAAGCATTTCTGGCAAAAAATAATTATATTGAAGGTGACGCAACAGAAATGACAGAAAATGACGTTGCAGTACAGATGAAAAAGTTAAAAACACTTTATGAAGAAGGTTTAATTACTTCAGAAGAATTCCAATATAAAAAACAAGAGTTATTAGATAGACTTTAGGAAGTGAAAAATTTGATTACAGATATAGATAAACAGTGTATTGATGAACTTCAAAAAAGAACAGGACTTAATAAAAAAGATATATTAATGTTTTATAAAAAAAGTAATAAAAATGCAAAAAAAGCGTTAAAAATGATACAAGAAGCAAATGTAGCTGGCACTGTATATGGAAATATCAGTACAGCAAGTATTACATATGGTATGGATAAATTTCAAACACCAAGAGGACACGGTTTTGCAGCAGAAAGAGCGAACCATATTACAGATAAATTATCAGGTAAAAAAGTAGGATTAATAGGAGATACTAATGAGAAAAACGGTGCAGACCGTATTGTAAATGGTGTTTCGATACAATCTAAATATTGTCGTACTGGTTCAAAATGTATTTCAGAATGTTTTGAAAATGGAAAATTCAAATATAGAAATTCTGATGGTTCTCTTATGAAAATAGAAGTACCTTTTGATTTGTATGAAGATGCTGTGCAGGCTATGAAAAATAGAATCTCAAAAGGAGAAGTACAAGGCGTTACAGATATATCAGAAGCAGAAAATATTGTATGTAAAGGACACTATACTTATGAACAAGCAAAAAATATTGCAAAATTTGGAAGGATAGATTCTTTAGTATTTGATATGAAAAATGGTTCTATCATTGCAAAGCAGGCTATTGGAGTAAGTGCTAGCATTTCATTTGCAGTTTCCATATGGAATGGAGAAGATTTAGATATTGCTTTAAAAACAGCAGCTTTATCTGGATTGCAAGCAGGGGGAACAGCATTTGCCGTAACAGTGTTATCTAGTCAAATTTGTAGGACTAGAGTAAATCATCTTTTAGTTGGTAGTTCAGAAGCAATTACTAATATGTTGGGAAGTAAAGCGTCTGCTGCATTAGCAAATGCTTTTAGAAGTGGTACAAATATTTATGGAGCAGCAGCATTAAAAAGTACAGCAAAACTATTAAGAGGAAATATTATTACTAGCACAGTATCTATAGCTGTATTATCTTCTATGGATATTGTACGAATGTTTAGAGGAAGGATTTCTACAAAACAGCTTTTTAAAAATTTGACAGTTACTACAAGTTCTATTGCTGGCGGAACAGGTGGTTGGATAGCAGGGGCTTCTACTGGTGCAGCAATCGGAAGTGCATTTCCAATTATTGGAACAGCTGTTGGTGCTACAGTTGGTGGGATAGTAGGCTCTTTTGCTGGAGGAACAATAGCAAGTGAATCAACAAATGCTGTAATGAATTTATTAATAGAAGATGATGCAGAAGCAATGGTAAAAATAATAGAAACTACATTTGTAGAAATAGTACAAAATTATTTGTTAAATGAAAAAGAAATTGAAATTGTTTTAGAGGAATTACAAAAAAAATTAACAGGTAATGTGTTACAAGATATGTATGCAAGTAATGAAAGAGAGGAATTCGCTTCTAATTTATTATTAGATGATGTAGAAACTGTGGTAAAAAGTAGAAAAAAAATTCAACCAATAAAAAATACAGATTTATTACTAGGATTAAAATATGTTTTAGAGGAATTATATTGAAAAAAAGATATAATAAATATAATAAAAAGAAGACTTTCTCTTTTTAAAGAAAATGGCTTCTTTTTTGTTATTTCACAGAAATTTTATTTAAAACACGTC
The DNA here is from genome assembly GCA_910587735.1 of uncultured Clostridia bacterium. GTDB lineage: Bacteria > Bacillota > Clostridia > Lachnospirales > Anaerotignaceae > Coprocola. Next base: position 11,304 of record CAJUNT010000004.1, read on the forward strand.
TAATTTTTAACATATGTTTTTTTGTTTTTCTATTAATCGGTTCTGATTTAAAAATATTTTGAGCTCTTCGTATATAAGTCAAAAAATTTCCTTGTTTACAATCTTTAGCATATGCTCCTTTTATAGAATATTTTGCATACAAATGTTTACAACTAATTTTGTTTTTCTTTTTAGTATAACCACCACTTTTTACAATTGCTTTTGCTTTTTTATACATTCTATAATAGTATTTTGATATCGTTTTATCTCTGATACTAACCTCGTTTCCATTAAAAGTAAAACCTAGATAATCTATTTCATTTTTTTTATTTGGTATATCCTTTAAAAATAAACAATTACAACTAACTAATTTGGTTTTATTATATTGATATATTTGTGTCTTATCTGGCTGCAATTTTAAATTAGGAATAGAATGAATTATATTATCAATTATATGATAAATATTATTAAAAGTTTCTTGTGAAACTTCTGGTATTACCACAATGAAGTCATCACTATATCTCATATATAAACCATAATATTGTTGAATTAACTGATTAATTTTTTCATCTGCTTCTATCATATATACATTTGCTAACACTGCACTAATTGCAGAACCTTGTGGAATACCATAACATTGATTATGTTTTTTAATATATTTTGACTTATATTTCTTAAATTCTTCATTAGTGAGAGCCCTTCTTTTAGAGTTGAATTTTTTGACATCTGATGCAGTATTTCTTAAATTATTTTTATTTAATAAGTCAGTTAATTCTAAAATAGAATATTTTGTTATATTTTTAAATACAGCATAATAATCATCAGGTAGTCTATCTACTCCTAAAATATTGCATATTTGATTTTTTAAATAATTATGTTCTAAAGAATCAAAAAAGTTTGAAAAATCTCCTATCATAATAAAACAGTGTTTAGAATTTTTAATAAAGTCAAATGCTAGTTTAGCAAAATGAATGTTGTTCATTTTTAGATTATTTCGATATGCTACTGCAACCATATTCATATTATGTTTTTGTAAATACTCATTGTATTTTTGATTTAAAAGATAACCATAATAAGAATAAATGTATCTATCAATATGGGCAGAATAACATAAATCCCTTGTTTTTTCTTTTACAATTCCTATTCCATTTTCTTTTTTATATTTTTTAAATATGATTTGATAACGAATAAAGGGATAAAATCCATGTTTTTTAATATTTTGAGGATTGCTAATATAATTCCATACATCATCTGTTAATGATATTTTTTCATCAAAGTGAGCATAACATCTAGCGTTTTTGTTTTTTTTCTTCCAATCTTCTAATTTCATAAAATTTCTCCTATATTGCGAAAGACATATCAGCAGGAGGGATAGCGTCTTTAAACTGATATGTCTACAAAAAAACGTAGTATTAAATTTTATAATAATATGGAAATCTAATACTAGCTATCCATAATTGCTTTAATATAAATCTATGTTATAATAGATTATAAGGAGATGATTCTAATGATAACTTATTTATTACTAATAAGTTTACAACCAGAACCGCAATATGCGAAAGAGCTCTTTCGTATATTGACAACAATTCCTTTCCCTTATATCTACATATAAGGCATTTTTAGTATAACATTTATATCATTATTTGTCAATTTTTCTGTAAAGTTTTTAAATGTAATTATGAAAATATTAAAATAGACAATATTAACTATACTATGCTATAATAAAATAAAAAAATAGGTGATATCATTGCAAGAAAGACAAGATTTAAGTAAAATAAAAATTACAGATAATATTATGTTTACTAGTGTATTTAGCAATTTAGAAATCGTTAAAAAATTTTTAGAATTATTATTATCTATAAATATAAAAACAATTAAAGTATTACAAAAGGAAAAAGCAATTGATACTATAGGTAAATCTAGAGGAGTTCGTTTTGATGTATATTTAGAAAATGATGCTGCAATTTATGATATAGAAATACAGACTTCTAATACATATGATTTACCAAAAAGAACGAGATATTATCATAGTAGTATTGATTCAGATTTATTGGATAAAGGCGAAAAATCTTTCAACATATTAAAAGTAAGTTATGTGATATTCATTTGTACATTTAATCCGTTTAATGTGGAAAATATAAATGAATGTATTTATAAATTTGAAAAAATATGTATATTAGAAAATAAGGTACTAAAATTAAATGACAAGTCTTATGACATTTTTATAAACTCTAAATGTGATTTAAGTAAAGTAAAAAATAATGATGTAAAGGCATTTATAGAATTATTAAATAATGGATATCATTCTGAAACAAAAAGTGAATTAACAAATATGATAGAAAATGAAATGAGTAGATTGAAAGAAAACGAAGAATGGAGGAAGGAGTATATGACATTACAGGAATATGATGAAAGAATGATAGTATATGTAGATATGGCAAAAAAAATGATAAAAGAAAAATGTAGTGATGAATTTATATTAAAAATTGTTGATTTAAGTGAAGAACAATTAGAACGCATTAGATATGATGTAGAACATGGATATGAATCATAAATTTTTAGATACAAGCTATTTTTTAGATAGCTTGTATTTTTATAGTTTATTGAATAAAAATGCAAATAAATGAATGATTACACAATAAAGTGTTTTATAAATTCTACCCCAATGTTACCCCAACCCAAACGAAAAATTTCTCTTATAATTTCCTAGAAAATGGAAAATAAAAAATTTAAAAGGTATTGATTTTACTGGATTTTTTAACGAAATGTAAGAAATTTACAGTCGTAAAAAAAGACTCTGTCACTCCTCATAACCCGAAGGTCGTTGGTTCAAATCCAGCCCCCGCAATGTGAAAAAAGCCCTAGAATGCAATGATTCTAAGGCTTTTTTATATTTCAATTTACAGAGCATATATTATGATACAGATAAAAATATTTTATTGTTCTATATTTTTCATTGTTAATGATATTCTTTTTTTTGCAATATCTACATTAATTACTTTTACTTGAACAATATCCCCTACACTTACCACTTCTAATGGGTGTTTTACATATTTATCAGATAATTCGGAAATATGTACCAGTCCATCTTGATGTACTCCAATATCTACAAAAGCACCGAAATCAATTACATTTCTGATTGTTCCTTTTAATATCATATCTGGTTTTAAATCTTCCATAGACAAAACATCACTACGCAGTACAGGTAAAGGCATTTCTTCACGAGGGTCACGTCCTGGCTTTTCCAATTCTTTTATAATATCTTCTAATGTTGGCACACCAATACCTAATTCTTCAGCAGTTTTTTCTTTGGACAATATTTTTTGAGAAATATTTTTTACATTCTTTTTTTGAACATCTTCTAATGTATAACCTATTGTTTTTAAAAGTGATTCTGCGGCTTTATAACTTTCAGGATGTACCCCTGTATTATCTAAAACAGTTTCACTTTCTGGTATTCTCAAAAATCCTGCACATTGTTCAAATGCTTTTGGTCCTAATTTTGGTACTTTTAAAAGTTCTTTTCTTGTTTTAAATTTACCATTTTCTTCTCTATATTTTAATATATTTTTTGATACAGCATTGCTTATACCAGCAACATAGCAAAGTAGAGAAGGAGATGCTGTATTCAAGTCTACACCAACAGCATTTACACAGCTTTCTACCACTCCTCCTAATGCTTCTCCTAAGCGTTTTTGATTCATATCATGTTGATATTGTCCTACGCCTATTGATTTAGGGTCTATTTTTACAAGTTCTGCAAGAGGGTCTTGCAAACGACGACCAATAGAAACAGCACTTCTTAATGCAACATCAAAATCTGGAAATTCTTCTGCACCTAATTTTGATGCAGAATAAACAGATGCGCCTGCTTCATTTACAATAATATAATAAACTGGTCTATCTATTGCTTTTAACAATGTTTCTGCAACAAATATTTCTGATTCACGTGATGCTGTGCCATTTCCTATTGCAATGATATCAACATGATATTGTTCTATCATTTTTTTCAATTTTTCTTTTGCTTCTTCTGTTTTCTTTTGAGGAGCAGTAGGGTAAACAACAGCGGTATCTAATGTTTTACCTGTTTGGTCAATAACAGCAATTTTACAGCCTGTACGAAAAGCAGGGTCTAATGCAAGCACTACTTTATCTTTAATAGGAGGTTGCAATAAGAGTTGTTTTAAATTTTCTCTAAATATTTTAATAGCATTTTCTTCTGCTTGTTCGGTCATATCATTTCGTATTTCTCTTTCTAAAGAAGGAGCAATCAGCCTTTTATAGCTATCTGCAATAACTTCTTGTAATATTTCTTTTGTGTTGCTATTTTTGATAATGATATTTCTTTCTAATTTTTGAAGTAAAGTATTTTCATCATCTAATGTAATTTTTACAGTTAAAAAGTCCTCCTTTTCTCCTCTGTTAATTGCTAGTACTCTATGTCCTGCCACTTTTTTAATGGGTTCTTTAAAATCATAATACATTTCATATACAGATTCTGTATTTTCATTTGATGCTTTTGCTGTTAAATAACCATTTTTTATAGTTTCTGTTCTTAACATTTTTCTCAAATCTGCATCATCAGAAATACGTTCTGCAATAATATCTTTTGCACCAGAAACTGCATCATCTATTGTTTCAACACCTTTTTCTGTATCAATAAAATCTTTTGCCATATTTTCTATGTTATCAGGAACAATTTGAAGCCATATCAAATCTGCAAAAGGTTCTAAGCCCTTTTCTTTTGCAATAGTTGCTCTTGTACGACGTTTTGGACGGAACGGGCGATAGATATCTTCTATTTCTGTCATTGTTTCTGCTAAAGAAAGTTTTTGCTCCAATTCCTCTGTCATATTGCCTTGTTCTGTAATTGTATTTTTGACTTGTGTTCTTTTATCTTCCAAATTGCGTAAATAAGCAAGTCTTTCTGATAATGTACGCAATAATTGGTCATCTAATGAGCCTGTCATTTCTTTTCTGTATCGAGCAATAAAAGGAATGGTATTGCCTTCATCTATTAGTTTTATAACATTTTCCACTTGTGTTTGTTTTAATGAAAATTCTTGTTGTAATTTTAATTGTATATCCATTATTGCCTCCTATTTCTTTTCTGATAAATCAATGTTATTTTTACATTTTTCTGCACCATAAAGCAAACGATATCGGTTAATATTTCCCTCCAGCTTTTCAACTAAGTGTATTGCAATTAAATAATCTAAATGTGCCATGGTTTCCCCCACTGCAAACCATCTTTGTGTAATAGGAAAATCTTCCCAACATTTTCCTCTCATAGACCATTTCATAAAAGATGCTGTTTCATAAGCTGTTAAGGGTTGCTTTTTTGATAATATATCAATAGTATCATATAAACGCATTTTATGGTGTATCAATATCTGCTCTATTCTATCATAAATATTGATATTATTTTTTCTATGAGCAGGTAATGCTAATTGTACTGGTATTTTTTTGATTTTGTAAAGACTTTGTATATAATCCCCTAATGAGTTTTTAACACCCAGCCATGATGTAATATTTGGTGTGATATCAAATAAAATATGGTCTGCTGTAAATAATATTTTTTCGTGCTGTATATAAAGACACATCTGTCCTGGCGTATGTCCTGGCACAAGTATTGCTTGTAATGTGCAGTCCCCAATGGTAATGATATCACCATCTTGCAATGTAACAGCATCAAACACACCACTTGGTGCAAAACTTCTTGCAGGATTTGTGTTGCGTAATGCAGTAGTATATTCTTTTGGAAAACCTTCCTGTTCAAATTTTTGTTCTGTTTTTATCCATGTATCTCCTATTGTGGTTTCTACAAAATAATCATAATCTATTTTTCCCATATAAATAGTACATTTTTTATTTTTGGTCAATTCATAAACCAATCCTGTATGGTCAGAATGTAAATGTGTTAAAAAAAGAGAAGTATTTTCTATGTCAATACCTAATTCCTGCATTCCATGCTCCAATGCAGATTTACATTCTGGACGATTAAATCCTGTATCAATAATCAGCCATTCATTTTGTGATTGCAGTACATAGCAATTTAAGTTTTTTAATGGATTATCAGGTAAAGGAACATATATTTGAAATATAGCAGGCACATCATTTATTTTTGTTACCAAAAAAGTTCATCTCCTTTTTTACAATATGTTACATTTTATTATATGTTTTTTTATGCCAATTCTCAACTGTTAAAATATATTCTTTCATATTATATATCTGGAAAGTATTGTTTTGCAACAATATAGCCATAGTATAATAAAGTATGGTATAATAAAATACAATTTATCAAAATAGGAGGATACTATATGAAGTTAATAATTGCTATTATACAAGATGATGATGCCAGTAATGTAATTGGGCATTTGAATGAAAGTGGTTTTCAAGTGACACGTCTTTCTACAAAGGGCGGATTTTTGCGCTCTGGAAATACTACAATATTAACAGGTGTAGAAGAAGATAAAATTCAAGAAGTTCTTCATATATTAGAAACAAACTGCAAAAGCAGAAATCAATTTACAACATTACCAGCACCTTATGGCAGTGTGCATGGATTTATGCCAAAACCTATAGAAGTTAGAGTGGGTGGTGCTACTGTATTTGTAATTGATGTGGAGCAGTTTTATAAATTTTAATGATGGAGGGAAAAGCCATGTATACATTTGAAGAAATCATAGGCAATGAACAGATGATAAAACAAATACAACGTGCTATACAAAAAAAACAGATTTCTCATGCTTATATTATACATGGAACAGAAGGCAGTGGAAAAACATTATTAGCAAATACCATATCAAAAACACTACAATGTGAAAAGCAAGGTATTACTCCATGTAATGAATGTATTAGCTGTCATACATTTGATAATCAAAATCATACTGATATATTTTATATTTCCCCTCAAAAAGATAAAAATAGTATTAGTGTAGAAGATATTAGACAGCAACTGATTAAAAATATGGAAATCAAACAATATCATTATGCTTTTAAAATATTTATTATAGAAAAAGCAGATACTATGACAATACAGGCACAAAATGCATTGTTAAAAACATTGGAAGAACCGCCTCACTATGGCATAATATTTTTGTTAGCAAACAATATTGATAAATTTTTGCCTACTATATTATCAAGATGTTTTGTTATAAAATTGCGTCCCATTCCTTCAAATGATATAGAACAATATATCATTCAACACAATTTAGCACAAAAAGAAAATGCAAGTATGATTGCAGAATATGCACAGGGTAGTGTAGGTAAGGCGATAGAAATGGCAAATTCTGAAACGTTTTATAATATGAGAGAAGATATTATATCAAAATTGCTTTCTATAAAAAATAAAAATTTATCAGAAGTGCTTACTATGACGAAAGAATTAGAAATATATAAACAAAATCAACAATTTTTAGATTTTATTTATTTATGGTATAGAGATTTACTTGTTTATATCAAATGTAATGATATAAAATATATTATACAAAAAGACCAGCAGAAAAATATCATTGCACAATGCAAAAATGAAAAAGAAGATACGATAATACAAAAAATACAAGCTGTATGGCAGGCAAAACAACAGCTATACAGTAACAGTAATTTTCAGCTTACCATGGAAGTTATGCTGATGAAATTAAAGGAGAGTTAAAAAATGGTAGAAATTGTAGGAATCCGTTTTAAAAAAGCAGGTAAAATGTATTATTTTGACCCAGACGGATTACAGTTGAAACAAGGCAGTCAAGTGATTGTGGAAACAGCAAGAGGGGTAGAATGTGGCACAGTAATAAAAGAAAATACATTTGTACCAGAAGAAACCATTATACCGCCTCTTAAAAAAGTACAAAGACAAGCAACAGAACAGGATTTGGAAATAGAAGAAAAAAATAAAATAAGAGAAAAAGAAGCATTTGATATTTGTTTAGAAAAAATTGCACAACATGGATTAGATATGAAATTAATAGATGCTGAAATTACATTTGACCAGATTAAACTAATATTTTATTTTACATCTGATGGTAGAGTGGATTTTAGAGAGTTAGTAAAAGAACTTGCCTCTATATTCAGAATGCGTATTGAACTGCGTCAAATTGGCGTTAGAGATGAGGCAAAAATGAGAAATGGTATAGGTATTTGTGGCAGACCTCTTTGTTGTGCCACATTTTTGGGCGATTTTCAGCCTGTTTCTATCAAAATGGCAAAAGAACAAAGTCTATCATTAAATCCTACTAAAATATCTGGTATTTGTGGTAGATTGATGTGCTGTTTAAAATATGAAGAAGATGTTTATGAGGAATTAAATAAAAATTTGCCTAATGTGGGAGATATTATTAGTACAACAGATGGTACTGGAGAAATTTTGTCTACAAATGTATTAATGCAGACGGTAAAAGCTGCTGTTAGAAAAAAAGAAAATGACCCTCCTACAATCAATTTTTATAATATAGATGAAATTACAGTTATCAAACAAAAAAGACCTAAAAAATTAAAATCTTCTACGGAGGATTTATATGAAGAATAATATAGAGATAAAAGAAAATGAAAGGATAGATGACCTTCACAGAAATGGTTATCTCTTAATACAAAATACAAAAATGTTTTGTTTTGGTATTGATGCAGTATTACTTTCAGGGTTTGCACAAGTTAAAAAAGGAGAAAATGTAATTGACTTAGGAACAGGAACAGGCGTGATACCGATACTATTAGAAGCAAAAACAAAAGGAAATCATTTTACAGGACTTGAAATACAAAAAGAAAGTGCAGAAATGGCAAAACGTAGCGTATTATTAAATGGACTACAAAATAAAATCAGTATTGACCAAGGAGATATTAAACAAGCACTTTCTATTTATGGTAAATCTGTATTTGATGTAGTAACTTCAAATCCTCCCTATATGAACTATGGTGGAGGATTAAAAAATGATTTTACACCTAAAGCGATTGCACGACATGAAGTATTATGTAATTTAGAAGATATTATTTATAATGCTTCTAAACTACTTAAAACAGGCGGAAGATTTTACATGGTGCATAAGCCTCATAGACTAGCAGATATTATTGTAACAATGAGATGTAACCATTTAGAACCTAAAAGAATTCGTTTTGTACATTCTTATGAAAATAAAGAACCTTCATTAATTTTAATAGAAGGCGCAAGAAATGGAAAACCTATGATAAAAGTAGAATCGCCTCTTATTATTTATCAAAAAGATGGTAGTTATACGGAAGAAATTCACAAAATATATTATGAGTAATAGATATTTAAAGTATGCAAATACAACAATTTGAGAATTTATATTTTTAAGGAGAAAGAAATGTCAGGAACATTATACCTATGTGGTACACCCATAGGAAATTTAGAGGACATCAGTTTCAGAGTGATAGATATATTAAAAACAGTGGATTTGATTGCAGCAGAAGATACTCGTCATACACTGCATTTATTAAACCATTTTCAAATTAATACTCCTATGACAAGTTATCATGAACATAATAAACAGTCAAAAGGAGCATATATTATACAAAAATTACAGCAAAATATGAATGTTGCATTAGTAAGCGATGCTGGTATGCCTGCTATATCAGACCCAGGAGCAGATTTAGTAAAAATTTGTTATGAAAATGATATTGCTGTTACTGCTGTACCAGGAGCGTCTGCTTGTATTATTGCTGTTGTTCTTTCAGGATTGGATACACGTCGATTTGTATTTGAGGGATTTTTACCTTCTGATAAAAAAGAGCGTCGTATGGTACTGCAAACATTGTCAAAAGAACATAGAACAATGATATTGTATGAAGCACCTCATAGATTGCTCCATACGTTAGAGGAACTTTCAGATACATTAGGAGAGTATCGAACACTTGTTACAATGAAAGAATTGACCAAAAAATATGAACAGATACGCAAGGATAGTATAAAAGGGCATATTGATTATTATAAGAAATATTCTCCAAAAGGAGAATTTGTGCTTGCCATAGAAGGAATTTCACTTTTACAGCAAAAAAAAGAATCACAGCAAATTTATCAATCACTTTCTATTGAAGAACATATGGAACAATATTTATCGCAAGGTCTTTCACAAAAAGACGCAATGAAACAAGTTGCAAAAGATAGGGGCGTTTCCAAAAGGGAAATATATGCCCATTATCATAATAATGGAGGAATATAATGGAAAATATAGAACAAAAAGTATATGAGATACTGCAAGATATAGGAATTGACTACATAAAATATGAGCATGAGCCTTTATATACTATAGAAGCTGCAAAGGAGATTGATGAAAAAATGGGTTTTTCTATATGCAAAAACCTCTTTCTATCAACAAAACATCATACAGAATATTATTTACTTTTTATGGAAGGCAGTAAAAAATTTCATACTGGTAAAGTATCTAAACAAGTTGGCGTGCCTCGTATGACATTTGCAGATGAAAAAGCAATGTGGGAATATTTAAAAATTCACCCTGGTACTGTCAGTCCATTAGGATTATTTTTTGATACAGAGCAGAGGGTACATTTTTTAATTGATGCGGATATACTCAATATGGAAAAGGTAGCTATGCACCCTTGTGTCAATACTGCTACATTAGCTATGAATACAAAAGACTTTATTGAAAAAATATTGCCAGCATCTAAACATGATTATAAAGTGGTGACATTAGAATGACAACGCTTTATAAAAGATTGCAGCACCATGCAGAACAGTGTTATTATCCTTTTCATATGCCAGGACATAAAGGCGGAAGATTGGGTATGTTTACTGAAATATTGCAACAGGACATTACAGAGATAGAAGGATTTGACAATTTGCACCAGCCAAATGGTATATTATTAGAATCACAAAAAAAATGTGCAGATATATTTGGTGCAGAGGAAAGTTTTTATTTAGTTAATGGTTCTACAAGTGGCATATTATCTGCTGTATTTTCTGCTTGCAGTGAAGGAGAAGAAATTGTTGTTGCAAGAAATTGTCATAAAAGTGTTTACAGTGCATTGGTGCTTTCTGGTGCAAAACCTGTCTATATATTGCCTGAAACAATACCACAGTCTGATTTTTTAGGAAGTGTTTCACTAAAACAAGTACAAAATGCTATTACAAAAAATACAAAGGCAGTTATCATAACAAGTCCTACATATGAGGGAATCACATCAGATATTCAAGCAATAAGTGATTTTGTTCATAAAAAGGGAATATTATTAATTGTAGATGAAGCACATGGTAGCCATATGAAATTTCATGATTTTTTTCCTAAAACAGCACTAGAACAATGTGCAGACATTGTGATACAAAGTTTGCATAAAACATTACCTTGCCCAACACAAACAGCAGTATTACACATACAAGGTAATATAGTAAATAGAAAAAGACTCAGACAAGCACTTGCTATGCTACAAACATCAAGTCCTTCTTATATTTTTTTATCTGCTATAGATGCTTGTTGTGATTGGTTGCAAAAAAAAGGAAAATTGGCTTTTGATGATTATGTAAAAAAACTGGAATGGTTTTATAAACAGTCTGAATATTGGAAGAACATTGTATTGTTCAAACAATATGATGATTGTATAGATAAAGGAAAATTGATATTGCAATTACCTCAAATGCAGATGACAGGAATAGAATTAAATGATATACTAATGAAAAGGTATCATTTAATATTAGAAATGGGTTATTTGTCTTATAGTATTGCTATGACAAGTCCTGCTGATACACAAAAAGGGTTTCATATGCTTGCCCATGCCATTACACAAATTGACAATGATATTTGTAATATGAAATCAAAGGCAATACTACCCCAAATAAAAAGTACATTACCTATTATAAAATGTTTACCTAGAGAGGCATTTTTTGCACAAAAAAAACAGATTGCTTTTTTAGAAAGTACAGGAAGCGTTTCAGGAGAATTTGTAATACCTTATCCTCCTGGTATTCCTATTATTGCTTCAGGAGAACTCATTACAGAACAACACATAAAACAAATTAATATGTTAAAAAAAGCAAATATTTCATTTGTTGGTTGTTATGATAATACTTTGAATCATATACAAGTATTAAAAGGAAGTGAAACAATATGAGCCATTTATTTGATACATTAACAATATATGATTGGATTTTTACAGCAATCGTTGCCTATTTTATTACGAGTGTAATACTGCATATTGTTAGTTTTATAAAAGGAATTAAAAAAATGAAACATCGTCAAATGATTTCTGTGGATTATAAAATAGTAGATATCGAAAAACTTTTATTAAAATGTCGTGAATTGTTTCCTATTGATACGATATATTTTCATGGTAGAACGTTTCACAGCGGTATGCGTGTCAAAATTACAACAATGCAAAAAACAGTGATTATAGGAGAGATTATAGGAAAAAATAAAATTGATTTATTGTGTATTAAAACACAAAATCAAATTATTGCTCATGCTTTGGATAAAATTGAAGAAATAGAACAATATTAAATGAACTGAAAATATACAATATTTTATGATATTAGTAAATACCCCTTTATCTAAAAATAAGGGGTATTTATTATTATTGTATAAAAATTTATTGTAGTTTCTATTGTATCAATCTGCCATGTTTTCAAGCATTTTTTCTAATAATTCACTTGAATTTTCTGCTGCAATTTTAACAAATTGCTCATAAGCAATATGTGCTTTGTCTTCTGCATCATCTGATATAGAGCGTATAATGACAAATGGTATATGATTTACATAGCACGCATGAGCGATTGCAGCTCCTTCCATTTCTGCACAATATCCTTGTACAGTTTGCCATATTTTTTGTTTTCCTTGGGGTGTACTTATAAATTGGTCACCGCTGGCAATTCTTCCTGTAAAAACTCTTGCTTTTGATGTTAGTGCTGTACTACATTTTTTTGCTAAATCTATTAATGTTTTATCTGCTTTGAAATAGCTTTCTTCCATACGAGGAATGATACCAATAGGGTCACCGAAAACAGATGTATCCATATCATGTTGCACAGCATCTTCTGAAATCACAATATCTCCTATAGATAATTGTTTGTAAACAGCACCTGCTACACCTACATTGATAACACAATCTACATCAAAACGGTCTATCAATATTTGTGTACAAAGAGCAGCGTTTACTTTTCCAATACCACTTTTTACTAAAACTATATTTTTATTATGAAGTGTTCCTTTATAAAATGTTAAACCAATGATTTTTTGTTCAGAAATAATATTTGATTTTTGCTGTAATAATGCAATTTCTTCTTCCATTGCTCCAATTATGCCAATATTATGCACTATAAATTCTCCTCTCTTTATCTATATTTCATATGTTATAAAATCTCTTTATTCTAACATAATTTTATACTGTCATACAATATATAATTGTTAATGTTGTGATTAATGCCAATATATCTTGTCATAATAGCATATATTATGATATAATGACCACTGTATACCAAATTGTTAAAGGAGCATAATAATGTATATCAGAAAATATATTCCATCTGATTGTAAAGAAATGGCAGAATTGTTTTATACTACTGTTCATACAATTAATGCGAAAGATTACACAGAAGAACAATGTAATGCATGGGCAGATGGTAATACAAATTTAACAATATGGAATCAATCCTTTTGTAAACATTTTACTATTGTTGCTATGGAAAATAATGATATGATAGGTTTTGGAGATATAGATGATACAGGTTATATTGACCGACTATATGTACATAAAAATTTTCAAAATAAAGGTGTCGCTTCTATGATTTGTAATGAATTAGAAAAAAATACCTCTGTTGCTAAAATAACGACTCACGCATCTATTACAGCAAAACCATTTTTTGAATGTAGAGGATATCAGGTAATAAAAAAGCAACAAGTAATAAAATATGGAATTGCTTTAACAAATTATGTTATGGAAAAAGTGCTATATGATAATATCATGAAATAAGAAAAGAGTGATAGAATATGAAACCAATCATTGCAATTACGCCAGATTATACATATGAATCACAAAAATATATTCTGTCTGAATATTATGTAAATGCTGTTAAAAAAGCAGGAGGTTATCCTATTGTTATATTTGACAATATTGATATGCCACATATAGATGGTATGATTTTAACAGGAGGAGGGGATGTGAATCCTATATTATTTGGAGAAGAACCTATATTACAGAATGGTGAAATTTCTCCTAAAAGAGATAATTTTGAATGGCAATTATGCGAATATGCCTTAAAGCAAAAAATACCTGTATTGGGTATTTGCAGAGGTATGCAAATATTAGCATTATGTTCTGGAGGAAGTATTTATCAAGATATTTATACACAAACAAATACAAATATCAAACACATACAAAAAGCACCTCGTTTTCAAGGCACACATACCATTGATATTACAGAAAATACTATATTATATAATATTGCAAAACAACATAGCTGTATTGTCAATTCTTTTCATCATCAGTCTATAAAACAAGTGGGAGAACAATTTATTGTTTCAGCAAAAAGCAAAGATGGATTGATTGAAGCAATAGAGCATAAAACATTACCTTTTGCTGTGGGAGTGCAATGGCATCCCGAAATAATGACAAAAGATAGTATACAACAACATTTATTTCAAACATTTATAGAAAAAGCAAAACAAAAAGGGTGTAAATCAATTTGAAAGAATTTTTATTATTATTTTCAGAAAAAAATATTGAAAAAATATTAGCATTAGGATATAAATTATTTTATTGCTTTGTGGTATTTGTAGTTTGTCTTTTTTTAGTGCAGTTAAGCCGAAAATCTGTAAAACGCTTTTTGATGAAACAAGCAGCAAACAATAAAGTACCTGTTGATGAAAGAAAAGCAAATACTGTTTATTCTATTGTATCTAGTATTATAAAATATTTGTTATATTTTATTGCACTTTGTACAATATTAACAGAATTGGGTGTAGAAAAAAGCTCTTTAATTGCTGTTGCAGGTGCAGCATCTGTTGCAGTTGGCTTAGGTGCTCAAAATATTATACAAGATATGCTGGACGGCTTTTTTATACTTTTTGAAGACCATTTTGGAGTAGGAGATGTTGTAGAAATACAAGGAAAAACAGGTACTGTAGAAGCTATTACAATGCGTACAACAAAAATTAGAGATGCTAATGGTGCGGTGCATATTTTTCCAAATGGTTCTATAGGTACCATTACAAATTATTGCAAAGAATATATTAATGCTATTGTAGATGTAGGCATTGCTTATGAAGAAGATGCAGAAAAGGTAATTGAATTATTAAAAAATGAAATGGAAAAAATACAGGATATTGAATACATTTTAGAAGTCCCACAGGTGTTAGGAATTGTTGCTTTAGAGGAGTCTTCTGTTACAATACGAATTGTAGCAAAATGCCAAATAAAACAAAATTGGGTTGTAGAAAGAGAATTACGTCAGCGCATTAAATCTATATTAGATGAACACAATATTAGTATGCCATTTCCACAAAGAACAGTACATATTGTAAAAGAATAACAATAAAAGTTTTAAATTTTGCTTATACCATGATATTATACTGTGAAAGAAGGGATAATTATGAATTTTTCAATAGGTGACAAAGTACAGATGAAAAAGCCACACCCTTGTGGTGGTAATGAATGGGAAATATTGAGAACAGGTATTGACTTCAGAATAAAATGCTGTAAATGTGGTCATCTTGTTATGTTGTCCAGACAAAAATTTGAAAAAGGTGTAAAAAAAATATTATCAGACGGATAACAAAGTCTGATAATATTTTTTTATTTTAGAGCAATAATTGCTGCCATATTTCCTCTGTCATTTCCCATTACTCTATGAGAATAAAATAAATCTGTATGACACATTGTGCAAATTTTAGATAATTCAATATTTTGTTCTTTTACACCACAATCCATTAATATACGTTTATTTGTTTCCCATAAGTCAATTTTATATTTTCCTTTTATAGTATCATTTTGAATCACATCATTTGCAAAATACAATTTTTGACGAAATTCTTCTACAACAGGTGCATCTACTTGAAAACAGCATTGTCCTATTGATGGTCCAATTCCTGCCATAATATCACTAGGGTTTGTACCATAATATTCTGTCATTTTTTCAATCGCTTTTTTGACAATACTGTTTACACTGCCTCGCCACCCTGCATGAACAGCTCCGATTGCCTTTTTGTTTACATCTAAAAGTAATATTGGTGTACAATCTGCAGAAAATGCAGTCAATTGTATTCCTGTAATATTTGTAATTAATCCATCTGTGTTTTTAATTGTACTATTTTTAGTTACACCCATACCTCTGTGTTGTTCTGTTACAGCAAGTATATTTGTTGTATGTGTTTGATGACAAAGTACAAAACTATTTTTATCAAACCCCATTGCATTACAGACAATATCATAATTTTGTAATACTTTTTCTCTTTGCTCTCCTCTTGTAAAACTCATATTTAATTCGGCATAAACTCCTTCACTTACACCACCTAGTCGTGTGGTAATGCAATGCTTTACCATATTTGTTTTTTCTAAATTTTGAAATGTAATATATTTTAAATTATTTTTTTGCCGTATCATATTATCATTCTCCTATTTTTCATCAAAAGCATTTTGTATATAACGAAAAAAATATTTTCCTTGTTTTACCAATATCTCTGCTATATCAAAACAGATAGTTAATGTAGTAATATCATTTTCAAATATATAATATTTTGCAGTTTCAATAATTCTTTTTTGTTTTGATAGTGTTACTGCTTCACAAGGCAGTCCATAAGATTCTGTTTGACGCAATTTTACTTCTGTAAATACTAAGCAATCATCTTTTTGTGCTATAATATCAATTTCGCCAGAACTGCGACGAAAATTCCTTTCTAATATGGTATATCCCATTTTTTGCATTTCTCGTACAGCTAATAATTCTCCTTTATTGCCTTTTTGTTTGTTTTTGGATTTCGCAGTTTCTTTTTTTTCTGAAAGTATATTTGTTATAAACGTTTTCCTATGTATAGGACAAATACCATATTTTTTGATAGCATCAATATGTTCTTTTGAGCCATATCCTTTATTTTTTTCAAAAGCATATTGAGGATATAATTTTGAAAATTCTTTCATCATATTATCTCTGGTTACTTTTGCTACAATACTAGCAGCTGCAATGGAAATGCTTTTTCCATCTCCCCCTATAATTCCTCTTTGATTTATAGTAATATCAGGAATATGAAGGGCATCAACTAATATAAATTCTGGAGAAACAGAAAGATGATAAATTGCTTGTTTCATTGCCTCATATGTTGCTTGTAATATATTGATGCTGTCAATTCTTTCTGCTGACACCACACCTATGCTATAACTAATTGCTTTTTCACATATTTTATGATATAGCTCTTCTCTCTTTCTTTCTGAAAGTTTTTTTGAATCATTTATATACTCTATTTTACAATTTTCAGGTAGTATTACAGCAGCTGTTACAACAGGACCAGCAAGAGGACCTCTCCCTACTTCGTCAATTCCTGCTACAATATGATAGCCTTTTTGATAACATTCTCTTTCAAACAATAATATAGATTCTAAACGGGATTGCTCTTTTTGATATGCTTCTGCTTTTTTTTGATAACAATGAACGATATTTTGTACACCTTTTCTATTATCAGAAGTATATTGCTGTATTAAATCATTTAATTGTTGAAAGGAAGCATATGAAAATTTTAATTTAATATCGTTTATTGTTTCCATATTAATTTCTCCTTTATAATATATAGCCAAAATCAACTATTATTTTAGTATCTGCTTATAATATAAATATACGATATGTTTTTGTCAATTCTTTTCATATAATAATATTTTATTATGATATAAATATTTTTAAATTCAATATATTGTATTGATTGGGAGTGGCTAAACACGCATTTAAAACTGTGAGGACATTGCTTTCTAAATAGCGATATCATTGCGTTAGCAAAAGATAAAGTTTGTGGATGTGGGTGAAACCCCGCAAATAAAATAATATTATTTCATTAAAACCTTGAGAACGTTGCTCTCAAACTCTCACTCGCTTTCCCCTAAAAGCGAGGCAAAAACTTTTATAGAAAACTTCGTTTTCCTGATAACAAACAGAAATAAAAATTATTTTTAAAACTACTCTTTTTGAACACTCTCTATTGATTTCAGTTGTTTATAATAGAATTTATATATAGTGATATTTTTGTTTATTACTATATATAAAAATCAATGCTATAATCGTTGTAATAAATTCTGCCATAGGAACTGCAAACCATATACCAGTTATTCCTAATATATTAGGTAGAATAAGCAGAAATATTGTAATGAATACAAATGTTCGTAAACATGATAATATTGCAGATAGTTTCCCATTCGATAATGCCGTAAATGTAGCAGAGATAAAAATATTACAGCCACAAAACAAAAAACTAGATGAAAAAATTAAAAATCCATTTATTGCTATTTCATAGACAGCTGTACCCTTTTCTGAAAAAATGCAAACAAAATGAGAACCAAATATAAATGATATACTAAAAATAAATATAGATATGAAAATAATAAATTTTATACAAAGCAAAAATACCTTTTTTAATTGATAATTGTCTTTTTTTCCATAATTATAACTAATGATAGGTGCTACCCCCATAGAAAACCCTATGTAAATGGCATTTAACAAAAATTGTGTATAAATGATTATTGTAATTGCAGCAACACCATTTTCACCAATACTATTCATCATAATATGATTAAAAAGGAATGTTGTTACTGCTGTTGCTACTTGACTTACCATTTCTGAAAAACCATTTGTACAGCTTTCTGTTAATATAGAAATATCCATTATGGGCAGAATAAAATGCAGTCTGCTTTTTTTTGAAAAAAACAACAGTATGCCTATTATTGTGGGTATCATATATCCAATACCTGTGCCAAATGCTGCCCCAGACATTCCCATTTGCAAAAATACCATAAAAATATAGTCTAATAAAATATTAACAACTCCTGCACCTATACCAAGTATCATACCAATTATAGGATATCCTGCTGTTACAATCAAATTTTGAAAAAGAACTTGTAATATACTTGCAGGTGTAAACAAAAGCAGTATAGAAAGATATTCTTTACAATATGGAAATAAAATACTGTTTGCGCCAAGTGCCCAAATCATATTATCTATAAATATACTGCCGAATATACTTATCAATATTCCTGATAATGCTCCAGCAATAATAATAAGAGTAAAATCTTGTGATGCTCTTGTATATTCTTTTGCACCCATTTTTCGAGCAATTACTGCACTTCCTCCAGTAGCAATCATTGTTCCAAAACCTACAATTAAATTGATAATGGGACAAACAATATTTAATGCTGACAATGCATTTGTATCTACAAAACGAGATACAAATGCTGTATCAATCATGGTATATAAGCCCATAAATATCATTGTTAAAATAGTAGGAAATGCAAATTTCAGTAATGATTTTATATTAAAGTTTTGTGCTAAGGGATTTTCTTTTGTGTATGTGTGACTCATTTGTAGTATCCTCCAAATTTTTTTTATGTAATATCAAACATTGTGTTGGATAACCAAATTCATATAATAATTCTGATTCAACAAAGCCTATATTTTTAAGCATTTTACGATAGCCAGTATCTGCTTTATCGCCCTCTCTAAATGTTGTAATAGTGATGGTATCAAATTGTGAAAATTCATATGCCTTTTTAAAAAATGCTTTTTCAATACCTTTTTTTCTATATTGTGGGTGTACGGCTAAAAAATCAATATTTCCTGTTATAGTATGAAATGCCATCATTCCAATTACTGTATCAATATCTTTTAATATAAATGCTTGTCCATTTTTAATATATTTCTGTAACTGTTTCATAAATTGTGTTTCGTTCAAATGAGGAAAACCATCAACTACAATAGGGAGTAGTTTGATACAATCTGAAATATCTTCATTTGTTGCAAAAACAATTTTTTTATTCCAATTAGTTTCTTTTATTGTAATATGTTCATTTAATATATATCTTAATAGTAATGGATAAAATTCTTTTTCCTTTCTATATTGATTGGGAGATTTTTTATACATAGCTTTAAAAATGTCGGTAAAAGATTGTTGACTTTCATATCCAAAATTTAATGCTATTTTTAGTATAGGAATATCAGAAAAAACAAGTAGTTTTGCAGCTTCAGTTAAGCGACGACGTTGTATATAATGATGTATTGTCAAATCTACTGTATTTGTAAATGTACGATGTAAATGATATTTTGAATAATGTACAGCATAAGCAACTATGTCTAAACATAATTTTTCATGCAAATGATTTTCAATATAGTTAATTACTTCTATAATATTTTTGATATTTTCTGACATGGCAATTTTCTCCTTTCTTAATGAAATGATATCAAAAAATTTTATTTTACTTTTCATGTATATTGCTTTTTATTATAATATTAAAGAATATTTTATGATAATTAAAAAAATCATGATTTAAAATTGCAATAAAATAAAAATATATTCCGTTTTGATATTGTAATTTATAAAAAATGATGATATTTTAATACAAGAAATAATATAGTTTAATACGTTAATAAAAGTATACAAATATTTATAAATATCATGCAATTAGTAATTAATTTTACAAATACTGTATAAGAGCCAATTATTCTATATAAATAATTGGCTCTTGTATATTTTATCCATTATTATAAAATACTGTTTTTAGAGATTTTAATACTATGAAATGGAGAGATGTTATGAAATTGATACATTTGTCAGATTTACATATAGGAAAAAAAATAAACGAATTTTCTATGTTAAAAGACCAACAATATATTTTTGAAAAAATAATACAAATAATAGATGAACAAAAAATAGAATGTGTTTTGATTGCAGGAGATATTTATGACAAGTCTATTCCTTCAAAATATGCTGTACAGCTTTTTGATGACTTTTTGACAAAAATGGCAAAAAGAAATATACCAATATTTATTATTAGTGGTAATCATGATTCTGCAGAAAGAATTGCATTTGGTTCAAAACTGATGTGTCAAAGTAAAGTATATTTTTCTCCTGCTTTTGAAGGAGATATCAAACCAATATTATTACGTGATGAATATGGAGAAATTGCTGTATATATGCTACCATTTATTAAACCAGCTATTGTAAAAAATATTTATGAATATGCTGATATTGAAAGCTATAATGATGCTGTAAAGATAGCAATAGAACATATGGATATTGACAAAAACAGAAGAAATATTTTAGTTGCACATCAGTTTGTTACAGGAGCAGAAACAAGCGAATCGGAAGATATTTCAGTGGGTGGTATAGATAATGTAGATGCTTGTGTTTTTGATGATTTTGATTATGTTGCATTAGGGCATATTCATAAACCACAGCATATCTATAGAGATACAATACGCTATTGTGGCACACCTTTAAAATATTCTTTTTCAGAAGCAAAACATAAAAAATCTGTTACCATTGTAACATTAAAACAAAAACAAAATATTATGATAGATACAATAGAATTGATACCCAAAAGAGATATGTGCGAAATAAAAGGCTATTATCAAGAAGTGACAGCATTAAATTATTATCAAAATATGAATACACAAAATTATATGCACATTATATTAAAAGATGAACAAGATATTGCTGATGCTATGGCAAAGCTTCGTTCTATATACCCTAATATTATGCGTTTGGATTATGATAACAAAAGGACACAAAATAATCAAATCATTCAAACTACACAAAATATAGAAAATAAAACACCATTACAATTATTACAACAGTTTTATGAAATACAAAATAATGATGTAATGAATAAACAGCAAACAATGTTTTGTTCCAAAATTATGGAAGAGATATGGGAGGAAGAAACATGAAACCTATGAAATTAACATTATGTGCTTTTGGTCCTTATGCAGAAAAAGTAACTATTGATTTTGAAAAATTAGGGAAAAAGGGATTATATTTGATTACAGGAGATACTGGAGCAGGAAAAACAACTATATTTGATGCGATTACATTTGCACTTTATGGAGAGGCAAGTGGAAATGTGAGAGAAGCAAATATGTTTCGTAGTAAATATGCAAAAGAGGATACTCCTACATTTGTAGAGCTTACTTTTTTATATCAAAATAATCAATATCATATTCGCAGAAATCCGGAGTATATCAGAAAAAGAGAAAAAAGAGAAGGTTTTACAATACAAAAAGCAGATGCAGTATTGACTTTTTTTGATGGACGTACGCCTATTACAAAATCGAAAGAAGTGACAAAAGCAGTAACAAAGTTAATAGGTATTGACAGAAATCAATTTATACAAATTGCTATGATTGCGCAGGGAGACTTTTTGAAATTATTACTTTGTAAAACAGAAGAACGTAGCAAAATATTTAGAGAAATATTTAATACAAAACCATATTTTTTATTTCAAGACAGAGTAAAAGCAGAATCAAATAATTTAAAAGTGCAGTATGATGATATCAATAAAAGTATTATGCAGTATGTAAAAAATATATATTGTGATGAACAATATGAATATTATGATTATTTAGAACATATCAAGTCACTTTATACAATAGATAATGTAGAGGATATCACAAATTTAATAAAACAAATTATTGAAAAAAGTGAAAGTGAATTGAATACTTTAAAAAATGATTTTGTTATAATAGAGCAAAATTTGGAAAAAATAAATAAATTGATAGGAAAAGCAGAAACTGTTTCAAAAGCAAAAAATGATATACAAAAAGCAAAAATAATATTACAGCAAAAAGAACCTATATTACAGGAATTACAGTCAGAGGCAGAATATGCACAAAGTCAGCTATCAAAAAGAGATGAATTAGCGATTGCTATTGAAACAGCAAATAAAAAACTAGTGGATTATGACGAATTAGAACAAAAAAACAATATGAAAAATAGAAATATAAAAAATATGAAAATATTACAAGGAACATTACAAAATGATAATGTGATATTAAAACAATTAGAACAAACACTATTTCATGAAAAAACGTCGTTTAATGATTTAAAAGAAATTGAAAAAGTACAATCAAAATTAGAATTACAAAAAACAGAATTGGAAAATAAAAGAGAAATATACAGAGAAATTTATACAGCTATTAAAAAGTATAATACGATTGTAAAAGAATATGAAATAGCAAAACAAAAATATAAAAATGCAGCGAATTTTTATACAAATAAACAGCAACAATTTACAAAAATGCAAAGAGCTTTTTTTGATGAACAAGCAGGCATATTGGCTACTACATTAAAACAAGGTGAAAAATGTCCTGTATGTGGGTCTTTAGAACATCCACAAATTGCAGTATTGACAACGCAAGCACCTACAAAACAAGAATTGGAAAAATGGAAAAATGATATTTCTGAATATGAAAGTAATATGCATCAATTAAGTGATATTGCAGCAGAAAAAAGAGGAAAAGCAAAAACATTACAGCATAATATTATAGAGCAATCTAAAAAAATGATTGGTGAATGTGATTTTGAATGTATTTCTAGTATGATATTACAAAAAGGAAAACAAACAGCAAATGAGTTAAAAGTGTTAGAATGTCAACTAGATGAAGTATACCAAAAAGTACAAAAAAAGATAAATTTAGAAAAAAGTATATTAGAAAATGAAAGTAAGCAATTACAGATAAATGAAAAAATACAATATACAGAAAAAGATATACTTGTTTTAAAAAATGAAATAGAAAATAATGATATACAAATTTCAAAATTAAAAAATAATTTGGAATATGAAAATAAACAAATAGCAGTTACTAATATACTTCATATGAAAGAACAAAAAAATAATATAGAACAACAAATACAACAAACAAAAAAAGCATTTGAAGATTGTCTTGCCATAATAGAACAGCAAAAAACAACAATAAATGCATTAAGAACACAAATATCATATGATGATATACCAGAAGATATACAACAGTTATTTAAGGAGCAAAAACAGCTTGTTATACAAAAAAATAATATACAGAAAAATATAGACGCCATAAATATACATAATAATTCAAATAAAAATATATTACAGCAAATACAAAATTATGCTAATAAAATGGAGGAAGTCAAACAAAAATATAGTTTGACAAAAAGTATATCAGATACTGTAAATGGCAAAATTTCAGGAAAAGATAGAGTAACATTGGAAACCTATATTCAAATGACATATTTTGAGAGAATTATTGCAAGAGCAAATGTAAGGTTTATGCTTATGAGCAATGGACAATATGAATTGAAAAGAAAAGAAGAAGGATTGAATCGTCAGAGTCAAAGTGGATTAGAATTAGATGTCATTGACCATTATAATGGTACAGAACGTAGTGTAAAAACATTATCTGGAGGAGAATCTTTTAAAGCAGCGCTTTCACTTGCATTAGGTCT
Organism: uncultured Clostridia bacterium; assembly: GCA_910587735.1. Lineage (GTDB taxonomy): Bacteria > Bacillota > Clostridia > Lachnospirales > Anaerotignaceae > Coprocola. The sequence continues at coordinate 35,687 of CAJUNT010000004.1, forward strand.
TTCTGATGAAATACAATGCTCTGCTGGAGGAATACAAATAGATGCTATGTTTGTAGATGAGGGTTTTGGTTCTTTAGATGAGGAATCATTAAATCAGGCAATCAATACATTAAATCGTTTAACAGAAGGCAATAGAGTGGTAGGTATCATTTCTCATATTAGTGAAATTAAGGAACGTATAGAAAAACAAATTGTTGTAAAAAAACAAAAAATAGGGGGTAGTTATGTTGTAATAAATATTTAAAAAATATTTATTGGCGATAGTAGAAATTATATAGCCATATAAATAAACAATACTATTTTTTTGTGTAACTATACAAATATTTTATAAAAGGAAGGATTTTTATAAAAAATGTCGAAATAAACTATATAGCGATATTCAGCCCCTTTTATAATCAGCACATATGTGAATAATGAGGTGATTTCTATGTTGTATCCCCAGGAAATCATAGAGGAAGTACGATTACAAAATGATATTGTAGATGTCATATCAGAATATTTACCATTAAAACAAAAAGGAACATCATATTTTGGTCTTTGTCCATTTCATAATGAAAAAACACCTTCTTTTTCTGTCAATAGTGAAAGACAATTTTATTATTGTTTTGGTTGTGGAGCAGGAGGCAATGTATACACATTTATTATGCAAATGGAAAATGATACATTTCCAGAAGCTGTAAGAAGGCTTGCTGACAGGGCGCATATTATATTGCCTGAACCACAGTATACACAGCAGGCAAAAGAGCAGGAAATGAAAAAACAAAGACTTTTTCAATTACATAAGCAAGCAGGACGCTTTTTTTATGAAAAATTGCATGAGTCTGTAGGGGAGGAAGCAAGGGCATATTTACAAAAACGTCAGATGAATATCAATATGCAAAAAAAGTTTGGTATAGGCTATGCACCAAAAGGACAGCAACAATTATATCAATATTTGCAGCAACAGGGATTTTCAGAGCAAGAATTACAACAAAGTGGTTTGGTGATACAAAGAAAAGAGGGAAAAGGATATTTTGACCGTTTTCATAATAGATTGATGTTTCCCATATTGGATATACAAGGCAGAGTGATTGGGTTTGGAGGAAGAATATTACAAAGCGGTGAGCCAAAGTATTTGAATTCTCCAGAAACACTTATATTTAATAAAAGTAAAAATTTATATGGGCTTAATTTTGCAAAAAATACCAGAAAAAGAGAAATCATATTAGTAGAGGGTTATATGGATATGATTTCTATTTATCAGGCAGGATTTAGAAATGTAGCAGCGTCTTTGGGAACGGCTTTTAATCAAGAACACGCTAAAACATTGAAAAAATATGCAGATAGCGTCATACTTCTTTATGATAGTGATGATGCAGGCACTATGGCAGCGCAAAGGGCAATTCCTATATTAACACAAAATGGTTTTCGTGTAAAAGTAATGCAAGTACCAAATGGAAAAGACCCAGATGAATTTATAAAACAAAATGGAGCGGAGGCTTTCTCTCATTTGCTTGCAAATGCTATGCATTATGTGACATTTCAAATACAATGTTTAAGAAAAGAGTATGATTTCACACAAACACAACAAAAAGTGGAATTTACAACAAAAACAGCGAATATTTTAGCAAAATTAGACAACGATATTGAAAGAAATGTTTATACAAATGAAATTTCTAATATGACAGGTATTTCACAGCAGGCAATAGAAAATGAAATTAACAAAATTATCAATAAAGAAAATGATGTATTTGCACAAAGTGCATATCAAAAAAGAAATACACAATATTATCAAAAAAATGAAGAAGTAAAAACAAAATCACATGGACTATTTGCAGCACAAAAAGATATTTTATATTTATGTGCATCGAATATACAAGTTTATAACAAAATAAAAACAATATTGTCACCAGAAGATTTTATAGAACCTGTATATCAAAAAGTTTATGAGTATATAGCATTGCTTTATCAAAAAAACAGCACAGTGTTTCCTGCCGAATTGGTGAATTATTTTGAACAACAGCAACAGCAAAAGTTGGTAACACAAATATTTGCTGTTTCTTCAGAATACAAAACAATGAGAGATTTAGAAAAGGCATTAACAGAAGAAGTAAAAACGATTAAGAGAGTCAGTTTAGACCGATTGGCATCTCAAGCAGAAGATATTGAGCAAATTAAAAAGTTGGTGATAGAAAAAGGAAAGTTGGACGGTTTGTATATTACATTAGCAGATGGTTAAAATAGTAGAGAACAGAAAGGAAGGATCATATTGAAATCTGTCGATGAAAACACATTGATTACCCGATTGCGGGAACTAATTCAAATCGGCAAGAAGAAAAAGGGGGTACTAGAATACAAGGAAATTATGGATTACCTTGGAGATGTCGACCTAGATTCAGACCGTATTGACAAAATATATGAATTTTTTGAGGCAAAGGGCATTGATGTGTTGAATACCATTGAGGCAGAGGAAGAAATCGAGAAAGATTTAGATTTGACACTTCCAGAAGGTATCAACATTGATGACCCTGTTAGAATGTATTTAAAAGAAATCGGTAAAGTACCTCTTTTGAGTGCAGATGAAGAAATTGAATTAGCAAGAAGAATGGAAAATGGCGACGAATATGCCAAAAAGAAATTAGCAGAAGCAAATTTACGTCTTGTAGTGAGTATTGCAAAAAGGTATGTCGGAAGAGGTATGCTTTTTTTGGATTTAATACAAGAAGGTAATTTAGGATTGATTAAAGCAGTAGAAAAATTTGATTATGAAAAAGGATTTAAATTTAGTACCTATGCAACATGGTGGATAAGGCAGGCAATTACAAGGGCCATTGCAGACCAAGCAAGAACAATTAGAATACCAGTGCATATGGTGGAAACAATAAATAAATTGATTCGTATTTCAAGACAGTTGCTACAAGAATATGGCAGAGAACCAACTGCGGAGGAGCTTGCTGTTGAAATGCAGATGCCTGAAGAAAAAGTGCGTGAAATTATGAAAATAGCACAAGAACCTGTTTCTTTAGAAACGCCAATAGGAGAGGAAGAAGATAGCCATTTAGGTGATTTTATACCAGATGATGACATTCCAGCTCCAGCAGAAGCAGCAGCATTTACATTACTAAAAGAACAGCTAATTGAAGTATTGGATACATTAACGGATAGAGAAGAAAAAGTATTGCGTTTGCGTTTTGGCTTAGATGATGGACGTGCCAGAACGTTAGAAGAAGTAGGAAAAGAATTTAATGTAACAAGAGAAAGAATCAGACAAATTGAAGCAAAAGCATTACGTAAATTAAGACATCCAAGTAGAAGTAAAAAGTTAAAAGATTATTTGGAATAAAAATAATATAGGGTTTTGAGGGCGTATACCCATTTGCATTTATCAAACAAGAAAGATATTTTCTGTTTATATTGGCAGAAAATACTGATTAATGTTGTTTCATAGAAAGTGGTAACTTTTATGAATATATTTAATTGAATACCGTGGGACGCTGTTCCACATACTGCAAGTATTTCATATTGAATATTGTAGTATTTAAGGCATAGCCTTAGGTTTTTGTTTAAATTAATGCATATGGATAGCTATACTCAAACCCTTTTTTATTGAAGGACAGAAGTAAATTATGAAACATAAAAAAGTTTTTGTTTCCCTTATTATTTTGATTGCTATATCTTTTATCATTGTTTCTTTTGCAATTAGTGATTATGCAAAATATTTAGGGGAACAGTCAACGGAAGTAACATCTAATTTATTATTAAAAATGTTGCAGTATTATACTATATCACATATACTTTATGGAGTTGCAGTGGTATTGCTTTGTTTGTTGGTATCTGTGTTTGCTTATCAAAAAATAAAAAATCATTGCAAAAAGGGGTGAAATATATTGGAAATATCACAAAGACTGCGCATAGTAGGGGATTTTGTGACACAAAAAACAGTTGCAGATATTGGAACAGACCATGCATATGTACCAATTTATTTACATAAAAAGGGAAATATTGAGAAAGTGATTGCGTGTGATATCAATGAAAAACCTTTACAAAAGGCACAACAAAATATTAAATTGCATCATGCAGAAAATAAAATTATAACAAGATTAGGAAATGGATTACAGCCTTTACAGCCTTATGAGGTGGATAGTATTGTGATTTCAGGTATGGGTGGTATGCTTATGATAGAATTGATGGAGCAATCCCTAAATATCATAAAAACGATAAAGGAATTGATACTTTGTCCTCATTTAGATGTGACTGCTGTTAGAAAGTATTTGCATAATATTGGATATATTATTACAGATGAAAAAATGATACAGGAATGTGGTAATTTTTATACCATATTAAGAGCAATACCAGGAAAACAGAAATATGATAAAGAAATAGAATATATTTTTGGTAGAGTATTACTTGAAAAAAAAGATGCTGTTTTAAAGGAGTACATTATAAATGAAAAAATACGACTCAAAAAAATAGAACAGCATTTGCATGATAAACGAACAAAACAGTCCCAAAAAAGATTACAACAAATAGAGGAATATAAAAAAGCAATAGAGGAGGCTGAAAAATGGCTGTATTGTGTGGAGAAATTATAAAAGAGTTAGAAAAATTTGCTCCTAAATATTTAGCAGAAAAATGGGATAATGTAGGATTGACAATAGGGAATCCACATAAACAAATTAAAAAAATTTTAGTTGCATTAGATGTAATACCTGCTGTAATTGAGGAAGCAATTTATATAGGAGCCGACTTGATTGTAACACATCATCCTATGATATTGTTCCAAAATATCAAAAATATACAATCAAATACTTATTTAGGTAAAAAGATATATGATTTTATACAAAACGATATTTCTGCTTACTGTATGCATACTAATTTAGATATTGCTTTTGGTGGAACAAATGACGTATTAGCGGAATTAGCAGGGCTTGAAAATGTTAATATATTACAGCAAACAAGCAGTGAAGAATTAAAAAAAATTGTAGTGTATGTTCCAAAGGGACATGAAGAAATTGTACGCCAAGCAATGTGTGACGCAGGTGCAGGATTTATAGGAAATTATTCTCAATGTACATTTTATACAGAAGGTATAGGCACATTTTTACCATTGGTAGATACCAACCCCTTTTTAGGAAAACAGGGAATACTAGAAAGAACACAAGAAGTTAGAATAGAAACCATTGTACCAGAATCTCTTTTGTATACTGTTTTAGAAGCAATGAAAAAAGCGCACGTTTATGAAGAACCAGCATATGATATTTATACTGTGGAGCAAAAAGGAAAATGCTATGGCATAGGAAGAATTGGAACATTAAAACAAAGTATGACATTTGAGCAGTATGGTGCTTTTTTAAAAAAACAATTAGCATTAGATACTATACGACTTGTAGGGGATAAAAATAAAATAGTTAAAACAGTTGGACTTTGCACAGGAAGTGGTGTAGAGTTTATGGAGCAATCAAAAAATATGGGAGCAGACGTTTACTTAACAGGAGATATTAAATTCCATGAAGCACAAAGAGCATTAGAAATGGAGCTTTGTGTTGCAGATGTAACGCACTATGCAAGTGAAGTAATTATAGTGCCAATATTAAAACAGTTTTTAGAGCAAAAGGCAAAACAACATCATTGGAAATTGGAAATTGTGCAGTCTAATATAAATGGGCAAGTATTTTGGTATTTATAAAAATAATATAATATGAAAAATAAAGGAGGTTATGTCATGCAAGAAATGTTAAATATACAGGTTTTAAATGATAAATTAGAAGTAGAAAAAGAAACAAAATTTGAAACACTTGCAAAAAAATATCAAAAGTATTTTAAATCCCCCATATTATTAGCAAAACAAAATAATAGACTAATAGAACTTTCAAATACGATACAAAAAGAGGGAGAAATTATATTTTATGATATTTCTCATATGGAAGGTATGAGAGTATATCATAGAAGTGTTTCTTTTTTGATGATAAAGGCAATAAAAGAAATGTTAGGTAAAAAAGCATCTGTTGTAATAGAGCACTCCCTTCATAAAAGTTTGTATTGTGAAGTAAGAGAAAGTAATGTAACAGTAAATCAAAAGTTTTTAGATGAATTAACAGCAAAAATGCATAAATTGGTAGAAAGGGATATTCCTATTCAAAAATATGCTTTTTATAGAGAAGAAGCAATGCAAAAGGTAAGAGAATTTGGAATGGAAAATAAAGCAAGATTGTTCCGTTTTAGACGTGCATCTAATATCAATCTCTACGAAATGGACGGCGTTTATGATTATTTTTATGGATATATGGTGCCATCTACTGGATATTTAAAAAAATTTCAGCTTATGCTGTATGAAAATGGTTTTTTAATTCGTTTTCCAGATAGAAAAAATCCTGATAAAATATTAGAATTTACAGATCCAGAAAAAATTTCAGGTGTATTTATGGAACAGATGAAATGGTGTACACTTATGGGTGTAAATAATGTTGCTGATTTGAACGAAGTAATTACAGACGGCAAATTTGGAGATTTGGTTCGTATCAATGAAGCATTGCATGAAAAGAAGGTAGCAGAAATTGCAGATAAAATTTATCAAAAAAGAGATAAAGTAAAAATTGTATTAATTGCAGGTCCTTCTTCTTCTGGAAAAACAACATTTGCTAATAGGCTTTGTGTACAGCTTAGGGTATTGGGTATTGTGCCTCATGCTATTTCATTAGATGATTATTTTATTAATAGAGAAGATGTTCCATTAGATGAATTTGGAAACAAAGATTTTGAGGATATTAATACATTAGATTTAAAATTGTTTAATGACCATATTACAAGAATGATTGCAGGAGAAACAGTAGAGATGCCACATTATAATTTTGTGACAGGAAAGAGAGAATATAATGGAGAATATGGTACATTAGAAAAAGGAGGTATATTTGTAGTAGAAGGTATCCATGGATTAAATGATTTGTTGACAGCGTCTATTGCTTCAGAAAATAAATTTAAGATATTTATTAGTGCTATGACACAGCTTAATATTGATGACCATAATAGAATATCTACATCAGATAGCCGTTTGATTCGTCGTATTGTAAGAGATAATCAGTTTAGAGGAAGAGATGCCACAACAACGATTGCTGGCTGGGATTATGTTACAAGGGGAGAGGAAAAAAATATATTCCCTTATCAAGAAAATGCAGATGCTATATTTAATTCTGCAACAATATATGAATTGAGTGTATTAAAACAATATGCAGAGCCATTGCTTTTCAAAATAGACCAGTCACAAAGTGAATTTGTGGATGCGAAAAGATTAATTAAATTTTTAGATTATTTTTTAGGTGCAAATGGAGATGCAATACCAAACAATTCTATTATAAAAGAATTTTTGGGAGGTAGTTGTTTTAAAGTGTGACACTAAAAAAGAGCATATTGACATATGATTAGGAAAACGAAGTTTTCCATAAAAATTTTTGACTCGCTTTTTGAAAAAAGCGAGTAAGAGTTTGAAAGCAATGCTTTCACGGTTTTAAATGTGTGTTTAGCCACTCCCTAATAGAATATAATAATTGACAAAAATACAACATTTCACTTATAATAGATGAGAGTAGGTTGAATGGTCGCACTTTTATTAAAAAAGTGAGGAAAGTCCGGGCTTCATAGAGCAGGGTGCCAGTTAACGGCTGGTGGAGGCGACTCTAAGGAAAGTGCAACAGAGATAAACCGCCTATATATCATATGGGTAAGGGTGGAAAGGTAAGGTAAGAGCTTACCGCTTTGCTGGTAACAGCTAAGGCTATGTAAACCCCACTTGAAGCAAGGCGAAAGGAACAAATAAAGGATGGCTCGTTCTGTTCCGCAAAAAAGCCGCATGATGATACTGGTGACAGTATACCAAGATAGATGACCATTCACGACAGAACCCGGCTTATAGACTTGCTCAATATAAAAGTCCAGTATATATACTGGACTTTTATATTATCAAAAAATTTACAAAATTTATAATAAAGTAAATGGAACTGATAGTTAATATCAGTTCCATTTTTGGTATAATTAAGAAAGTTTGAATTTACTAATTTCTTTTTCCATTACTTTCGCTTGCCCAGAGAGTACATTTACAGCAGCAGATGTTTCTTCAGCAGATGCAGAATTTGTAGATACCACAGAGGAAATTTGTTCAATACCTATTGTAATTTGTGAAATAGCATTAGATTGTTCAGCAGCCATTTTTGAAATTTCATTTAATTCCTCAATAATAGAATCAGCACCAATTACTACTTTGTTCATAGCTTCAGCGGCTGTATGAGCAATTTTTGTACTTTCTGCAACAGCATCTATTGTTTGTACAATTAATTGTGTTGTATTTTTAGCGGCTTCTGCACTTTTTCCAGCAAGATTTCTAACTTCATCAGCAACTACGGCAAAACCTTTTCCAGCTGTGCCAGCTCTTGCAGCTTCTACCGCAGCATTTAAAGCAAGTATATTTGTTTGGAAAGCAATATCTTCAATCGTTTTGATAATTGCCTCAATTTGTGAAGAAAATTCATTAATATGCTGTATAGAATATAATACTTCTTTCATTTTTTTATCACTAATATCAATATGTTGTCCAACAGAAATTGCTTGTTGATTTGCATTTTCTGCTCTTTGTGCGCTTACTTCAACATGGTGTGAAACATCATTAAGAGAAGCAGCAAGTTGTTCTACTGCACTAGCCTGTTCAGTAGCACCTTGTGCTAAAGAAAGTGCATTATCAGCCATATGCATAGAATTTTCTAATACTTTATTAGATGATTTTGAAACGTGTCCTAATGTTTGTGTTAAATTTGTTCTAATTTCTAAAAGAGAATCTTTAATTTTAGAAAACTCGCCTGTATAATCATTTTCTAATGAAAAAATAAGATTTCCTAATGAAATTTGATTCAATACACTAGCAATTTCATCAATGTAAAGTATGTATTTTTTAAGCTGATCTACTGTTTTAGAAAAAGCAACGGAAACTTGCCCAATTTCATCAGAGGAGTGTGTATCCATTGTAATATCTAAATTACCGTCTGCAATAGATTGTGCCGTATTTCTAAGTGATACCAAAGGTTTTATAAACATTTTAGAGAGTATAAATACGCAGATAGCTAATATCACTAAACTAATAAAAAATGCACCATCAATTTGTTTAGTTATGCTGTGATATGCATGCATTGCCTCATCTTCTGGCATACAAGTTAATACCATAAAACCAGTATCTCCAATTTCTGTTAATGAACCATAATATTTTTGATTTTCAATATCAAATGTGTAATTTGCATAAGCAGAAGAAGCAACAGCATTTTTCATATCATCTGAAAAATTTGTTTCTGAGAAATTTAAATTTACATATGAACTATTTGGATGATATAAAATAGTTCCTGCTGGTCCTGTGCAAACAAGGAATCCTTCTTCACCTATTTTATAAGCACTCATGATTTCAACAATACGATCAAGGCGAATATCAATAGCAGAAACACCAACTACATTATTTGTACCCTCTTCAAAAATAGGAGTAGCAACAGTCACGACCATCATACCTGTGTTGATATCTGTATAAGGTAATGTAACAATTGTTTCACGCAATGTTGCAGCACTATACCAAGGTCTGGAAGCAATATCGTAGTTAGGACCAGTAATATAACCATCAGACATCATAAATTGAGCAGAATCCAAATCAGCAACAAAAACAGATAATACAGTATCTGAATCAATAGACTGTTGTTTTATTAATGTATTTTGAACATCATTAAATAAAGGTGAATCAGCAAGTGCAGCATTTGGTAGAGTTTGAAGTAAAATTTGCTCTATCATAGAATCAGCAGCAATTGTTTCTACTTTTGAAATGTTTTGAGAGAAAAACTCATTTGCTTGATTGGCGACGGCGACAGCATCAGAAGATAACCGCTGTACAATAAGGTCTTGAGTAGATTTTCCAACAGAATTTGTAATAAACATACCTGTTAAGATGAATACGATAAGACTAGGAACTAATATCCATCCTAGCATTTTAAATCGCAAACTGATGAATTTTTTTTTCATAATAACAACCCCTTTATATGCTTTGGTAAAGAACTAATATAATAACAACAAAATTATATCAAATATTAAAGCATTTTTCAATATAATATAACAAAATTCCCAAATATATATTATAGGGGTTATCAATATTGAATAAACAATTATTGTTATGTATGAAATAAAATACATAAAATAGTATAATTATGAATCAATAAAATAATATTTATAGTGAATATATTACAAAATCAAAAAATAAATATAATGTAACAATGCTATGGGATGTCTAACTACACTATAAATAGAAAATAATATAATAAAAAATTGAACATTTGTAATAAAAATTGTAAATATTTTTTAAGAATTAATTTATACAGTTGTGATATAATTTTTGTATGAAATAAATAATATATCGTACAAAAAGGAGAGTGTGATTATGAAAAAGAAATTTTTTGTATCAATGTTGTTATGCTTGGGTATATTGGGTAATTATCATGCAGCGTTTGCTATGGAAAAGGCAGATGTAGAGCTATATTATTTGGGAAGAAACACCATGTTAGATAACCCTATTTATGTAGAAAATGATACTTATTTTGTACCATTAAGGGAATGTGCAGAACAAATAGGCTATGAAGTAAGATATACCCCTTCCGTTATTACATTAAAATATTTATATGATATCGGACAAGAAACAAAATATGATATAGAGAATCATAAAATTTTTAGATATGATAGAGAGATAGGCGAATGCGATATCAAAAATATAAATGGATTGAGTTACATAAGTATCAATGATTTTTATGGTACATCATTTGGTAAAAATATTTATAATATAGAGCATGATGGCAAAAAAATCATTCAAATTCAATTATCTGGTAAGCCATATCAAAAAAGTGATTTTGAAAGTAGTCTTGAGCTTCTGAATGTAATAGAAAAAAATCAAAATGGAGTAATTTCTCCTATTAGTATGAAATTATCACTAGCTATGGTAGCAAATGGTACAACAGGACAAACACAAAAAGAAATATTGAATGTACTGGGATATGATACCATAGAACAATGTAATGATTTTGTTTCAAATGAAGTATTAAAATGGAAAGTAGAAGAAAGAAGGTCAGATTATAAATATTTGAATGAAAATGAGGGCGGTATTCATTTTGCAAATAGTTTGTGGTATAACAGTGGTGATAAAAAGACAGAGAAAAATATTTTTAATGAGAATTTTGTAAATTGTACGCATAGTATTTTTGGTGCTGTATCAGGCATTGTAACAAATGATACAGCAGTACCAACAATCAATGAATGGATAGAGCAACAAACAAATGGTATGATAAAAAATATGATTTCAGATGCTAATTTTCAAACAGCTTTAGTAAATACTATATATTTTAAATGCTGTTGGAAAGATGAATTTAAAAATGAAAATACTAAAAAAGGTGTTTTTTATAATATAGATAATACACAGTCAGAAACGGATTTTATGAATGCAATAAGAGATAATCAAATCTATTATTGTGAATCATTTGGTTGGCAAATGTTAGGCTTGACATACAGTGACGAAAAATATACTATGTATTTGTTTTTGCCCGAAAAGGGAAAGGAGTTACAGATTGATGATAAGACAATTAATGCACTCATGAAATTTCAAGAAAGTGTAAAAGTAGATATAACAATGCCTAAATTTAGTACAGAAGATATGTATGATTTTACAGATACATTAAAAGAAATGGGTATCAAAGGGATGTTTGAAAATAATGAAGATTTTAGTAATATGTATGTAGACAACAATGCAATGCATATCACAGATGTATTACAAAAAACAAAAATCGTTGTAAATGAGCAGGGAACAGAGGCATCTAGTGGTGCAATGATGGCAACAAGAGGAGCAGACATGACAAAACCTGTAAAATTTCAAGCCGACAGACCATTTATATATATGATTACTAAAAATACAAATGGTAAGCAAGAAGTGCTTTTTGTAGGACAATATGTAACAGCAAAACAATAAAAATATAGTGAAAATAGACAAAAGGAGTTATATAAAAAATATAACTCTTTTTACTCTTTTTGATTATTTTGATGAAGTAATTTTTCAATGTCTACATTTTCTCCAGCTTGATAAACTGCTTTAAGCAATACAGCTAATATAGGTCCTATAATCATACCTAAAAATCCTATACATTTTAAACCGATATACATAGAAATCAATATCAATAAGGGGTGTAATCCTATTTGTGTACCAAGTATTTTAGGTTGCATAATTTGTCTCATAAAATTGACGCAAATATATATAATGATATATCCTACGGCAATAGAAGGACTTCCCATAATCATATATATTACGGCACCAGGCCATAATATAAAGCCACTTCCAAAAAAGGGTAAAGCATCAATTAGACTAATGATAACACTTAAAAGCAGGGCGTATGGAGAGCGCAATATTAACAGCCCTATTACACAAATAGCAAATGTATAAAGCATAAGTATACATTGTGTTTTGATATAACCCACCACAGAATATTTTAAATGTTCCTTTGCCTCTTTTAATTGTCCCTCAAATAGTGTATGAAAATGTTTTTGTGAAAATTCCGATATCAATGCCTTATCTTTTGTAAAAAAGTAAGCTGAAATTAAAGCAACAATAATAATCATAAATAAATTAGGAATTGCCTTTAAAATACTAAAAGATTGACTTCCTCCGCTTTGTATCAAAGAGGGAAGTGTACTCAAAATACCATTAAATGATGTATTGATATAAGGACGAACATCAACAGGTAAATGCTGTATTACATTATCTATATCATCAGATATTTTTTTAATAGAATTTTGAAGTTCATTAATATAAAATGGAAGATTTTCATAAAAAAGCTGTGCTTCTGTATATAATTTTCGCCACAATCCAAATACAATAACAGCGAAAAATGCAATTAAAAGCAATATAGAAATTAAACTTCCTATCCAACGAGGAATATTTGCCTTATTTTCTAAAAAATTGACAAATGGTGTAAATAATAAACTAAATAGCCAGCCTATAAAAAAGGGTGCTATGAATGTAAATAAATATTGAAAAAAAATATAGGCAGAAAGTATGCTTATGAATAATATACTGATATGTTGTATCAGTAATTTGTTTTGTTGTAAAAAATTTTTCATAGAAACATTCCTTTCTACAATATCGTGTTATTTATTATTTTTAAATGAAATTTGAAACATAGATTGTGGTAATGACAATATTAATATAGAGCCAATAGCAATAGCAGATGCAAGTTTTAAAGCCGCAACACCTTGTTCAAAACAGTATAAAAGGTCATTACTTAATATACCCGACATAGCATTATAAATATTCATACCAGGAACAAGAGGTAATATACCTGCAATATGATACATTGTAGAAGGTGCAAAACGTACAGATGAAAGATAACGACATAGTGTTGTTACAGCAAGTGTTGCTAAAAATGTAGCAAATACTTGCTGTGAAAGCATTTGATTGACAAAAAAGTAAACTCCCCAGCTAACACTGCCACTTATGCCACAAAAAGGCAGTTCCTTTCTAGGAGCATTAAATATAATAGAAAATGCAATGCAAGCAAAAAAAGACATTATAACTTGAAAAACAAGATCCAAAAACATTTACATTCCTCCAAATAAAGATAATATGCCATGATAACAGCTTAATACAACACCAACACCTCCAGCAATGGAAGTTGCTATTAAAAATGCTTCCATAATTTTGGATGTACCACTTAAAAAATTAGATTCCATAACATCACGTATAGCATTTGTTAATGTGACACCTGGAAGTAATGTCATAATACTGCCTACAATAATTAGACTGTATTGGTTGCCCAATCCAGATAAATAAAAAAGCACGGCAAAAAAAGCAGTATATGCCCCTCCAAAAAGAGAACGCAAAAAATAGGGAACTTGTTTTGTAGATAAAAATGTCATAAAAAGCCCTAAAAGTATACCTGTTATAAAAGCACTTATGCTATCACCTAATGTACCTTTTAACATCAGTGTAAAAGCACCAGAAGCAACACCATAGGAAAGTATATTCCAAAAGCCAGAAAAAAGAGGCTCATTGTATATGGTATACAGTTCCTGATAGGCTTGCTCAATGGGAATTTCTCCCGATGTAAAACGTCTTGATAAATCATTTACACGACATATTTTAGCAAAATCTGTACTACGAGAAGGTGCTTTTCTGGACATAGTAAGACAGCCTGAAAGAGGACTATGTATACTTACTATAAGCACATTTGAAAATGTAATTGCTTCTGGAAGATTTTCTCCTCCCATAGCAAGAATACGCTCCATAGTATCCTCAACTCTATGTGTTTCTGCACCTGCTGCCAACATAATTTCTCCAGCATCTAATGCTAAATTTAAAAGCATATTATCATCCATATAACAGCCTCTTTTCTATGTAATCATAAATATACTATCAGTATTTTCATTCTTTTTTAATATATTGGTAATAGTAAAAATATTATACTGCAATCTACTTTAATCAGCAACAAAAATAATCATAGCATATTGTGAAAATCATTTTTTGTTACAAATCAATAAATAAAGTATAAAAAATGAATTATAAAAAGTAAATGTTGACAAAATATATTTATAATACTATACTTTGTATTATAAATAGTAACTGCTAGGGGGGCCTTTTGTTGGCTGAGAAAGCATACCGCTTGACCCTTTGAACTTGACGTGGTTAGTACCAACGAAAGGAAGCAACATTGTCTAAATATGGGCAAAAGTAAATTTCCTTTTGGGAAATGTGCTTTTGCTTTTTTATTTACAAAAAATTATAAAAGAAAGGATAGTAGTTTATGAAATTATCAAAAGTATTATATGAAAGTGTAGAAGAAATATGGAAAAGTTATTTATGTCATCCATTTGTAAAACAGTTAGGAGAGGGAACATTGTCTCCAGATATATTTCGATATTATATGATACAAGATTATTTATATCTTTTGGAATATTCAAAAGTGTTTGCATTAGGTGTAGTAAAAAGCAAACAAGAAAAATTAATGCGTAAATTTGCATCTATGGTTCATAATACATTAAATGGAGAAATGAACATACATAAAATATATATGGAAAGACTAGGTATTTCAGAGCAAGAAGTGAGTGAAGCACAGCAATCATTAGCAAATCGTTCTTATACAAGCTATATGTTGGAAGTAGCATATAATGGAGATGCATTAGGTATTTTGGTTGCTATATTATCTTGTGCATGGAGTTATCAAGTAATAGGGGAGCATCATGTAAATATACCAAATGCATTACAACACCCTTTATATGGGGAATGGGTAAAAGGGTATTCTTCAGAAGAATATAGAAAAGATACAGAAGAATTGATTGCATTAACAGATGAGTTAGGAAAAGATATTTCACAAAATAGAATAGAAGAATTAAAAACAGTGTTTATTCATTGTAGTCGTTATGAATATGCCTTTTGGGATATGTCCTATAAAAAGGAGATGTAAAACGTGTTAGAATTTCAAAATGTAAGTTTTCAGTATGCACAATATGAACAGGTAATGATGAAGGAGTTGAGTTTTTGTGTAGAAAATGGGGAATTTGTTTCTATCATTGGAGCAAGTGGATGTGGAAAAAGCACCATATTTCGTTTAATCAATGGATTAGAAAAACCACAAAAGGGAGAAATACTGATTGATGGTAAGCCAATACAACAAATAAAACAATATAGTGCTTTTATGCCCCAAAAAGATTTACTTTTTCCATGGAAAAATATTGAGAAAAATATTTGTTTACCTATGGAATTGCAAAAAGTACCCAAAAAGGAACAACAGCAAAAATGTTATGAAGTATTGAAAGAAGTAGGACTTTTAGAATATGCTAAAAAATATCCTAAAGAATTATCAGGAGGAATGAAACAAAGGATTTCTTTTGCAAGAACACTTTTAGCAGGGGCAGAAATGCTTTTGTTGGACGAGCCTTTTAGTGCATTAGATTTTTTAACACGTGTAGATATGCAAGAATGGCTTTTGAAACAATGGCTTCATTTTCATAAAACAATATTATTTATAACACATGATGTAGAGGAGGCAATATTTTTATCAAAATATATATTTGTAATACAAGAAAGACCTTTTTCTCATATGACAAAAATAGAAGTACCATTACCTCCTGATAGAAAAAGAGAAGATTTAAAAAAACAAAATATTGTAGAATTGAAAGAACAGCTTATTGAAAAATTAAGACAGTAAAGGAGAAAAAACAATGAAAAAAAATATGCCAGCTTTCATTTTGGGATTTTTGATACTCCTATTTTGGCAGTGTATTGCTATGGGTATTGATGCAGCATATATATTGCCTTCTCCTTTGCAGATTATAGTAAAATTGTGGGAAATAAGAAGAATATTATTTTTGGTACATCTACCTGCAACAATGAGTGTTACATTTTTAGGGTTATTCATTTCTATTATACTAGGATTATTTTTAGCCATTATTATGGATATGAATACAAATATTGAAAATGCACTTTATCCTTTAATTGTTGCATCTCAAACCATACCAACAACAGCAATCGCACCGCTTTTTGTACTTTGGTTTGGTTATAGCATATGGAGCAAAGTGCTTGTAACAATATTGATTACATTTTTTCCCATAGTCATAACAGTATATGATGGTTTGAAATCTACAAAAAGGGAAATGGAAGAATTACTAATAACATATGGCGCAAATAAAAAAGATATATTTATAAAATTAAAACTACCTACAGCATTACCTGCATTTTTTTCAGCAATTAAAATGGCGATACCTATGAGTATTATTGGTGCAGCGATTGCAGAATGGTTAGGAGCGCAAAGTGGGTTAGGCTATTTTAGCAAAAGAATGATGACACAATTAGATGGTGCAGGTGTATTTGCACCAATAGTATTACTTTCATTTGTGGCAATGGTAAGTGTTGCCATTGTAAGTATAATAGAAAAAAGATTAATTACATGGAGAAAGGAAATTTGAATGATGAAGAAAAAAGTATTAGCAATGTTTTTAGTCTGTATTATGGTATTGATGGCAGCTTGCAGTGCACATAATGAACAACAAACAGAGCAGCAGAGCGAACAACAAGCAACAGCACAATCTAATGAAGATTTAGAAGAATTTGACATTGTATTAGACTGGTATCCTAATGCGATACATTCTTTTATATATGTTGCTATGGAAAAGGGGTATTATGAAGAAGAAGGACTTCATGTTAATATAAGATTCCCAGCAAATACAAATGATGCACTTTCTTTGACAGCAGCAGGTAGGGCTGACATGGGTATATATTATTTACATGACACTATTATGACAGTAGCAAATGAAAATGTACCTGTAAAATCTGTGGGAGCATTGGTTCAATCTCCTTTGAATATTATATTATCATTAAAAGAAAAGAATATTTCATCTCCTAAAGATTTGATAGGAAAAAAGGTAGGACAAAGTGGCTCAGCAATATCAGAAGGTATGATAAAATCAAATATGGAATATGTGGGTGCAACAGAAAATGCAAATGTAGAATTGATTGATGTTGGTTTTGATTTAATGTCATCTATGACAACAGGGAAAGTAGATGCAACAATAGGTTGTATGGTAAATCATGAAGTGCCTCAAATGGAAGCAGAAGGTTTTGAAATACAATATTATTATCCTAATGAATATGGTGTACCAAATTATTATGAATTAGTGTTATTAGCTGGAAATGGTACACTACAAAATAATAAACAGAAAATACAAAAGTTTTTAAGAGCATCTATAAAAGGTTTTGAATATACAAAAGAACATAAAGAAGAAGCATTACAAATATTATTAGATAATCAAAATGAAGAAAATTTCCCATTAAAAAAGGAAGTAGAACAAAAAAGTATGGATATGCTTTTAACTGTTATGGAAACAGAAAACACACCATTTTTATCACAAAATGCTGATGTATGGCAAAATAATATAGATTGGCTGAAAAAAGAAGGACTGATTCAAAATAGTATCATGCCAGAAGATGTATTTGAAAATATAAATTAAACTATCAAAAAGGGAACAGAACCATTTATTAATAGAATGGTTCTGTTCTTTTATACCAATTTAATATGATTTCAACAACATCTTGGGGTGTTTTTGCGATAGCGTCCGCACCATATTGCTGTAATTCCTGCATTTCTCCATAGCCATATAATACACCAATTACATTTACACCTGCTGTTTTTCCTCCAATTATGTCATACATTCTGTCACCCACAAGTATAGCAGATTCTGGATTGCACTGTAATTGCTCCAAGGCATAACAAACTACTTTTGCTTTGGTGTCTCTTGTGTTTAAATGATTTCCTGCAATACAATCAAAATATTCTGATAACTCAAAATGTTCTATAATTTCATTTGCAAAATCTTCTGATTTTGAAGTAGCAACAGCAAGTTTTTTACCATGTTTTTTTAATTCGGAAAGCATTTCTTTTACTCCTTCAAAAACGCTGTTTTGATACATTCCCTTTTCAGCATATCTTTTATAGTAATATTGATATGCCTCTTTTGCAGATTGCTGTGACATATGAAAAGTGTTTATAAAGGTATCTATAAGAGGAGGACCTAATATAAAATGTAAATCATCAGGAGGGATAATGCCCTTTTTATTTAATGCATATTGCATTGTTTCAATAATACCAGGAGCAGAATCTGTTAATGTACCATCTAAATCAAATAATATTGTTGTTTTCATATAAAAATCCTTTCTGCAATAAAAATCAAAACCACTAGTAAACTAGTGGTTTGACCAACCCCTAGAAGGGGTATTACTTGCTAATCCCCTAAAAGGGGATACTGAAGGTTTAACATCGCATTATTATTTCGGGCAGCCACTTCAAGTGGCTGTTTTTTTTGCCGTATTCTCTCTTGTTACCCGTAAACGGGTCTATGTATTCTTTTAACGATATTTGATCTGCCATATAATCCTCTTCTAATTGATTTTTTATATATTCTTTGATCACTTTCTCATTTCTTCCTACTGTGTCTGCATAATATCCTCTTGCCCAAAATGTTCTTCTGCCATATTTATATTTTAGATTTGCATGTTTATCAAATATTTGTAATGCACTCTTACTCTTGAGAAAACCTACAAATTGTGCTACACTTAGATAGGGTGGTATACTTACTAGCATATGAATATGATCAGGACATGCTTGGGCTTCTATGATTTCTACTTTCTTTTCATTACATAACTTCCTTAGTATTTGTCCTATATCCTCCCTTAATTCCTTATAAATTATTTTTCTCCTATATTTTGGAGCAAAAACAATATGGTATTCACATCTATATTTTGAATGTGATGTACTTTTTATTTCATTTTTCATGTTAAAAACCTCCTGTTATTTTTCTATGCGGCTGCCAAACCCTCATTTATATTATAACAGGAGGTTCTTTATTTCATATACTAAAGTTTTTTTACTTACCCCTAGTAGAACTAGGGGTTTTATTACGCTAAAGCACCAAGTAAAAGAAAGAGATGTAATATACATCTCTTTCTCATTGATATTATAAAAGACGTTTTTCCAATTCTTCTTTTCTATCTTCAAATCCTGGTTTGCCAAGAAGTGCAAACATATTCTTTTTGTATGCTTCAACACCTGGTTGGTCAAATGGATTGATACCAATAAGGTATCCGCTGATACCTACTGCTTTTTCAAAGAAGTATACAAGATAGCCAAAGTTATATGCGTCCATTTTATCTATTTCAACAATCATGTTTGGTACACCGCCGTCCATGTGAGCGAGTAATGTGCCGTTAAATGCCTTATTGTTTACAAAATGCATATCTTTGCCTGCAACAAAGTTTAATCCATCTACATTTTCAGGGTCTTCCTGTATTGTTATATTTGATTTTGGTTCTTTACTCCATATAACAGTTTCAAACAAGAAGTTATTACCGTCTTGTATAAATTGACCAATAGAATGTAAATCAGTAGAGAAGTTTGCACTAACAGGGAAAATACCTTTACTGTCTTTTCCTTCACTTTCTGCAAAAAGCTGTTTGTACCATTCTCCAAAAGATACCATATGTGGTTCATAATTTGCAAGAATTTCTACTGTTTTGCCTTTGTTAAAGAACATATTTCTATAAGCTGCATATTGATAGCTTTCATTTTTTGTAATATCATCTACGCTGTAAGCCTCACGAGCATCTGCTGCACCTTTCATAACAGCATCAATATCAATACCTGCAACAGCCATAGCAAAAAGACCAACTGGAGTTAATACAGTAAATCTACCACCTACATCATCAGGAATAACAAATGTTTCATATCCTTTTTCATTGCAAAGGTTTTTTAAAGCACCTCTTGCTTTATCTGTTGTGGCGAAAATTCTTTCTTTTGCACCTTCAGCACCATATTTTTCTTCTAATTTTTGTTTAAAAATTCTAAAAGCGATTGCTGGTTCTGTTGTTGTACCAGATTTAGAAATGACATTTACAGAGAAATCTCTGTCACCCATAATATTTAATATATCATTAATATATGTGGAACTAATGTTATTTCCTACAAAATAAATATCAGGTGTTTTTTTAGATTTATCTTCATTGTAGAATGGAGATTTGATAAAATCTAAAGCTGTTCTTGTACCCAAATAAGAACCGCCAATACCAATAACAATTAAAACTTCACTGTTTTTTTGTACTTTTTCAGCTGCTTTTTTAATTCTAGCAAATTCTTCTTTGTCATAATTTACAGGAAGGTCTATCCAACCTAAAAAGTCATTACCTGCACCTGTTCTAGCATGCAGTTGTTCATGGCAAGCTTTTACCAGTGGTGCCATGTATCCCAATTCATGTTCCCTTACAAAAGGTTTAATTCCTTGTAATTTTAATTTTACTGCCATTTGAAATTCTCCTCTCTTTATTACTGTGTCTGATACAGTAGTTTATCATGTTTATTATACCATATTTTATCATAATTGGTACAATTATTTTTATGGTATATTATTTTTTTTATAAAATATTGGTAATAGATGATAGTACGGCAATAACCAATATGATTTATGTATCATGTAAAAAGTTTTAGTATATATTATTTTGTACCTTGTACGATGATTTCATCAATAGGTTCTACGGTTGTTTTTTCATCAACAACTTCTTCTGAAATAATTTCGTTGTTGATACGAGTAATTTTTTTTGTAATTTCTTTTTGTCCATCTTTGCCTGCTTCTGTCACTTTTTGATAGCCCTTGTTTTTTGTATTATCCTGCTGATATACGGTTTTTCTTTCCTGCACTTCTGTCAATACAACTGTTTCTTCTGTTTTAACAGAAACCATAGGCTCTTCAGCCATAACATTTAATACCCAGCCTACTTGTAAATTTCCATTTGATGGTATTGTATCAGCATTCATTGCTTTTAATTCTTCCTGTGTCATTTCAAATAGTGCAGCAATTTTATAAAGAGCATCTCCTGCTTGTACAGTATATGTTTTTTGCACCTTTGTACCACTTTTGAGTGTTTGTATTGCATTTTCTTTTGCTACAATAACGGAAGGGTCTACATATTTTAATACAACTTGCACATTTTCTTTAAATCCAGCTATAATATTTCTGCTTGCATCTTCTGGAATATACTCAGACTGTAATGATTCAAATACAGCATTTGCTTCTTCTTGATTTTCAACAATTACAACTTCTTTACCATCTACTGTAATAGCAGCAGCTTCTACAAGGTATGTAACTTTTTGACGCATGGAAGGTATTAAATACTCCATTTTACAAACGTCTTTTTCACGTGATTTTGATATATGAACAGGTTTTACATCAATAGTTTCATTGATTTGTATGTTTGCACCCACTTCTTGGCGAAGTTGTGCAAGTAATGTTTCTGTTAAAGCATCTGGTGTAATAGATTTATCTTTTACAATACCCATACTTGTTTCTCCAATAAATACTTCTTTACCATTTTGGCGGAACAATATTAAGAGAAGTAATACAACTGCTAAAATACCAATAATAAGCGTTAATAAACGTCGATTTTTTGCAGGCATACCTTTTCTAAGTATTTTTTTACGTTTTATTGGTTTGATATTGTGTTGAGCATTATATTTTTGCCTGTAAGGGGACAATTTTTTCTTACTTTTTTTGTTATTTTTTTTGGGAATTTCATTCGGTATGGCTCGTCCATAAGGCACACGTTCCTCCCTTTTTGGGAAATTTCCCTTAGAGTCCATATATAGCCTCCTTTCTGTGCAACAATACAATTATTTATAAATAGTAGTGTCAAAATAAAATGTTTCATATTTTTGAAAGATATATTGTTTTTTCACTATATTCCATTTTATGCTATCTATTGTAGGAATGCAAGAAAAAAAGGACGAAAAAAACAACATATCCTGCGCTGATATGACAGAATGAGAATGATTTTGCTATTTTCCCCTTTTTTTCTCAAAAATTAATGAAATATATTAATGTTTAAAATAATTTACTATTTTTTTTGCAATACGTCTAGTATAAATTTTGCATGATATTGTATATGTTTTTTTGCTAAATCTTCTCCATCAGAGGCATTTTTATTTTCTATTGCCGTTAAAAGTGCTTTATGTTGCATAATAATATTTTCCATACCACTGTCTAGTTTTACGTGTGCCATACGATAACGATAAAGCTGTGTTTTTAAATTATTGAAAATTTGTATTAACTTTTCATTTTCTGTGGAAAGAAATATAACGTCATGAAAACGTTCATCTGCATTTACCATTTTTTCAATATTTTCTTGTTGTACAGATTGCTCCATTTCTTGCTCTGCTTGTTTGAGTTCTTGAAAAAGTTCATTAGTCATTTTTTTACAAGCGAGTTGTGTTGCTAAACCTTCTAATACTTCTCTAATTTCTAATACATTCACAACGTCTTTTTCACTCATATCTAATACTTGTGCGCCTTTTCTAGGTGTCAGTTCTACAAGATTTTCAAGTTCCAACATACGCAATGCTTCTCTAATTGGTGTACGACTTACACCTAGCTTTTCTGCAAGCTGATTTTCCATCAATCTTTCACCAGGCTCTAATTTTCCTGTTAATATGGCATCTCTTAGTGTATTAAATACAACATCTCTTAAAGGTAAATATTCATTTGAATTAATGTTAAATTTATAGTCCATCATAATAATATCCTCTCCTTAAATTTATGATTTGATAACATGCAAATTTTATAAAAAAGAAAGTACTTTTATTTATGAAAGTGTTTTCGTTTTCTTTTATTCCAAATTTCTGTAACAAACACATCTCTTAAACCAAATTCTTTTTTAATAATATATTCTGCTTCTTTTGCCTTTTGTTTTTCTTTAAATAAACCAAATACTGTTGCACCGCTCCCACTCATAAGAGAACCCTCTGCACCTAATATAAGCATTTTTTGTTTTAAAAGTGCAATTTCATTATGTCTGGGAATGGTAACAGTTTCTAATACATTACAAAGTAATTTTCCCATTTCAGTGATATCTTTTTGTTGCATTTGAAAAAGCATTTCTTTTGTATTAGGGTGTTTTTGTATTTTTTCTAATTCAAGTGCTTGGTAAACAGAAGCGGTAGAAATGCTGATATTTGGTTTTGCTAATAAAACATAGCAAAAGGGACACCCATTTGCAATAGGTGTTAATTTTTCTCCAAGTCCTTCTGCTAATGCTGTTCCCTGTAATATACAATAAGGGATATCAGTACCTAATTGTAAACTTAATTCCATAAGTCTCTTTTTAGAAAGTCCTAATTTAAAAAGTTTATTCATACCAACCATAACAGCAGCACAATCTGTACTTCCTCCTGCCAATCCAGCAGCTACGGGTATTTTTTTGTCAAGGTATATAAAAACGCCTTCTTGTATATGGAATGTATCCCTTAATAATTCTGCACCTTTATAAGCCAGATTTTTTTCATCTGTGGGCAGCCAGTCCAAATTACTTTTTATACGAATAACAGGCTTGTCTATGCGTTTGATGTATATACCATCATAGAGGGACAATGTTTGCATAATCATACACACTGTATGGTAACCATTTGACTGCTTTCCAATGACATCTAATGTTAAATTAATTTTGGCTCTTGCCCTCAATTTTATTTCATGCAATGTTTTTCCTCCTGTTTTTATACTGTATACCAATTTACTACATATAATATTGTATATTAAAATATACAATCAGACAAGGAAAATATATAAAAATATTGGAAGTATTTAAAAATTTATAAATTAAAATATAAATAAAACCCCCTATCGTTAGGACAGGGGGTTCTGTATCAATTAAATATCAGCCAATTTTTTATCTACTGCTTCATCTAATGCTTTGATTTTTGCATCTGCATCTGCAACGCTTGTACCTTTTACACCATAGTAGAATTTTAATTTTGGTTCTGTGCCAGAAGGACGGATACAAATCCATGTACCATCTTCTAATGTATAGTGCAATACATCTGATACAGGTAATGTATCTTGTTCTGTTTCACCGGTTTTTATATTTTTAAATACTTTTGTTTTATAATCTCTTGCCCATGTTACAGCAATACCTGCAAATTCTGTTGGAGCATTTTCTCTAAACGTAGCCATGATTTTTTGTATTTTTTCAAGTCCTTCAATGCCTTTTAATGTTAAGGATTTAATACCTTCTTTACAGAAACCATATTTTTTATAAAGTGATACAAGTCCCTCATATAATGTCATACCTTTAGATTTATAATATGCTGCCATTTCGCATATCAATAATGTTGCAACAACAGCATCTTTATCTCTTGCATAAGTGCCTGGTAAAGAGCCATAACTTTCTTCAAAGCCAAATATATATTGATATTCTCCGCTTTGTTCAAACTCTTTAATTTTTTCACCAATATATTTGAATCCTGTCAGTACATCAAATAATTTTACGCCATATTCTTCACACATAGGGCGAACCATTTCTGTTGTAACGATTGTTTTAATAACAGCACCATTTGCAGGTAATATACCTTTTGCTTTTCTTTGAGAAAGAATGTATTCTGTTAATAATGCACCTGTCATATTTCCAGTTAATACAATATAGTCACCTTTGTCGTCTTTTACAACAGCACCCACTCTATCTGCATCTGGGTCAGTACCAACAATAATATCTGCATTTTTTTCTTTTGCTAATTTGATAGCAAGTGTAAATACATCAGGGTTTTCTGGGTTTGGATAGTCTACTGTTGGGAAATTGCCATCTGGTTGTTCTTGTTCTTTTACAACATATACATTTTTAAATCCAGATTCTTCCAAAGCACGACGTACAGGAACATTACCAGAGCCATGTATTGGTGTATACACTACTTTGAAATCATCGCCTAATTGTTTTACTAAATCATTATTAAATGTTTGTGCTTTTATATTTTCAATAAATGCATCATCTACGGAACTATCAATTACGTTGTAAAGTTTTTTAGATTTTGCTTCTTCTAAACTGATTTTTTTAATATCTTTGTAATCTTCTACTTTGTTTACTTCTGCTGTAATTTCGCCGTCACGAGGAGCAGGCACTTGTCCGCCATCTGCCCAGTATACTTTATATCCATTATATTCTGGAGGGTTATGGCTTGCTGTAATCACAACACCTGCTGTACAACCTAAATGACGTACTGCAAAAGAAAGCATTGGCACTGGACGCAATGAAGGATAAATGTGAGCAGGTATACCATTTGCAGCCATAATTAAAGCAGTTGTTTCAGCAAATTCTGGTGACATATTTCTGGAGTCATAAGCAATAGCAATACCTTTTTTTACTGTTTCTTCTCCTTGAGATAATATGTAGTTTGCTAAACCTTGTGTTGCTTTTCCAACAGTATAAATATTCATACGGTTTGTACCTGCACCTATGATACCTCTTAATCCAGCGGTACCAAATTCTAAATCTTTGTAAAAGCGTTCTTTTATTTCTTTGTCATCATTTGAAATTGCTTTTAATTCTTGTTTTGTTTCGGCATCAAAATAATCGTCCTCTAACCATTGAGCATATTTTTGTTTGTAATCCATTTTTGTTTCCTCCTCTTTTTATAATTGTGCTATTGTAATTGGTTTGTTTCTGCTGTACTTTCTTCAGGTGTTAAATAAAATATGACATCGACAGCAGATTTATCCACAACAATCGTTTCTTTATGAGGCTGATATCCCTCTAATATGACATCTACGGTATAAACGCCATAACGAACTTTTTGGTCAAAAGGTGTTACACCAACTTCTTTGTTATCCCACATAATCAACGCACCTTCTGGCACACTATGGAATGATATAATACCCTCTTGAATGTCTTCTTCCATATTAACATCTATTGTAATAGAAGGCTCTACCACTGTAATTTTTTGATTCCACTTTTTATAACCATTTTTTGATACAACAATATCATATTCTCCTAAGGGTAATACAATCGGCTTTGTACCATCTGCTTCTGCACCATTGATATATAATTTAAAATCATATACATTAGCATGAATAATTACAACACCAGTTTTGGATTGTGCTTTTGATAAATCATATTCAAAATCCTCATTTGGTACAACAAATATAGTATCTGAAAAAGATTCTATATTATCGCCTGAAACAGAGATAGTATGAACACCCTCTGTAATGGCTAATACTGTAAAATCATTTAAAGCAATCATTTGGTTATCATCAATAGTTAAAATACCATTCACAATATCCTCCTTATGTGTTATTGTCATATTTCCATGTGATTCTATTACTTTAATAGACCATACTCTATCGCCTCGTCCCTGCATTGTAACAATATCACAGGGGTCAATATTTTCAGGAGCAATTTCTCCATCTTTATATAAAAATAAATTATCATCTCCATAATGATATGTTTTTGTTTCTGTTCCGTTAATAAATGTGATAGATACTGTTTGCTGTTCTGTATCAACAGTCAGACCACTTACTTCTTTTGCCATCCATGTGCTTGCAGAATATTGTATCTGTTTTGCTGTTTGTCCATCTTCGTTCATTATTACAGAAACTAAATCGCCTCTCTGTATTTTAGTGACAGAAGACTGTTGTCCAGAACGATTGATAAATTTTGTATCACTGTTTGTTTTAATAATATATTCTTCGTTTGTATTAATATCATGTACAGATAATTCTCTGTTAGTAGCAACTGTGCGAACCATAACAACTCTTCTGTCCATTATAACAGAGGATTGTTCTGCTTGCAGTTGTTTTTGTGCTTCTCTGATTTCTTTTTGATGCATACCCATAATAATATAGCCTACCAAAAAAACAACAATTCCTATCATAACAGAACAAAGCAATATTATTTTTAAGCGTTTTTTTTCAGCTTGATACAAAGCAAGTGATGTTTCTTCATCATAATAAATATCATCTTCTTCATTTAAAAGTTCCTCATCATCAAAATTTTCTTCTTCCTCAAAGTTTTCAGATTCAAATGTATCTAAATAAGCATTTTTATCTCCTAAATCATCTGTATAATCTTTGGTTTCTACTTTTTGGAGTATTTCTGAAAAAGGACTTTTTTTAGTTTGTTCATGTATAGTATCTAAACGCTGTGTTTCTTCTAATGAATATGACTGTATTGGAATAATCATTTTTGTTTGTTCCAATTCGGTATTGGTATCTGTACTGTGTTCAGATTCCGCATTTTCAGTATTGATATCTGTACTATATTCTGGTTCAGTATTTTCAGTGTTGATATCTGCACTGTGTTCAGATTCCGCATTTTCAGTATTGATATCTGTACTATATTCTGGTTCAGTATTTTCAGTGTTGATATCTGCACTGTGTTCAGATTCCGCATTTTCAGTATTAACATCTGTAATATATTCTGATTCCGTGTTTACAGTACTGACATCTGTTGTTTGTTCTACAACATTAGAGACATTGTCATTTTGATGATTCATATTTGACATAGCAGCATCAATTGCATCAATATCTATTTGTATTGTTTTATCCAATTCTATAATATTGCTTTCATAATCTTCCTCTTTGTTTGTAGAAAGCACAATACTGCTAATTTCTAATGTTTTTTCTATGTCTTCATTATTTTGCTGTATGTTTTGACCTTCAGAAAAAATAATAGTATCCATTTTTTCTGTATTTTGTGTTATATCTGTTTTTGATGATTGTTTATTTTCCAATTCAGCTTTTGTATCCACGTTATCAAAATTTTCCCAAAACATAGATGAAATGGTATTTTGATTTTGCCCTGTATTTGTACCATTTTCTGTGTGATTTTGATTTTGCTTGTTTTCCAAGTTTCATGACCTCCCACTGATTGGGAATTTGCTTGCCCCCTTAATTATACAACGGTGTCATTGTACCAATTTTATTTTAGCTGTTTCAGCAAAAAAGAGCAAGAGAAAATTAGAGAAAATACATTTTTTATAAAATATAGTGATAAAAAAACAAATATTTTAATCAAAATGACATCATAAGCTACTAAAATTTTTTAAATATTGCTCCTTTATTGCTGGAACATAATATGTCATATAGCAATGTAATCCATTTTGTTCTATACCTGGAAGTTGTACAAAAAATTTATAATATGGCATAAAAATACTGTCATATGTTGTTGCTTTATATACAAGCTCTGTTTTTACAATAGGCATATTTTCTGAAAAGTCGTATTCTGATGTAGATATATATTTTCCCTTATACAATAATTTTTGTGCCTGTTCTTCCGTGATAATAGGGTAGTTTTCTATTTTGTCACTGATATCTGTTTTTGTAATAACAAAAGAAGTAATTTGATTCTGTTGATTTAATATTATGGATACTGTATTAAAATGATAATTTAAAAATTGTTTTTCTAATGTATCCCCATTTTCATATGCTATTAATTCAAAATGTCCTATACCATTTGCATCATATTGAAAAGAAAGTGCATCTTTTCCTTCTTGCCAATGCAAAGCATATTTATATGTATCAATAAAGTAATATATTATTTTTTCTAATTGTTCCTTATTTTGCTGTTCTATGGCAAAAGGAAGTGATATAGCATTTTTAAATGTAATATTAATGATATCATTATGGGTATTTACAGAAAGTAAAAATTCCTCATTTTCTATACTGCCTTGTTCAGAACCATATATCATTTTATATAATGTTGCTGTACTAAAATTTTGAGCTGTTTTTTGAGCAGATATTATTTTTTGTTTCATAACATTTATTTTTTGTTCATAAGTATCAGCAGTATTATAATTTTTATAACTGGTGTTATAAAAGGCAGGTAGTTCAGAGATGTTCCATTCTGGTTTCCAAGGGTTACCGTTATAGATTTCAGAAATATCATAAGCAAAATAAATTTCTGGCTCAGAATATTCATGAAAATCTTCTATTGTTAACATGGGCAAAGAAATCATTTCTGTGGTGTGATTCTTGAAATAATTTATATAATAAATAATCATACAGCAAATTAATAATATGCTTGTATAAACAATAAAATTTCTTTTTTGGAATATTTGTTTTAATTTTAACATATTGATACCCCCCTTACTCTATTTAGACGATGAAAAATAGTCATTTTATTCAAAAAAATGAAAAAATTTTTATAGAATTTTTTTCGCTTTTTATCATTTTTTTTGTGAGTTCTGTCTATATTTGTAAATTTTTTAAATGCGTTTATTGATGCAGTATATTATTTTCAAATACTTTATTTGAATATTTCCAATTATTTTATAGTTCTTTATTTATATTGATATACATATGCTGTAAATAAGGGCTATTAGCAGATACTGAAAGGGGGCGATATATAAAATGGGTTTTAGACAGCAGTCCCAATTAAAAAAAGTGATTATGCAAAGTATAATAGGGTTTTTAGCCTGTTTTATAATATCGGCTTTTTTTGTAACAAAAAAAATATCATCTGCTTTTATTAATGAAGTTGTTCCTACAACAGCAGAGAGAAAAACAAATATACCTATGAATAAAATTTTTAGTCAGGATGATACAAAAGATGACAAAAACCCAGAGTTAGTACAAGAAATTTCAAGAGACATTATAGGCTTTAATGATATTACATATCAAGCTCCCGAAAATGCTACAAAAAAAACAACAACAAAAATAACAGAGGAGCTTTTGAAAAAAATGGAGAATTTAGATTTTTTAAAACAAAATTATTATTTAGTAGATTCTCGTACAGCTTTACTGAATGGAGATATTAAAGCAAAAGAATTTTTGGAAAAAGATTTCCGGATTGACAATACAGGAGAACAACCCAAAGTTTTAATATTTCATACACACTCTACAGAAGGATTTATTGATAGTGATATGTCAAAAGATATGA
Organism: uncultured Clostridia bacterium; assembly: GCA_910587735.1. Lineage (GTDB taxonomy): Bacteria > Bacillota > Clostridia > Lachnospirales > Anaerotignaceae > Coprocola. The sequence goes on from CAJUNT010000004.1 coordinate 65,943, forward strand.
GCGAAGGTATATGGGGAGTAGGGGAAGAATTAAAAAATATATTAGAAAAAAAATATGGTATCAAAGTACTTCATGATACAGGACGCTATGATATTGTAGATGGAAAAGGACAAATATTAGGAGCTTATGAAAGAATGGAAACACCTATTTCAAAAATATTAGAAGAAAATCCTAGTATACAGGTTGTAATTGATATGCATAGAGATGGTTTACCTGAGAATGTCCATTTAGTAACAGAAATCAATGGAAAGCAATGTGCAAAAATAATGTTTTTTAATGGTATGTGTCGTTTAAATAAAGATGGTGTTCCTCAGCCAACAGAAGGACTTACCAATGAAAATTTACAGGATAATTTAGCATTTAGTTTACAAATGCAAACAACAGCACAGTCGCTTTTTCCAGATTTTACAAGAAGAATATACATTCATGCCTATCGATATAGCTTACATATGAAACCACGTTCTTTATTGATAGAAGTAGGCAGTCAAATGAATACAAAAGAGGAGGCACACAATGCTATGACTCCTTTGGCAGAAATATTGGCAAATGTTATACAATAACGATATATGTATTTTAAAAATATTATGTTGATAAATATATAAAACTTTTTTATTCAATTTTTGTGTAAGTAAAAAAACATAAATGAAATGTTATTTTTGGTATAAGTATACTTTTTTAGAAGGTTTATACTATTACTTAAATAAAGACAATTTTAATAAGCTTTTATTCATTTACTATATCATAATTTATTAAAATTGTCTAATAATATTTAAAAAATTATGAAAAAAAATACTTTCTTAAAAGGTATACTTTTTTAGAAAGTATTTTTTTTACATATTTGGTTTATTTTTTTAGATTTTTTTCAAAAATAATGTGGCGAAAAAATGAAAATCTGTCATTCTATGGGGAGTAGATGTTTATGATAATTCAACATAATATTGTTGCACTAAACTCATATAATCAATTGAAAAAAAATGGCAATACATTAAAAAAAAATTTAGAAAAATTATCATCAGGATATAAAATAAATAAAGCTGGAGATGATGCTGCTGGGCTTGCTGTATCTGAAAAAATGAGGGCACAGATTGCAGCACTAACAACTGCTCAAGAGAATACTTTAGATGGTATTTCTTTAGTACAAACAGCAGAGGGCGCATTGACAGAAGTACATGCTATGTTAAATCGTATGATAGAACTTTCAGAACAATCTGCAAACGGTATATATGACGACAATAACAGAGCAAGTTTACAACAGGAAATGGATCAGATATTAGAAGAAATTGACAGAATATCAGAAGCAACAAATTTTAATGGCATAAAATTACTGAATGGTAATGAGGGAAGTGAAGAAGCTACATTTATAGATACAAAAGACATTACAATACCAGAAGTGGGAAATACAGAAGTCATTCATACTATTGTTCATAAAACAACAGCAACATCAGGACAAAAACAAAAGGCAGAATTTAGTATTGATTTGGGTAATTATAGTATTTTAAATGTTCAAAATGGAGATGTATTGAAAATTAAAATAGGAAGTAATGAAATTATATTAAAACATGGACATAATGGTGCAGATTTGTCCAGCACAAAAGGTATAAGAGATGCATTAAAAACAGCAATATCAAGTCCTAATGGAGAATATGCAAATGACAAAATAGGTAATAGCACTGTAACATTTGCAGATTTTATTATAACTGATGTAGGGACAAATGGTTTAAAATTTGTACAAAAAAATGTTCCGCAAAATATAGGAGAAATTGTAAATACTGATATGGGTATAGAATTAAAATATGAACAAGTATCAAGGGATTTAGGTAAAACAGAGGAAGTAACTTTAAACGTTATAGAACAAACGATTGGAAATATAAAAGGAGAAAAAGGAAAATTAGTATTTGACATTTCGGATTTGGAATATAAAGCTCCCACAGATGCAAACAGCGATAAGGCAAAACTACTAATAGGTTTGCCTACGATACTATATATGAAAGATAGTAACACTCCATATATAGAGATTGATGGCAGCAAAGATATGACAGCATTAGAAATAGCACAAGCTATTGAAGGCAAAGAATTATCAATAAAAACACCAAATAGCCCTGAAGTAATAGACTTTAAAATTTCAACAAATGGCACTATTGTTACATTTACAATTCAAAATGGCGAATTTCTTTGGGATCTTCCAGTGTTAACAATAAAACCTAAAACGATTGATACTACAATGGAAAAAGGATATTTTGTAGGAGAACAAGGAGAAAATAGTATATCAAATGTAGGTGATATTAAACATGATCCACCACACCTTAGCCCATTATTTATAGGTCGTTATTATATATTTACTCCAGATAATCATATAACACAAATGGAATTAGCTATACCAAGAAAATTAGAATTTATTGCTTCTACTAATAGCGATAAAAAAGGTATTCCAACACTAAGGATACAGATGAATTTTTTTGGTAGATTTTTTAATGTGTTCATTGATGCTACAAAAGATTTGACTAGTGAAGAAATTTTAAAAGCTCTAAGTGAAACACAATTTACAATACAAGACGATACTGGCAGAGATGTGACATTTACAGCTTCTATTGCTCCTACAATACATGACCATTTTATACATAATATTGCTGATCCAGATATTTTAGATAATATGATTGTATTTACACCAGATATAAAAGATGCTGTTTTTTCAGGTCCTTATGAATACCCCGGAAATCTTATAACTCAATGTAGCATTTTTACAAAAGAAAAACCTTCTGGTGTGGAATCAGGCAATTATAAAAATAAAACAGATGTAGCAGATATAGCAAAAACACAATATGCAAGTACATCATTTCAACTATATGATTTGATATCGGACAACAGCAAAATAAAAATAGGTGATGAAATATATGTATTTCGTGTAGGAAAAAATAGCAAAACCACTGCCAACAAAGGAGAAATATTAATTGATTTGAGTGATATGGAACAATATAATATTGATATTATAAAGGCGTGTGATAGACTAGTTGATGCCGCACAACATAACAAATTGTTTGATGTACGTCGTCATAATGATGAAGGCATTATTGCAGTACGTGAAACAGAACAAAATGCAAAGGCTTTTGACTATGGTATGGGAGGAATTGATTTAACAACAAAACAAAATATACAACAACAGCTTCAATCTATTCGTATTACAACAGAAAGTACAGAGGGCAAAAAAATAATATTGCAAATAGGAGATACTGCTGATGATTATAATCGTGTTGCTGTAATAATAAAAAATTGTTCTACACAAGCATTAGGTATTGATGAATTGGATATCAGTACACAATATGGTGCTGATGAGGCACTTTATAAAATTAATATTGCTATTGATTATATTTCTGGAGTACGAGGTGATTTGGGCGCAATGCAAAACAGACTGGAACATACTATAAATAATTTAGAAATAACAACAACAAATTTAACAGAGGCAGAAAGTCGTATTAGAGATACAGACATGGCAAAAGAAATGATGTTGCATATAAAAAATAATATATTAATACAATCCTCTCAGGCTATGTTAACACAAGCAAACCAAGTACCTCAAAAAATACTTCAAATTCTGCAATGATATATAAAAAAGGGAAAAGCCATATATTGACTTTTCCCTTATATTATCTATTTTTGTTTGATGTGATTTTTTTTAAAAGGAATTGGTATAGAAATATGTATAGTGTTTTCAGAAATATTAACGAAATTCTGTTTAAAATAATCATATTTTATAATGTTTTCTGTTACCATATCTCCAGTACGGAAAACAGAAAGTAATATTCCCATTAACATAAAAAACATAATGTTTGATGAACCACTACTTGGAAAAAATGGCATTTCTAATTGATTGACATAAATAAAAAATCCGCTGTTGCAAGCAATATTCCAAATGCTTATTAAAGAGATAGTAATCAGTATAGCATTTGCAGTCATAAAACCTAATTGACTTTTTTGCTTATAGGCAAGTAAAAAACCTCGACAAATAAAAAAGAAATAAATTGCAAAAAATAGTAAAAATATTGCCCAGCCATAAAAATGTAAAACATAAGCAAGCAAATAGTCTAGATTTAATAAAAAGAAAATATTATCAAAATTACCCAAATTACCTTTACCAAATAGTACTGCTCCTTTTACATTTGCTTGTAATATTGTCCTTACATAATCTCCCCCCATAGGTTCTGTAATGGCAAAGTGAAGTTCGCTGAGTTTATAATCAAATTGTGGCAAATGACAAATTATTATCAAAAATAATATTGTTGGCATGATTACCAAAAGTAGAGCATATATTTTATTAACGGAAAACCAACCTTTACATATACTCATTAATAGTAATATCAAGCTAATTATAGCAACTAATAATATTGCAATGTTATGTCCTTTGTCAAATTCAATTAAGGCAGGTATCAAAAAAGAACATCCACATAATATCATTGTACCATAAGATTTTCCTCTACAATCATATAATAAACCTACTAATATGACAGGAAAAATATAAATAAGGGGTGGTATAATAATGCCATAGTTCAGAAAAAAGATTCCATGATTAGAGCCATTAAAAGTATAACCAAAAAGCATAGAATAACCATATAACAACAGCATAACAGCAACATAAATGCCATAAATCATTTTGGAATGATTTGCTAATATGGTAAAGTCAATATAATAAAATATTGCCATAACAGCTACACTCATTAATAATATTATAATGTTATCCATAGTAAAAAAATGCATATAAGAAGGTGAATTTTTTTGCATTATGAATCGTACAGCAATATTAGCAAATAAAAATAGAAATACAAATAATATAAATTCCCATTTTAATTTAGGACGATATACTCTATCTAGTTCCGTTCCCACTAAAATGGGGTCACCCATTTCTGTAATTGCTTTTTTAATAGCTGTTTCTTGCTCCATACCTTTTGCAATAAAAGCATCTGTTTGGTCAGTAATATGTTCCTCTAATTCCTTTTTGATTATAGTATGTGCTTTTTCATAACGAATTTGTTCACAAACGATATCTAAATATGATTTGATATTAGTATGCAAATGCCATACCCCCTTTTAATATTTTGTTTACTGTACAACTGTATTGTTGCCATTCTTCTTTTTTTTGTTTGAGATGTCCCTTTCCTTTTTTTGTAATGCTATAATATTTTCTTTGTCTGCCATTATTACTGTTGCTGTAATAAGAAGTCACAAGCTCTTTTTCTTCCATAGTGTGAAGTAAAGGATATAATGTTCCAGCTTTTAAAGAAAATGTATTATCTGATTTTTTTGACAATTCTTCTATCATCATATAACCATACATATCTTTTTCTTCCAGTAATTTTAATAAAAGCATAATGGTAGAACTTGTTAATAAGCTTTTGTCAATTCCCATAATCATTCCCCTTTTATATATCGATAATCTATATATATTATATATAGATTATCGATATATGTCAATACAATATTTAACAACAGTATACAGGTATAAAAAACAGTATAGTTATCATACTATATTTATGATAACAGGATTTTTATTATATGGTATGTTAGGTTGGATAATGGAAATTTTATGGACAGGACTGCATTCTCTGTTGAAAAAGGATTATTCTCTTATGGGACAAACTTCTCTTTGGATGTTTCCTATATATGGTACAGCAGTATTTTTAGAGCCACTATTTCTTTTTTTAGCAGATGTTCCGCCAGTGGTTAGAGGAGGGATATATATGATATGCATTTATATGGCAGAATATGCCTCTGGTTGGGGATTACAAAGAGTTGCAGGTGTGTGTCCTTGGGATTACAGTGAAAGTAAATATCATGTAAATGGCTTGATACGATTAGATTATGCGCCAGTGTGGTTTACAGTAGGATTATTTTTTGAAAGTATTTTCTATCATTTTTTATATTAAGACATTAGAGTTTGCTCTAATGTCTTAATATTTTCAGACAAGCATTAAAATTATGCGTATACTATTACATAGTGTATTTTATGCAGTAAAATCATAATTATGTAAGGAGGGTCATTATGCCATCAGGGAATCAACAAAAAAACAGTAATCAAAATGATGTAAAAATGCTTATCAGTTTTATTATTATGGCAGTGATATTTACATCTATATTTAATATTTTTGTATCATCTATAACAATGAGAAGAGCAACAGAAATTACGTATACACAATTTTTAACTATGCTTGAAAATAAGCAAGTAGATACTGTGGAAATACAATCTGACCGTTTGGTGATTACAGAAAAGCCAGAACAAAATAATGAAGTAGGATTTTATACGAATATAGGAAAACAATATTATACAGGTATTGTAAACGACCCTGTATTAACAGATAGAATTATAAAAGCAGGCGCAACACAATATCGTGAAGTACAAAATAATTCTCCTATTATTACATTTTTGGCTTCGTGGGCATTACCGTTTTTATTAATTTATATTATTTCTGGTTTGATTATTCGTTCTGTGAGTAAAAAAATGGGCGGTGTAGGCGGTCCTATGAGCTTTGGTAAAAATACAGCAAAAATTTATGCGCAAAAGGAAACAGGCATCACATTTGCAGATGTAGCAGGACAAGAAGAAGCAAAGGAATCATTGAGAGAAATTGTTGACTTTTTACATCAGCCTGAAAAATATACAGAAATTGGTGCAAAACTACCTAAGGGCGCATTGCTTGTAGGACCTCCAGGAACAGGAAAAACATTGCTTGCAAAAGCAGTTGCTGGAGAGGCAAATGTTCCTTTTTATTCTCTTTCAGGTTCTGATTTTGTAGAAATGTTTGTGGGTGTAGGGGCTTCTCGTGTAAGAGATTTGTTCAAGCAAGCACTAGAAAATGCACCTTGTATTGTGTTTATAGATGAAATTGATGCAATCGGAAAAAGTCGTGATAATCAAATGGGAAGTAATGACGAAAGAGAACAGACATTAAATCAATTACTTTCGGAAATGGACGGTTTCGACGCTTCTAAAGGTGTTGTAATATTGGGAGCAACAAATAGACCAGAGGTATTGGATAAGGCACTTTTACGTCCTGGACGTTTTGACAGAAGGGTAATAGTAGACAAACCAGATTTAAAAGGTAGAGAAGATATATTGAAAGTACACAGTAAAGACGTTAAATTGAGTAATGATGTTGATTTACATCAAATTGCATTAGGTACAAGTGGTGCAGCTGGTGCAGATTTGGCTAATATTGTAAATGAGGCAGCATTGCGTGCGGTACGCTTTGGAAAAGATAGAGTGGAACAGAATGACATGATGGAAGCAGTAGAAATTATTATAGCAGGGCAGGAGAAAAAAGATCGTATTATGACAGAAAGCGAAAGAAAAATTGTAGCATATCATGAGGTAGGACACGCTTTAGCTACTGCACTGCAAAAAAATACACAGCCAGTACAGAAAATTACCATTGTACCTAGAACAATGGGAGCATTAGGGTATACCATGCAAATGCCAGAAGAAGAAAAGTATTTAATGAGCAAAGAGGAAATATTAGACCAAATTACAACATATTTAGCTGGACGTGCAGCAGAGGAAGTTATATTTCATACTGCTACAACAGGTGCATCTAATGATATTGAAAAAGCAACAGAATTAGCAAGAAATATGGTTGCACAATATGGCATGAGTGAAAAATTTGATATGGTAGGACTAGAAAGCATACAAAATAAATATTTAGATGGCAGAAATGTAAAAAACTGTGCAGAAACAACTTCTGCTGAGATAGATGAAGAAGTATTGCATATTATTAAACAATGCCATAAAAAAGCAATAGAACTTTTGGAGCAAAATCAAAATGCGCTTCATAATATTGCAAAATTCTTATTGGAAAAAGAAACTATAACAGGAAAAGAATTTATGAATTTGTTGGAACAAAGTCGTGAAAAAGAATTGATTTAACAAGGAATGACTTTAGTTTTTCCAGTAAAGTTTTTTGTCACACTTTTTTTTCAAAAAAGTGTGGATAGCGTTTACAAAAAAGACTTTATTGACAAACTGATGCACCTAAATAAAATATTTAGGTGCATTTAGTATGTCCATTAAAGTAAAGAGAGAAACAGCTTATTTCATATGTTTAACAGCTTAAAAGTTTTTGTTTTTATTAGGGAAATTGTAATTGATTATTTTGTTTCTTCCATAATTGTTTTAAATAATTCTAATGATTTAGAAGGTATAAACTCTATTATTTCATATTGAGCAATTTGTTGTTTAAAAAATGGGTCTTCTTTTATAATCTGTTCTGCTTCTTGTTTTGTAGCACAATTACAAAGAATAATTCCCCCTGTTCGTGGAACTTTTCTTCCAGAACAAATAAACTTTTTGTTAGTATAATACTTTTCTAAATATTGAATATGTTCTGATAAAAATTGTTCTACTTCTGAAATTGGTTTGATATAATTTAAACTAAAAATAAACATATTAAGCCTCCTGGAAAAATGTATTATGAAAATTTCATATTAATAATTGTATTGTTTATGCTTCTTTATAAAAATTAATTAAACAGCCAGAAAGTATAATTTTTCTTTCATCATCTGTTAAATCTCCTAATTTTAATGTAAATTGATTCATATTTTTACCTACAACATAGGCAGTAATTTCAGATTGTTTTTGCATAATAATATTGCGTATGTTTGGCATAAATATATAATCTCCGTTCTCAAAAGGTAATTCTTTTTGTTCCAATAATAATGGCAACATACCCCAGTTAATCAGATTAGAGCGATAACGCTTTGTAGCGTATTCACTTGCAATATTTGCCCAACCGCCTAATACTTTTTGACAGCTTGCCGCTTGTTCTCTTGCAGAACCGTCACCAGGCTTTACAGCATAAATTGTAGAACCAATTCCAGTATCTTTTTCATTGATATCAAATTGCTTTTGTATTGTTTCAAATACTTCTTTTAATTCTGTATACACTTCTGTAGGAGCATTTCCGGTAATACGTGCTTTTTCAGCTTTTTGTACTTCTTTTGCACGTCCTACATAAGCGGGGTCTTTTCTGGATAATGTAAATTCTGCCAGCCCAAGAGGATTGGAACGATAAGAAGATGTTTCTCCAGAAGGAATTAATTCATCTGTTGTTGTAACGGGGTCTGTAATAACAGATACCACTTTTAATAAGATATTTTCTGTTAAATTGCTCATAGCAGGCCAGTCTGTAATATTAGGACCAAATTTTAACTCTGTGGCACTATCAGGAGCATTAAAACCAAAATAACAACGATTTTTGTAAATATCACCATTAAAATGATATTCTGGGTGAGTATATGTTACATCAATATCTGTTGCAGGTGTCAGTTTTCCTTTGTTTACAGCAGTTGCAGCAATAGAACGAGCGTCCATTAAAGCAACAGAGGCAATTTGTCCATTTGTAATTTTAGAACCTTCTCTATTAGGGAAGTTTCTTGTAGAATGACGAATACTTAAACAATTATTTGCAGGCACATCTCCAGCACCAAAACATGGACCACAAAAAGCAGAGCGTACTGTTGTGCCAGAAATCATAATATCTGCAATCGCTCCATTTTCAGCAAGATTAACAAATACAGGTTGACTGGAAGGGTATACACTTAACGCAAATTCATCTGTACCAATAGAATGAGATTTTAATATATCTCTTGCGTCGCATATATTTTCATAAGTACCACCCGCACACCCAGCAATAACACCTTGCTCTACATATAATGCACCGTTTTTCACTTTATCTTTTAATGTAAATGTAATTTTGTCACTGTCAAGCTGTTTTTTACCTGTTTTTTCTACCTCGTCTAATATATCCATTAAATTAGCGTTTAATTCTTCTATGGTATATACATTGCTTGGGTGGAAAGGCATAGCAATCATAGGACGGATTTTAGATAAATCTACTTCTATCATACCATCATAATATGCAATTTCTCCTGGTTGTTGTAGTGTGTATTCTTCTTTGCGTCCATGAATTTCATACCACTGTTTTACTTTATCATCTGTTTTCCATACAGAAGAAAGACAAGTTGTTTCTGTTGTCATAACATCAATGCCATTGCGATAATCTACACTGATATTTTCTATACCGTCGCCAAAAAATTCCATGACTTTATTTTTCACATAACCTTTTTCAAATACTGCACCAATGATAGCAAGTGCAACATCTTGTGGACCTACTCCTGGAATTGGCTTTCCAGTTAAATAAACACCTACTACTTCAGGGCGGTCAATATCATATGTTTTACATAAAAGCTGTTTTACCAGTTCTGGACCACCTTCACCTATTGCCATAGTACCCAATGCACCATAACGTGTATGACTGTCTGAACCTAATATCATTTTGCCTACGCCACTCATCATTTCCCTCATATATTGATGAATAACTGCTTGATGTGCAGGAACATAGATACCGCCATATTTTTTAGCACAAGATAGACCAAACAAATGGTCATCTTCGTTAATAGTGCCACCTACGGCACAAAGAGAATTGTGACAGTTTGTTAATACATAAGGCATAGGAAATTTTTCTAAACCGCTTGCACGAGCAGTTTGTACAATGCCAACATATGTAATATCATGAGAAGCCATTCTGTCAAAACGGATTTTTAAATGTTCCATATTTCCAGATGTGTTATGATTTTTTAATATATTATAAGTCATTGTGTTTTGTAGAGCTTGTTGTTTAGAAATTTCATTTCCCATTTTTTGTTTTAATATTGCAGCAGCGTTTTCATCATCTGCTATGATTTCATTACCATTTAATAAATATGCACCACTATTATAAAGTTTTATCATTTTATATTTCCTCCTTTGTCTAAAAATGATATGTTTTATTATAGAGAAATTGCTCTCATTTGTAAATAGAAAACCATTCTTGACATCTTTATATATTGACAGTATTATATGATTGTAATAGTATGAAAATAATATATTGATATTGAGGTAAGAAAATGAAATATTTTGTATCGGAAATTTTTTCTGAACCAGAGCGATGGGGACTTCGTGGTGACCCATTTTTGTGGGAATATTTAAAAAATTATTATATAACTATTGAAATTCCATATTCTGTTGAAAGTTTAAAAAAGGATATTATGCAAATATTTAAAAATTTTACAGGAGAATTTCCAAAGACAGAAAAGATATATTTTGTTGAAGAATTTGCTAAAACTCATGTTGGTATGTCCACAGGAAAATTAAGTGGTACTTTTTGGATAAATGAAGCAATACCTATGTTGTCTGAACGACTAGAAAAAATAAATAAACTTTAAAAAAGCATGTTCTGAAAGCTATGGCGTAACTTTTAGAACACACTTTTTGTATAGGGAGTGTTTTTTATGCTGTTAATATCAGCTTTTTAGTAAGTGATGCTTATTTTATTCTACTACAGTGTTTTTCGGGTCTACTGTAACACCATCTTTTGCAATAGAAAAGTCTACATGTTCGCCTAATGCTACACTGTATTTTGTAGGCTCTGCTACGAAACCAATTTCTTGTCCTTTTTTTACTTTATCTCCTTCTTTGACTACTACATCCTCTTGCAACTGGCTGTATGTAGTCTGCCAGCCATTACCATGATTCAATACTACTGTGATACCTCTTTCATCATCTGTTTTTACACTTTCTACTGTGCCGTCTTCTGACGCTTTTACAGATTCCCCTTTTTTTGCACCGATAGAAATATGGTCATTTGTGCGATATTGGTCTAATGTTGCATCATATATTGCATGGTCTGCACTATAATCCATAACAATATTACCTGCTAACGGCATAACAAAAAGAGGTTCGCTTTCAAAAATACTAGCTTGCTGTGTATTTTGTTGTTCTTCTGTCTGTTGTTTTTCTGTTTGTGGTTTCACTTCCTCTTTTACAACAGCAGCACTTTCTAAAGGCTGTTGTTGTTGTGCTGAAACAGTTTCTGTTTCTTGTTGTTCAGAACTATCGTATTGATATTCCCTTTCTTCAACAGCTTCCTGCAATGCCGGTGTTTGATTTACAATTACTTGATGTGCGGCTTGTTCTGTTTGTTGGGGTGTTGTAGTAGATGGCACTGGTGTTTTATCTCTGCCGGCAAAATAATAAATTCCTCCAGCGATTACCACAACGGCAAGACAGCCCCACAGTATACGATAATAATTTTTATTCATGTGTGTAACACCTCCAGCAATAGTATTGCCCGAAGGAATCCTTTTTTATTCAGAAAAAGCATTTTTTGCTGTATATGTAGAAAAAGAAATATCAGTATAATAATGTTCCAATATTTGCCGATATGTTTTACCTTGTTTTGCCATAAATTCTGCACCATATTGACTCATACCAGCACCATGTCCATAACCTTTTGTTGTAAAAGTAATATTATTATTTTCTATATTAATTGTAAAATTCGCACTACGTAAATTTAGTATTTCTCGCACTTCTCTGCCTGTTAATGTTTTGTTTCCTATTTGCATTTTTTGAACATATCCCGCAGGAGAACAGCTTTGTATATAAATTTGCTGAGGAAGTGTTTGCTCATTTAGTATAAAATCATTATATTTATTACAAAAGCGTTTTAGCACTTCATCATAAGTAAAACAAATGCTTGTTTCAAAATTAGGTGCATTGATGTCTAAACTGCTGTCTACACTTTTTAGATAGGGGATTTCCTTTTGCCATACATTTTCTGCGGATTCTGTTTTTCCTCCACTTTCTGCATGAAATACTGCTAATATTGGCTCATTGTCATATACCATAATTTCGCCTTTGGTATCTTCAACAGCTTCATTTATATGATTATAATATTCTTCAAAATGGTTTTTCCATTTTTGTTTCATTTCATCAACTGTAATATATGCTTGTCCGATGTCATAGCTAATGGTATTTGTGTTCATTTCTTTCATTTTATGTACAGCATAAGTTCGAGCAGAAACAGCTTGTGCTTTGAGTGCCTCTTTTTCAAAAAGAGCAGGCATTTCCGCAGCAACAACACCTTTGACATATTCTTCTAATTCGTTTGTATGATATCGTACCACTTCAGGAGAGGCAAGTTCTCCTTCTGTTTCTGTGGTTTGTATTTCATTTGTATTTTTGGAATGGTAAGAACAATATGTAATCATTGCAGGCAATATGATGATAGCAATTATAATATAAATAAAAATTGTAAAAATCATTTTTTTAACCAAAAAAAACACACCCTTTCCATATATTATATGATACTAGAGTGTATTCCATACGAAAAAAAGTGTCGGACGTGCCGACACAATAGTAATGTTGAAAAAATTTTTCATTATCATAAAAAATTTATTTCTTTTTTAATATGATTGCAACAGCACTTAAAAAAGAAAGTAGTACTAGTCCAGCCGTTACAATAAAATATTTTTGCTGTTCTTCTTTTGTTACATAAACACCTTCATATGGGTCTTCATAAATATCTCTTTGTGCCACTCTATAATGTCTTCTTGTATTTTCGTACATAGTCAATCCACCCTTTCAAATTACAATTTTTTCATATTGATTAATATAGCAAAAAATTTACTACACTACAATCAGTATATGTAGTATAACACAATTTTATAAAAAGCTAAAGTATACATAATATAAAAAATTAATGTCAATAAAATAATATGACTTATTTTAAATAGAATAGATGGCAGTAACCAAAATTTTATGATTATAAAATAGAAAATTTGATAGCATACTAAAAAAAAGAATATAGAAAGGAACGAAAACAATATGAAAAAAGTTATTTTTGGTATTTTTTGTTGCGGTATGATATTGACTGGCTGTCGCTCTAACACATTAGAAAATAATCTTTCTCAAATTCGTATTGCAAGAGCAGCAGAATTGGAACAAGGAAAAACAAAATCGGAAAGAGCAAAAGAAATTAAACAAAATATATTACAACTAAAAGAAATACAACAGGCGGCTGTGATTATAGAGGGAAAAACAGCATTGATAGGATTACGTTTAAAAGAAGATTCACAAAAAGATGTTGTTCGTTTGAAATCAGAGGCAGATATATTGGCAAAAGAGGCAGATGAAAATATTGATGGTACAGCAATTACAGCAAATGAAAATATTACTGCTATGATTGAAAAAATGGAAAAAGAAAGAGAAATATCATAATAGCATTGTTTAAGCGGGAGAATTTTAAAAAAGAATATGATAAAAACTCCCGCTGAACTGTCTTTAATATATGATATGATAAATATAAAATCTATTTAAAATAGTATATTATCCATAAAAAATACAAAAAAGTTGTTATTTTGTAATAAAATTGAAAACTTTTTTTGTGTCTTTAGGAATGACAAAGATAAAAAACCCTGCTATAATAAAAACAGCATGAAATCTATATTTATTTAGGGGGTTGTACAATGAAAAAATATATTAGTTTTTTACTTGCAGGTATAATGAGTGTATCTGCAACAATGGTTAGCTTTGGTGCAAATTTTTCTGATATCAATAATGTACCTTGGCCAGGTGCAGAAACTTATATCAATCAAGCAGCAGATGCCAATTTAATGGTAGGAGAAAATATTGATGGTAAAATGGTATTTCGTGCAAAAGACCCTGTAACATTGGTGGAAACGGCACAACTTGTTTATAATTTATTAAAAGCAACAAACCATTTAGAAAATAAAACAGATTTGCCAACAAAATGGAATACTACATTAAAAGAGGCAAATATTCCAGAATGGGCATATACTAGTGTATCTTACTGTTTGGAAACAGGAGTAATTACAGCGGCAGAAGCAAAGACATTTGTATCTGGTGCGACAAATGTGCAGGCAACAAGAGAGCAAGTAGCTGGTATGATAGGAAAAGCGATTGCAACAGTAGATACTTCTGCGTCAGCAAACAACACTACAACAAAATTTGGCGATAACAGTACTATTGCATCAGATAAAGTTGCTTATGTTGCATTACTTTCTGATAAAAGCATACTTTCTGGAGATGACTTAGGTAATTTTAATCCTAAAAATAAAATTAATAGAACAGAAATGGCAGTTATGATAACCAAAAGTAATGATGTGCTTAAAAATATTACAAAAGCACCAGAAACACCTCAAATACCACAAAAGCCAGCAGAACCAGAATTACCAACAACAGGCACATTTACAGCACAAATAGAACAAATGCAGTCAAGTGGAAGCAATGTTATGTTAGCACTTTATAATGGTACAAGTGTAATGGGATATATGGGTGATAGCACTGTACCTACAACATATAAAGATGGTACAACAGGTAATTTTAATGATGTAACAGTTGGTATGAGTGTAACAATTACATATAATGGCTCCAGAATTACAAAAATGGTAATTAATGCAGATGCACCTAAAAAAGAAGAACAAATTTTAAAGGGAAATATTGCTAATATTTCAAGAGATGAAATACGTATTATAAAAGGACAACCATATTATTTTGCAAGTGGTGTTGTTGTAACGATTGACGGAAAAGATAAAAGTGTAAAGGATTTAATAGAAAAATTTGAAGATAAAGATGTAACAGAAATTTATGTAGAATTGACATTAGATTCCAGAGAAGATGTTTCAAAAGTAGTGGCAAAAACAAAAGCAAAAAGCTATGAAGATTCTGGTACAATTAAAAAATTGACTACATCAAAAATTACATTTGAAAATGGCACAGATTATAAAATTGATAAAGATGATATTACAGTAAAATTTGATGGTTCTAGTATATCATTAGATAAAGCGATTGATAAAATTAATGATGCAGATGATGATGATGATTTTACAGCTGAAGTAGAAATTAATGAAGATGACGATAATTACATTGACAGATTAGAAATTAAATCAAAAAGTTCTTCCAGTAGTAAAAGCGGAAGCGGTACAGTAAAAAGCGTAAGTGGCAAAAAAATTACTGTAGGAAGCAAAACATATACGACATCAAGCGACACTGATTTTGATATTGATGATGGCGAGAACAATGATATTGATAGCTTAAAAGATTTAGAAACTGCTGTGGAAGATGATGATAAAACAGTAGAAGTAAAAGTAACAGTAAAAGATGATGAAGTGACAAAAATTACAGGATATGTGGCAGGTGTAGAAGGAGAACTTTATGATGTAAATGATGATGAAATTATATTAGACTTAGAGTCCGACAAATATACCTATCAATGTAAGAGTAGTGTAGATATTGATGTTGATGATGATGACTGTGATAATTTAGATGATTTGTATGAATACAATAAAGATAGAGGAAAAATACAAGTAGAAGTTACAATTAACAGTAGTAATCAAGTAACAAAAATTAAAGAAAAATAATATCAATAAAAGCGTCGGTTTCCCGACGCTTTTATTATGCTATTTTAAATTTTCAGGATTTAACACTTCTAATTCTGGTAAAATAAATTTTCCATCTTTTCTAATTAAAATATCATCAAAATAAATTTCACCACCGCCATACTCAGGTGTCATAATTAGCACTAAGTCCCAATGTATAGCAGATTTATTTCCATTTGGGGCATCATCATAGCAGTTACCAGGCGTAAAATGTATACTTCCCATGATTTTTTCATCAAAAAGTATATTTGTCATAGGTTTTGTAATATAAGGATTAACACCTATGGCAAATTCACCTATATATTTTGCGCCTTCATCTGTGTTAAATATTTTTTCAAGACGCTGTTTATCATTACCATCAAAATCTACAATTTTGCCATTTTCAAATGTAAGTTTTACATTTTGGAATATAAAACTATTGTATTCTGAAGGAGTATTATAGGTAATGGTACCATTTACAGAGTTTTTAACAGGTGCTGTATATACCTCGCCATCTGGAATATTACAACGTCCAGCACATTTTACAGCAGGGATATCTTTTATGGAAAATGTTAAATCAGTATCTTTTGCCACAATTCTGACTTTATCTGTTTGATTCATTAGTTTTACCAAATTATCCATAGCATGAGACATTTTATCGTAGTTCAAATTGCAGACATCAAAATAAAAATCTTCAAATGCTTCTAAACTGGTGCGTGCAGATTGTGCCATGGAATTTGCAGGATAGCGAAGTACAACCCATTTTGTATGAGGTACACGAATGTCGTGATGCACAGGACTTGTGTATAATCTTGTGTGGAGCGATAATTTATCATTTGGCACATCAGATTGCTCTGCTAAATTGTCTTCTCCGCGTATGCCAATATAAGCGTCCATTTGTTTCATTCTCATACTGTCTACTTCAGCCATTAATTTTTGCTGTTCTGCTGTTGCGCCAAGTAGCAATTCTCTTTCTATGCTGTTTGTATTTAATTCTACAAATGGAATTGCTTCTACAGTATAAATTTCTTTTATTAATGCCTTTACAAGAGGAATAGGGTGTACACCATTACAGCTAATCAGAACTTTTTCTCCTTTTTGTAACTGGCAAGAATGATGTACTAATTGTTTTGCTAATGTTTTAATTCTTTCGTCCATGCTTTATAACTCCTTTTCTTTGTTTATCATAAACCATATTACAAGTCTTTGTTTTTTTATAAGACATTGTTTTTATTATTTTTTAATTAGTATTTTACAATTATATCAAAAAATACAGAAAAGTAAATTTTTTAAAACAATAAATAAAACAGAAAATAATTTATTGCATTATACAAAACACTTCTATATAATAGAATAGATATATAATGATATAGTAAATATTTAAAAATGTATGCAATGTGTAATAACGAGGAGGAACAAAAAAATGAGAGTTGCAATCCCAACAGAAAATGGCATGGTTTATCAACATTTTGGTCATGCTCCAGAATTTACTATTTATGATGTAGAAGCAGAATTGATAAAAAATAAAGAATTTGTTTCAACAGATGGTTCTGGACATGAAGCATTAGCAGATTTTTTAACAGTACATTCTGTAAATGTTGTGATATGCGGTAATATTGGTAGTGGTGCAAAAAATGCACTTCGTGAAAAAAGAATGGAATTGATTCCTGGTGTTGTTGGAACAGCAGATGATATGATTGTAAAATATTTAAGTGGTGAACAAATGGGTAATCCAGATGCAGAATGTATTCACCATCATGAAGATGGTCACGAATGTGGCGATGGCGACCATCAATGTGGAAGTTGCGGACAGCATTAATAAATAGGAATAGAGGATAGTGATATGGGGCATATTTTAAATAGTATATTTCCAGATTTATATATAAAATCTGTTTACGAATTGCCTTTAGAAACACTGAAAAAAAAGGGAATACGAGGATTGATATTTGACATTGATAACACCATTGCACCTTATGATGTTGCAGAGCCAGATGAAGCATTGGTGGAATTATTTACAATGTTAAAAAAACAAGGATTTCGTATTTGTATATTATCAAATAATAATAAAAAAAGAGTAAAATTATTTAATCAAAAATTAAGGGTTTTAGCCATACACAAAGCAGGAAAACCAGGTATTAAAAAATTAAGAAAGGCTATTTCTGCTATGAAATTAACAGAGCTAGAAACGGCTATGGTAGGTGACCAGGTATTTACAGATATGTGGTGTGGTCATAATGCAGGTTTATATTGTATTATGACAGCACCTATTTGTAATCGTGACCAGTTTGTAACAAAAATAAAAAGAGGATTAGAAAAACAAGTCATGAAAATTTATTTTAAACAGCTAAAACAATAAAAAAGTAATGAAATCATAATTTTTTATTGAAAAAAGCTTTGTTTTCCAGTAAAATAATAAGAGATTTGTTTAAATGGATTTTGTTAACACCATAACAGAATCTATATCATTATGAGGAGGAAAATATATGATTTCAGCAGGTGAATTTAGAAACGGCGTAACAATAGAGTATGAGGGCGATATATTTATTATTTTGGAATTCCAACATGTAAAACCTGGTAAAGGCGCCGCTTTTGTTCGTACTAAAATCAAAAATCTCAAAACAGGAAGTGTAGTAGAAAAAACATTCCGTCCAACAGAAAAAATGCCTAGAGCACATATTGACAGACAAGATATGCAATATCTTTATAGCGATGGCGATTTATTCCACTTTATGAATGCAGAAACATTTGACCAAATTGCAGTAAATGCACAAGATGTTGGCGATACATTGAAATTTGTAAAAGAAAATGAAATGGTGAAAATACTTTCTTATGAAGGACAAGTGTTTGGTATTGAACCACCATTATTTGTAGAATTAGAAATTACAGATACAGAACCAGGATTTGCAGGAAATACTGCACAGGGTGCAACAAAACCTGCTGTTGTAGAAACAGGCGCAACAGTACAAGTACCTTTGTTTATCAATCAAAATGAAATTATTAAAATTGATACTCGTACAGGAGAATATTTAGGCAGAGCAAAAGAATAATATCATTTTGTATATGGATAATGTTGATTTTTATAAAATTAATGAAAATAAGGGAGGCTGTAACATGGAATATTTTGAAAAGAAAATTACCTATTTGCGAGGACTTTGTGACGGCAGCGGCTATCCCCAAGACAGCAAAGAAGGCAAAATTTTTCATGGTATATTAGATGTATTAGATGATATTGCTTTTATGCTGGAAAGCTATATGGAAGATGATGATGATTTTGATGAAATGCTGTATGATGACAGCGAAGAACCAAGTTATCTGTATTCTTTTATTTGTCCGAACTGTGGTAATGAAATTGAAGTGGATGAACAAACAATGGAAAATGAACAAGAAATTGTTTGTCCAGAATGTAGCAATACCATACCCGTTGGGACAGCAGATGTAGATGAATTAAAATTTTAATTTATAGCAATAAATTCTCACTTATGTATTTATATATGGGTGAGAATTTGTATTTATAAAAAAGAAATTCAATTTGGGATTTCTTTTTTTATTGTTTATGCTGTGTAAAGCATACAAAAAATATAATATTTTGTCGTTTTTGTA
The DNA here is from genome assembly GCA_910587735.1 of uncultured Clostridia bacterium. Classification (GTDB taxonomy): domain Bacteria; phylum Bacillota; class Clostridia; order Lachnospirales; family Anaerotignaceae; genus Coprocola. The sequence goes on from CAJUNT010000004.1 coordinate 85,779, forward strand.
AAATTGCTATTTATTATGATTTTCAGTATAATATATAATATTTGTGAAAGTTGTAAAATGAATCATACAATAATTTGATGATATAAGGAGCGTAATCAATATGAAGGCATTAATTACAGGTGCAAGCTCTGGTATTGGTAGAGATATGGCATTATTATTAAGTAAAAAAGGCTATGATTTAATTATTGCATCTAGAAATACCCAAAAAATGGAACAAGTACAAAAAAGGTTATCTACTCATGTAGAAATTATAACAGTGGATTTATCTAATACAGAGGATTGTTATAAATTATATAATATTGTAAAACAACAAGATATTGATGTAGTAATCAATAATGCAGGATTTGGAGCGTTTGGTAATTTTTGGGATATTCCTTTGCAAAAAGAATTAAATATGATTGACTTGAACATTAAAGCAGTTCATATATTGACGAAACTGTTTGTAGATTATTTTAGACAAAAAAATAAAGGTTATATTATGAATGTTGCATCTTCAGCAGCATTTTTACCAGGACCACTTATGTCAACATATTATGCTACAAAAGCATATGTATTGCGCATAACAGAGGCAGTTTATAAAGAACTGCAAAAAGAAAATAGTAATGTAAAAATATCTGTGCTTTGCCCTGGACCTGTGAATACAGAATTTAATAAAAGGGCAAATGTTTCATTTAGTTTAAAAGGAATGAAAAGCAAAGATGTTTCAAAATATGCACTGAAAAAAATGTTTGAAGGGAAAATGATAATTATACCTGGGTTGACAATGAAAATTGCTTACATAGGAGAAAGATTTTTACCAGAAAAGGTATTGTTGAGTTGTGCATACCATTTTCAAAATAAGAAAGGATAATTGATATGTCTAAAATATTAGTACTAGCAGAGAAGCCTTCAGTAGGAAAAGAATTAGCAAGAGTACTACAATGTAAAAAGAATGCAGGGGGATATATAGAGGGAGATAAATATATTGTTACATGGGCATTGGGACATTTGGTAACACTTGCTGAGCCTGAAGCATATGGAGAACAGTATAAACAATGGAATATGGAAACATTGCCTATGATTCCACAAAAAATGAAATTAAAAGTAATACCAGAAACAGCAAAACAATTTACAGTAGTAAAGAAATTACTTCAAAGTAATGAGATTTCTTCATTAATTATTGCAACAGATTCTGGAAGAGAAGGAGAACTTGTTGCAAGATGGATATTGGAAAAAGTATCATTTCAAAAACCTATACAAAGACTTTGGATATCTTCCCAAACAGATAAAGCAATAAAGGAAGGCTTTTCAAAACTAAAGGAAGGAAAACAATATTTACATTTGTATCATTCTGCGCAAGCAAGAGCAGAAGCAGATTGGATTGTAGGGTTAAATGTGACAAGAGCATTAACTTGTAAATATAATGCCCAGCTTTCCGCAGGACGTGTGCAAACACCTACTCTTGCTATCATTGCGCAAAGAGAGCAGGAAATTAAAAATTTTATTCCAAAAGATTATTATATCGTTCGTGCTGATTTGGGTAAGTTTTTTGTTACTTATCAAAATGATAAAAAACAAACAAATATTTTTGATAAACAAAAAGCACAAAATATATTAGATAAAATAAAAGGCAATCGCTTTACTGTTCAAAAAATAAACAAAACAAAAAAGGCAATTACACCTCCTATGCTTTATGATTTAACAGAATTACAAAGAGATGCAAATAAATTATATGATATGTCACCTAAAGAAACATTGAATATTATGCAAAATTTATATGAAAAACATAAAGCATTGACATATCCTCGAACAGATTCCCGCTATATAACAGATGATATTGTGCCAACATTAACAGATAGACTGAAAGCGGTAGCAAAAGGAGACTTTGCACAATTTGTATCTGAAATTATCAAAAATAAAAAGAGCATTGCAAAGGTATGTGTAAACAATAGTAAAGTTTCTGACCATCATGCTATTATTCCTACAGAGCAATCTGCTAATATGCTTTCTATGACAACAGCAGAAAAAAGAATTTATATGCTTGTAGTGAAAAGGTTTTTGACTTGTTTTTATAGTAATTATGTTTTTGAAAATATAAAAGCAACATTGGAATGTATGGGAGAAACATTTACGGCATATGGTAATTCTGTTGTAGAAAAGGGTTGGAAAGTTATTGCAACAAATATAACAGAACAAGAGGAAGAAGAACAACAAAATTTACCTGATTTGAAACAAGGAGAAAGTTATATCTGTCAAGCAGTACAGTTAAAACAAATGAAAACAACACCTCCGCCAAGATATACAGAAGCAACACTTCTTTCTGCTATGGAAAATCCTTCTAAATTTTTGAAAGATAATACTATGAAGGAATATATAGGGGGAGGATTAGGAACATCTGCAACAAGAGCAGATATTATTGAAAAATTGTTTTCTTCATTTTATATTGAAAAAAGAGGAACATCTCTTTATATTACGTCAAAGGGTATGCAGCTTGTCAGTTTAGTACCTTCTGATTTAAAAGAACCTCTTTTAACAGCAAAATGGGAGAAAGAATTAGAAGCAATTAGCAAAGGTAAACAACAAAAAAATAAATTTTTAGAAGAAATTAAACAATATACCTATGAATTAATAAAAGATGTAAAATATAGTACAGAGCAATACAGACATGATAATTTAACAAGAACAAAATGCCCAGTATGCGGTAAACCTATGCTTGCTGTAAATGGTAAAAAAGGTAAAATGTTAGTATGTCAAGATAGAGAATGTGGAGAACGTATTCATGTAAGCAGAGCAACAAATATGAGATGTCCTAATTGCCATAAACGTATGGAACTGTTTGGAGATGGTGATAAAAAAACATATGTATGTGTTTGTGGATTTAGAGAAAAGGCAGATGCATTACATAAAAAAATATCAGAACAAAAAGGTGCTTCTAAAAGTACAGTACAAAATTATATGAAAAAACAAAAAAGAGAACAAAAGGAAGAACAGAAAGAATTGAGTGCTTTCGGAAAGGCATTACTGGAAGCATTAAAAGAATAAATTTTATTTTTATCAAAGTCAATATATTAGATTAAAAAAAGGGGGGAGTATATGCTGTTAAAAGAAAAGTATAAGGGTAGTCAAAAAATAATATTATTTTTGATAGAGCTAATAGAAAGATATCAGCATGATAAAGTGGGAAAGTCAGCAGCAGCATTAACATATTATTTGATATTTGCGTTATTTCCTTTTTTGCTTTTTATCAGTACATTATTAGGTTTTTTAAATATTCCTATGGTATCTTTATCAGGACATTTATCACAATTTTTACCAGAAGATATGATAATGCTTTTAAATGTATGCATTGCACAAGTGACAGAAAATAGAAGTAGTACAGTATTAGCATTTTCATTGATTGTTTCGTTGTGGTCACCTATAAGAGCAGTCAATGCCTTAATGGACGCTATTAATGTAGCATATAGGGGAAATCCCAGAAAATCGGCAATACAATATAAAATATTTACATTAGTTTATATGTTATTAGTTATACTATTTATATTGCTTGCACTTTTTATTGTAGTAATAGGAGAAAATGTATTACAATGGGTAGAAAATTATGTTCCTTTTATCATACCACAACAAATTATTTTATTATGGAGCAAACTGCGTTTTTTACCGTTAACAATCATACTTTTTTGTGTATTATCATCATTGTACTATGTTTCTCCTAGTGAAAGACCAAAAAGAAAATATGTTTTTCCAGGTGCTTTTATATCATTGTTGTCATGGCTTGCTTTTTCAATAGGATTTGCTTATTATGTGGATAATATGGCGAACTATTCAGTAGTATATGGCTCTATTGGTGCAATTATTATATTATTGATGTGGTTTTATTTTAGTGCTATTACAATATTGATGGGTGCAGAATGTAACCATGCTTTATTGAGTGTTTATGGCAAAAAGGAATAGGAGGAAAATATCATTGAAAACGGTGTATTTAATAAAACAATTTATGCCCTATTTCAAAAAATATAAATGGGTATTATTGTTGGACTTATTTTGTGCAACATTGACTTGTATTTGTGAAATGGTATTGCCTTTGATAATACGATATATTACAAACACAGCATTATCAGATATGACAAAATTAAGTATCCATATTGTTTGTCAATTAGGTTTGTTTTATATGGTATTAAGAATAATAGATACAGCCGCAAACTATTTTATGCAGTATACTGGGCATATTATGGGAGCAAAAATTGAAACAAATATGAGAAGTGATTTATTTGCCCATTTACAGAAATTATCTTTTTCTTATTATGATGAAACAAAAATCGGTCAGATTATGGCAAGAATGACAAGTGATTTATTTGATGTAACAGAATTTGCGCATCATTGCCCAGAAGAATATTATATTGCTTTTATCAAGATAGTGGTATCATTTGTAATACTTTGTCATGCCAATGTTGCATTAACATTGATAATATTTGCTATTATTCCAGTTATGCTATTTTTCTCTATGACATTTAATAAACGTATGAAAAAAGCATTTCAAAAATCAAGATTTCAAATAGGGGAAATTAACGCTAGAACAGAAGACAGCCTTTTAGGTATTAGAGTCGTAAAATCTTTTGCAAATGAAGAAATAGAAAAACAAAAATTTGAAAGAGGAAATCAATATTTTTTAGAAGTAAAAAAAGAAATGTATAGAGCAATGGCAGGATTTCAAGGTACTACAAGACTTTTTGATGGTATTATGTATGTTGCTGTATTGGTGATAGGTACAATGTTTATGATACAACATAAAATATCATCGGGAGATTTGGTAGCTTATTTATTATATATTACAACATTGTTGACGACAGTAAGAAGGATTGTTGAATTTACAGAACAATTTCAAAGGGGGATGACAGGTATTGAAAGATTTTTAGAAGTAATGGACGTACCCGCGGAAATAGTGGATAATGATACTACACAGGAATTGCAAAATGTAAAGGGTGATATACAATTTGATGATGTTACATTTCGATATGAGGAAGAAGAACATACCATACTTTCTCATGTAAATATTCATATCAAACAAGGAGAAACAGTAGCATTAGTAGGTCCTTCAGGAAGTGGAAAAAGTACCATGTGTAGTTTAATTCCTCGCTTTTATGATGTAACAGAAGGTAGCATTAAAATTGATGGAAAAAATATAAAAGATGTTTCTTTATTTTCTCTGCGTTCTCAAATAGGTATTGTACAGCAAGATGTTTATTTGTTTTCGGGTACTGTAGGGGAAAATATTGCTTATGGTAAACCAAATGCTACACAGCAGGAAATTGAACAAGCAGCAAAAAAAGCAGGAGCACATGAGTTTATACAATCATTAGCACAAGGATATGATACTTATGTAGGAGAAAGAGGTATTAAACTTTCTGGAGGGCAAAAACAAAGAATTAGTATTGCAAGAGTGTTTTTAAAAAATCCTCCTATATTAATATTAGATGAAGCAACATCTGCTTTAGATAATGAAAGTGAAAAAATTGTGCAAAAATCGTTAGAAGAACTAGCAAAAGGAAGAACAACATTAACGATTGCACATAGATTGACTACGGTAAGAGATGCAAAAAAAATATTAGTATTAACAGAAAAAGGAATTGAAGAACAGGGTAGTCACAAAGAATTGATTCAAAAAGGTGGTATTTATGCAAAGTATTATGAAATGTATCAATAATATACATTTTTGTTTTTGATAAATTGGGAAGGAAGAAATATCAATGAAAATATTGCTGACAGCATTAAATGCAAAATATATTCATTCATCATTAGCACTTTATTGTTTAAAAACATATGCAAAAGAATTTCAAGAGCATATTTTTTTATCAGAATATACTATCAATCATAAAGAGGACTTTATATTACAAGAAATTTGTAGACAAGAGCCAGATATAGTATGTTTTTCTTGTTACATTTGGAATATTGCTATGATTAGCAATATTGTGGATAATATCAAAAAAATACTGCCTTATGTTACGATTATATTAGGAGGTCCAGAGGTATCTTATTGCGCAGAAGAAGTTTTGACACAAATATCAGCAGATATTGTAATAAGAGGAGAAGGAGAAGCAACATTTTATGAAATAGTAAAGGGACTGATTACAAATACATTAGAATTGCAATCTATACATGGTATTACATATAGAAAAGGGAATGATATTTTTTCAACACAGAATAGAGCACCTATTGATTTGAATGATTTAGATTTTGTTTATGATAATATAGATGCCTTTCAAAATAGAATATTGTATTATGAAACACAAAGAGGTTGCCCTTATTGTTGTCAATATTGTTTATCTTCTATTGAAAAAGGTGTCCGTTTTCTTTCATTAGAAAGAGTAGAAAAAGATTTACAATTTTTTTTAGATAACAATGTACCTCAAGTAAAATTTGTTGACAGGACATTTAATGCAAATGAAAACCATGCCAATCATATTTGGAATTATTTAATAGAGCATGATAATGGTGTGACTAATTTTCATATGGAAATTACAGCAGATATATTGAGTGAAAAAAGTCTGTTGCTTTTAAAAAAGGCAAGAAAAGGATTATTTCAATTTGAAATTGGTGTGCAATCTACAAATCCTCATACCATAAAAGCAATACAAAGAAATACTAGTTTTGAAAAATTAAAAACAGTGGTAAAACGTATCAAACAATATGGTAATATCCATCAACATTTAGATTTAATTGCAGGATTGCCTTATGAAGATTATCATTCTTTTCGTCATTCTTTTAATGATGTATATAATTTACAACCTGAACAGTTTCAGCTAGGCTTTTTAAAATTGCTAAAAGGCTCTGGATTAAGGGAATATGCAGAACAATATGGTATTGTTTATAGAAAAAATGCTGTTTATGAAGTACTTTATACAAAAGAATTGAGTTATGCTGAAATATGCCGTTTAAAACAAGTAGAAGAAATGGTGGAAACATATTATAACAGCGGAAAGGCATATTATACCATTGCTTGTGCCATTCATTATTTTGAAACACCTTTTGATTTTTATGAAGCATTAGGAGATTATTTTTTGAAAAAAGATTATTATGCAGTACAGCATAGTAAAATGGAATTGTATTCTATACTTTATTATTTTATGATAGAAACAGAATGCACAGCAGAATATCAAGAAATATTAAAAGATTGTTTGAAATTTGATATTTTTATAAATGATTATGTTAAAACATTGCCTGACTGGCTGGAAGAAGCACCAGACGAAAAACAAAAACGTTGGGATTATTTTAATCATACTGCATTGATACAGCAAAAAATACCTCATTTAGCAGAACAAACACCAAAACAGCTTTCCAAGCGTTGTTATATTGGATTTTTTCATTATGATATTTTTTCAGAAAACAAATGCAAAAAGGAAACTGTAATATTGTTTGATTATGGAAAAAGAGATATTATTACAGCAAAATATATGTGTTATCAATTAGTGTAATGATATGTATGTATAATAGGAGGAAGTATGTATGAATGAGAAATTGAACGAAATATTGACGCTTTTAGATGAACATTATGGGGGAACAAAATGCTATTTGGAACATACTACACCATGGCAGTTACTAATTGCAACAATATTAAGTGCACAATGTACAGATGATAGAGTAAATATTGTAACAAAAGATTTATTTCAAAAATATCGTTCTGTAAAAGATTTTGCAGAGGCAGATTTAGCAGAATTAGAGCAAGATATTCGCTCTACAGGATTTTATCATAATAAAGCAAAAAATATTATTGCCTGTTGTCAAAAATTATTAATGGATTATAATGGTGATGTACCAAATGATATTGATAAATTAACATCATTAGCTGGAGTAGGAAGAAAAACAGCAAATGTGATAAGAGGGAATATTTTTGGCATTCCTAGTATTGTAGTAGATACTCATGTAAAAAGAGTTTCTAATCTTTTAGGGTTAACAAAAAATCAAGACCCTGTAAAAATAGAATTTGATTTAATGAAAATACTACCTCAAGACCATTGGATTCGTTTTAATACACAAGTAATTGCACATGGTAGGAAAGTCTGTATTGCAAGGCGTCCGCAATGCCAAAACTGCTTTTTATATTCCTATTGTGATAGCGGAAAAGAATTATATCAACCAGAAAAAAATAAATGACATGAATATGTAAATATATTTGCTGAAAATCAGTTGATTTTGATACTGTTTTTCAGCATTTTTTTATATTGTTTTTTATTGCAAAAAGCAATAAATCGTACTATAATGAGTGGCACTGAAAAAAAGAAAAGGAAAGAGAGTGATAATATTTATGGTACAGCAAGATTCTACAAAGGCTGTTTTTAAAATGTCTGTTCCTATATTTATAGAACTGCTTTTACAGCTTTTGGTAGGTAATATAGACCAGATTATGATAAGCCGTTATTCTCAAAGTTCTGTTGCAGCAATAGGAAATGGCAATCAAATTATGAATATCGTTATTATTGTATTAAATGTTACAACAATAGCAAGTACAATATTGATTTCTCAATATTTAGGAGCGCAAAACAAACGTAAAATTACAGAAACGTGTAATGTATCACTTTTATTGATTACATTAACAGGTGTTACTGCTGCAATGTTGCTTTGTTTTGGTCATAATGCTATTTTTACATGGCTGAAAATACCAAATGATATATTAGAAGAAGCAGGAAATTATTTAAGTATTGTAGGTAGTTTTGCAGTAGTACAAGGTATTTATATTGCATTTGCTGCTATATTGAGAAGTTTTGGCTTTATGAAACAAGTAATGTATGTTTCTGTTGTAATGAATCTCATCAATATTGCTGGTAATGCTGTTTTAATTAATGGTTTATTTGGATTACCTCAGCTTGGTATTGTAGGTGCAGCAATTTCTACTAATATCAGTAAAACAATAGGACTGATTATTATATTTAGATTATTCCGTAAAAATATTGATATTAAAATTTCACCTAAAATATTAAAGCCATTTCCTACACAAACATTAAAAGATTTATTACATATAGCTATACCTTCGGGAGGAGAAGAATTGTCTTACAATTTATCTCAAGTATGTATATTGAAATTTATTAATATTTTTGGTACAGCCGTAATTGCTACAAAAGTATATTGTAGTATGCTGGCAAATGTTGCTTATGTTTATTCTATTGCATTATCACAAGCAACTCAAATAATGGTAGGATATTTAATAGGTGCAGGAGATTTGGAAAAAGTAAAAAATCGTATTTGGAAAACATTATTGTATTCTATGGTAATCGCTTTAAGTGTAACAGCGATATTATATTTTAATGCAGAAACAATATTCCATATATTTACAGATGATACTCAAATTATTTCATTAGGTAAAAAAATATTATTTATAGAATTCTTTTTGGAAATGGGAAGAACAGTTAATATTTTAATGACAAAATGTCTTACAGCAGTAGGAGATGTAATATTCCCAGTTGTAATAGGAATTATATTTATGTGGTTTTTTGCCGTTTTAGGAGGATATTATTTTGGTGTTCATTTAGGCATGGGATTAGTTGGTATTTGGATTGCTATGACAATAGATGAATGTACAAGAGGTATATTGTTTGTAATACGTTTCCGCTCTGAAAAATGGAGAAATAAAACACTTCAAGTATCAGAAAGACTTTCCCTTGCAAAACCAGTTGAAAATATTTAATAATGAAGCCTTTTTGTGGACTCTGTCTACGCCTGTAAACTTTTCCTTTAAAAAGTTTGACAAAAAAATAAAGCCCCCTTAATATAAGGAGGCTTATTTTATACTAATAAATTTTTAATGTCCTTTTTTCTTTTGTTTCTTTTTTTGCTGTTTCATTTCAAATTGCTGTTGTTGTATTTCCTTTTTTTGTTGCATTCTATTTTGTTTCTTTTCTGTTTTGAACAATTCTCTTTGTTGTTGTAATGCTTGCTGAGATTTTGTACCTATACCATTTTGATTTGTTTGTTTTTTGATATTTCTTTGCAATCTTTTATAATTTTTGATTACTTTTGGTTTTTGTTCTGTAATCATTGTATTACTAAATGATAATGTTTTAAAATGTTCTGTCAAAAATTGTGCTACTTCAAAATCTTTAGGTTCTGCTCCAAAAATAACAAGTGCAACAGAAATATTATGATATTCCTGTCTTTCATAAATACCTTTCCAAAAAGGTGCTTCAAAAAAAACAGTAAACGTTGCTGCAATTTGTTTCATTTTTCTTCCTCCTTTAATGATTAACAAAGGACGGACGACCTGTGTGCAAAAAGCACAGGCGAGGAAGGCTACTGACAGTTTTTATAATTTTATAAAAAAACTGCATAGGGACTACCAACCCTATTGTGTTTTTACCTTTGCAATGTAGATATTATTTTTTATTTTTTTCTATTTCACAATGCTGATGAGAAGCATTCATGGAAATGCAACCTTTATATTGTTTATATTGCATTTTTGTGCATTTTATCAATGTATTTTGTCTAAAAATGGGTTTGCCATGTCCCATATAAATAGCAGTGGCATCACTTTGATAAATATTATAAAAACTGCGTTCCATTTCCATTTTATTTTGATAAATACGAGGTTTTAAACTAGCACCAATATTCATCATGGCATCTCCTACAAAAAATTCTTTGTTAGGTGTCCAAATGCCCATAGAACCTTCTGTATGTCCAGAAAGTGTAAATATACGTGCTTTTATACCATATTCTTTTAAAGACTGCCCATGTGTCAAGAATATGTCTGGCTGGAAATAAGGAACAGGCTTTTGATTTTTTACTTTTTGGCATAATATCAATCCTAATGGTGTATGTGCAAGCATTTTTTGAGCAGAAGGCTGTTGTATCAATATTTCATCTTTTTGATGCATAGCAATAGGAATATGCAACTGATTTGAAATATATTTTGCACAGCCAATATGGTCAGTATGTCCATGTGTCATAATAAGCAGTGTAATATTTTTATTTTTTACTGCCTCAAAAAGAGCATTACAATAACGCTCTGGACAAGTGTCAATCAGTATAGCATATTTTGTATCAGAAAGTATATAACAATTATTGATACCAAATGTGAAAGATTCTACCATATTGCATACTCCTTTTATATAGAATGATATCATATCGTAAATACAATAATACTATAAATAATTATGATTTTGTAGTACTGCCAAATCCTCCATTTCTTATTGTTTCAACAGCATCATCTACTGTAATGCCATATTCTACAAAAATACCCTGCATAAATGCGGTTTGTTTTTCTACTGTAAGCGTTTTTTGCTCATTGCTGTCATTTGTAATTTTGGCAAAAATATGTCCCTCATTATCAGAAAAATAGTAGTCACTGTCTATAATGCCTACTGTGTTATTTAGTTGTAAACGATAGCGAAAACCTAAACCACTACGAGGATAGCATTTTAATACCCAGCCTTCTTCTATTTTTACACGAATACCAGTAGGAAATTTTAATGTTTCATGGGGTGCAAGTGTAAAAGAAATTGGTGCAAAAAAATCATATCCTGCTGAGCCTTTTGTAGCACGAGAAGGCAGTAATATAGCATTATAAATTTCTTCACATTCTTTTTTAGTTGTTTGAGTAAAATCATTTTGCCAATCCTGTAAAAACTGTGAAAAGCTTACTTTTTCAAATTTTGCAATTTTTTTCATAAATATTTCTCCTTAATTGATAACATAGATTTCATTGATTATTGCCATAAAATTTGTATGAACAAAAGTCATATCAATATGTAGAATATTCATGTAATATAACAGTAGAAGTTTTTAAAGAATTTTGCACATCTATCACTCTTTGATTAGAACTACCTTTCCAATGTAATTGAGGGTCTGCAAGTGCTTCTATAAAACGTCCATCTACAAGCACATCAATATTTTTCATGATTTCCAGTTGTTTCACTTCTTCCCACAAATATCCTGTATAGCACCAAATTGTTTTTTGAGGAAACTGTTTTTTTATTTTTTCTGCTAACATAGTGATATCAGCACGATTGTCAGGAAAAAGAGGGTCACCTCCGCTAAATGTTACACCGCTTGTATATTCGTGTTGTAATTCTTCAAATATTTCTCGTTCCGCATTTTGGTCAAAAGGTAACCCACCATTTGCATCCCATGTAATGGGATTATGACAGTTTTTACAGCTATGATTACAACCAGATACCCAAAGTACTACTCTTAAACCATCGCCATTTAGCATATCGTCTTTTGTAATATTATGATAGTTCATGTTACATACTTTTCCTTTCTGAAATTTCAGCCATTTTAGCGTCATTTAGTCTTGTATCGCCCTTTACTCTGGAATAGGATAAATAGCCGTTCATTCTGTCAATTTTAGTTAAATTTCTACTACCGCATTTTGGGCAAACGTCCATTTCTAATTCTTGATGTCCGCAGTCATCACAATAGGCAAGTGAAAGATTGACACCTTCATAAAATCCCATATCCATAGCACGACGTACTAATGAGCGAATGGCATCTATATTATAATCAATAGGATATTTTACATATTGTATTTTACCTCCATTTGATAAATTCCAAAAACGATGTTCTAAATTTTGTTTTTGTATAGGTGAAATATTTTCTGTAACATGGCAATGGAATCCATTGCTAACATATTCTCTATCAGAAACATTTTCTATAATACCATATTTTTTACGAAATTGTGTTACTTGTAAACCACAAAGATTTTCTGCTGGTGTAGCATAAATGGCATATAAATGCCCATCTTCTTTTTTGTATTCTTCCACTTTTTTGTTGATATAAGTTAATACATCTAATGCAAATTGTCCATCTTGTACAAGAGATTTTCCATTGTGAAGTTGTTGTAATTCATTTAATGCAGTAATGCCGAATGATGCAGTTGCTGTTTTCATAATGGGTTTAATTTTATCGTGTATACCCAAATGTCCTCCATAAAAACCGCCTTCACAATAAGCAAGTGGGTTAGTAGATGCTCTCATTTCTCCTAAATAAGCATATGTTCTAATATGTAATTGACGAATTAAATTCAAGTAATAATCTAATACCTCATAAAAGTCTTTACTTTCTTGTTTTGCTTTGGCGTAAATCATGGGTAAATGCAAACTGACAACACCTATGTTCCATCTGCCTACAAATACAGGTTTATCATTTTCATCAGCAGGATTCATACCGCCTCTTTCATACCAAGGAGAAAGAAATGCTCTGCACCCCATAGGGCTTATAATTTCACCATATTTTTTATATATTCCAGAAACATAACCCTCTCCTGTTAAACTCAGCCAATCAGGATACATTGTTTTACTAGAGCATTGTATTCCTGCTTCAAAAACATCTTCTAAAGGCTTACCAACGCCATGTAAATTTTCATCATATAAAAATACAATTTTAGGGAAAAGAACAGGCTTTTTACAGTCTTTTTTACCTTGTCCATTTTTACGAACATTCAGCATAGTGATAGATGCCATTTTTGCAAAACGTCCTGTACCTGTACCCATTGTCATAGTAATAAAAGGATAATCTCCTCTACTAGATGCTACAGTATTAAATTTATATTCCCAACCTTGAAATCCTTGTTCAAAATCTATAAGAACATCTTTTACAGATTCTTGTTCTGCTCTTTCTGGTGTCAATCCTAATTCAACATATCTATCATAAAATTTTTTATAGCTTTTTTCTGCAAAAGGCTCTAATAATAAATCAACAGAAGGTACTGTAAAACCGCCATATTGCTGGCTTGCAGCACTCAATACAATATCTCCTATTACATCAAAAGCAACATTTAATGTTTTTGGTTCATTATACCAAAGATTGCCCATTTCAAAGCCACCTGTCAAAACGCTTTTAACGTCAAACAGACAGCAATTCATAGTATCCCTTCTTGCAGACATATCATGTATATAAATATAACCATCTCTGCACGCTTGTAATTCTTCTGTTGTCATAAAAAATTTTTGATATAATTCTTTATTTAATTGATTGAATATTAAACTTCTTTTTGTGGAAACAAGCGCACTATCTGTATTACTGTTTTCTTTATCTCCTATATACATAATAGACTGACTTTTTTTATAAACTTCATCAAGCATTTGAACAAAATCTTGTTTATAATTACGATAGTCCCTATAACTTTTTGCTACGGCTGCATTTGTTGCCTCTAAAGCACCTTCTACAATATTATGCATTTCACTAATGTGAATTCCTTCTTTACCAAGAGAAGCAGCTTTTTTTTCTACAAAGTCGCATATAAAATTTAAGTCATCTTCTGTAAATTTTACAAGTGCTCTGTAAGCAGATTTATTCACAGCTACAATTACTTTTTGTACATTAAATTTTTCTTTTGTGTTATCTTTTTTTATGACATACATAGTATGACGACCCCCTTTATAGCTAAATTGACCATTGTATTTATTTTTGAACAAAACACAATATCAAGTATTCTTTGAGATATAACAATACCATATATTGTATAAATGTGCAATAGAGAACAAAAAGCAAAATTTTTTTAAAATTTCCAAATAGCTTGTAAAATGAACAAAAATAACACAAAAATTTTTTGAAAATATATTATATAATAATTTGTTTTGTAGCAGTAATTAGTATGCTATGTCATGCAATGAAAAATATATTGTTATTTGTTGAATTGTATAAAAAACATACTATTTTGCAAAACCAAGTGTAGCATGAACTGCTTTATGCCAGCCTTTTAAATTTTTTTGACGCACTTCTTCAGTTATAGTACTATAAAAGGATTTTTCTATACTGCAATTTTGACTGATATCTTTTTTGTCATTCCAATAACCTACATAAAGCCCAGCAAGATATGCTGCTCCTAATGCTGTTGTTTCAATGCAAACAGGACGCTCAATAGGTACTCCTATGATATCAGATTGAAACTGCATAATAAAATCATTGGCACAAGCACCACCATCTACTCTTAAACATTTTAATGCAATATTAGAATCTTCTTCCATAGCTTTTAAAACGTCATATGTTTGATAAGCAAGAGATTCCAATGTTGCACGTATAATATGTTTATAATTGACTCCTGCTGTCAGCCCAATAATTGTGCCCCTTGCATAAGCGTCCCAATGAGGCGCACCCAATCCAGCAAAAGCAGGCACCATATATACACCATTATTATCAGGCACTTGTTCTGCTATTTTTTGTGTTTCTGATGCTGTTTGAATCATGTGTAATTCATCTCTTAACCATTGTATTGCTGCACCTGCTGTAAATACAGAGCCTTCTAAGGCATATGTGATTTGATTGTCTATACCCCACGCAATGGTTGTTAAAAGCCCATGTGTAGAAAAAACAGGTTTGTTTCCTGTATTCATTAAAAGAAAACAGCCTGTACCATATGTGTTTTTAGCACTGCCAGCAGTAAAACAGTTTTGTCCAAACAATGCAGATTGTTGGTCACCTGCAACGCCCGTAATGGGTATTTCTCCCCCGAATATAGATTTATGTGTGTTTCCAAAATGAAAACTGGAAGGGTGGACAGCTGGCAGTATTGCTTTTGGTATTTCCAATTCTTTTAATATATCAGTATCCCACTGCAATGTATTAATATTAAAAAGCATAGTACGAGAAGCATTGGAATAATCTGTGGCATGAACAGCACCTTTTGTTAATTTCCATATTAGCCATGTATCTGTTGTACCAAATAATAAATCACCTTTTTCTGCTTTTTGTTTTGCATGAGGCACATTTTGAAGTATCCAATGTATTTTTGTAGCAGAAAAATAAGAATCAATTAAAAGCCCTGTTTTTTTACGAAATGTATCAGCTAAGCCCTTTTTTATAAGACTATCGCAATAATCAGCAGTACGACGGCATTGCCATACAATAGCAGGATAAATTGGTTCACCTGTATTTTTGTCCCATATTACTGTTGTTTCTCTTTGATTTGTAATACCAATAGCAGAAATATTTTTATAGTCTGCACCAATTTGCTGGAGTGCCTTTTGAGCGGATTCTAATTGTGTTTGCCATATTTCATTAGGGTTATGTTCTACCCAGCCAGCTTTAGGATAATACTGCTTATATTCTTTTTGTGCCATACTGACGATTGTACCTTGTTTATTAAATAATATACAGCGACAGCTTGTTGTACCTTGGTCTAAGGCAATAATATATTTTTCCATATATAGATTTTCCTTTCTATGGTGTTTAATGAAAAGAAATAAAGTTGATAATTTAAAACGTCGTTATACAATAGGATAACGACGTTTTGACAGAAATAATATTACATAAAAGGATTTGTTTTTCTTTCGTATTCCAATGTGGTAGCAGGACCATGCCCAGGATATACGACATAATCACCCTCTAAATTTTTTAATCTTTTTAATGACTGCATCATTGCAGCAGTATCACCAGTAGGAAAATCCATTCTACCGCAAGAACCTAAAAATAATGTATCTCCTGATAATATGGATTTTTCTATGAAAAAGCATATACTGCCCGCTGTATGTCCAGGAGTTTCTATTACTTTGAATTGTAAATCACCTACCTGTATTGTATCACCTTCTTTTACTAAAACATCTGCGGTAATACTTAAAGGCTTATATGACATATTAGAGGCATTTAATGCAGGGTCAGCTAATAAGGGTGCTTCTTTTTCACAAGCACAAACAATACAACCATATTTCTCTTTAACATCTTCTACTGCACCAATATGGTCAAAATGTCCATGTGTAAGCAGTATATGAGTTGGTTTTAATCCGTTTTCATCAATATATTGATAAAGTGGCTGTGTATTGCCATCACAGTCTACAATGGCACAAGTACCCTTTTCGTCAGATACAACATAACAGTTTGTACCAATATAGCCCATTTCCAATGTTTTAATTGTCATTAATTGCTTCCTCCTTATTTAGTGTATTGTATTTTTTTTTGCTGTAATTTCATTTACAGTTAATTTTAACAAAGTAGTTGCTTTGATTCTTTCAGGCTGAAAATCTAAATCTTTTTGTGTATATTGTTTCATAATAGCAGTGAATGCTTGTATTTTTTGTTCTTCTGTTATTTTTTCCAAAAATCCTGTACCACATACACTTTCATATGCCATAGTATAATCGCATGCCTTTTCTCCCTCTATGAGTTTGTGGCTACAGTCCATTTCAAATGCGACAGCATTATTTTTTTGCAACAGTTCCATTTTTTTGCCAGCATTTGCTCCATGAAAATAAAATGTAAATACACCATTTTCAAATGCTACGCCAAAATTTAAAGGTACAATGTAAGGGAATTTTTTATCAAAAAATGCAATACGACAGACATCACACTTTTTAATGATATCAAATATTTCTTCAGGTTGTGTTACTTCTCTGTCTTTTCTTCTCATTATTGTTTTCCTTTCTATAAAAAGAATGTGATTATTTTTGTTTTAAATAGTCATCAATGGATTCAGCTGCTTTTTTGCCTGCGCCCATGGCAAGAATGACAGTAGCAGCACCAGTAACAGCATCACCGCCTGCATAAATACCTTGTCTTGTTGTTTCGTTAGTATCTTCATTTACAATCAAACAGCCTTTTTTATTTGTTTCTAATCCCTTTGTAGTACTTCTAATTAAAGGATTAGGAGAAGTACCAATTGACATAACAACCGTATCAACATCTAAAACGAAATTAGAACCTTCAACAGCGACTGGTCTTCTTCTGCCACTAGCATCAGGTTCTCCTAATTCCATTATTTGACATTCTATACCAGCAACTTTTCCATTACCATCATTTAATATTTTTACAGGATTTGTTAATATACGAAATTCAATACCTTCTTCTTTGGCATGATGTATTTCTTCTAAACGTGCGGGCATTTCTGTTTCAGAACGACGATATACAATATAAACTTGTTCTGCACCCAATCTCTTAGCACATCTTGCGGCGTCCATAGCAACATTGCCTCCACCTACAACAGCAACTGCTTTGCTTTTTTTGATAGGTGTGTCATATTCTTCTATGTAAGATTTCATTAAATTGATACGTGTTAAATATTCATTTGCAGAATATACGCCTACGAGTGCCTCTCCCTCTATACCCATAAAAGAAGGCAATCCTGCACCAGAGCCAACAAAAACAGCATCAAAATCCATATCTTCCATTAATTCATCAATAGAAAGCACTTTACCGATTACCATATTTGTCATAATATTGACACCTAAAGCAGAAAGTTTATCAATTTCTTTTTGCACAATAGATTTTGGTAATCTGAATTCAGGGATACCATATACTAATACACCACCTGCTGTATGGAATGCTTCGAATATTGTAACATCATAACCTAATTTTGCTAAATCTCCCGCACAAGCAAGCCCAGAAGGTCCAGAACCAATTACAGCAACTTTTTTACCATTAGATACAGGTTTTTGAGGCATATCATCACCATGATTCTGCATATACCAATCTGCTACAAATCTTTCTAATCTACCTATTGCAACGGGTTCTCCCTTTATTCCTCTCACGCATTTTGATTCACATTGGCTTTCTTGAGGGCAAACTCTACCACATATAGCAGGCAAAGCGTTTGTATCTGTAATAACTTGATATGCTTCTAAAAAATTACCTTTTGCTACTTCTGCAATAAATTCAGGTATTCTGACATGAACAGGACAGCCAGAAATACAAGGTTTGTTTTTACAATTTAAACAACGCTGTGCTTCTTCCACTGCCATTTCTTCTGTATAGCCAAGTGCAACCTCTTTAAAATTTTTATTTCTAATGTCTGGAGCTTGTTCAGGCATTTTTAATTTTTCTGTATTCATATTAGGCATATTAAACATCTCCTTATTGATTATTAAATAATATCAAACAAAAAATATTTGAAATGAATTTTTAATGTTTTTTCTCACCTGTTAAGCGACAAATATGTGTTTGTGCTTCTTCAGTTTCTCTTTCTTTATATATAGAATTTCTATTCATCAATTCATCAAAATCTACTTCATGTCCATCAAAATCAGGACCATCTACACAAGCAAATTTAATTTTTCCGCCTACTGTTACACGACAGCCACCACACATACCTGTGCCATCAATCATAATAGGATTTAAGCTAACAATGGTTTTTATGCCATAAGGTTTTGTTGTCATACTGACAAATTTCATCATAGGAATAGGACCAATAGCGATAACAGCATCATATTGGTTTCCCGCATCTATCAATGATTTTAATTTATCTGTAACAAATCCTTTTTCACCATAAGAACCATCATCTGTTGTTAAATAATAATTGCTCGAAACGGCTTTCATTTCTTTTTCTAATATTACAATGTCTTTGTTTCTAAAGCCTACAATAACATCTACTTCTGCACCCAATTCATGGAGTGCTTTTGCTTGAGGGTAGGCGATTGCACAACCTACACCGCCACCAATTACAGCAACTTTTTTAAAGTTTTCATAATCTGTAGCAACACCAAGAGGACCTACAAAATCAGCAATGGTATCTCCCTCTTGTTTTGCCCCCAATAATTTTGTAGATAATCCCACTTTTTGAAATATAACGCTAACAGTACCTTTTTCTCTGTTATAATCTGCAATGGTTAGAGGTACTCTTTCACTGTATTCATCTACTCTAAATATAATAAACTGTCCTGCTTTTGCCTTTTTTGCAATAAAGGGTGCTTCTATTTCAAGCATTGTTACAGCATCGTTCAACTCTTTTTTTGAAACAATTTTAAACATAAATACCCATCTCCTTTTTTTATTAAAACATTGATTATATGTGTTGTTTTTTGAAAGAAATTTGTTACAATTATACCATAAACATGATATTTATCAACTGTCAAATCATATGAAAGAAATGACAATGTAATAAAGTTGTTTGACAATCATGCAAATTTGTAAAAAAATGAAATAGAAACAAAGTATAAAAATTAGTGTATATTGCTATAAATAAAGTTTTAGGAGGAATTATCATTTGAATTATACATTAGAAGATTTCAAAAATATTATAAAGCGTTTGCGCAGTGAAAATGGTTGTCCTTGGGACAAAGTACAGACACATAAAACATTGAAAGAAGCTATGATTGAGGAGGCTTATGAAGTTGTAGAGGCAATCAATAAAAATAATATAGAAAATTTAAAAGAAGAATTGGGAGATGTGCTTTTACAAGTAGTTTTTCATTCTCAAATAGAACAGGAAAAAGGGAATTTTGAATTATCAGATGTTATAAATGGCATCAGCCAAAAAATGATATACAGACACCCTCACATATTTGGAGAGCAAAAAGCAGATACAGCAGATAAAGTTTTACAAAACTGGGAGGAATTAAAGAAAAAAGAAAAAAATTATAAAACACAAACAGAAGTTATGAAAAATATACCAGACGCATTACCAGCATTAACAAAGGCAAAAAAAGTGCAAAAAAAAGCAAGAGATGTTGGTTTTGACTTTACAGATGTGAAGCAAGCACTTCAAAAAGTACATGAAGAATTGTATGAGTTGGAGGAAACATTAGAACAATCTCAGCAAAAACAAGAGGAGGAATTAGGTGATTTATTGTTTGCAGTAGTAAATGTTTCGAGATTTTTACAATTAAATCCAGAGTTTGCCTTGACAAAAGCTATTAAAAAGTTTATAAATAGATTTGAGTGTGTCGAGCAAATCGCTCTGATGGACAAAAGAAGTCTTTCTGACATGACTCTGGAGGAGTTGGAACTGTTCTGGGTGCAGGCAAAGCACAGCGAAAGTCCAACAGAAGAATAACTTTTTTACAAGGAGGACAAAATATGAATAAATCCGATTTAGTTGCAGCAATGGCTGAAAAAGCAGAAATGAGTAAAAAAGATGCTGAAAAGGCATTAAAAGCATTTGAGGAAGTTGTTACAAACGAATTAGCAAGCAATGGTAAAGTACAATTAGTTGGTTTTGGTACATTTGATGTAGCAGAAAGAGCAGCAAGAGAAGGAAGAAACCCTCAAACAGGTGAAGCAATGCCTATTCCAGCATCAAAAGCACCAAGATTTAAAGCAGGTAAAGCACTAAAAGATGCAATTAACAAATAATAAAAACATAGTACATTTTAAAATCTACACAAATCTAAGATATGTGTAGATTTTTTTATCAGTATTATGCGATGAGAACAAAGAGGTGAAATATATGCGTGTAGATAAATTTTTAAAAATATCTCGTATCATCAAAAGAAGAACAATAGCAAATGAAGCGTGTGACGCAGGACGTGTCAGTATAAACGGCAAAGTAGTAAAAGCAGGTGCTGATGTAAAAGTGGGTGATGTAATAGAAATTAAATTTGGCAATCATATAACCAAAATAGAAGTATTGAATATAAATGAATCTGCTAAAAAAGAAGATGCTGCTGCTATGTATAAAAGTTTATAATATTGTTCTGAAAATAAAATGCTGTCCATATATTATAATAAACAAAAAAATTTGTTTTTGGACAGTATTTTTATTTTTGGGAGGGAATGAATTTGGCAGAAGAAAGAAAAAAAGATACACGCCATAGAATGATATTGGAAGATAGGGAAAGAATGAGTATAACAGGTGTAATAGATGTTCTTTCTTTTGACGAAGAAAGCATTATTGCAGAAACAGAAAAAGGAATGTTAATACTACGGGGAAACAATATGCATGTAGGAAAATTAAATTTAGATGAAGGTGAAGTTTCTGTTGATGGCTTAATAGATACCATAGAATATAGCGAAGGTGGCATTTCGAAGGGAAAGAATAGTTTCTTAAATCGTATATTTAAATAAATAAGGGGGGAATGTTATGATTCTTTCTCTCAATGCACAAGCAATGCTTTTTTTATCTGTAACATTGGCAGGTGCTTTTATTGGCTCTATATATGATATTTTGCGCATTTTTCGCAAAATGATACCTCATACTATGCTTTTTATACAACTAGAAGATGCTTTCTATTGGATAGGAACAGCTTTTTTTCTTTTTTTTATATTATTGCAACAAAATCATGGAGAAATACGTTTTTTTGTAATTATGGGTGCTTTTTTGGGTATGTTATTATATTTTTTGACATTAAGTCCTATTATAAACAAAATTTCTGACAAAATTGTTGCATTAATTCATAAAATAGTATTTACATTTTTTACAATAGTGTTAACACCTTTTCGTCTAATTTATATTTTATTGCGTAAACCTGTCAAAAAAACAAATACTTTTTTTCACAAAAAAATGAAAAAAGTATTGCAATTTTGTAAAAGATATGTAAAAATAAAAAAAAGAAATGTAAAAATTTTATTTCATAAGAAATAAAATCAGTAAAAGGTAGTTGTCTTTGTAAAAAAAGGAGAGTCAATTATGAAAAAAGCTGTAAAACCAACAAAAAAAAGACGACCTTTTGATAAAACAGTTGTATTATTTTTTATGATATTGTTTTTTATTGCTGTTTCGATAGGCATTGGAAGCCAGTTAAATTTATATGGTCAATACAAAAAAGAGGCAGAAGCCGTTTTGATACAAATACAAGAAGAACAAGAAAAAAATGCAGAGTATATTAGAGAAAAAGAATATTATAATAGTGATGCATATATTGAAAAAGTAGCAAGACAACAACTTGGGCTTGTTATGCCAAATGAAGTACTTTATGTGAACAATGCAAAAAATTAAAAAAATGTCAAAAAAAGTATTGACAAATGATAAATTGCCTTTTATAATAGTTCAAGTAGTAAACAAGCTATGATTTGGCGGAGTAGCTCAGTTGGCTAGAGCACGCGGTTCATACCCGCGGTGTCAGGGGTTCAAATCCCTTCTCCGCTATTTATAATATATGAGGCCCGTTGGTCAAGCGGTCAAGACGCGGCCCTCTCACGGCTGAAACAAGGGTTCGATTCCCTTACGGGTCAGCAAAAAGTATATATTGTATGTTTTTAAGGGAGTTTAGCTCAGCTGGGAGAGCATCTGCCTTACAAGCAGAGGGTCACAGGTTCGAGCCCTGTAACTCCCATAAAAAAGAATGTGTAAAATGCACATTCTTTTTTTCATCACTGCAAATAAGTTTACTGTTTTTAGCATAATGTATATAAAGAGATAGGAGTCATAAAGGAGAATATATTTATGGAATGGATTACTATTTTTTTTATTGCACTTAGTTTAGCTATGGACGCATTTGCAGTATCAATTGCAAATGGTGTATCTGTATCTCATTTTAGAAAAAAAGATGCTTTAAAACAGGGAATTTATTTTGGTGTATTTCAATTTTTAATGCCTTTGCTGGGCTGGTTTTTAGGTATTTATGTAAAAAATAGTATGGAAGTAATTGACCATTGGATTGCTTTTTTATTATTGGTATTGATAGGAGGGAATATGATAGCAGAAAGTTTTCAAGAAGAAAAACAAAAAAATCATAATGTATTAACAAATCAAAATCTACTTTTACAGGCTGTTGCAACAAGCATTGACGCTTTTGCAGTAGGGATTAGCTTTGCTATATTAAATGTGAATATAGTATTAGCTTCTGCTGTAATTGGTATAACAGCTTGTATTGTTTGTTACATAGGCGGTATATTAGGCAAGCATTTGGGGAAATTTTTAGAGAAGAAAGCTTCTATTGCAGGCGGAATGGTTTTAGTTGCAGTAGGTATAAAGATATTGCTAGAACATATCACATAAGCATAATAGGAGGTTGCTTATGAGTCAAATACAAAAGTGGGATGAAAGCGTTGTACTTTGGGTACGAGAATATATTTCTTGTCCTTTTTTAGATGTCATTATGAAATGGATTTCTTTTTTAGGTGATAATGGTATTGTATGGATAAGCATCACAATATTATTTTTATTTTTTGCAAAAACACAGCAGAAAAAATGGAGAACATGGGGCATGATATTAGGCAGTAGCTTGCTGATAAGTTCATTTATTACAAATATCATATTAAAGCCTTTTGTTGCCCGTTTACGCCCTTATGATGTGCTTTTGCTTGATATTATATTACCCCCTCTTTCTGATTATTCTTTTCCATCTGGTCATACAACGGCGGCTTTTACAGGCGCAGTTGTTTTGTGGCACATAAACCATATTTTTGGTGTAGGTGCTTTTTTGTTTGCAGTCATGGTTGCCTTTTCAAGAATTTATTTAGCAGTACATTATATTACAGATGTTTTAGCAGGAGCAATGATAGGTAGTTTGTGTGCATTTGCTGTCATTGCAGTAGTACGCAGAAAACATTTATTGCCTTAATAAAGTGCATGATTATGACAAAATGATTGATAAATAATAGTATATATTATGATAATTTGTTGCATATAAAATTTTTTTGTGCTAGAATGACAAAATATAGAAAATATTTCAATAAAATTTTTTACAATATTTATTATTATCAGACAGCATTTGTGTATACAGTAAAATTTAACAAAAGATACGGAGGGAATGAAATGGGTGAAACAATAATAACAAAGCAAAATGATATGGATAATCCATTAGGCATAGAACCAGTTGGAAAACTGCTAAAAAGTTTTGCATTGCCTTCTGTTGCAGCATTTTTGGTTAATAATTTGTATAATATTGTAGACCAGATATTTATAGGACAAGGTGTAGGCTATCAAGGAAATGCAGCAACAACAGTAGCTTTTCCTATTGTAACAATAGTGTTGTCACTTTCTATGCTTGTAGGTGCGGGTGGTAGTGCTTATGCTTCTATACGTTTAGGAGAAGGGAAATTTTCCATTGCAGAAAAAGTATTAGGAAATATGATGACAATATTGATTATTGTTGGTTTATTGCTTTGTGGTATTGGATTTTTGTTTTTTGAGCCTATGCTTCGATTGTTTGGTGCAAAGGATACCATTATGGAATATGCAAAAGACTATTCTAGTATTATATTGTTGGGTGTTCCTTTTATGATGGTAGGTGCTGGGCTTTCTAATATGGCACGTACAGATGGCAGTCCTAAAATGGCTATGTTAAGTATGTTAGTAGGTGCAGTTTTAAATACAGTATTAGACCCTATTTATATTTTTGTTTTTAAATGGGGTGTAAAAGGTGCTGCTATTGCAACAATTACATCACAAATATTATCAGCAATTATATTAGTTTGGTATTTCAGACGAAAAGGAAAAATGCGTTTAAAAAAACAATATTTAAAACCAGAATGGCAATTAATTATTGCTTTTTGCTCGTTAGGTGTATCTAGCTTTATTGTACAAATTGCTAATACACTTTTACAAGTAATATTAAATAATTCTCTTGTTTATTATGGTGACGCCTGCTCTGTGGGGGGCGATGTAGCATTAAGTGCTATGGGAATTGTATTAAAAGTCAGTGCAATATTGATAGGTATTAACATTGGTATTGGTACAGGCGCACAACCTATTGTAGGATTTAATTATGGGGCAAAAAAACCTCAAAGAATTAAGGATACTTATTTGCTTTCTGTTAAAATTGCAAGTATATGTTCTATAATAGGCTGGATAGGGTGTGTATTTTTTCCGAAATATCTTTTAATGATATTTGGTTCTGGTGATGCTAATTTTATGAATTTTGCTGTAAAAAGTATGCAAGTATATATGTTTGGTATATTTATTTCTGGCATACAGATTGTATCAACAGGATATTTTCAAGCAACAGGACAAGCATTAAAGGCTTCTATACTTTCTATGCTTCGTCAAGTGATATTGTTGATACCATTAATTATAATATTCCCTTTATTTTGGGGATTAGATGGTATTTTAGTTGCAGGACCAGTTGCAGATATTGCATCAGGTTTAATTGTATCATTTTTTATATTGAAGGAGATGAAACGACTCAATCATTGGATGAAAGAAGTATAATAAAAAGGGAGATGGGTAATGTGGCATTAGCGGTGGTTGGACAGCTTACAACAATGGTATTGCTAATGATAGTAGGCTTTTTGTTGAGTAAAAAGGGATATTTACAGGATACAAAAGGGCTTTCTATTGTATTAACAAAGGTAGCAGTACCAGCAAATATGATAGTATTACTGCAAAGAGAATTTTCACATGAAATATTGATAGGATTTTTAAAAACAGGCTGTGGAACACTTTTTCTTTGTATATTAGGAACAATAATATTTATGATAGTAGGAAAATGTTTAAAAATGGATTTTCCACAATTAGGGCTTTTTGCAGGTGGTGGTGTTTATAGTAATGTTATATTTATGGGACAGCCTCTTGTTACAGCAATGTTTGGAGCAGAGGGACTCATATTTTGTGTTGCTGTAATGTTTGCAAGTAATGTATATTTATTTACAGCTTGCTCTGTATTGTTTTCCTATAAATGTGGTACTGCAAAACCTCCTGTTAAAATGGTAAAAGATGCCTTTTTTAATTTGATTTGTTTTTCTGCTATTATAGGTATTGTTTTGTTTGTCAATTCTATATCATTGCCTTCACCACTTTATAATGCTTTAAATTATGCATCTACAACAACAGTTTGTCTTTCTATGATTGTAATCGGTTCTCTTTTAGCTGCTGCTAAAGTAAAAGAAGTATTGAAAGATAAAACAGTATATATATTTAGCTTTTTTACATTAATTGTTATGCCTGTTATTACAAAATTGATAATGGGATTTGTAGTAGATGGCGTTGCATTAGGAGTTATGGTAATATTGATGGGTACACCAGCAGCAGCGGCATTGCCTTCTTTTGCTGGAGGATATGGAAATGATGAAAAAAGAGCGTCAGAATATGTGTTTGTATCCACAGTGCTTTCTGTAATCACATTGCCTCTTACAGCAAAATTTTTATGCTAATACATATTATGTTTTAAATCAATAAGCACGATTTGTAAAAATTGTGCTTATTTTGTTATAGTAATATATTTTTTGTCGTTTTCAGTACATTAATAAACTTTTTGAAATTGTATATTATATATAAATAAACTATAATTTTTTATACATATTTACCAATTATTATAAAAAGATATATAATTTATAATGACAGAACACTGTTTATTGTTTATAATAAATTAAATACATATCATATTTTTTTTGTATCTGCAATAAATGTGTCAAATCACTATATTGATTATGACAAAGAGGAGCATTTTGATTGCATACAATATGATAGGTAAAATATAGAATGTATCTTTTGTTGTTTTTATATGATTGTTAATAAAATAGAAATGGGGAGTCTATTTTTATGGCATCAAATAGAAACACACAAAAGAGTATAAGCAAAGGAGGCTTTTTATGGATTTTTCGTATAACATGATTTTTGTAGCACCAGTGTTAGGAATTATAGCATTGATATTTGCATTTGTATTAGCTTCAAAAATTAGCAAAGAAGAAGAAGGCACAGACCGTATGAAAGAAATTGCATTAGCCATAAGAGAGGGAGCAAATGCTTTTTTAAAAGCGGAGTATAAAATACTGGTAATATTTGTTTTGGTATTATTTGTATTGATTTGTTTTGGTATTGGTGTCACAACAGCAATTTGCTTTGCAGTGGGAGCTTTATTTTCTACATTAGCAGGTTATTTTGGTATGAATGTAGCAACAAAAGCAAATGTACGTACAGCAAACGGCGCAAGAACGGGGGGCATGAATAAAGCACTTTCCACAGCATTTTCTGGCGGAGCAGTTATGGGTATGTCTGTTGTAGGACTGGGGTTATTTGGTGTTAGTGTAGTATACATGATTACAAAAAATGTGGGTGTTCTTTCGGGATTTAGTTTAGGAGCATCTTCCATAGCATTATTTGGACGTGTAGGTGGCGGTATTTATACAAAAGCTGCCGATGTAGGTGCTGACTTGGTTGGTAAGGTTGAGGCAGGCATTCCAGAAGATGACCCTCGTAATCCTGCTGTTATTGCAGACAATGTAGGTGATAATGTTGGAGATGTCGCTGGTATGGGTGCAGACTTGTTTGAATCTTATGTAGGTTCCATAGTTTCTGCTATTACATTAGGTATTGTATATTTTAGTACAGAAGGTGCATTATTTCCATTAATACTTTCTGCTTGTGGCATATTAGCATCTATTATAGGAACATTTTTTGTTCATGGTGGAAACGATAATCCTCAAAAAGCATTAAGAACAGGTTCTTATGTTTCTGCTGCTATTGTAGTAGTAGGAGCATTGGTGTTAAGTAATTTGTTTTTTAAAGATATGAAAGCAGCGATTGCAGTAATTTCTGGATTGATAGTAGGTCTTTTAATCGGTATTATTACAGAAGTATATACTTCTGCTGATTATAATTTTGTAAAGAAAATTGCAAATCAAGCAGAAACAGGACCAGCAACAGCAATTATAAGTGGTTTAGCAGTAGGTATGCAATCCACAGCAATACCAGTTATATTAATTTGTATTGGTATTTTTGCTGCATATAGTGTAAGTGGATTATATGGTATTGCATTAGCGGCAGTTGGTATGCTTTCTACAACAGGTATTACTGTTGCAGTAGATGCTTATGGTCCTATTGCAGATAATGCAGGTGGTATTGCTGAAATGAGTGGTTTAGACCATTCTGTAAGAGAAGTAACGGATAAATTGGACGCAGTAGGAAATACAACAGCTGCTATGGGAAAAGGTTTTGCCATTGGTTCTGCAGCATTAACAGCATTGGCTTTGTTTGTATCTTATGCAGAATCTGTTTCATTAAGTGCGATTTCTATATTAGAGCCTAGAGTTATTATTGGTTTATTTGTTGGTGGTATGCTTCCATTTTTGTTTTCTGCTTTTACAATGGAATCTGTTGGAAAGGCTGCATTCCAAATGATTGAAGAGGTTAGAAGGCAATTTCGTAGTATTCCTGGTATTATGGAGGGAACAGCAAAACCAGATTATAAGAAATGTGTTGAAATTTCAACAACAGCTGCATTAAAAGAAATGTTGATACCTGGTATTATGGCTGTAACAGTTCCTTTAATTGTGGGCATTCTTTTGGGTACAGGTGCATTAGGAGGGTTGCTTGCTGGCGCACTTGTAACAGGTGTTATGATGGCTATATTTATGTCTAATGCAGGCGGTAGCTGGGATAATGCTAAAAAATATATTGAAGAGGGTAATAATGGTGGAAAAGGCAGTGAAGCACATAAAGCAGCAGTAGTAGGAGATACCGTAGGTGACCCGTTTAAAGATACTTCTGGTCCTTCTATTAACATATTGATTAAATTGATGACGATTGTAGCATTGGTATTTGCACCATTATTTTTAACAATTGGCAGTTTGTTATAATTAGGTAAATTTTACAGTAAAATCTGTAAAAATGCTAAAAAAATAAGACTTGGAAATACTCCAAGTCTTGATTTTTAACAAGTAAAGCATTTTGAAAGCAACGTAATTGCTTTGTTTTCAATAATTGTTTCGCCATGTTCTATTAGATAATATTTTGAGAGTTGAACAGAAATATGTTTTTGTCCATATTCTCCTAATATTAATTCTAATTCTTCTGCTTTGTTTTCATCTCCATCTTGTTTTATTTGTAACACAATAAAATATCTGTCATACAATTTGTAAAGAGAACTGGCATCATGGTAAGTATCTGCAATGCGTAAACTAAAATCAATGACATCATCTAGTTTAGCAAAGGAATAAATCAAAATGTCACTATTTTTGTCTGATTCTCCCTCTTGGAATACAAGAGATTTTCTTTTAAAACGACGCAGGTCTTTTTGCTGAGAAAGAATTTTCGCTCCTATGGATTCCTGACTTTTGCTGTCTATTTTTGTTACAATAATCATAATGCTATCTAATCCTACTGGAACAGCCTCCACCATAAGGGGAGTATTTTCTGAAATAAAGTCATATTCTTCCAGTGCGGTTTCCATGATGTCGTGAAAAAGTTCTTGTGTTTTTTCAGAAGGTATTGTTAAGTCCTCCAGTTTGATATTGCGCTCTGATAAATCAGCTTGCGTCAATATGAGTTTAATTTGACTCTCATTTATTTTTTCTATTTTCAATTCAATCACATCCTTATTGAAATACGTTCTCTAAAACAAAAATAATGATACAATTACATCATAGCATATTTTTTTATATTATACAAATGGTATGCGCTAATTGTTACAAAAATGTGAGATAAAAACTGTTATGTATATTCCACTAAACAGTATAATCAATATTTGCTGTTATGTAAAGAGGATAATTCATACAGAAAAATAAATTTTTTTTGTGGAAAATGTATGTTATTTACAATGATATTTATGATTATGAATAGAAAATAATATCATTTTGCAATATAAAAATTCAAAAAATATATTGATATAATAGTATTTATAGTGCTTTTCTATATAAATGTATTGTACTTAATATTGTTTAGATATGCAAAAAAATACAGCATAAAATAAATTACAAAAACTTTAAAAAGTGCGTATTCTGTTGACACTCACGCTATGAATGGTTAAAATGATAAATACAATGTGTACTTTATTCATTAGAAAATGTTTATAAAAGCTATATTTTTATGTTAAAATAAATAAGGCACTTTTTTGCTGTACGCTGTGTATATGAAAAAAGCGGAGGAGAACTATGGAAAAAGAAAATTATAATGGATACAACAATGAAAATGGAGAACCGAAATTATATGATGAATTACCAAAAGAAGTTGTGGATATGCTTATGGAAACACACCCTCTTATGGGAAAAAATGAGCAGTCAGATGGTGCAACTATGTATCGAAGAAGAAACAAACAAAATACTGTACAAGCAGAACCAAGTCAAGATACAACTTCTTATGTAGACTGGAGCGGAGGAGGAGGGGAAGAAACCATTGTAGGCAGAAGAACACGCCGATATGCCCAAGAAGATGGCGACCAGCAGTATACCATGAGATTTCAAACAATACAGTCTGAAAGTGGTATACAAGATGATATGTATCAAACACAAAAAATAGATTTTACACCTCAATATTCACCACATCAGCAGGAATACAATACTATGGATTATGGCAATAATCAATATGATAATTCATATGAACAGCAACCAGAATATATGGAAGAGGTATCTCAAAATACAAATTATGATTATCAAAATTCTTATCAAGGCGGTTATCAGCAAGATGACTATGAAAACAGCGAACAAAATGGATATATGGAACAAAACACTTATAATATGTCTGAAAGAAGGGACAGAAAAGGACCTTTGATGCAGGAAATTGAAATTACACTCCCTGGTCCAGGAGGAGCAAGAGAAGAGCCACAACAAGGTAGAAGAAACCGCCATAATCATTATGAAGATTTTGATTTAGCAAGAGGCGCAAAACAAATGGATTTGGACGAGTTATATAGTGATGATTAT
This sequence comes from uncultured Clostridia bacterium, assembly GCA_910587735.1. Lineage (GTDB taxonomy): Bacteria > Bacillota > Clostridia > Lachnospirales > Anaerotignaceae > Coprocola. The sequence goes on from CAJUNT010000004.1 coordinate 116,904, forward strand.
GATGATGAAGAAACCATTTCATTTCGCCCTGGCAAAAAATTAAGTATTATATTTTCTATTATTGTCATTGTTTTAATTGGTTTTTTAGGCTTTAAATGTGTTTCTTTGGGGGGAAAATTAAAAGAAGCAGAAAAAACGATTGCAGAAAATAATGATTTGAATGAAAAATATCAATCTTTGGAAATGGAAAATTTAAAATTAGAAGAAGAATTAAGAACATTAAAAGCAGGAGGAACACCAGAAACACCAGAGGGAGAAAACAACGAAGCACAAGGCAATGAAACAAGTAGCGATGACCCTGGTAATTTTGATTGGTATACTGTGACAGAAAGTGATAATTCTTGGTGGGCATTGGCACAAAAATTTTATAATGATGGTACACAATATCAAAAAATATTAGATGCTAACGGAAAAAAAGAAAGTGATTATGTAAGGGTAGGGGATAAATTAAAAATACCAAAATAATCAATATCTACATATGAAAAATAAAACAGCTATGATTCAATTTTAATAGAGATATAAGTTATCTCAAAATAACAATATAGAATGGAGAAATGGTATGGGGCAAGAGGAATTAACAAAAAAGACCTTAGCAGAATTGCAGAAAATGGGAAAAGAGATTGGATTAAAGTCTGTCAGTAAATTACGAAAAACCGAATTAATTGAAAAAATACAATCCGAAGAAGAAAGCGATAAAACAGAAGAAAACACATCAATTAAAAGTATCACTACATATGGTTTTGAATTAGAAAATAATAAACCATGTAATGAATTGCCCTCAGAACAAAATAATATAGAACAAAAATTAAAAATAACAGAACAAAAAGAAACAAAACAAGAAACAAAAAAAACAGAACAAAAAGAAACAGAACAGGAAATAAAAACAACAGAACAAAAAGAAGCAGAGCAGGAAACAAAAACGACAGAACAAAAAGAAACTGGGCAGGAAACAAAAACAGCAGAACAAAAGGAAAAGGCGTTACAATCTTTAGACAGTGGCTTAATTGGGGAAGGCATACTGGAGGTAATGGCAGACGGATATGGTTTTTTGAGGGCAGAAAATTTTTTAAGAGGTAGCGGGGATATTTATATTTCTCAATCTCAAATTAAACGATTTAATTTAAAAACAGGAGATTGTGTACAGGGGAATATTCGTGTTGCAAGAGAAAATGAAAAATATAATGCATTACTTTATGTAAAAAGTGTAAATGGAGATTCACCTCAAAAGGCAATCAATAGACCTTCTTTTGAAGATTTGACACCTATTTATCCAGAGGAAAAATTAAAATTAGAAACAGGAAGGACAGCATTGTCAGGACGTTTGATTGATTTGGTTGCACCGATTGGAAAAGGGCAAAGAGGTATTATTGTTGCACCTCCAAAAGTGGGAAAAACAATGCTTTTAACACAACTAGCAAATGCAATTACAAAAAACCATAAAGAAGTTTATTTGATATTTTTATTAATTGATGAAAGACCAGAAGAAGTAACAGACATACAACGCTCTATCACTGGTAAAAATGTAGATATTGTGTATTCTACATTTGATGAAGAACCAGAACACCACAAAAGAGTTGCAGAAATGGTTTTAGAAAGAGCAAAAAGAATGGTAGAACAAGGAAAGGATTTAATTATATTGCTTGACAGCATTACAAGACTAGCAAGAGCATATAATTTAACCATTCCACCTAGCGGAAGAACACTTTCAGGGGGGCTTGACCCTTCTGCATTATATATGCCAAAACGCTTTTTTGGTGCAGCAAGAAATATTGAAGATGGAGGAAGTTTGACAATATTAGCAACTGCTTTAGTGGATACAGGCAGTAAAATGGACGATGTTATATTTGAGGAATTTAAAGGAACAGGCAATATGGAATTGGTTTTAGATAAAAGGCTGTCAGAAAGAAGAATTTTTCCAGCGGTAGATATTAACCGTTCTGGTACAAGACGAGAAGAAAAACTCTTAACAAAACAAGAAATGGATTGTATTTTTATGTTGAGAAAAGTAACAAGCAATATGGCTACAGTAGATGTTACAGAAAGTGTTTTAGAATGGATGAAAAAAACAGGAAATAATAGAGAATTTATAGGAAGATTGCCAGGATTTGAGAAAACTTTAAGCAATAAAATGGAAAAATAATATTATAGAAATATAGAACAATAGATATTGTTCAAGAAATAGAAAAAGGCTATTGCTTTTGTGCATAGCCTTTTATTTGTGAACATAAAATGTATTTGATTTCATATAATAAATATATTGCCAAATTGAAAAAAAAGTGATATACTGTTAGCGTTGTCTTTAAATAATGTAAAATTATTGATCAACAGAAAGAGGTGAATGATGTGAGAGAAGGAATCCATCCAAAATATAATCAAGTAAAAGTAAAATGCAACTGTGGAAATGAATTTGTTACAGGTTCCACAAAGGAAGAAATCAGAGTGGAAGTTTGCTCTAAATGCCATCCATTTTATACAGGTAGCCAGAAATTATTGCTTGAAGCAGGCGGTAGAGTTGAGAAATTTAATAAAAAATATGGCAGAAAATAATATAAACGGTCAAAAGGGTGGGGTGTATAGCATATCCCGCCTTTTTTTATATCATGAAATGTATTTGTAAAATTTTTATAGACTATCATTATTTATAAAAAAATATATTGGAAAGAAGCTGAGAGATTGAAAAGAACAAGTATAGGTGGTCAAGCGGTTATTGAAGGCGTTATGATGCGTGGAAAAACAATATATGCTATGGCAGTACGTAATCCAGAAGGAGGTATTACATTAGAGGAACAAAGCTGTACAGGACTTTCTAAAAAATATAAAATTTTTACATTGCCTATATTTAGAGGTATGGCGGCATTTGTAGATTCTCTTGTAACAGGTACAAAAATTATGATGCGTTCAGCAGAAATTGCAGGGGAAGGTATTATGGAAGAGGAAGAAGGAGAACCTTCTAAATTTGAAAAATGGATAATGGACAAATTTGGTGATAAAGTAAATGATGCGATTATTTATATTAGTGTGTTTTTGTCTGTTATTATGAGTGTAGCACTTTTTTTTATGCTTCCAGTATGGTTGGGAGGTTTTTTTAAAAATATTGTGCCTACATGGGGATTAGGTATCGTGGAAGGTATCATTAGAATTAGTATTTTTTTAGTATATATTTTTGCTATTTCAAAAATGAAAGAGATACAAAGAGTATTCCAATATCATGGTGCAGAACATAAAACAATTAATTGCTTTGAAAAAGAATTGCCTTTAACAGTAGAAAATGTAAAAACTTGCACAAGACTGCATAAAAGATGTGGCACTAGCTTTTTACTTCTTGTTATGATTATTAGTATGGTTGTGTTATTTTTTGTGCAAACAGATAATATTGCACTGCGCTTACTGAGTCGTATTATATTAGTTCCTTTTATTGCAGGACTTTCTTATGAAGTAATAAAATGGGCAGGTAGTTCTGATAATAAATTAGTAGCAGCAATTAGCTATCCAGGACTTTGCCTTCAAAAAATTACAACAAGTGAACCAGACAGCGGACAAATAGAAACAGCAATCGCAGCAATGCAAAAAGTACTTGAAGTAGAAGGCGATGACAGTAAAAAAATTGAGGAATAAATATGAATATAGAACAAGCATTATTATTTGGCAAAAAGAAATTAAAGCAATATGATATAGAAAGCTATACCATTGATGCGACATTGCTTTTAATGAAAGCAATGTCATTTACAAAAGTACAGATTTATACAAACAATCATGTTATATTAACACAAAAACAGCAAAAAGAATATTTATATGATTTGGAGCAAAGAATACAAGGAAAACCCATACAATATATTACAGGTGTTTGCGAATTTATGGGATTACCGTTTACAGTACAAGAGGGGGTTTTGATTCCTAGAGCAGATACAGAAATATTAGTAGAAACTGTTTTGCAATATCATGAAAAGGAACATTTTCAAAATGCTATTGATATTTGCACAGGTACAGGCTGTATTGCAGTTAGTTTGGCAAAATATACTGATATTTCAATGTATGGTGTTGATATTAGTGAAAGAGCATTACAAATAGCGAAGAAAAATGCACAATATCATGCTGTTTCTGTTACATGGTTTCAAAGTGACTTATTTCAAAATGTGCCAATGTCATTGGCACATTTTGACTGCATTGTTTCCAATCCTCCTTATATTGCAACAAAAGAAATACAAACACTTATGAATTCTGTGAAATGTTTTGAGCCTCATTTGGCATTAGACGGAGGAAAATATGGTACTGATTTTTATAAAAAAATTGCACAGCAATCGAAACAATATTTAAAAAAAGGTGCTTTTTTATTTTTTGAAATTGGATATCAACAAGCGGAAGCTGTTTGTAGTATATTAAATCAAAACGGTTTTGATAATATTGTAGTGTGTAAAGATTTAGCAGGATTAGATAGAGTTGTATTAGGACAGTATATGAAATAATATGACATAAAATGATTTTATTAAATATAGTTTTATATATGTAAGTATAAAATGGTAAATACAATAGGGAGGATATTATGTTAGAGCGTTTGGCAGAAATTGAGATAAAATATACAGATTTGTCTGAACAAGTGAATGACCCAGATATCATTGCGAGTCAATCAGAATGGCGCAGACTAATGAAAGAATACAGTGACTTAACACCTATTATAGAAAAATATAGACAATATAAAAAAATAGAACAGGAAATTGCGGATAATTTAGAGCTTTTAAATGAAAAACTAGATGAAGATATGAAAGAATTAGTAAAAGAAGAATTATCACAAAATAAGCAAATTTTAGAAGAGTTGAAAAAAGAATTGACAATATTGCTTTTACCTAAAGACCCTAATGATGATAAAAATGTTATTGTAGAAATCAGAGGAGGTGCTGGAGGTGATGAAGCAGCATTATTTGCAGGAGATTTATTTCGTATGTACTCTCGCTATGCAGAAAGACGTCGTTGGAAAACAGAAATTATGAATAGTAATGAAAGTGATTTGGGTGGTTTTAAAGAAATTTCATTTATGATACAAGGACAAGGTGCTTATTCTCGTTTAAAATATGAAAGCGGTGTGCATAGAGTACAGAGAATACCTTCTACAGAAAGTGGTGGTAGAATACATACTTCTACTGTTACAGTTGCAGTATTGCCAGAAGCGGAGGAAGTAGATGTCAATTTGAATATGAACGATGTGCGTATTGATGTATTTCGTTCTTCGGGAAACGGTGGACAGTGTGTTAATACAACGGATTCTGCTGTAAGAGTAACACATATTCCTACTGGTATTGTGGTTTCTTGTCAGAATGAAAAATCTCAAATTAAAAATAAAGCACAAGCATTAAAAGTACTTTATGCTCGTTTATATGAAATGGAACAAGCAAAACATGATGCGGAAATTTCAGCAGACAGACGTTCTCAAGTAGGCACAGGAGACAGAAGTGAAAGAATTAGAACATACAATTTTCCTCAAGGACGTGTAACAGACCATAGAATCAGTTTGACACTTCATAGATTAGATGGCATATTAGATGGGGATTTAGATGAAATTATGAATACACTGATTACAACAGACCAAGCAAAAAAATTACAAATGAACTAACATAAAGTGAAATCATAAAATAGGAAAGGCGATAAAATATGAATGAATTAATAGATTTATTTTTGTCATTTTGTCGTATTGGCGGTTTTACATTTGGGGGCGGGTATGCCATGTTGCCTATGATACAAAAAGAAATTGTGGAACAAAGAAAATGGGCAACAGAAGATGAAGTGATGGATTATTTTGCAATAGGACAATGTACACCTGGAGTCATTGCCGTGAATACTGCAACATTTATAGGATATAAAAGAAAAGGTGTTTTAGGAGGTATTGCAGCAACAGCAGGCGTTATATTTCCTTCTATTGTCATTGTAACATTGATAGCTGCATTTTTAAATAATTTTGCGGAATTAGAAATGGTACAAAATGCATTGGGAGCAATTCGTACTGTGGTAGGTGTATTGATACTCAATGCTGTAATTCGTATGTGGAAAAAAACATCAGTAGATAAAATTTGTATTACTATTACAGTCATTGCATTTTTAGCTTCTTTTGTATTTGATATTTCACCTATTATTGTTGTAGTGATAGGTGGAGGAATAGGACTTTTTTTAAAGGGAGGTAAAAAGGCATGACAGAAATCATTATACTTTTTGCAGAATTTTTTAAAACAGGTCTTTTTGCAATAGGAGGAGGGCTTGCTACACTTCCTTTTTTATATGATATGGCAGATAAATATGATTGGTTTACAAAAGATATGATTTCTGATATGATTGCCATTTCAGAATCGACTCCTGGACCTATGGGCATCAATATGGCAACATATACTGGTTTTCAAAATATGGGCGTGTTAGGAAGCATAATAGCAACAGTAGGGCTTGTTATGCCTTCTGTTATCATTATTATATGGGTTTCTAAATTTTTGGAAAAATTTAGAGAAAATCAGTATGTAGATAAAGTGTTTGCTACATTACGTCCTACTGTAACAGGTCTGATAGCATCAGCAGGGTTTGCAGTACTTGTGCAAGCATTATTTCGATTAGAAGCAATACAAAATGGTACTTTTGATTGGGCAAATTTTATAAAACCGAAAGAATGTATATTGTTTGTGGTTTTTTTTGTGCTTATGAACAAATTTGATAAGCATCCCATATTTTATATTGCATTAGCTGCTGTAATTGGTATTGTATTTCATTTTTAATATATATTATAAAAATATGATATTTTGAGCGTGCTGGTAGTATTATCAGCACGCTTTTTTATTATTTGACATATTGTTATTGCAGTAGTATACTAAAACAGTATAGTTCTATTTATAGTGAATGTAAAAGTGTAAAATGGAGGGAATGGATATGAAAATAAAAGTATTATTTGCGCTATTATGTAGTATTGTTATGATGTGGAATATACCAGTATTGGCATATGACATAACAGAAGAAGAAATGTATGAATATAGACAACCACGTTATACACCAGAAAAGGATGTTGCAATTAGAGATGGCGAAATTACATTTTACAAATAGTGATTTGCGTATAGAAACAAGAGGTTTTTTTGTAGAGGAAGTATTAAGCGAAAGGGAACAAAATCATTTTGCTATACGAATTTTAAGAAATGATGAAGAAGAAAATGCTTTTATTAAAATCAATTTTGATGCAAAGTTAAAAGATGTTTCAAATGAGGATGTAGAAAATTTATCTGTATTTTCATTGTACTTGAATACGGATAATACAAAAGCAAATAATTTATTTGCGAAAGAATATAAACAAAATATATTGTTGTTGTATGATTTTTTAGGAGTGCTTAATGAAGAAATGTCATTAGAACTGATAAAAGAAACCAGACAAAGGAAATTAGAAGTACAATTCCCTGATATGATATTTTTTGTAGATGACAAAAATATGAAATGGAATGAAGATACAAAACAACTCAAAAAAGCTGTTTATATTAATGAAAAGGGTACAGCAATGATATGTTTTGATGATTTTATTGATATTGCAAGGCAATTACAAAGTATTGGTGTAAAAGTTTGGCAGGAAAATGATATATATTATATTGTAGCAGGGGAAAACGATATAACAATCAATATGAAAAATGGTGATATTAATATACAAGAAAAAGTATTAAAAAATATATTGGAGCAAAAAGATGGTGCGTATTATATTAGTTTAAGAGAATTTGCAAATTTGTTTGGTATGGGAGAACGCATTTATTGGCATAGATGGGATAAAACAATACATATTAAATAGGGGGAAGCATTATGAAAACAAAAAGAGTATTAGCAATATTATGCAGTGTTGTAATGGTATGGAGTGTAACTGTATTTGCAGATTGTGGCACTACAAAACAGCAGTATATACAAAAACAAGTGGATATTAGAAATGAAATGATTACTTTTACTACAATGACACAAGAGCATGATATCGGTTATAGATGTTTTCCAGAGATGTTTATTACTATAAAAGAAAATCATGCAGGAGTATTGCATGATGGTGATATTATTTATTTTAAAACAGCTACAGGTGAATATGATAATAAATATTTAAAAGCATTAGGAATTGATATTACAGCAAAAGGTGTTACAGCAAAAGAAGTAAAATTGCCTGAAGGTAATGAGAATTGTTTTGCTGTTAGCATTTCAAGAGGAAGTAAAAACAGTTTAGCAGAAATTGATATAAAGTTTTCTAGTGAATTTTATGGAGTAACTTATAAAGATGAATATATGCCTACATTTTCACTTTATTTAGATGCAGATAATACAAAAGAAAATAATTTGTTTTCTGGAGAGCAGGATATATTGTTAAATGGGCAATTTTTAATTGTAACAGGTGGCGATGTAGAAATAGAAAGGCAACAGCATGAAAAACATCAAAAATTTAAAAATGGTTTGCCTAATATGTTATTTTCAACTGAATCAAATACTATGACATTAGGTACAGAAAAAATAATATTAAAACATAACGTTTATATCAATAAAAAGGGTGTGGCAATGCTTTCATTGGAGGATTTTGAATCTATTATGAATCAATTAAATGATATTGGTGCAAGTGCTAGACATACTGTTTATTATGATAATGATAATGAAAAAAATTTGTATGATATTACAGCAGGAAGAAATTCTTGTAGTATCTATTGTGAGGGTAATCGTATAAATTTTGATTATGATAAAGGTTATAACAAACCAACAATAGAAAATGTATTAGAAGAAAAAAATGGTGTATTTTATATTCCTCTAAGAGTAATAGCGAAAATACTGGATATGGAAAATCATATTAGTTGGGATAATCATATAAAAGCAATCATAATATCAGCACAATAAGTAAGGAGTGTAATTATTTATGAAATTAAGTCGATTTTTTGTAGTAGTATGCGCTAGTATGATAATGTGTAATGTAGTTACATTTGCAAGTGAACAAAATACAGAACAACAAAAATATGTAGAAAAGCAATTCGATATTAGAAATGGAAGAATTACATTTATTACAAAAAGTGAAGAACATACATCAAATTGCAGATGTCAACCAGAATTAGAAATCATAATAAAAGAAAACAAACCAGGTGTATTAAAAAATGGTGATGTTATTTATTTTGAAACAAGCAGATATGGCGAGACATATACAGTGAATGAACATTTGAATATTGAATCAAAAGGAGTGTATGCTGAAGAACAACAAATTAATGAGCAAAAAGATAATCATATTGCTATATGTATTTCGAGAAATCATACAGAAGAATTGGCGGAAATTAAAATACATTACAATGTTTATTTAAAAGGAAATTATGACACAGATAAAATATTTTCATTAAAATTAGATACAGACAGAACAAAAAGACAAAATTTGTTTTCTGGAAAACAGCAAATGGTATTAAATGAAAACTATTTAAAAATACTGTGTGATGATAAAGAAAAACAAACATTTCCAACACTTGTGTTTTATACAGAAAAAAATCTGATATTATGCAATAATGAAAAGAAAACATTAAAATATCCTGTTTATATTAATCAAAAAAATACTGCTATGATTTCTATATATGATTTTATAGATATTGTAGAAAATTTAGGAAAAATGGTAGTACGTCAATTTAATGATGGCGATGTTGTTATAAGCAGTATGCAGAATATATATGTCATATCTCCTAAAAATCAATCTGTTATGAAAAATGGAGTGTTAAAAGAATATGCTGTAATAGAAAAAGGAGAAAATGATGTATATTATATTAGTTTAAAAACAGTTGCTGATATATTGGGAAAACAAAACGCTGTTGTTTGGAATGAAAATACAAAAACTATTACAATAGGAAATGAAAAGTAAATAATAAGGAGCAATGATACATATGAGTATAAAAAAAATTTTTGCACTGCTATGCAGTATTGCAGTGTTTTGGAGTATACCTGTGTTTGCAGACTGTGGCAATACAGAACGACAATATATAGAAAAGCAAGTGGATATTAGAAATGAAACACTTACTTTTACTACAATAATACAAAAGCATGAAATAGGTTATAGATGTTACCCAGGATTATCTATTATGATAAAAGAAAGTCGTGCAGGTATATTGAAAGATGGTGATGTGATTTATTTTAAAACAGGTACAGCTAAAAATGATAATAAATATTTAGAAGTAATGGATATTGATATTACAGCAAAAGGTGTTACAGCAAAAGAAATAAAATTGCCTGAGGGAAATGAAAATTGTTTTGCTATACGTATTTCAAGAGAAAATAAAAATAGCTTTGCTCAAATTGCACAAATTGATATGCAGTTTTTAAGTGATTTTTATGGAGTGAGTTATGAAGATGAATATACCCCTACATTTTCACTTTATTTAGATGCTGATAAAACAAAAGAAAACAATTTATTTTCTGGAGAACAAGATATATTGTTAAATGAGCGGTTTTTAACTATAACAGGAGGCGTTGCAGAAAGAGAACAGCGAGATAATGAAGTACAGCAAAAACTGAAAGAGGGTTTACCTAGTATGATATTTTCAACTGATTCCCATACAGCAATATTGGGTACAGAAAAAATATCATTAAAACATAGTGTTTATATCAATGAAAAGAGTACAGCAATGCTTTCATTAGAGGACTTTGAATTCATTATGAATCAATTAAATGATATTGGTGCAAGTGTCAGACACCATGTTTTTAATGATGGTAAAGAAAATATTTATTCTGTTACAGCAGGAAAAAATGATTATATGATACAATATGAAAAAAATATTATAGATTTTGCTTACAATAATGAGAGTATAAAAAATGTATTGGAAGAAAAAAATGGCGTGGGTTATATTCCTTTGAGAGTAATAGCGAAAATGTTGGATATGGAAAATCATATTTATTGGGATAATAATACAAAAATAATAACAATATCAAAATAGCATATTGTGAAAAGCAATTAGTAGGAGGCATGAAATATGGAAAAAGTAAAATATGACAGCATAAAGAAATTTTTTGCAATGTTATGCAGTATTTTAATAATATGGAATGTACCAGTATTTGCAGGTTGTGCGGTTATGGAGGAACAGCAATACATAGAAAAACAAATAAATGTAAGAGATGGCAGTATCACATTTTGGACAAAGGGAGAACCTTATTTACTAGATTATAGATGTTTACCAGAATTATATATTACAATAAAAGAAAGCCAGCCAGGAGTATTAAAAGATGGTGATGTTATTTATTTTGAAACAAGTAAAGACAATGAAAGATATTTTGTAATAAATGATTTCAGTATAGAGTCAGATGGGGTATATGCAAAAGAAGTAAAAACAACGAAAAAAGAATTAGATAATCATATTGCTATTCGTATTTCTAGAGGGGATACCAAAAAGCAAGGCGTGATTAAAATATACACTACACCTTATTTATATGGTATAGACAGTAATGAAACAGAAAATTTACCTACATTTTCATTATGGTTAGATGCAGATAAAACAAAAGAAAATAATTTATTTTCTGGAGAGCAAAATATATTGTTAAATGAATGTTTTATGGACGTACTTAGTTCAAAAGAAGCAGCGATATTTGTACAAGCACAAAGTCAATCAGAATTGGAAAAGAAATTTCCAAAATTAACATTTACTATTGGAGAAAACAGTTTGATGTGGGGAAGTACACAAAGGGAATTAGAATACCCTATTTATATTAATCAAAATGGTTCTGCTATGATTTCTCTGGAGTATTTGGTATATATTGCTCAAAATTTAGAGGATATTGGTATAAGAATTTATGACTATCATGACAATCAAAATGGCGACTCCTATATAGTATATGCAGGAGAGAGTTTTCACAAAATATTTATTGAAAAATCTGCCATACAAAATGATGAAGGAATATTTGAAAATGTATTAGAACAAAAAGATGGTGTAAATTATATTAGTTTAAGATGGGTAGCTAAAATATTCAGTATAGAAAACCGTATTGTATGGAATGATGAGCAAAAAACAATTACATTAGGTTAAATATTAATCATAATTTATAATATTTTGAATATACTATAACACCATTTTGTGGGGGAGTGTTATAGCATATGCAGTATTGTTTACTATTTTTAGCAACATTTTTGGTATTTGCATTATTTTTTAAAAAGTTTTTTATAGCATCATTGAGCTTTTTTGATGGACTGTTTTTAGCATTTATGTGTTTTTGCTTTTTGCCTATGGTACTGGAAGGAGAATTTTTTTGGATAAATTCTATGCTTTTAGTGCTGGGAGTGTTAACAAGTTCTTTTGTGGAACAGAAAACATATAATTTTTATTATGGTACAAAAAGATATGCTATATTTCACTGTATTGTGTTTTTAGTAGCGTTTTTATGTTTTCGATATACTAATATGGAAAAAAATGTAATATCTTTATTGTTTTCTTTTTTAAGCGGACTATTTTTATTGATGGCTTGTGGTGGAATATTACCCGAAGAATGTACTGGCAAGCAAAAAATGAAATTAGCAATGCTAGGTATGGTAGGTTTTTTATTAGGCATATTGCTGATTTTTCCTATATAATAGCATTTTAATATCAACAAATTAAACAAATAAAAAGGAAAAATATAGAAAACAGAAATAAATTTTATGTCTATAATGTAAATATTTGTTATTTCTTATTTGCAATGTGATACAACCTCTGTTATAGTAGAGATAGTAGTATAATTAACTGCGAAGGTGTTTATGATATGGGAGGTCAGATATGAATTACACAAATTTAAGCAAAGAAGAAATGAAACAAGAAATTATTAGTAATGTAAAAAGTATTTACAGAAAAAAAATTGAAGACGCTACTCCAGAAGAAATTTATCAAGCTGCCGTTTTTGCTGTAAAAGACATTATTACAGATAAATGGATAAAAACACATGATGAATATAAAAAGAAAGATGTAAAAGTAGTATATTATCTTTCTATGGAATTTTTGATGGGACGTTTTTTAGGAAACGCTGTCATGAATTTAATGATGTATGATGAAATCAAAGAAGCATTTGCTGATTTAGGAATTGATTATAATATGATTGAAGATATGGAACCAGACCCAGGATTGGGTAATGGTGGTTTAGGACGTTTAGCAGCTTGCTTTTTAGATTCTCTTTCTACACTGCATTTACCTGCTTATGGCTGTGGTATTCGTTATCATTATGGTATATTTGAACAAAAAATTGAAAATGGCTATCAAGTTGAAGTACCTGATAATTGGCTGGAAAGAGGTGACCCTTGGTCTATTAGAAGAAATGAATATGCAGTAAAAGTAAAATTTGGTGGCTATGTTAGAGCAGTAGAAAAACCAAACGGCACATATCGCTTTGTGCAGGAAGGATATCAGTCTGTTATTGCTGTGCCTTATGATTATCCGGTATTAGGATATAATAATAATACAGTAAATACATTGCGTTTGTGGGACGCAAAACCAAAAAATGAATTAGATTTACGTTCTTTTAATCAAGGAGATTACCAAAAAGCATTGGCAGAAAAAAATCTTGCAAGCACATTAACAGAGGTATTATATCCAGCAGATGAACATTATTCTGGAAAAGAATTGCGTTTAAAACAACAATATTTTTTTATTTCTGCAACAGTACAAAGGGTAATTAATAAATTTAAAGAAGAACATGACGATTTTAGTTTATTACCTGATAGAATTGCATTCCAGTTGAATGATACACACCCTGCTGTTGCAGTGGCAGAACTTATGCGTGTGCTTGTAGACGAAAATGATATTCCATGGGACGATGCATGGGTTATGACAAGAAAAATATGTGCTTATACAAACCATACAATTATGTCAGAAGCATTGGAAAAATGGCCAATAGAATTATTTAGCCGTTTATTGCCTCGTATTTATCAAATTGTAGAAGAAATCAATAAAAGATATTGCGCAGCATTGATAGAACGTTTTGGTAATGACCCTCAAAAAATTAGAGATATGGCAATTATTGCAGATGGACAAATTAGAATGGCATATCTTGCTATTGTAGGCAGTCATTCTGTAAATGGTGTTGCGGCACTGCATACAGAAATATTGAAAAAACAGGAATTAAAAAATTTCTATGAAATTTATCCAGAAAAATTTAATAATAAAACAAATGGTATTACACAAAGAAGATGGCTTCGTCACGCAAATAAAAAATTAGCGGATTTGATTACATCTAAAATAGGTGATAGCTGGATTACTGATTTATCACAATTAGAGAAATTATTGCCTTTTGCAGAAGATAAAAAATTCCAAAAAGAATTTATGGAAATCAAAAGAGAAAATAAAGTGACTTTAGCAGAATATATTAAAAAGTATAAAGGTATTGATATTAACCCAGATTCTATATTTGATATTCAAGTAAAACGTTTACATGAGTATAAAAGACAGCTTTTGAATGTATTCCATATTATTGGATTATATAACCAATTGAAAGTAAATCCAGGATTGAATATTACACCAAGAACATTTATATTTGGTGCAAAATCCGCAGCAGGTTATCATAGAGCAAAATTGATTATTAAATTGATAAATAGTGTAGCAGATGTCATTAACAATGATAAATCTATAAATGGCAAAATTAAAGTTGTATTTATGGAAAATTATAGAGTATCTCTTGCTGAAAAATTGATTCCAGCAGCAGATGTTAGTGAACAAATTTCAACAGCAAGTAAAGAAGCATCTGGTACAGGTAATATGAAATTTATGTTAAATGGTGCATTGACAATAGGAACAATGGACGGTGCAAATGTTGAAATTTATGAAGAAGTAGGAGAAGATAATATATTTGTATTTGGTATGTCTGCAAATGAAGTAATTGCAAAATATCAAGATAGTTCCTATGACCCTTGGGCAATATACAATATCAATCAAGATGTGCGTATGATATTGACAAAATTGATTGATGGTACACTTGACCAAAATCCTGATTTGTTCCGTGAATTGTATGATTCCTTGCTGAATGGATATGGTGGCAGACCAGACGAGTATTTTATATTAGAAGATTATGCTGATTATGCAAGAGCACAGGCAGAAGTAGACAAAGTATATAAAAATAAAGAAGAATGGGCAAAGAAGGCTATTATTAATGTGGCAAAAAGCGGAAAATTCTCTAGTGATAGAACAATACAACAATATGCAGATGAAATTTGGAATTTAAAACCATTAAAAATTGAATTATAATATGGTGATAGAAAAAGAGCTGTTAATTTATAGCAGCTCTTTTTTATCCAATTATTTTAATGAATTTTTAATAAATTTATACAGTTATTTATGTTATATATTATGATGATTCAAATAACATATTATACTATATCATGAAAAAATAATGCAATATATTTCATAAAAATACTTTTGGAAAAAGTATACTTTTTTAGAAGGTTTATACTATTACTTAAATAAAGACAATTTTAATAAACTCTTATTTATTTACTATATCATAATTTATTTAAATTGTCTAATAATACTTGAAGAATTATGAAAAAAAATAGTTTCTCAAAAGGTATACATTTTGCATTAAATTTAAAAATATTACTAACAAATTTGTATGAAATGTGTTATAATATACAAAAATAATGAATTATTTAAAAATAGGTAGTTGGGAGGAATTAGTAATGAAAATTTGTAAGAAAGTAATTGGGGTTGTAATGGCAATGTTAATGCTCTTTTCCATGGCTGCTTGTGGCAGTAAGGGAGAAGGAACACCAGCAGAAAGTGGCAAAGCAACACCAGAAGAGGCAGTAAAAGCAGCACAAGCAAAAATGCAGGAAGTAAAAAGTCTGGAATCTGAAATGGTTATGGACATGGCAATGAGCAGTGGTGAGCAAAATTTAAAAATGAAAACAAATGCAAATATGGTTACATTTGAAGACCCTATGAAATTAAAAATGACTATGACAATGGACGTAGGGGAAGAACTTGGCGGAATACAAAAAATGGAAATGTATGCAGATGAAGTAGATGGCAATACTACACTTTATATGAATATGATGGACACTTGGTATAAGCAATCTATTCCAGCAGAACAATTATCAGAATATGATACACAAGAAAGTATGGATACATATTTAGATGGTTCTTCAGCATTAAAAGAAGTAGGCACAGAACAAGTAAATGGTGCAGATGCAACAAGATATGATGGTATTATTTCTGGAGATGCTTTAAAAGAAACAATGGAAACATCTGGTGCATTGGAAAATTTAAGACCTATGTTGGAAAGTGCAAATATGCAAGCGGAAGAAATTTACAAAGATTTAAAAGATATTTCAGTGAGTATTTGGATAGATACAGAAGGATATCCTGTAAAATGTGAAATGGATATGACAGATATGATGCAGAGCTTGATGACAAAGGTTATGAAAGCAAGTGAAGCAACAGAGGAACAAAATATTAATGTTGATACTATGAAGGTTTCTATTACAAGTAAAAACTTTAATAATGCAACGGATTTTGAAATACCAGAAGAAGCGAAAAATGCTGTAGAAATGTAATAAACTGAAAATACGACAGAAAAAGCAATATATCATAATTAATTGGAACAGCATAATTTTGTAAAATAATTTATTATCACTATAATATTTATTATTTTGGCGTGTCAAAAAATTCAAGAGCATTATTTAAAAAATGTTCTTGATAGTATAATAATGTATTTTTTGACACGTTTTCATTTTAAATAGCATATGATATATTAAAAAAATACATAAATACATAACAGAAAAGAGGTATCATTTTGAATCGGTCAATTAAACGCTCTATATTATTTCGTGTGCTTATTATTTTGATTGCTGTATTGATTAGTGGAGCTGTTACAATAGGCAGTTTTGAACGAGTAAAGAGAGCAAGTCAACAAGAGAAAGCAATGATTTCTTTAAACAATGAAGTTTTATCAGCAAAAACAGCACATTTTCAATGGTTGGAGGGACTGAATGCTTCTTTAAACTTTGGCGATGAATTTACTGGCAGTTTAGATTACAAAACTTGCGGACTTGGCAAACTGCTTTATAATACAAACAGTATATACTGGTCAGATGAAATTGTAGCAAAACTGGAAAGCATGAAAAGTATTCATGAAAAAATACATGAATCTGCATCAGAAATTTTGAAAATAAAAGATACAGATTATAATAAGGCAAAAGAAATTTATATTACACAAACGAAACAGTATGTTGTATCACTTTCTGGGCAATTAGACAGTTTAACTACTACAACAGGCAATTTATTGGGACAAAGTGAAATAGAAATTGAAAGATTAGCAAATTCTTCTATTATATGTACTGCTATTGTAATATTAGTTGTATTTATATTTGTGCTAATATTATTTAGATACAATATAAAAAGTATTGTGAATCCTATATTAACGATTACAGAGGCAAGTAAAAATTTGTCAGAAGGTAGATTGGATTTTGAAATACCTTATACCTCTGATAATGAAATAGGAGTATTATCAAATACATTAAATTTTTCTGTAAAAGAGTTGGAAAAATATGTAAATGAAATTAAAAATACTATGGAAATGATGGCAGCAGGTCATTTGAATGTATCAACAGAATGTGAATTTAGAGGAGAATTCCAAGAAATTCAACACGCTATACTAGCATTCCAGAATGTTATGTCTAATACTGTAAAAGGCATACAAAAAGCAGGTATATTAGTCGCAACTGAGTCAGAACGTGTATCAACAGGCGCACAAACATTATCTCAGGGTGCAACAGAACAAGCTAGTTCTGTAGAAGAATTGGTTGCTACCACAGAAGATATTCGTAATCATGTGGAGGCAAATGAACAGAGTACAAAAATGGCAAATGCACAAGTAACAGATGTTACAACAGTAATACTGAATAGTAATGAACAAATGCAAAATATGATTCATGCTATGGAGAATATTAATGCTAGTTCCAATGAGATTGGAAAAATTATTAAAACAATAGAGGATATTGCATTCCAAACAAATATACTTGCATTGAATGCAGCAGTAGAAGCAGCAAGAGCAGGAACAGCAGGAAAAGGTTTTGCGGTTGTTGCAGATGAAGTGCGTAATCTTGCAAGTAAAAGTGCTGAGGCAGCAAAAAATACAACAACATTAATTGAAACATCTATCAAAGCAGTGCATAATGGCACAGAAATTGCAGGACAAACAGCAGATTTACTTTCTTCTGTTGTAGAAGGTTCAAAAAGTATTGCAGAAGTAGTAAATAAAATTGCCGCTGATTTTTCATGGCAAGCAGAGGCTATTTCACAAGTAACAGAAGGAATCAATCAAGTTTCAAGTGTAGTACAAACTACAACTGCAACAGCAGAAGAAAATGCAGCTTCTAGCCAAGAACTTTCTGCGCAAGCACAAGTATTGAAAAGTTTGGTATCAAAATTTAGATTGGAAGAAGAAAAAGGGTTTGCACAATATCAAGATAACAACAGTTATCAATATGATGATGATAACAGTTTTGATATGGGTTATGATGATGGTTTTACACAAAATTTTGATAAATATTAATCATGGGTTAATAAATAATACATTGGAGGAAATATATGATTAAAAAATATAAACAGTTTATGCCTAATGTAGGAAAGGATTGTTATATTTTCCCTCAGGCTGTTTTACTAGGCAATGTGGAAATAGGTAATCAATGTATTATTTATCCTAGTGCAGTGATAAGAGGCGAAGGAAATAAGGCGACAATAGGCAATGGCACGAATATACAGGAAAATAGCTGTATACATACCGAAATAGGTATTAATGTCACAATAGGAAATCATGTAACAGTAGGACATAATGCCATTGTTCATGCTTGTAAAGTGGAAGATAACTGTATTATTGGTATGGGAGCGATTATACAAAATCATGCTGTAATAGAGCAAAATTGTATTATAGGAGCAGGCTCTGTTGTACCTCAAAATATGGTTGTGCCAGAAGGGCATATTGCTTATGGTGTACCTGCAAAAATCATTAGAAAAATAACACCAGAGGATTATAAAGAGATAGTAGATTCTGCAAAAGAATATCAACAATATAGAGAAGAACTTTTGAAAGAATAAAAGTAAAAGACTTGGGCATTTACCCAAGTCTTTTTTATCATACTTTTTCAACACCAAGTGTTACTTTTTCACCATTGATGTTCCATTCTTTGGAATAAGTTCCACCTTTGCCAGCAACAAATTCTTCTGCAAGCACATCTGTTTTGATATCGTTATTTGCAATGATTTCAGCAATTTTTACACTACCATCATGATATACTTTGATTTTGTCCATTACTTCAAAGTTTGCTTCTTTTCTCATAGTTTGGATTTTGCTTGTAATTTCTCTGACAAAACCTTCTTCAATAAGTTCTGGTGTTAAGTTTGTGTCAATTACTACTGTTACATCATTATTTTTGGAAGTAACAAAGCCATCTTTTTCTGCTGTATCTACTAATACATCATCTTGTTCCAATACAACTTCTTCACCATCAATAGTAAGTGTTGCTTTGCCTTCTGCTTTTAATGTATCCATAAATGAGTTGCCATCTACTGCTTTCAATGCTTCGCCGATTTTTGGTACAAGTTTACCATATTTTTTACCCAATGTTCTTAATTGTGGTTTAAATGTATATGTTGTAAAACCTTCTACGTCTTTTGTAAATGTAATGTTTTTGATGTTCAATTCCTCTTTAATAATTGCTTGATAATCTTCAGGCAATTCTTGCTCTGCTTTAACATACATTACGGACATAGGCTGACGGTTTTTGATATTAGCAGCATTTCTTGCAGCACGACCTTCCACAACTACTTTTAATACGAAATCCATATTATTTTCTAAATCTTTATCAACCCATTCAGAATGATATTCTGGCCAGTCACAAAGGTGAACACTTTCTTTTGCTGCTTCATCTACATTTTTCACAATGTTGTTGTAAATTTCTTCTGCAATGAAAGGTGTAAAAGGTGCTGTTAATTTTGCCATAGTCACTAAAACAGTGTGAAGTGTCATATAAGCGTTAATTTTGTCTTGAGGCATATCTTTCCCCCAGAAGCGCTCTCTACTTCTTCTAACATACCAGTTACTTAAATCATCTACAAATTCTGCCATTGCTCTTGCAGGTTCTGTAATTTTGTAACCTTCCAGACTTTCATCTACAAATTTATTTAATGTTTGCAGTTTAGAAAGTATCCATTTATCCATAGCAGATAATTTATCATATTCCAATTTATATTTTGTTGGATTAAACTGGTCAATTTCTGCATAAAGTACATAGAAAGCATATGTGTTCCATAATGTACCCATATATTTTCTTTGCATTTCGTTAACCGCTTCTTCATAATAACGGCTAGGCAGCCAAGGAGCGCTATTTGCATAGAAATACCAACGAACAGCGTCAGCACCTTGTTTATTCAATGCGTCCCAAGGGTCAACAACATTACCTTTGTGTTTACTCATTTTTTGACCATCTTTATCCTGTACGTGTCCTAATACAATACAGTTTTTAAATGAAGATTTGTCAAAAAGCAATGTGCTTACCGCAAGTAATGTATAGAACCAACCTCTTGTTTGGTCAACTGCCTCACTAATAAAGTCAGCAGGGAAATTTGCATCAAACAATTCTTTATTTTCAAATGGATAATGGAATTGTGCAAAAGGCATACTTCCGCTGTCAAACCAACAGTCAATTACTTCTGGTACTCTTTTCATAAGTTTACCACATTCTGAGCAAGTGATATGCACAGCATCAATAAAAGGCTTATGCAGTTCAATATCTTCTGGACAATCTGGTGACATTTCTTTTAATTCTGCAATACTACCTATGGTATGTCTGTGACCACATTCACATTCCCAAATTGGAAGTGGTGTACCCCAATATCTTTCACGGCTTAATCCCCAGTCAATTACATTTTCCAAGAAGTTTCCGAAACGTCCTTCTTTAATATTGTCTGGATACCAGTTGATTGTTCTATTATTTGCTACTAAATTATCTCTTAATGCTGTCATTTTGATAAACCATGTACTTCTAGCATAGTAAATAAGTGGTGTATCACATCTCCAGCAGAAAGGATAATTGTGTTCGAATGGTATTGCTGCAAAAAGAGCGCCACTTTGTTTTAAATAATCCAATACAAGAGGGTCAGCGTCTTTTACAAATTTACCAGCAAAAGGACCTGTTTCTTCTGTCATAAAACCTTGATTATCTACATATTGACGGAATACAATATCATATTTTTGACATACACGAGCATCGTCTTCACCAAATGCACCAGCAGAGTGAACAATACCAGTACCATCTGTTAATGTAACATAATCATCACAAGTTACATAAAATCCTTTTGGGTCAGAAGGAATGAATTCAAATAAAGATTCATATCTCATATATTCCAATTCTTTACCTGTTTTTGTTTCTACTATTTCATAATTGCCTTCTCCCAGTATATCATCTAAAAGAGCAGTAGCAAGTATAAAATATTCGTCTTTATATTTTACTTTTGCATATTCATCTTTTGCATTTACTGTCAATGCAACATTAGATGGTAATGTCCATGGTGTTGTTGTCCAAGCAAGGAAATATTCATTTTCTGTGCCTTCTACTTTAAATTTTGCAATACAAGATGTTTCTTTGACATCTTTGTAGCCTTGTGCTACTTCGTGGCTGGAAAGTGCTGTACCACAACGAGGGCAGTAAGGTACAACTTTATGTCCTTTATAAAGCAGTCCTTTGTCCCAAATTTGTTTTAATGCCCACCATTCAGATTCAATATAATCATTATGGTAAGTAACATAAGGAGTATCCATGTCAGCCCAGAAACCAACACGGTCACTCATTTCTCTCCATTCACCTTCATATTTCCAAACACTTTCTTTACATTTAGAAATAAAAGGCTCAATACCATATTCTTCAATCTGTGGTTTACCACTAATATTAAGAGATTTTTCCACTTCTAATTCTACGGGAAGTCCATGTGTATCCCAGCCAGCTTTTCTTAATACTTTGTATCCTTTCATTGTTTTGTAACGAGGAATCAAGTCTTTTACAGCACGTGTAATAATATGTCCAATGTGTGGTTTACCGTTTGCTGTTGGAGGGCCATCATAAAATGTAAAAACAGGACAACCTTCTCTTGATGCATTACTTTTTTCAAAAATACGATTTTCTTTCCAAAATTTTTGTACTTCTACCTCACGCTCAACAAAATTGAGGTTAGTAGACACTTTGTCATACATAAAAAATCCTCCTTTATTTTAATTACTGTTAGTATACCTAGTATACCATGATGCAAGACAATTAAAAAAGCCTTTTCTCCAAAACAGGACGAAAAGACTCCGTTGTACCACCTGATTTATATTCCTGATATCAGGAATATTGTAATGTGCATAACAAACATTATGCTTTCCGTAACGGGGAAAACCGTCGGAACTTACTGAGCAAAAAAGCTGTTCGGTCTGCCACTCCAGGGGGATATTCAAAACTTTTTTACTTGTATTGTCTTTCAGCACATGACAATTCTCTGTATACATTTCAAAAAGCCTACTGTCCCTTTCACAGTGTTTCCATTGTTTTACTTACGCAAGTATTATACAATGGCTTTTATTTTTTGTAAAGGATTTTTTAAAAATATAGCAAAATGATATATGATATTGTGATATGTAAAATTATGTTTATTTCCTTTTTTTAAAACATACTGATTATGTAAAAAGTACAAAATGCTGTATAATAATACTATTTTTTGACAGTCTGAAATAGATATTGTTTAAAAAGTTTGCGAATTTTGTTTGATTTTCACAAAAAAGGGTGTATAATAGTCATTGTAAACTATCATAGTATTATTTTTTATATGCTCCATAGCATATATAAAAAAAGGAGAGTAGATTCTCATGGAAAAGAATGATTTAACACTTTTAACAGACTTGTATCAGCTTACTATGATGCAGGGGTATCAAGAAAAAGGATTGCAGCAAAAAACAGTTGTATTTGATTTGTTTTATAGAAAAAACCCAAGTGGTAATGGTTATGCTATTGCCGCAGGATTGGAGCAGGCAATAGACTATATTAATCAACTTCATTTTTCTGAACAAGATATTATATATTTAAAAAATTTAAATATTTTTTCAGATAACTTTATTGATTATTTAAAAGAATTTCGTTTTACAGGAGAAATTTATGCTATACCAGAAGGAACAGTTGTATTTCCTCATGAGCCTTTAATGCGCATTAAAGCACCTATTATGGAAGCACAGTTGATTGAAACAGCTCTTTTAAATATTATTAATCATCAAAGTTTAATTGCAACAAAAGCATCTCGTGTTGTTTGGGCAGCACAAGGTGACCCTGTTATGGAGTTTGGATTAAGAAGGGCACAAGGTCCTGACGCTGGTACTTATGGCGCAAGAGCGGCAGTAATAGGAGGTTGTTGTGGTACAAGCAATGTTTTAACAGGAAAATTGTTTGATGTGCCTGTAAAAGGAACACACGCTCATAGCTGGGTAATGAGTTTTCCAGATGAATTGACAGCATTCCGTAAATATGCAGAATTATTCCCTAATGCTTGTACACTTCTTGTAGATACATATAATACATTAGAATCTGGTGTACCGAATGCAATTAAAGTATTTCAAGAAATGAAAGACAAGGGAATTACATTAAAAAATTATGGTATTCGTTTGGATAGTGGGGACTTAGCATATTTATCTAAAAAAGCAAAACAAATGCTGGAAGATGCAGGTTTTGGAGATGCTGTTATTAGTGCATCAAGTGATTTAGATGAATATTTGATTGCTAATTTGAAATTACAGGGGGCAAAAATTGGACTCTGGGGCGTAGGCACAAAATTGATTACAAGTGATGATTGTCCAGCATTTGGTGGTGTATATAAATTAGCAGCAGAAAGTGACAAAAATGGCAATTTTATACCAAAAATAAAATTATCTAATAATGTAGAAAAGGTAACTAATCCAGGAATTAAAAAAATATTCCGCATATATGATAAAAAGACAGGCAAAATGAAAGCAGATGTGATTGCTTTACAAGAAGAAACAATTGATGAAACAGAAGTATTGACATTATTTGATGATAGTGCAAAATGGAAACGTATGACATTACAGCCAGGTACTTATACAACAAGAGAGCTTTTAGTACCAATATTTGAAAATGGAAAATGTGTTTATCAATCTCCAAAAGTAATGGATATACAGGCATATTGTGATAAAGAAAAAGATACACTTTGGGAAGAACATAAAAGAAATAAAAATCCTCATATTGTGCCTGTGGATTTATCTGAAAAATTAAGTGCTTTAAAATCAAAATTGATAGAAGAAATGACAATAAAATAATCATAAAAATCCCCTTCTAAATTTATGGAGGGGATTTTATTTTCAATAATCAGGAATATTTATCAATTTTATAAATCTATTTTTAGCAGTTGATTTGTCATAATATTAATTAGGGAGTATCCTAAAAAAGTAGTTTTAAGAATAATTTTTATTTGTGTTTATTATCAGGAAAACGAAGTTTTCTTGTAAAAGTTGGTGAGAGTTTGAGAGCAACGCTCTCAAGGTTTTAACAGAAGGATATTGTTTTATTTGTGAACGTTGCCCGCACCTACAAACTTTCCCCCCAGAAAGTTTGACAAAGAACTTTATATTATGTGAACGCAATTATGTTGCTATTTAGAAAGCAACATCCTCATGGTTTTAAATATGTGTTTAGCCACTACCTATCAATTATCAGTTATTGCACAAATATCATATTTGTAGTAGAATAACAATCAAATTAATTAAAGTTGCAAAGAGGAGAAAACAATTATGAGGGAAAAATTAAAACAAAGTAAAAGAATTGTAGTAAAAGTAGGTACTTCTACATTGACATATGAAAATGGACGATTAAATTTAAAACGTATTGAACGTATGGCATGGGTATTATCTGATTTGGTGAACCAAGGAAAAGAGGTAGTACTTGTCACTTCTGGAGCAATAGGTGTAGGAGCAGCAAGGCTTTCGTTTGCAGAAAGACCGAGCGAAATGAAAACAAAACAAGCAGCAGCAGCAGTGGGGCAAGCAGTTTTAATACAAATTTATCAAAACTTTTTTAAAGAATATAATCAAGCAATCGCACAAATATTGCTTACAAAAGAAGAAATTGAAAATGAACAAAGACATATCAATACATTAAATACACTTCATACATTACTGAAATTGGGCATTGTGCCTATTATTAATGCAAATGATACTATATCTACATATGAAATTGAATTTAGTGACAATGATAATTTATCTGCAATGGTAGCGAAAATGATAAAAGCAGATTTATTAATTATATTGACAGATATTGATGGACTTTATCATAAAGACCCTAGAATAAATAAAGATGCAGAAAGAATATCTTATGTGGCAGAAGTTACAGAGGGTATTCGTAAAATGGCAGGACAAAAAGGTTCTAAATTTAGCGTAGGAGGTATGGCAACAAAAGTGCAGGCTGCAGAAATCTGTCAAAAGGCAGGTGTTAATATGGTTGTAGCATCAGGAGATGACCCTACTGTTGTGCATAAAATTATAGATGGAGAAGATGTAGGTACTTTTTTTGAAGGAGGTAAAGTGTGAATATGTATAAAAAAACAATAAGAAAAGATATGTTGAAAATTAGAAATGCTTTTTCTGAACAGGAAATTACACAGAAAAGTACTGTAATGTGGGAAAATTTAATGCAGACAGATGTATATCAAAAAGCAGATATTATTTTTACATATGTTTCAGCACATAAAGAAGCGAAAACAACTCCTTTTTTTGATAAAATATGGCATGACAGCAAAAAAATAGCTGTTCCTATTATAGAAGAAAATAGAAATATGGATTTTGTGTATTTGAATGATATTGCAGAATTAACAGAATCAAAGTGGGGAATAGCAGAGCCAAAAAGAGAAAACAGCACTATAATATTACCTACAAAAAACAGTCTTTTTGTTGTACCAGCTTTAGCCATAGATAAAAAAGGAAATCGTATTGGATATGGTAGGGGCTATTATGACACTTATTTTTCAAAAGTAAATTGTGGCTTTAAAATGGGATTTTTATTTTCTGCACAGCAATTAGAAGAAATAGAAATATTACAAAATACAGATGTTGCATTAGATGGTATTGTAACAGAAAAAGCTGTCACTATATTGTCATAATTGTTATAAATAATATAAAATTTGAAAAGGAGGCTTTAAAATATGAGCGAATTATTAGAAATGGCAAAACTAGCAAAACAATCCTCTGTTTTATTAGCAACACTCCCTACACCGATTAAAAATAAAGCACTTTCCAAAAGTGCAGAGGCACTTTTGGAAGGCATGGACAAAATATTACAGGCGAATCAAAAAGATGTAGAGGCAGCAAAAATAGCAGGCATAAAAGGGGCTTTTATTGACAGATTGACATTGACAAAAGAAAGAATTGTTTCTATGGCAGATGGACTCAAACAAGTGGCATCATTTAATGACCCTGTGGGAGAAGTAACATTTATGAAAACACTTGATAATGGTTTAATAATAGGACAAAAAAGAGTACCTATGGGAGTAATTGGCATTATATTTGAAGCACGCCCTAATGTAACAGCAGATGCTTTTGGATTGTGTTTAAAGTCTGGAAATGCTGTTATATTGAGGGGAGGCAAAGAGGCAATTACATCTAATAAAATGATTGTGGAATTGTTTCAGCAAACACTTGAAAAAGAAGGATTACCTAAAGAATGTGTTCAAATTGTAAAAGATACCAATAGAGAAACAGCAAATGAAATGATGCGTTTAAATGGATATTTAGATGTATTGATACCAAGAGGCGGAGCAGGACTGATTAAAAATGTTGTAGAAAACAGTACTGTACCAGTAATACAGACGGGTATTGGTAATTGTCATGTTTATGTAGATGAGAGTGCAGATTTGCAAAAAGCAGCACGTATTGTAATCAATGCGAAAACACAAAGACCAGGAGTATGTAATGCTTGTGAAAGTCTTTTAGTACATAAAAATATTGCAGAAAAATTTATGCCTGAAATTGGAAAGGCATTACAGTCCAAAAATGTAGAAATTAGAGGAGATAAAGCAACAATGGATTTAGTAAAAGGTGCTGTTGCAGCAACAGAACAAGATTGGGCAACAGAATATGAAGATTATATTATTTCTGCAAAGGTAGTCGAAAATATTGACGAGGCAATCGCTCATATTAGGAAATATACTACTGGACATTCAGAAGCCATTGTGACAGAAAACTATACAAATGCACAAAGATTTTTAAATGAAATTGATGCAGCAGCAGTTTATGTAAATGCTTCCACAAGATTTACAGATGGCGGACAGTTTGGTTTTGGTGCTGAAATTGGCATCAGTACACAAAAACTTCATGCAAGAGGTCCCATGGGATTAAAAGAATTGACTACTACAAAATATATTATATATGGTGATGGGCAAATTAGAGAATAATGGCTTTTTATAAGTGTTTAAAAATAAGTTTTTTTGATTTTTTTATATCAAGATGTTTGTGATACCATAAATATATTAATATGATGGGGTATATATATGAAAAAAATAACGTTTTTAATAAGCATATTATTTGTAATGCTTACATTTTTAGGTGCAATATATGTGCTATATCATAATGGTAAAGTTAGCGCAGGATATGCTGCTGTACCAATGGTGTTTGCATTGGTTAGTATATCATTTTTCCGCCATTTTCGTTAGATATAGGAGTGATGTTTTATGAAAAAGTATGAATTTGTTTCAGTATATATAGAAAAACTTTTTGGAGCAAGGTCAGAAAATCATAGACAAATTATTAATGAATATGCAGAAAAGGGATATCGTTTTATAGCTTGTATTCCAACAAAAATTAATGGTAATGGAGTTATAATTAATGTAGATATGGTATTTGAAAAAGATGTTGAATAAAAAGTATAATAACATAATAAATATTTGATAAATAATGTGATATGAAATATAAGTAAGTATATTAAGATATATAGAAAATATACTTACTTATATTTATTTTGACTGTTTAATCAATATGAATGATTAGATATTCTCCACAGTTTTTTATTGTGTTTTCAATTAAGCTGTCAGAAATGTCTTTATCAATAAAAACTTCTATGTATTCATTATTGTCAATATCTTTTTTAAATGCAATATCTGTTACTTCACTGATACTTTTTAACGCTTCGCTTATATTATTGCGACACGTGTCACAATGAATACCATTTACATATACTGCTTTGTAATCTATACGCTCAATTTTAAATATAACAGGTCTTGTTCCATCAGAACAACAAGCAATCATAATCCTCTCATCATTCATCCAGCCTCGCATAATAGAACCACCTTGTAAACCAGTATAAATATATCTGCTTATGGCGTCCCATGCCTCAGAACAATGAGGAAAAGTGTTTCCGCCTGCTACAGTATTTGCTATATTTGTACTTTGTTTTAACGTATTTAATCCCATATGCCAAAAATCATCTGCATTATCATATCTTTCAAATAAAAATTCATCTCCTATATTATAACATGGACATGCACCAGAATTAGGGTCTGCACAATATTTTGATTGCAGTTCGGTATATAATTTTTTATCAATTACAGTTACTTTTACTTTATGCTGCATAATATTATTCCTCCTAATTTATAAAGTATTATATTGTAACGAGAAACTATTCTAAAAGCATTTTTTTAAAATAAATGACGTCATTCATAGGATTGTTGTAATAAGGCTCACATTGTTGAAATCCTAATTTTTGATATAAATAAATTGCTGATTGTAAAGGTAATAATGTATCAAGAACCATTTCTGTATATCCTGATTGTATTGCAAGCTCTATCAATTTTTGAATTAATTGCTCTCCTAATTTCATTCCTCTGTATTTTGGTTTTACATAAAGACGTTTCATTTCACAACGAGTTGCAGAATGTTTATGATAAGCAATCATTCCAACTACTTCGTCATTTTCAATTGCAACAAGCAATTCTCCTGCTGGTGCAGTATATTTTTTGGAAGGGTCTTTTAATTCATCATCAATATTTTGGAATGATAAATCTCTATTTAACATTTGAGTATATTCTATTATCAAATTGCGTACTTGATTGATATGATGTTTTCCATCTATAATAGTCATGTTATAACTCCTTTTCATATTGATTATTTTTTATTATATTGTATGTAGTGTATAATAGCAAGTTTTATGATAAAATGAATATTGACAAAAAAATATTATTTTGTTAAAATGAATATAATATTTTTATCAGGGAAATCAATTTTTAAAAAATTTTAGTATTTTATGGTGTCTTTTGTTTAAAATGATGATTAGGCGCTGCCTAAACCCGCAAGCTTTTTTGAAAAAAAGCTTGAAAAAACTTTAAATCGTCTACGGTGAACAAAAATTGATTTCCATGTATTTTTATAGAGAGGAGTTGACAGTGTGATAATTACATTTTCTTGCAGATAATAATTGTATAGTAAAAAGAAGGACTATTGAAAATATAGTACCTTACTTTTGTTATGCGCAGCAGGAAAATGGCACATTAACTCAATGAAACAGTATATCATAGAATTGTTGTATTCTATATTTGTTTTTGTTATCCCTTGAGCATTTTCTCAAGGGATTTTTTTATGTTTTTTTCTGCTGCCAAAATATTATATTTGATACAAGGAGGAAATGATATGTCTTTAATACAGATTTCTCATTTAACATTTGGATATGATGGTAGTTATGATTTGATATTTGATGATGTTTCATTACAGTTAGATACAAATTGGAAATTAGGTTTTACAGGAAGAAATGGCAGAGGAAAAACAACATTTTTAAAATTACTATTAGGACAATATGAATATAAAGGTAATATTAGTGCCTCTGTAAAATTTGACTATTTCCCTTTTGATGTGACACAAAAACAAAGAAATACTATGGAGGTGATACAAGAAATTGCACCAGAATGTGAATATTGGCAAATAAAAAAAGAATTATCATTATTAGATGTAGGAGAAGATGTTTTGTGGCAACCATATTCTCAATTAAGTAATGGAGAACAAACAAAAGTACTTTTATCTGTACTATTTTTGAGAGAAAATCATTTTTTATTGATTGATGAGCCTACAAACCATTTGGATAGTTTGGGTAGAAAAACAGTAGCAAATTATTTAAAAAGTAAAAAGGGATTTATATTAGTAAGTCATGACAGGCAGTTTTTAGATGATGTGATAGACCATATACTTTCTATAAACAAACAAAATATTGATTTACAAAAGGGTAATTTTAGTACCTGGCAACAAAATAAAAACAGACAAGATAGTTTTGAAATGGCAGAAAATGAAAAATTGAAAAGAGAAATACACGTATTGTCAGAATCAGCAAGAAAAACAGCAAATTGGTCTAATAAAGTGGAAAAAACAAAAAAGGCAGGTAAAAATAGTGCAGGTATTAAGCCAGACAAAGGATATATAGGACATAAAGCTGCAAAAATGATGAAACGCTCTCAATGTATGGTAGATAGAAAAAATGAAGCAATAGAACAAAAATCAAAATTGCTTAAAAATATAGAAAAAGAGGAGATTTTGAAATTATCCCATTTACAATACCATAAACAGATATTGCTGGAATGTAAAAATGTGTCATTGTATTATGGTGAAAAACAATTATTTCAGCCTGTTACGTTTTCTTTGGAAAGAGGCGACAGAATAGCATTGCAAGGAGGAAATGGTACAGGAAAAACAAGCATATTAAAATGGATATTGGGAGAAAAAATTGCTTTTGAGGGACAAATACAAAAAGGCAGTGGATTAGAGATTTCTTATGTTTGTCAAGATACAAGCGATTTAAAAGGAACATTACAGCAATATGCTCAAAAAGAAAATATAGCATATAGTTTATTTTTAGGTATATTAAGAAAATTAGGCTTTACAAGAGAGCAATTTGACAAAAATATAGAGGATTTTAGCGCAGGACAAAAAAAGAAAGTGTTGTTGTCAAAAAGTCTTTGCCAAAAGGCACATTTATATATCTGGGACGAACCATTGAATTTTATAGATGTACTTTCTCGCATACAAATAGAAACATTGCTTTTGGAATATCAGCCAACTATGATATTTGTAGAACATGATGCAACTTTTATACAAAAAATAGCAACAAAATTTGTTACAATTCATGCTGTAAAAAATGAAATATGATAGTGTACTATAAAAAATATAGCCTGCATGATTTATTGCGCAGGCTATATATTATGGTTATGAAAATATATATTTTTTGCTGTTTGTAGTAATTGTTGTTTTTCATTTTGTATATGATTTTGATTAATGTGATATACAAGTAATGTTAATATTCTGCCTATTTCTTTGCCTTGCGGAATACCTAACTGTATTAAGTCATATCCTGTAATTACTAAGTCTTTTTTACTAAAACAGTGACTTTTTTGTATTACTTCTGTTAATTTTTGTTCCAGTTTTTTGAGTTGTTCCAGTTTTTGCTCCTGAACAGAGTGAGATTGTGCTTTTATATCTGCTTTTTTAACTGTAATAAGCATTTTAAAATGTTCTTCTCCCAATTTATTTAGCCATCGTTTTACAGAAACTGCTTTTGATGGTATTTGAGCATCATGATAAAATATGAGTTTACATACAATATCTAATATAGCATTATCAAATTCTAGTCTTTTTAAAATTTGTGCAGCAATATTACTGCTATATTTTGGGTGTCCATAAAAATGTCCGATACCGTTTTCATCTTGTGTATAACAATATGGTTTTGCAATATCATGAAAAAGCATAGTCAATCTTAATATAATATTATCTGTAACGAAAATCATGCTATATACAGTATGCTCCCATACAGTATAGCAATGGTTGGGATTATTTTGTTGCATACCAATCATAGGTTTGATTTCAGGAATGATATTGCTAATATATTGTTGCTGTTTAAAAATATATTCTGATGTAATATTACCAGATAATATTTGTATGAGTTTTTGATTATCCGCATTCACCAGTTATCACCTTTTCATTAATGTACATAACAAATTCTTCCACTTTTTTATAATTTGGTGTTTTAGGTAGAGCAGTATGTTTCATTGCCTGTTCCATATTATGTTGATATTCGTCAACCATTTCAAAAAATTCATTTTGAAATGTACCATATTCATTTTGATATTTTCCATTTCTGATATTCATAAGTAAATCATGTTCTTTTTCTCTGTAAGTATTGATTTCTTGTTTTTCTAAAATATCAATACACATTAAATATAATCTAATTAAATGCATAGCATGTTTATTCAAATGTTCATTATCCTTTTTATGATTTCTACCATTTAATTTAGCATAATCTTTTACAATATTATGCATTTCAGCCCATAAACCTTTATAATCTCTTAAAGGATAATGATTGAGTGCAATATCCATATATATTTCGCTATCTAAATTTTCCTTTTGTGATGTATCTATGTAAAGATTGATAGAACCATTTTCAAAATGTTGATATCTTTGTTCAAAACTATACATTGCTGATTTTACAGAATTTAAAATATGTTTTTCTTTTTCGTATTGTGGGTAAGTATCTCTTGCTAATGCATTTTGTAGTCTTCTGAGTTGTGCATCTGCGTACCCTCCAAAAGAGTGAACTGCTTTTTGAGATAAAAAAAGTTTATAATTTTGAAGAAGTTGCTTTCCTTCTGGTGAAACGTAGATATAATGGTCTTTTTTACAACCTAATAATTCTATACAGTTAGGGTTGCAGTTTAAAAGTAGTGGAATTAATTTGTTAAATGCATAAATAACGGTATCTGTGGAAGTATCAATTACTTGCTCAAATTGACTCATACCAATTAAATCAGATTTACTGTTTAATGCACAACCCCTAATATCAATATCTGAATTTTCTACATTTGTTCCATAAGCATAGCTACCACCTAATGTAATAAACATTATTTTGTTTTTTAAATGTTCATTTGTTTTTAAAAAATCATAATTTGGTTGTTGGAGTGCTTTTTTGATTTGTTGTATCATTTTTTCACTTCCCTATTACAGTATATTTTTTAAAATAAAAGAAAAAAACCTTGATTATTCAAGGTTTTTTCATGTGCGTGACATGATTCGAACACGCGACCTTCTGGTCCGTAGCCAGACGCTCTATCCAGCTGAGCTACACGCACAAAGTTATGAAAATAAAGACAAGAGTTATAATACAATAAATTATATTACTTGTCAATACTTTTTTCTAAAAAATATGAAATAATAAATTAAATCTTTACATTTTTTGAAAAATAACTTACCATAATAAAAAGTAAAGTGATAAAATAGCATTTTCATATTATTAGGAGAGAGAGCATGAAACCATTTTTAATAAAAGCAAAAAATATATTGGATAAAAGAATTGCTATAGGACATATCATTTCGTTGCTGTTAATTTGCTTTTGTTCATGGAAACTAACAAATATTATATTTTCATTAAATGTGGCTGCAACAGAGGAAGAAATATTATTTTTTCAAAAAAGTATGGAAACAGACCCATTTTTATTTTGGCTGAATTGTTTGCCTATATTTTTGTTGATATTATTATTTTATTTTTTGACAAATCATACACTTTTTAGTATTTGTTTTTGGGGAGGTATTTTTTATAGTCTTGCTTTTGCAAATAGTATGAAAATACAAATGCGTCAAGATCCTGTATTACCTTCTGATGTAAAATTAATAAAAGAAGTAATAGGTATTGTAAGAGGATTTGATGATACTACATTAAAAGATATTGAATGGAAAATAGTTTTGTTTTTATTATTACTTTTTTTATCATTAGTTTTGTTCCAAAATAAAAAAATGAATAGAAAAATAAGAATGGGTGGTATTGTTATTGTTATACTGGGAAGTTTCTTTGTTAATCAAATGTGGTATAACAATGAGAGAGTATATCAGCAATATCCTGTACTGGGGAATATTTACTTTTCTGTTAATCAATATCATTCAAAAGGATTTATATATTGCTTTTTTCATAATATCAACACTATGAAAGTGAAAAAACCTAATCATTATAATGAAATACAATATGCTCAAGCAGAAAAACCACCTAATTTAAATGAAGAACAAACAGAAAATTTACCTCATATTATTATGATTATGGGAGAGGCATATTCTGACTTGAGTATTAATGAGCATATTGACTTTACTCAGTATGATGACCCTATGGAAGAATATAAAAAAATAATTTCGCAAGAAGATACCATAGCAGGACATATTGTAGTGCCTAATTTTGGAGGAGGTACTTCTGATACTGAATATGATGTATTAACAGCATGTCCTACAAGATATTTAGATAATGCCTCCCCTTCTTATGATTTTGTAAGAAAGGCATTTGATGCTTTGCCAAGAAGATTGGCAGAAATCGGATATGATACATTAGCAATTCACCCAGGATATTATTGGTTCTATAATCGGTATAATGTATATCCATATTTTGGATTTCAGAATTTTATACATCTTTCTTCATTTGACCCTCATGGACAGAGCAAAGGAGGATATATTACAGATGAAGCAGCAGTGGAAACGATATTGAATACATTAAAAGAACATATACAGCAAAATAATAAACCTCTTTTTTCTTTTACTGTAACAATACAAAATCATGGTCCTTATGAAAATAAATATAATGCGGCTGAACAAAATTTTGATACAGATGTTGTTTTGACAGAACAAGAACAAAATTTACTTTATAATTATTTTTATGGTATGAAAGATGCAGATAAAGCAATCGGAACATTGTTAAAAGAATTGGATACAATAGAAGAACCCGTAGTAGTAGTATATTTTGGTGACCATTTACCAGGTTTTTCAAATGGTATGGATTTTTTTGATATATTAGATTATGACATTGATATAGAAGGAACAACGCAACAAAGGCTTGCTATTTATGAAACACCTTATTTTATTTGGCAAAATGAAAGTGCTAAAAATACTACAAAAATATTAGAAAATAAACAAAAAATGCTTTTGCCTGAAGGAAATATAATTAGTTCTCATTATTTGGGTGCTATGACCATAGAGCTTATAGGCTTAGAGGGACTTTCTCCTTTATATGACTATGTAAATGAAATGAGAAAAGAATTACCTGTTATAGCAAACGGTGCATTTTTGGAGGCAAATGGAAATTATAAAGAAGAAGTGACAGAACAGCAACAGAATAAAATAGATTATTTAGCGGGTTGGCAGTATTATAAATTATTTGACGAAAAATAAAAAAAATGTAATATACGCCCATTTTTGTTATAAAATTTTTGTACAAGTATATTCGTTTTTTATAAAAAATATTGTATTGTATTTTGAAGTTTGCTATAATAAAAGACAGTAAATTTTTAAAAAATGCCATAAAGTTTTATTTTTTTTACTTTATGAAGTAGATGTGTGATTTGTTATAGTATATTAAGTAATAGGAGAATGATTGTGGACGGACCAAGGATGCAAAGATACCAAAAAAAGAAAAGAAAAAGGAGAAAAAACATACTTTTTACATTTTTAATGCTTTTTATAGCGATATCCGTTGGGGTGGTAGGATTTCGTATGGTATTCAGAAAAGATGGTGTTGCAAAAGACCATACTAAAAAAGCAATCAATCCAGAGCCTGTAAGAGTAGAACAATTAGCAAAAGAGGAAGCACCAGAGCCTATAAAACCAGTTAATGTTGCAGTGTTTGGTGTAGATAATGATGGTTTTAGAACAGATGTGAATATTGTTGTTTCATTCCGTGAGGATACTAAAGAAATTCATTTTGTTTCTGTTCCAAGAGATACTCGTGTAGTTATGACAGATGAAATGCTATCATCTTTAGAACAAAGAGGAAAATTTATTCCTTATAGAAATGGTGTAAAAGGACAATGCAAATTAACGGAAGTACACGCTTATGCAGGGGAAGAACATAGAGATGAATTTTCTGTATCTATGTTGGAAGATTTATTAGGAATTGATATAGATTATTTTGTAAAAGTAGATTTGGACGCTTTTCATGATATTGTAGATGCTGTGGGCGGTGTGGATATGGAAGTAGAACAACGCTTATATTATAACGACCCTTATCAAGATTTATACATTGATTTACAGCCTGGTTATCAGCATTTAGATGGTGACAAGGCGGAGCAACTTGTTCGTTTTAGAGAAGGTTATGCTCAAAAGGATTTAAAAAGGATACAAGTACAACAAGATTTTATAAAAGCATTGTTGGAAAAAGTAAGCAATACATCAACGATATTGGATAATTTGCCAAGTATTGCAAAAGTACTTTGGAATTCTGTTGAAACAGATGCTACATTAAAAGATGTTTTGAAGTATATTAAATATATTAAAGATATTGATATCAGCAATATGACTATGGAAACCATACCAGGGACAGGTGGCGCTTATTTTGACCATGATGAAGAAGGTACAAAGGAATTAGTGGACAGAGTATTTTATGGTATTGAAAAAACACAAACAAAGCAAGAAGATATGGAAGAATCAGCTTTATAATTCAGTCATTGTATTATAAATTAAAGGTGGAGAAAAATGGGTAAAAGAATGGAAAGGTATGAAAACAAAAGAGGTGGAAGAAAAATGTCTCCTACTCAAAGAAACATACCAAGAGAAAAACAGAAAAAAAAATCTGGCTTACTTGCTACATTTTTTAAAATCGTATTCAGTATTATACTTGTTTTTTGTATTGGGGCAGGGGGTGCAGCATTTGCCTATTACAAAATAACAGGTGGATTTTCTTCAGAGAAAACAGATAAACCCGTTTCAAGTAATGCAAAAAATACTAGTTTTTTAGATGCTTTGAAAAAAAAGAATTTAAAAATAAATGTTGCTGTATTTGGTGTAGATGGTGACGGCACTCGTACAGATGTTATGTTTGTAGTGCATTTTGATAGCGAAGAACAGAGAACAAGCTTGGTATCTATGCCAAGAGATACCAGAGTGAAAATTGCTTCTGATGTAGTAAGTTATATGGAAAAAGAATCAAAATATTATCAATCTCCTACAAAATTAAATGCAGTTCATGCTTATGTAGGAAAAGAAAAAGGTCCTGAAATGACTGTAAAACAGCTAGAGGATATATTGGGTATAGAGATTGATCATTATGTAAAAGTAGATTTGAATGCTTTTAGAAAAATTGTAGATGCTATAGGCGGTGTAGAGGTAGATGTACCCCAAAATATGTTTTATGAAGACCCTTATCAAGATTTGTATATCAATTTAAAAAAGGGACCTCAACTATTGGATGGTGATAAAGCAGAACAGCTTGTTCGTTTTAGGAGTTATCCTATGGGAGATATTGCCCGTGTGGAAGTACAGCAAAGATTTTTAAAAGCATTTGCAGAGAAGGTAACAAGCAGTGATACCATTATTAAAAATATACCAGATTATATATCAATGCTTTATAATGATGTGCAGACAGATGTTACATTAGCAGATGCTTTAAAATATATAAATTATATTAGTATGGTAGACCCAGCTAAAATAAAAATGGAAACACTTCCAGGCATACCAGAAGAAATTGCAGGAGTTTCTTACTATATTTATAATGAAGAAGAAACAAAGGAAATGGTAAACAGAATATTTTATGGTATTGGTTTGGAAGATGATACAGAAGAACAGGCAAATGATAGTAAAAAATATAATATTGAAGTAGCAAACGGAGGATATACAGAAGGACTTGCAGGTAGAGTCAGTAACCGTTTAAAATCAGATGGCTATACTGTTTCAGGTGTTTCTACTTATACTGGAACAAAACAGGAATATACTCGTATTATTGTAAAAGAGCAAGGTGTTGGAGAAGATTTGAAAGATTATTTTTCAGATGCTCGTATAGAAGTAGATGATAGTTTATTGTCAGCAGATACAGATATTAAAATTATTATTGGTACAAAGCAATCTGATATAGATAGTTAATCTATCAAAAATAAAAAAGACTGTTTCACAATTTATAGTATTGTGGTCAGTCTTTTTTATAGTTTTTGTAGAAACACTTGACCACTATGACTGCTTTTGCTACAATTTTTTTTATATTTATGTTCAAAATAAAGAAAGGAAGTCTTTATGTGAAAGAGAGAAAAATTGTAATACCTAAAATTGGTATGAGAATGATAAAATCAGCTATTGCTGTTTTTATTTGTTTTTTAATTCATATGCTGAGAGGAGCAGAAGGCGACCCCTTTTATTCTATTATTGCGACAATACTCTGTATGCAGCCACAAGTAGAAAACAGCAGAAAAGTAGCATATAATCGTGTGGTGGGTACGCTTGTAGGTGCAGCAGTAGGAACGGTAATACTTGCTATAGAACAAAATATAATACCATATCAATGGCTTATAGTAAGGTATATTGTGATTGCTTTTTCTATTATTCCCACAATATATATTACACTACTTTTGAAAAAGCCCACTGCATCTTATATTTCTTGCGTAGTGCTTATGAGTATCACTATTGTACATAGTACTGATGCTAGTTTACTGGATTTTGTTTATAATAGGGTTTTGGAAACGATAATAGGTATATTAGTATCATTGTGTGTGAATGTGGTACAGCTTCCTAGAAAACGTGAAAATGATATATTGCTTGTAACAGGATTAGATGGCTCTCTTGTGGGAGAAAATGGACAAATGGGAGCATATACCAATGTAGAATTAAATTATTTAATTTCAGATGGCGCAAATATTACTATTGCAACAGAAAGAACACCTGCGTCACTTCTTTCGGTAATAGGAAATATCAATTTAAAGTTGCCTGTGATTGCTATGGATGGTGCAGTATTATTTGATACAAATGAAAAAAGATATTTATGTTGTCAGGCAATCCCTATGGAAATTGTAAAAAAAATGTGTTGTATATTTGAAGAATTAAACAGACACTATTTTGTAAATATGGTGTTGGAAGATGCCCTTTTAATATTTTATGGAACATTTCGCAATGATGTAGAAAAAAAGTTGTATATGGATATGAGAAGTTCTCCTTATAGAAATTATGTTTATGGGGAATTTCCAGAAGATGGAGATGTTGTTTATTTTCTTTTAGTGGATACCATAGAAAATATTGATACCATAGAAAAAGAAATAAAAAAACAATATTATGCAGAGGAACTTCTTTTCTTAAGGGATAGTTCTGAAACACCAGAAGGATATTGTCATTTTAAAATATATCATAAAAATGCTACAAAACAATTTATGGTGGAACAATTAAGACAAAGATTAGGCATTACAAAAACAGTTGCATTTGGAAGTAATAAAAATGATGTGCAAATGTTAAAATCAGCAGATTTAAGTATTGCTATGAAAGAATCTATTGAGGAAGCAAAACAGGTTTCAGATTATGTTTTAAAAAGACAGGATTTGGATAGTGTAGCAAAAACAATGCAAAGAATTTATGAACCTGTTATATGGGCAAAAGGATTGCAAAAGCCTAGAAATAAAAGTACATTACTTTAAAAGAAAGGACTCATATATGAATGAATATTTTGAAAGAACAGAACGACTATTAGGTAAAGAAGGTATGGAAAAATTATATACAGCAAATGTTGCTGTATTTGGTATAGGAGGAGTAGGTTCTTTTGTAGTAGAGGCATTAGCAAGAAGTGGTATAGCACATTTTACACTAATAGATGGAGATGTTGTAAGTAAAAGCAATATAAACAGACAACTGATAGCTACTACAAAAACAATAGGACAATATAAAACAGATGTGATGAAAAAAAGAATACAAGAAATCAATACTAATGCAGTAGTAGAAGAATATAGATGTTTTTATACTGCACAAAATACTGATTTAATAGATTTCAGTTCTTATTGTTATGTAGTGGACGCCATTGATATGGTTTCTTCTAAATTATTATTGATAGAACAATGTAAAAAGGTAAATGTTCCTGTTATTAGCTGTATGGGTGCAGGCAATAAATTGAATCCAACGCAATTTTTGGTAGCAGATATTTCTCAAACAACAGTATGCCCTTTAGCAAAAATAATGAGAAAAGAATTGAAAAATAAAGGAATTGAAAATGTAAAAGTAGTATATTCTAAAGAAACTGTAATCAAACCACAAAATAGTAATAAGGAACTACAAAAAGGAAAGCGAGAAATACCAGGAAGTGTTTCTTTTGTGCCTTCTGTTGCAGGGCTGATATTAGCTGGGGAAGTGATAAAAGATATTTCTGGTGTGAATGAACATTAATAATTATATATTGATAGTAATGTAGATGATATCGTTCATTTTAATATATATCATATTTTATAATAGATGTACTGACTAAATTTATAAATACTTTTTGTAATATTTGTTTAGGAAAAATCTTATATTTTTTTTAAATATACAAAAATAGCTTGAATTGTGGCAATGTTTACTATAAAATGTGAATAGCACAACAGATAACAGTTAAGGAGGAAAACTATGAATTTTTGTAAAAAGATAATGATGTTTGTTTTATTTGGAATGATGAGTGTTGCTTTTTCTGCTTGTGGTGATGAAG
Source organism: uncultured Clostridia bacterium (assembly GCA_910587735.1). GTDB lineage: Bacteria > Bacillota > Clostridia > Lachnospirales > Anaerotignaceae > Coprocola. Next base: position 157,345 of record CAJUNT010000004.1, read on the forward strand.
CAATTTCACCAAAAGAAACAGCAGCGCCTGAAGAAACCATTACAAAAGTTTTATCCAATTTAGAGCAAATAAAAAGTATGCAAAGTATTGTAAAAACGCAATCCGATATGACGACAGCAGGTTCTGATTCTAATGTTTCAACAGAAACAACGGTCACGACAGTATATAGCCCTTTAAATATGAAAATTGAAAGTAAAAGTAGCTTATCTTCTAATAATGTGCTTGTAACATATGTTGATGAAGTAGACGGCATGGCTACAACATATATGGAATATGCAGGGCAATGGATGAAACAGTCATTAGAACCCAATATTGTATTGGATTCTTTGAGAATGTACGATACAAAACAAAATGCAATATCATTTTTAAAAAATGCTTCAAATTGGCAAATGGTAAGTGAACAAGAAAATGTGATGGAGTTACAAGGAACACTTCCCGCTGATGCATTATTTACAGTAGTGGAAGATACAAAATCATTGCAGGTAATGGGTATGGCAGGCTTAACAGAAGAATATTATAAAGGCGTAAATGATGCTAGTGTGACAGTAAGTGTTGATAAAGAAACATTATTACCTGTTAGCTATTGCATTGATTTGTCAAACACATTAGAAACATTAATGAATAATGTTATCAATACATTTGGCACTGGAACAGAAGGAAATGAGCCTGTTAAAACAACAGTCAATGAATATACGCTAACAGTAGACTGCAAAGACATTAACCAAACCAAAAAAGTAGAAATTCCAAAGGAAACAATAGAAAGTGCGATTGATTTTGAAAAACAAATAGAAAGTGCTGGACTTTCTGAAATACCAAAAGGAGAAAACGGCGAAGAATTGGCTGTGGAATAAAACAATGAAAAGTCAAAAAGTTTGATTTTTTTATAAGTCAAACTTTTTGTTATAATATGGAAAATGGTGAAAAGCTGTTCGTATTAAAATATAAGAAGTTTTAAAATAAAAGTTATAATTTAAGGAGAAAAATATGATTAGTACACAGGAAATTACATTACAATATGGTGGTAGAGTACTTTTTAAAGATGTAAATGTTAATTTTACAAAAGGTAACTGCTATGGTTTAATTGGCGCAAATGGTACAGGAAAATCTACATTTTTGAAAGTATTGTCTGGGGATATTGAACCAAATAGTGGTAGTGTATTTATTACACCAGGAGAAAGAATGGCTGTTTTAAAACAAGACCATTTTATGTTTGATGAATTTGAAGTGGTTAAAACAGTATTATATGGACATAAAAGATTATATGAAATTATGGAAGAAAAAGAAAAATTATATGCCAAAGAAGATTTTAGTGATGAAGATGGTATTAGGGTTTCTGAATTAGAGGGAGAATTTGGAGAATTAGACGGTTGGACAGCGGAATCTGATGCAGAAATATTATTAAATGGTTTAGGAATTACAAATGAATTTCATTATGTAAAAATGAAAGAACTAACAGGAAATCAAAAAGTAAAAGTACTTTTAGCACAGGCTTTATTTGGTAATCCTGATATATTGCTTTTGGACGAGCCTACAAACCATTTAGATATTGCTTCTATAAAATGGCTGGAAGATTTTTTAATGAATTTTGAAAATACAGTTATTGTTGTATCACATGATAGACATTTTTTAAATAAAGTTTGCACACATATTGCTGATATTGATTATGGTAAAATTACTATGTATGTGGGAAATTATGATTTCTGGTATGGCTATACACAAATGACACAAAAACAACTCAAAGACCAAAATAAAAGAACAGAACAAAAAATGAAAGAATTACAGGAATTTATACAAAGATTTAGCGCAAATGCTTCTAAATCAAAACAAGCAACTTCTCGTAAAAAATTGCTTGACAATTTGCAAATGGATACCATTAAACCTTCTTCTAGAAGATATCCTTTTGCTAATTTTAAACAAGATAGAGAAGTTGGCAACGATTTGCTGGAGGTAAATGGAATTTCTAAAACCATTGATGGCAGAAAGGTGTTAAATAATATTAGTTTTTTAATTTCTCCAAATGATAAAGTTGCATTTGTAGGAACAGATGAAATTGCAAGAACAACATTGTTTCAGATATTAATGGGAGAATTAGAGCCAGATGAAGGTAGTTTTAAATGGGGTGTAACTACATCAACAGCATATTTTCCAAAAGACAATTCTAAATATTTTGATGACTGTGAAGATACATTAATTGACTGGCTGCGTCCTTATGCCAAAGAAGGCGAACAATATGACGCTGATATAAGAGGCTGGTTAGGTAGAATGTTATTTTCAGGAGAGGAAGCGCTTAAAAAAGCAAAAGTGCTTTCTGGAGGAGAAAAAGTGCGTTGTATGCTTTGCAAAATGATGATTTCAGGTGCGAATGTATTAGTATTGGACGAGCCTACAAACCATTTGGATTTGGAGGCAATTACAGCATTAAATGAAGGTCTAATAGATTATAAAGGGACTTTACTTTTCGATTCTCATGACCATCAATTTGTAGATACTATAGCGAACAGAATTATTGAAATATTACCAGGAGGTATTATTGATAGGCGAGAAACATATGATGAATATTTAGAAAATGAAGATGTGATTGCTATGAGAGAAAGACTGTCAAAATAATCATGTGTGTTTTGTGGTGCAGAATTGAAATATGGTTTATTTTGTACTGCTAGTATATATTAAAATAAAGGAGCGTTGTGTATGGAAACAAGAGATGCGATTTATGGCAGAAGAAGTGTAAGAAAATATACAGATGAACCTGTGTCAGATGAAGATTTAATGGAAGTCATCAATGCAGGACTAATGGCACCATCAGGTATCAATTTACAGCCTTGGTATTTTGTAGTAGTAAAAAGTGATGAAAAATTGAAAGAACTGGCACAAATTACAGGACAAGTATTTGGTAAATTTAAACCTGTATTGGATAATCGATTTGCTAAAAATCCAGAGGCGATTGAAGAAACAAAAGAATTTTTGAACAGTATGGGTGGAGCAAAGGTTTGTATACTTGTATTTCTTTTAAAAGATAATTATGAAGATTTTACAACAGTAGTAGAAGGTACTTCTGCAGCAATACAAAATATGTGTCTTATGGCTTATGATAAGGGATTGGCAACCTGCTGGCTAACAGCTGCATTAAGAGTAGGTATAGGAGAAGAATTGCGTCAGAAATTTGCGCCAGATAAAGGACAATATTTAGCTATGTTAACATTAGGATACCCTGCAATTTCTCCTAAAATGCCTCCAAGACGTGGCGGCAGATATGTTATTATATAAGCGATAAAAATTACCTGATACAATACAACTTTTTTGTTAAATAGTATTAATAAATACCCACTATCAAAAAGGTAGTGGGTATTGTTTATATTAAAATAAAAATTGTGTGAAAATGATATGAAGTTTTTTATACTATTATGAACTTTCTGATATATAAGGGGGGATGTTATATGCTTCAAAGAGGGCAAAATATAAAGTTAAACGATATCGTAAAGAAAAATGATTTTGAAATTGAAATCTCAACAAATATGTTGGGAGGTGTATCTGATGTAGCTTGTTTTGGGGTAGACACAAATAATCAGCTTTCAGATGACAGATATTTCATATTTTATAATCAGCCTCAATCTCCTGAAAATGCTTTAAATATGAGTATAAATGGAAACAATACAATATTTCATATTGATTTGAATCGATTACCTAAAAATATCAATAAACTTGTTTTACAATAACAGCAGAAGAAAAAACATTGCATGATTTACAGCAAGGAAATATGAATATTATTGCAGAAAATCAAATTGTAGAAAATTTTTTATTTTATGGTAAAGATTTTGAAAAACAAAAAGCAATTATATTATGTGAAATTTATAGAAAAAATGATTTTTGGCGACTATCTATGGTTGTAAATGGATTTAATGGAGGATTGCGTGTACTACTTGCAAATTTTGGAGGAGAAGAAATCAAGCCAAATCAGCAGATACAAAATCAGCAGATACAAAATCAGCAAGAACGATGCAATAATATACAACAGCAAAAAGACATACCACCACAGCAAACAGTTAAAAAAATAAGTTTGAAAAAAAGTGGAGATTCTCATAAAATTGACCTTTCAAAAAATATTAAAACAATACATACTAATTTGAACTGGAGCAACCAAACAAAAAAAGGGATTTTTGGTATCACGCCTCCTCCTATTGATTTGGATTTAGCGTGTATGTATCGCTTGAAAGATGGTATGAAGGGAGTGATACAGGCTTTAGGTAACTCTTTTGGTAGTGAAAAATATGCCCCTTATATTAAACTTGATATGGACGATAGAACGGGAAGTAGTGCTACAGGAGAAAATATGTATTTTTATAAACCAGAGTTAATAGAATTTGCTGTAATATTTGCTTATATATATGATGGTGTTGCTGATTGGAATAAAACAGATGCAACAATTACATTAAAACAGCCAGGCTCTCCAGATATAGAATTAAATATTAATAATCCAAATACAAATAAACGTTTTGTTGTTTTTGCTAGTATGACTGCAAGTGCAAATGGATTAAATATTGTACGTGAGGAAAGATTTTTTAAAGGACATAAAGAAATTGATAATTATTATGGATTTGGATTTATATGGGTGCCAGGTTCAAAATGATTTATAATAAAAAAATATTAATTTTATAATGAAAAGTATTAGTTTTTCAAATAAAGTTTGACAAAGAACTTTATCTTATGTGAACGCAATTATGTCGCTATTTAGAAAGCAACACTCTCAAGGTTTTAAATGTTTGTTTAGCCACTCCCCACAAAAAAGACTTTATTGACAGACTAAGGGCTTGATGATATACAAGCCCTTTTTCGTTATATATTTACTTTAGTAATATTGTGAAATCCTCTTTTATCTTTTGTAGCACGAAGTACAAAATCAAATTGATTAGGTGTGGTAGCAAGTATAAAATCTCTTTCTGGACATTGCTCTTGATTATTGGGATTGAAAAAGCGTTTTCCTTCTAGCTGTCTTAAACTTTCTAATTTTTGTTGCAAGGGATAATGTTGCTCCAATAAAAGGCTTTTAATATACTCTGCACAGTAGGTATCTTCTTCTGTGGGAGTAAGTGCTGCCTTTCCCATACAAACAAGAGAAACGATAGAATCATTTTTTTGTTTAATATATTTTGCTATAGCAAAAGCATTTACAAAACTGCCTGTTATAATTTCCTGTGCATGATAAGCATTTGCAATGCCTTGTGTGCCTGCACTTGTAGTATGAATGATTGTTTTATTTGTAAAATCTATATGCTCAATTTTTGTAGGAGAATTGCCATAATCAAATCCAGCAAGCATAATTTCATTTCTTTCTCCAGCTAAAATGTAATCAGGGTGTTCTTTTTTAAGTGTGTAAGCAATAGATTCTTCTCCCACAGCAAATATTTGTTTTGCACCATTTGACATGAAAAAACATTCTGTTGTAAATGCTCTAAAAACATCAATAATTACTGTGAGTCCCTCTGCTTGTTTTGCTCCTTGTAATTGCTGTAATATTCTAATTTCCAATGTTATCAGCCTTTCTTAATGTCATTCCAAAAACTAACAGCATCAAAATTTGCATTTAATTCTAAATAATCAGAAACAGTTTGCCCTAAATCTGCAAATGTGCTACGTATACCTAAATTGATATTTTGTTTGATATTTTTACCATATACAATAATAGGAACATATTCTCTACTGTGGTCTGTACTTGGTGTAGTAGGGTCACAACCATGGTCTGCTGTAATGAAAAGTATATCGTCTGGTTTGAGTGACTGCAATATTTCAGGTAGTTTTTGGTCAAAATAAATTAATGCATTTTTATAACCCTCTATGTCATTTCTATGTCCATAAATCATATCATAATCTACTAAATTTGTAAAAAGTATTCCTTCAAAGTCTTTTTTGATATATTGTATTGTTTTTTCAATACCATCTTCATTATTTGTAGTATGGTCTGATTCCGTAATACCTCTATGTTCAAAAATATCTTCTATTTTGCCTATAGCAATAACATTTTGCCCTTTTTGTTTTGCTAAATCTAATATTGTTGTATTTGTGGGAGGAAGAGAAAAATCTTTTCTGTTTTTTGTTCTTGTAAAATTTCCGTCTGTTCCTATAAATGGACGAGCAATCACACGTGCTACCCCCCACTCACCTGTTAATAATTCTCTTGCTTTTTGACAAATTTCATATAGTTTATTTACAGTGATGACATCTTCATGGGCTGCAATTTGAAATACACTATCGGCAGAAGTATATACAATAGGATAGCCTGTTTTGATATGTTCCTCTCCTAATACTTTTATGATTTCTGTACCAGAAGAAGCATAATTACCTAATATTTTTGTACCTATAGCTTTTTCAAAGGCATCTATCAATTTTTTAGGAAAGCCGGTTTTTGTAAATGTGGGAAAAGGTTTTTTTGTAATAACGCCCGCCATTTCCCAATGTCCTGTTGTGGTATCTTTTCCGATTGATTTTTCTGCCATTTTACCAAAACAAGCATGAGGAGTGTCTACTTTTCCTAATATAGAAATATTTTCTCCGTCTATATTACCAAGTCCTAATGAGCATAAATTTTTTAAATTCATTTCTGGTTTTGCTTTTTTTATATTGATGAGTGTGTTACTACCTGTGTCACCATATTCTGCTGCGTCAGGTAGTTCTCCAATGCCAACGCTATCTAATACAATAATAATTGCTCTTTTCATAAATATTCCCTCCTTTGGTTGTTATACAATTTCAGCACCTAAAATTTGTGCAATGATAATACTTTGCTCTGTATTGATTTTTATGCCCTGTAATTCTTGATATGTGTCAGATACAGTAATGGCATTTATATCACAGTTTGAAAAATCAATACCTTTCAGCAATGTTTGAAAAAAATCAGCTTTTTGAAAATTAACGTATTGTATATTGATTTTTTTAAATACTACTTTATGAAAAAAAGCATATTTCATATTACAATGTTGTATATTGCAGTTTTCCCATATTGTATTTGAAAAATTAGCATATGGAAAAGAACTTTGTTCAAAATGACTTTTTTTGAAATGACTTTCTATCCATATACTGCTTTTAGAACAAATACAATGTATCATATTTGTTTGTTTGAAGTAAATACTATAAAAATTGCAGTCATAAAAATGACAGTTTGAAAAAGAACATTGATAAAAACAACATTTTGAAAAATCACAGTTGAAAAATGTGCAATTATCAAATGAAGTATTTTGAAATTCAAAATTACTGCAATCTATGTCATTTATAGTATCGTTTTCATAACATAATGTATTGATGTATTTTTCGCATTGCTCTAAAGCATATTTTATATCTTGTTTTAACATAATTTCTCCTTAAATTATAATAATTACATAGATATAATATCTAATATAAGAGGAGAAGTATCTGGAGCAATATTAGATATATGAATAGCATTTTGGAGAAGCAAAACAGCACTTTGACATTTTTGTTCACTGCTACTATAAACTTCTGCTAATATTTCTCCTTTTTCTACAACATCTCCAATACGTTTTTTTAATATGATGCCTGCACCAAAATCAATAGCATCTGTTTTTTGTTTTCTGCCTGCTCCTGTTTGCTGTGATGCCATACCTATACAATCTGTATCCACGGCATAAATATAACCACTAGCATTTGCTTTTAATAATAGTTTACAAGGGGAAAGAGCAAGCAAGTTATAATCATGTATGATATTTGTATCAGCAGATTGTTGCTGTAAAAGCTGTTTGAATTTTTCAAGTCCTTTACCATTTTGAATATTTTGTAAAAGCAATTCTTTCCCCTTTTGTTCTGTGGAAACCTTTCCAGAAAGTAAAAGCATATTTGCCCCTAACGTAAGAGAAACAGTAAGTAAATCCCCTGAAATATTTCCTTTTAATGTTTCGATTGCTTCTATTACTTCTAAGCGATTTCCTATATAATTTCCTAAAGGCTGTGACATACTGCTTATTACAACAGTTACTTTTTTTCCTACATGATGTCCCATGGATGCCATACATTTCCCTAGTTTTTGTGCATTTTCTAATGTTTTCATAAAAGCACCATTTCCACATTTGACATCTAATACAATACCATCTGCACCAGCAGCAATTTTTTTAGACATAATACTAGATGCAATAAGGGGAATACTTTCTACTGTGGCTGTGACATCTCTAAGAGCATATAATATTTTGTCAGCAGGTGTTAAATTTTTACTTTGTCCCATAATCACAATATTAGATTGTTTTGCCCACTGTAATGCTTGCTGTTGTGAAACTTCTACATTAAAATGGGGTATAGATTCTAATTTATCTATTGTACCACCAGAAAAACCTAAACCTCTGCCACTCATTTTGATAACAGGAATGCCCACAGAAGCGACAAGGGGTGCTAATATCAATGTAGTAGTATCTGCTACGCCACCTGTACTATGCTTATCTACTTTAAAACCAGAAATACTGCATAAATTTAATGTTTCACCAGAATTTGCCATGGCTAATGTCATATATGCAGTTTCTTCTTCATCAAGTGACTGAAAGTAAACAGCCATTAAAAAAGCAGAAATTTGATAATCGGGTATTGTTCCATTTGTGACTCCAGTAATAAAAAAATCAATTTCTTGTTTTGTTAGTTTTATGCCATTTCTTTTTTTAGTTAATATATCTAAAAAGTCCATGTATTCCCTCCTTCAAAATAATACTATATATTTTCTTTTTTATTATAACATAAAAAAGAAAAAAGAAAATTGCGGAACACTATATAAAGTATCCCGCATATGTTTTCTTTTTATATGTTTTATAAACAGATAATTATTTTTTATTTTGATATAATTGACTGTAAAGCAAAGGTTTTCTATCTGCTTTCAAAGGAAATTCTTGTCTATATTTTGTTACAATATTATCGTCAATATCTGCTATAATGACTTGAGAACATTCTTTTGCCATTGCTATGATTTTACCATAAGGGTCTATTATCATGCTGTCACCACTATAATCTAAGCCATCACCACTTCCACAGCGATTGACACCTAATATATAACATTGATTTTCTATTGCTCTTGCTTTTAAAAGTGATATCCAATGACATCTTCTAGGAGTAGGCCAGTTGGCAATGATTGTGATAACATAACTTTTTATAGAACAGACTTGGAAAATTTCAGGAAAACGCAAGTCATAGCAAATAAGAGGAGAAAAAGGAATCCCTTTTATATTAAAAAAGGAAACATTTTCACCGCTACTGTAAAATTTAGATTCTGAACCATATGAAAAAGGATGTATTTTTGCGTAATCTGAAATGATATTACCTGTTTCATCTATTGTAATACAATGATTTTCAGATTTTTCACCATTTTTAATAATGATACCAAAAATAATTGCTATGTTGTATTCTATTGCTTTTTGTTGAAAAAAAGTAATAGAAGGAGAATTTTCCATTGTTTCTCCATATGTATCTGTATTCATTGAAAAACCTGTTAATGTCATTTCTGGAAAAATGATTAATTCTGCACACTGCTTTTTTGCTTGCTCCAACATAACACAACATCGTTTTTGATTCTCTTGTTTATTTTCCCATGCAATATCTAATTGCGCTAAAGCAACTTTCATGTTTGATTGCTCCTTTCTTTATTATAATAATGGTAAATTTTATTTTACATGAAAATGAGAAAAGAAACAACATTAATACATTGTTATTTTATGGTAGGCAGAATAAATGCGCTGTGATATAATCTATAAACAGATTGAAATTTGAAAATATTACGATTTTTTTACTGAAATAATATTATATTATGTTTATAAGGAGGAATGAAAATTGAAATTGATTTCGTGGAATGTAAATGGTATTCGTGCCATTGTAGGAAAGGGATTTTTAGACTATTTAAAAAATGTAGATGCTGATTTATTTTCAATACAAGAAACAAAATTACAACAAGGACAAATTACATTGGACTTACCTAATTATTATCAATATTGGAATTATGCAGAAAAAAAGGGATATTCTGGTGTTGCCGTATTCAGTAAAAAAGAACCTATTTCTGTATCATATGGTATGGGAATAGAAAAGCATGACAAAGAAGGACGTGTGATTACATTAGAATTTGAATCATTTTATTATGTAACATCATATACTCCGAATTCTCAGCCAAAACAGGCAAGATTAGAATATCGTATGGAATGGGAAGAAGCAATACTTGATTATTTAAAAAAATTAGACAATAAAAAACCTGTTATTTATTGTGGTGATTTCAATGTGGCACATAAAGAAATTGATTTAAAAAATCCTAAAACAAATAGACACAATCCTGGATTTACTGACCAAGAAAGAGAAAAAATGACAATACTTCTGCAAAATGGTTTTGTGGATACTTTTCGCTATTTTTATCCAGATTTGGAAGGTGCTTATACATGGTGGAGCTATAGAGCAAATGCAAGAAAAAATAATTCTGGTTGGAGAATAGATTATTATATCGTTTCTCAATCATTAACACAATATTTAAAACAGTCTAGTATTCATAACGATATAATGGGTTCTGATCATTGTCCTGTTATGTTGGAAATTGCATTATCATTTTAATGCAATTTTAAATAAAAAATATATTGACCCATAGATATATTGCACATATAATAAAATATGTTGCTGTTTTATGTAGCAATTTCATTGTTAAATATGTAGCATAAAATAGATTAATAAGTAGTATGTATTATGATTTTGTGCTGTGGTATAGAAAAAAGGAGTGACATATTATGCAGATATTTGATTCAGAATTAAGAGTGTTGGAGGTATTATGGGAAGAGGGAGAAATTAGAGCAAGCCAAGTTTGTAAAGTATTGGAAAAAAGAGTGGGGTGGAACAGAAATACAACTTATACAGTCATTAAAAAATGTATTGAAAAGGGATATATAGAAAGAAAAGAATTTCATTTTGTTTGTAAAGTACTGATTTCAAAAAGAGAAGTACAAAAACAAGCCATATCTAACTTGTTAGACAAGCTGTTTTGTAATTCTAATATGGATTTTTTAAATGTGTTTTTAGAAGAGCAAACATTTTCGGAACAGGATAAAAATGATTTAAAAGAAATGATTAATCATATAAAATAAATGAAAATAATAAAATATAAATTTTTTAACAATCATGCAGTCAATTTGTATCAATGACTGCATGATTGTTGTTTTATGGAAATGATTATTTTTTTATTTATGTCAGTTTTGTAATTGCTTGTTGTTTTATTTCTACAAAAAAGAAGTCTTTGCCATGATTTGATTCATATATAAAGTCTTTTAGAGATTTACTTGTATATTGAGAATATTCTCCAAAAACAACAACTTTTATATGATAGTTAATAAATTTTTGAAGAATTGAAGAATTTTGTCCGTTGCCTGTACTAAGTTTAAAAAAGTCTTCTGATATTATTGCTTTGTCTATTACAATGTTTGTTGCATCAGTATCATATTTTATTGTCATTGCTAAATCTAATACAGATGAAGCATTAGTAATAATATATTTATCACCAGAAACAATCGCAATATTTATTCCGTCAATATTTGTATGTTCAATGTTATAATTTCCTCTTAAATTATTTTTGAACTATTATAATATAAATTAGAGCAATAAAAACAATGGAGTTTAAAAAAGAAAAGTGACTAAACAAGCATTTAAAACATTGAAAGCGTCGCTTTCTAAATAACGACATCATTGCATTCGCAAAAGATAAAGTTTTTTGTCAAACTTTTTTTCAAAAAAGTTTATAATATGCAAGGGCAAAGTCCCATATATGGTAACTTAAGAAAATTATAAAAAAATATATCCATATTTGATTC
>CAJUNT010000005.1:0-160891 GCA_910587735.1 uncultured Clostridia bacterium
TGGATGCTTATAATATGCCTATTCTGCTTGCTTATCCCAAATCGAAACATCATAGATATTCGTGTTTTGCTGATGATTGCAGTAATAATATATTAGAATCTTTCAACAAAACTTTTAAGGCTTGGTACAAAACGAAAAAAGGATTTCATAGTTTTGATTCTGCTATGGATATGATTTCAAATTTTTTGTTTTATTATAATTTTATACACAGTCATTCTTCTTTATCAGACCAATCACCTGCTTGTGTTGCAGGTGTTCTATATTCTCAGGAACAAGCGAATCATTGGTTTTTGTTTTAAAAAATTTTTTCAGATATTCGCTTTTGTTTGTGTGCCTTTTTTTGACTGTATTTTTAAAAGTCTTTTCTGTATTTTTATTTTCATATTAAGTTAACAAAACCTGAAAATACACATTACTTTTCCGTTTTCATCTGTTACTGCATGAATTTTACTGGTAAGTCCCCCTCTTGATTTTTCTATTCCCTGCTTCAAGAACCATATTTTTCAGGAAGAACACACCAAGAAGAACCTGTTCTTAATACCCAGATAATTGTATTGAGTAATTCTCTTGGATCACGTCTTGCTCTACCACATTTTGAAGTTTTAGGAGGAAAAAACTGTTTGATTTGTTCCCATTGATAATCACTTAATTCCTATTTTTGCATCATAACAACCTACCTTTTTATATTTTTTATTGCTTAGTATACTCTATTTTTTTAGTTGTTGTTTCCTGTAAAATTTGTTTAGGTATACCGCCTAATTTTTTATAATTTTATGAAATAGAGTTTTATTTTTTCAATAAGAAATTTAATGATAAGTATCTTTTTAAAATAAAAAAATTTTCTGAAGTATACTTTAATAAAAGATAATATTGACTTTTAAAATGATTTAAAATATAATTAGTATACTAATTATTATAATACTAACTAAAAAGGAGTTACTATGAATTTTACATTTCACTATTTACTTATGGCAAATCATTTAATGCTACAAAAACAGCTTTTTAACAATATAAAAGATTTAAAATTAACATTGGGGCAACCAAAAGTATTAGATTATTTATGGGAAAATAATGGAGCTATGCAAAAGAATATTGCAAAAGGCTGTCATATTGAGCCTGCATCTCTCTCTACTATTTTAAATGGTATGGAAAAAAACGACCTTATTACAAGAAATATAGACAAACAAAGTAGAAGAAATATCAATATTTTTATGACAGAAAAAGGAAAAAAAGTTTGTGAACGAATAAAACAAGAATTTATAGAAATCGAAAGTAAAGCATTGTTTCATTTTTCAGAAAAGGAAATAAAACAGTTAACAGAATATATGATAAAAATTTATAATAATTTGGAGGAGCGGTCATGAACAAAAAAGAAACAATAAAACGATATATTTTATTTATCATTAGTTTATTTTTTTCAGCATTCGGTGTTGCTGTTACAAAACATGGAGCATTAGGGGTATCTCCTATTTCATCTGTTGCAAATGTTTTCAGCATAAAATTTATTAATATTTCATTAGGTATGTGGTTGATATTATGGAATTGTATATTGATAATTGGGCAAATGATTATATTGAGAAAAGATTTTAAAATTATACAACTTCTGCAAATACCACTTTCATTTTTATTTGGATATTTTACAGACTTTGGTATATGGTGTGTGTCTTCTATTACTGTAAACAGCTATATGGTTCAAATATTATTTGTATTGACTGGTGTTATCATACTTAGTTTTGGTATATCATTATCGGTAATAGCAAATGTTATTATGAATTCTGGAGAGGCATTTGTAAAAGCAATTTCAGACAAAAGTGGTAAAAATTTTGGAAATATTAAAATTGGTTTTGATGTATGTAATGTAGTATTATCTCTTATATTGTCTATGCTATTTTTTAATGGTGCAGTGATTGGCACAAGAGAAGGCACAATAATTACAGCAATATTAACAGGAATGGTTGTTAAATTTTTTATTAAAATATTGAGTAATCCTCTACAAAAAGTTTTAGTTGTCAAAACAATTTCCTGCTAAAATGAAAAAAGAACAAGAAATACAAAATGATTTCTTGTTCTCAATTTTATAAATCAATTTTCCATACAGATTTTACCATTTGTTTCAATTACTTTTTTGTACCAGAAAAAAGAATCTTTACGCAATCGTGCATTTGTTCCTTTTCCAAAGTCATCACGGTCTACATAAATAAAACCATATCTTTTTTTCATTTCTCCTGTTGTAAAAGAAACTGGGTCAATACAGCCCCATACCGTGTAGCCTATGACATCAACACCATCTTGTTCAATCGCCTTTATCATTTCATTGATGTGTTCTTTTAAATAATCAATTCTGTAGCTATCATGAACAGTATTATCTTCCAATTTATCAATCGCTCCAAAACCATTTTCTACAATGAAAAGCGGTATTTGATATCTATCATACATATCATTAAGATAATAACGTAGACCTTCTGGGTCTATTGTCCAACCCCAGTCACTTGTTTTTAAATAAGGATTTTCTACAGTATCTGTACCAGCAGCATTACCGCTTCCTACATGTTCCATATCTGTGTTTGTACTTACTGTACTAGATAAATAATAACTAAATCCAATATAATGCACTTTTCCCTTTTTTAAAATTTCTAAATCCTGTTCCATGATATCAAATTGATAGCCTTTTTGTTGCCATTCTTTTAAAATATAACTGGGATAGCAACCTCTTGTATGAACATCTGTAAAAAATAATTGTTTTTGATTGCATTTTTGTGCCTTTAAAATATCTTTTGGATTGCATGAATAAGGATAATAAGGCAATGCTGCCACCATACAGCCTACTTTTAATGTACTATCTAACTGCTGGGCAAAATCAACCACCATTGCAGAAGCAACAAATTGATAATGTGCCGCCTGATACATGACTTTTTCTTTTTCTTCATTTTCATGATAAAGGATACCAGAATTGGTAAAGCCGTATATTGGGTTTTCTGTTAGTGACTGATTATTGATTTCATTGAATGTCAACCAATATTTTACTTTGTCTTTGTATCTTTTAATACAAGTTGTGGCAAATTGATAAAAGAAGTCAATACATTTTCTATTTCTCCATCCACCATATTCTTTTACTAAATGATAGGGCATTTCGAAATGGCTCAATGTAATCACAGGCTGTATATTTTTAGAAAGCATATAGTCAAACAATTCATCATAATATTGTAATCCTTTTTCGTTTGGTGTGTCGTCGTCACCATTTGGAAAAATTCTTGTCCATGCAATACTTGTTCTTAAACATTTAAAACCCATTTCTGCAAATAAATCAATATCTTGTTTATAATTATGGTAAAAGTCAATACCATTATGATTTGGATAGTATTTTCCTTCTATTATGCCATCTGTAATTTCACGAGGTTTTGAAACAGAACCAGATGTCATAACATCAGCAATACTTAATCCTTTTCCATCTTCTAAATAAGCACCTTCTACTTGATGTGCCGCAATTGCTCCGCCCCATAAAAAATTTTCATTTAACATATATGTTCTCCTTCCTTTTTTAGTTAATATCCATTACTTTATCTCCTGCCTGCACAGCATCGTTTTCATTGACAACTACTTTTAAATCCACATCATCAAAATTTGTAACCAATACTGGAGTAACAACAGAATATCCCTCTTTTTTGATGTTCTCAGTATCAAATTCTAATAAAACATCGCCTTTTTTTACATGGGTATCTTGTTCTATTTTTAACGTAAAATATTTACCATTTAACATAACAGTATTTAATCCTACATGGATTAACATTTCTACACCGTCTACAGAACGTAATCCTACAGCATGTTTGGAAGGAAATACGGCAACAACTTCTCCATCAAACGGTGCATAAATTTTCCCCTCGTTAGGAAGGATAGCAAGTCCTTGTCCGGTTGCACCACTTGCAAATACTTCATCTTCTACATGTTCCAATGCAATGACTGTTCCATTTGCAGGTGCAAATATTTCAGAATGTTTTTTTTCTGTTGCTGCATTATTTACAACTTCTTTTACCACTGTATTTACTGTTTCACTTTCCAATACAGCTTCAAAATCAGCTTTATCATCATTTGTAATCCCCCAGAAATAAGTTAATGTAACACCTGTTGCTAATGCTGCTGCAACACCTAACAAAAATGGGAAAAATGGACTATAAGTAAGCATTGCTATAGAAAAAACATTATGGAACACAAAAGCGTCTAACGTTACCCCAAAAAGACCATTGATTGCACCGCCTACACCTCCAGCGATTGCTACAATTACCATCAATCTTTTATATCTCATAATAATACCATATAATATTGGTTCTGTAACACCTGCTAAAAATCCTGTCAAAAGTGTTGGTCCTGCAATTTCTTTGATTTTAGAATGTTTTTTCCCTTTTAAATAAGCACCGATTGCAATACCGATTTCTGCATAAACACAGCAAGCTGCTGCTCCTTCTACAACGTCTCCGCCAAATTCTGTAATATTTTGTAATGTAATTGGTGTAAATCCCCAATGCAGTCCTAACATTGTTAAAAATGGATAGGTTGCCCCAAGTATTACACCGGCAACAATTCCACTGAAATCAAACAATTTCATTACAATAGCAGAAATTACATTACCTATTGTTGTGCCAAAAGGTCCAAATACAAGTGCAGCAAGTGGTACAAGTACAATAATACAAATCATAGATACTAAAAACATTTGTAATTCTTGTTTAATTACCTTTTTTAAAAATTTATCTAAATAAGCATAGATAAAAGAAATAATAAAAATAGGAAATATTGTTGTTGCATAATCCACAGCGGTTAAAGGAATCCCTAAAAAGTTTGTTCCTTGTTGTCCTATTAATGCTGTAAAAGATGGTTCTAACAATGCCGCTCCTAATGCTCCACCAACATAAGCATTTGCACCAAACTGTTTTGATAATGTAATCCCTAAAAAGATAGGCATAAAATAAAATACAGCATTACCAGCTGCGGATAATACAGCGTAGGTGGCACTTGCATCTGACATAATGCCAAATTCAGCAAGTACAGTCAACAGAGCTTTTACCATACCAGCACCAGCCATAATAGGAATCAGAGGCGAAAAAGCACCAGAAATAATTTTTAATATGGACATATTACCACTTTTTTCAGTATCTTTTTTCAAATTTGCGATTTTTAAAATTTCCTCATAGTAAGAACTTACTTTTGGACCGATAACTACTTGAAATTGTCCACCACTTACGACAACAGATAATACATAAGAAAGTTCTTCTAATGCTGTTTTATCTGCTTTTCCATTGTCTTTTAACTCAAATCTTAAACGTGTTGCACAATGTACCAAACTATTTACATTATTGCTTCCACCAACTAATGTTAAAATTTCTTTTGCTTCTTTTTCAAACATACTATTTCCCCCTTTTTTGCAAAATAAAAACCTAAGCAATATGAGGTAGTCATACAGCTTAGGTTACGCCTTCATCATTCAGTAACGCCCTACTATCAGAATATAAACAATTCAAATGTAATGATAAATATAATAACTCATCGTTTCCAATTTCCCAATGATATTTTTTTTCTAAAAATTCTTTTATTTTTTTTGCACACTTGTAGTCATTTGGATATTTTAAAGCAATTACATTAATAAGAGAAGAATCATTATTCATTTTTTCATGATGTAATTGCCTCATTACAAAATAACGGATATGCGTGATAAATCTCGAAAAATTAAATGATGTTTCTACAAATTCTACTTTATAATGATATTTTGCAATATCAATTACATTTTGGATAATTTTAGAACTTAATATTGTTTCCTGCATATCTTTTCCTTCATAATGTGCATTGATAAAATGTAATGCAATAAAAGCAGCCTCTTGGTCTGGAATATCTAAACCTGTTTGCTTTCTTATTCTCTCTACAGCGGAACAAGCATACTTATATTCGTTTGGATAAATCAATTTAATATCCCATTCTAATGGAGTAAGAAACAGTATTTTTTCTCTTGCCCTTTTCAGCATAAAACTAATATGATCTGATAGTGTTAACAATATAGAATTATTACAGATATAGCCAAGTTCCTGCTCTCCGAATTGAATGATATCGCTTGCCAGTTCAATATCTTCAATATCAATTCTGCCTAACAATTCTTGAAATGCTTTGACAGAAGTTTTATCTTCCAATACAAAGCGTTTTTCAATTTTGTTCTGGTCAATAGTGTCATGTTCTCTTTTTCCAAATCCAACTCCTTTCCCCATAATAATTTCCTCGTGGTTAGAGTCATTTAAAACAAGGGCAACATTATTATTAAAAACTTTAACAACTTTCATACTTTCCTCCTGTTTCAATATAAAAAGGCGTAACCACGAAAGACACCTTTTTATGTCTTAATTGGTCACGCCTGAATTATCAGTAACGATCCTTATGTTAGCATTATAACAAGTGGCATAAATTTTGTCAATTCTGTTTTTTGAAAAATAGTGCATAAATATAAAAATAAAATTTTATCAATAATTTATATATTTTTAAAAGTATTGTAATAGGGGATAAATAACAATATAGATATCATCAATGCAATATAATCTCCCATAAGAGTAGCCCATGCAATGCCATTTATACCTAAAAAATGCCAAAGAATAAACATAAGAAGAATATCTAAACTTCTTTTCCGCAAAAAGGAAAGAATAAAAGGCTGTATTTTTTGCTTTGTTGCTTGAAAAATAGGAGAGTATAATTAAAATAATGAAAAAGGAAATACTAATAACAAAGGAGATGTTATTAGTATGGAATGTAAGAAATGTGGAGGAAAAGAACATAACAAAAATGGGTTTGTAAAGGGGCATCAAAGATACAAATGTAAAAATTGCGGATATCAATTTGTACCAACTTTACAAAAATGTTTTGATGAACAAACAAAATTAATTGCTTGTTTATTATATATAAGTGGATTGTCATTAAGAACAATTGCAAGATTACTTCATACTTCCGCAACAAGTGTATTAAGCTGGGTAAGAAAATTTGCGTTAGACAATTATGAAAAACCACAGCCTAATTCAGAAGCTGTAATAGTTCAGTTAGATGAAATGTGGCAATCGTGATACGAATACTTTAAAAAGATTACTTCAAAGATTAAAAAAGTGGAACATAAAAATTTACATTACAGATAACTGGAAATCTTATAGCGAAATGATTACAAGAGAAATGTTATTACAAAGTAAAAAGTGCACTCATACTATTGAGAGAAACAATTTTCGTCAAAGACATTGGATTGCAATGTTTAGAAGAAAAATATGTGTTGTGTCCCGTTCTTTACAAATGGTTGATTTAATGAACAAGTCATCTTTGTAACAGGAAGTGGTTCACCAAAGGGCATTGGAAAAACAATAGCAAAAACATTTGCAAAACAAGGTGGAACAGTTGTTATTGCAGATATGAACACAGAAGGAATTGCAAATACAGTAAAAGAAATTGAGCAAGAAGGCGGTAAAGCGTTTGGTATTGAATTAAATGTAACAGATAAAGAATCTGTTGATAATATGGTAAAAACTATTATGGATAAATTTGGTAGAATTGATGTACTTGTAAATAATGCAGGTATTTCACAAAAAGTAACTGTGGAAGATATGACATTAGAAGATATAAAAAGAATATTTAATGTAAATATGTTTGGCTTATTCCTTTGTACACAGGCTTGTATGAAACCAATGAGACAAGCAAAATATGGTAGAATTGTCAACCTTTCTTCTGTATCTGGAAAAAGAGGCGGAGAAGTATTTGGCGGAGCGCATTATTCTGCATCAAAAGCTGCAGTATTAGCATTTTCAAAAAACCTTTCCAGAGAAATCTCTGCAGATGGTGTGACAATTAATAGTGTTTGTCCAGGCTTAATCAATACAGAAATATGGAAGTCATTTCCAAAAGAAGATGCGCAAAAAGTAATTGATGGTATTCCTATGGGACGTCCTGGTGAGACACAAGAAGTTGCAAATGCCATTGTTTTCCTTGCATCAAAAGAAGCATCTTACATAACAGGAGAAGAAATTGACATTAATGGTGGTTCTCATATGGACTAATGAAATAGCCTATGGAGGGATAGCATGAAAACAATCGCAATATTAACAAGTGGCGGTGATGCTCCAGGTATGAATTCCGCTATTCGTTCTGCTGTTAGAACTACATTAAATTATGGTATGAATGTGATAGGAGTCAACAGAGGATATAATGGGTTTTTAAATGGCGATATTGTAGAACTGAATAGTAATTCTGTTACTGGTATTGTGCAAAGAGGCGGAACAATGCTTTATACTGCAAGATGTAAAGAATTTTTTCAACCAGAAGGAATACAAAAAGCAGTTCAAAAAGCAAAAGAGTTTGGCATTGATGGACTAATTGTGATAGGAGGAGATGGCTCTTTTCATGGTGCTATAAAACTTTGTCAACAAGGACTTCCAACAGTGGGTATACCAGCAACGATTGATAATGATATTGAATGTACAGATTATACCATAGGATTTGATACAGTATGCAATATTGCTGTAGAGGCAATAGACAGATTAAGGGATACTGCAAGAAGTCATGAAAAATGCAGTATTATAGAAGTAATGGGAAGAAATGCAGGATTTTTAGCATTAAATGTAGGTCTTGCCGTAGGAGCAACAGATGTACTTGTTCCAGAAAGAAATTTTGACATAAGAGGTGATGTTTGTTTTAATATTTTAGAAAGAAAAAAACAAGGAAAAACACATCATATTATTGTTGTTTCAGAAGGCTGTAATATTGATTTAAAACAAATGGCTGAAACAATAGAAAAAGAAACTGCTATTTCTTCAAGAATTACGCGAGCCTTATACTATCGCTAATGGATATAATGGTATCTTTGATAGTGAAAGTCTTAATGAAGTAGATTAGTTTTATATGCTTTCGAGTATATTTAGAAGTTTATGTAATTAAGAACCCCATGCCTTTAGGCGTGGGAGTGTCAGTATTTTAGGACATATACAAAGAGGCAGTTCTCCTACTATGCTTGATAGAGTTTATGCTGCAAAAATGGGAAACTATGCAGTAAAACTTCTTCAAAATGGAAAATATAACAGAGTGGTAGCAATACAAAGAGATGCTGTTGTAGACTTTGATATACAACAAGCACTTGCTATGAAAAAAACAATAGACTATAATGCTTTAGAAATCTGTAAGATGATTTCAAAATGAATAAACATTTTTGTGCAACTGATTTTTTTGTTGTGAATATAACAAAATAACAGTATAATATTTAGTATATTATGTTATATGAAAAAGGTAGGTTGGATAATAATGATAAATAAATCAAAAGACATAGTGTTAAAACCTATTAATAAAGAATCAGTGGTACAGCAAGTTATTGATAGACTGACAGAAGCAATGATTTCAGGAGCATTAAAGCCTGGTGACAAAATACCAACTGAAATGGAAATGTCAGAAACATTTGGCGTAGGAAGAAATTCTATACGTGAAGCAATAAAAATACTTGTTTATCTTGGGGTGTTAGAAATAAAACGAGCTGATGGTACATTTGTTAGAAATGGATTTACAGATTCTATGATTGATCCTATGATATATGGCATTATATTAAATGGCGATGAATCCTATGTAGAATTAAAAGAGTTTAGAGAACTGATGGAGCAGAGTATTGTTCGCTCTGCTATCAAAAAAAGTACAAAAAAGGATATTGAGTTATTGCACGAAAAATATAAAGTTTTAGAATCTGTTATTATGAAAGAAAATACAGATATTGCTCATATTTTTCAAGCAGACAATGATTTTCATGATACTATATCTGAAATGATGCATAATTCTCTTATGATAAAAATAAATTCTGTTGTAAGAACACTTACATACAGTTTAAGATTAAAAACAGTTACATTTATGATAGAGAATGGAAGTAAACAGGAACTTTTAAATGCACATAAAGATATCTATGAAGTCATAAAAAATAAAGATTTTGATAGAATAGAATCCGTTATATATGCAAGTTATTTTTATGACAGAATATAAATATCATACCCCTATCTTTTTAATGAGATAAGGGTATTTGATTTTTGTTTTTTTTTCTTATCTTTTTTACTGTCGTTTTATTTCACACTTTTTTTATAAATAATTAAAGAAAGATAGGAGAGAAAATTATGAAAAAATATATATTAGCACCTTCTTTACTCGCTGCAGATTTTGCACATTTAGCACAGGAAATACAAAAAGTTGAAAATATTGGAATAAACTATTTGCATTTAGATATTATGGATGGTACTTTTGTACCAAGCTATTCTTTTGGATTTCCAGTTTTAGAGAGTATTCGTAAGATTAGCAATTCTTTTTTTGATGTACATTTAATGATAGAAAATCCAGATAGATATTTGAAAGATTTTGTTAAAGCAGGTGCAAATGGTATTACTGTTCATGCAGAAGTATGCAAACATTTAGATTGTACGATACAACAAATTCATGCATTAGGGGTAAAAGCAGGTGTTGCTTTAAATCCAGCTACACCACTATCGTTATTGGATTGGGTATTGCATGAGGTAGATATGGTGTTACTTATGACTGTTAATCCTGGTTTTGGAGGACAAAAATTTATTCCATGTATGCTTGAAAAAATTACAGAATTACACAATAGAATAATAAAAAATAATTTGAATATAGATATTCAGGTAGATGGAGGAATATCAGAAAAGAATATAGAACAGGTAACAAAAGCGGGTGCAAATATATTTGTAGCAGGTTCTGCAATTTTTGGACGAGATGCAGAGAAAAATACAAATATATTTTTGCAAAAAATAAGTACATTTGAAAAATAAAGAAATCAAATTATTTTAATTAAAGCATTATAATATCAGTTATATTTAGTATTTTTGGAGTGTTTATGCCAGAATATATATCAAATATTACTAAATAATAAGGAAAGAAAAACTAAATTTGCAATTTAAAGATTTACTATATTGTATTTCATCTGGATTAGTAGCAAGACGTTCTATTGAAACAATGCTAAAAAAGGAAGAAAAGGAATTGCATTTGCTTTATCCTGGTGAAGAATATGACATTATAAAAGAAGTGTAATATATCAATCATGAACTGGATTTAAATGTACTAGTAGAAAAAATTATTAAAAGATTTTGTAGAAAGAAAGTCATGATGAAGATATTATTAGGTGGTATACTTAAACAAATTTTACAGGAAATAACAACTGAAAAAACAGGGTATACTAAGCAATAAAAAATATAAAAAGGTAGGTTGTTACGATGCAAAAATGAGAATTAAGTGATTATCAATGGGAACAAATCAAACAGTTTTTTCCTCCTAAAACTTCAAAATATGGAAGAGAAAGATGTGAGCCAATAGAATTACTCAATGCAATTATCTGGGTATTAAAAACAGATTTTCCTATCAGACACTTATGATGTGTATTTGTTGAATTATTGGGAAGTTAATCTATTAGATTATATTTAAAAGATGGATTTTTATTTATAAAAATAAATATTGAGTGCAAGATTAAATCATGTTGATACGACTGGAATAGAAAATACAAGAAAAACTTATAACAAAATTGCTGATATTATATAAAGAGATTTTATTATGATTTAAAAAAGTAGAAGCAGCAGAATAATTGTGTGCTTCTGCTTTTTTGTTGCTTTAAAAATCAAAGTAGAGTGCTGTCTATTGAGAATACAGTATTTTAGTAGTATAATAATATTGACTGTACAACAGTTTAGAAAAATGTGCTGAACATTTACATTGAGCAAAACTAAAAAAGGTAAAAATATAACAGCTAATATTTTATTGGACATATAAAGCACATTAGCTTGCTCTTTTAGAGATATTATAAAAATAGTTAATTTAGAAAAATAAAATACAAATAAACGGAGGAATAGATAATGAACAAACAACAACTTGCAAATAAAATTTGGGAGTCAGCAAATAAAATGCGTTCAAAAATAGAAGCAAATGAATATAAGGACTACATCCTTGGATTTATTTTCTATAAGTATTTATCAGACCAAGAAATAAAATTTTTGAAGGAAAAAGAATTTAGCGATGATGATATTAAAGATTTAGCTGAAGAAGATAAGGAAACAGTGGAATATGTGCAAAGGAATATCGGATATTTTATTTCATATGAAAATTTGTTTTCAACTTGGATAGAAATGGGGAGAGATTTTGATGTTTCCAATGTAAGAGATGCTTTATCTGCATTTAGTCGATTGATTTATTGGACACATAAAAAGGTGTTCGATAAAGTATTTGATACACTTCAAACGGGATTAAGCAAATTAGGGGATAGTTCTAATACACAAACAAGGGCAATTAGCGAATTACTGCAATTGATTAAAGATATTCCAATGGATGGAAAACAAGATTATGATATTCTTGGATTTATTTATGAATATTTAATTAGCCAATTTGCAGCCAACGCTGGGAAAAAAGCTGGCGAGTTTTATACTCCACATGAGGTTTCAGTTTTGATGTCTGAAATTGTGGCGGATCACTTAAGAGGAAGAAGTGAAATAAAAATTTATGACCCAACAAGCGGTTCTGGTTCATTGTTAATCACTATTGGTAAAAGTGTTTCTAAATATATGTCAGACGGAAATAATATTAAATATTATGCTCAGGAATTAAAAGAAAACACATATAACCTTACCCGAATGAATTTAGTGATGAGAGGAATTAAGCCAGATAATATTGTTACAAGAAACGGAGATACTTTAGAGGAGGACTGGCCGTTTTTTGATGAAAATGACCCAGTCAATACATACAATCCGTTATATGTAGATGCGGTTGTATCGAATCCACCTTATTCACAGGTTTGGGAGCCATCAAATAAAAGACATGACCCAAGATATTCTCGTTTTGGTTTAGCACCAAAAGGAAAAGCAGATTATGCTTTTTTATTACATGACTTATTTCACATTAAGCCAGACGGAATTATGACGATTGTTTTACCTCATGGTGTGTTGTTCAGAGGTGGAGAAGAGGGAGAAATCCGCAAAAATCTAATTGAAAACAATCATATTGATACAATTATTGGGCTGCCTGCAAATATATTTTTTGGAACAGGTATTCCTACCATTATAATGGTTTTGAAACAAAAAAGAGAAAATACAGATACTTTAATGGTAGATGCTTCAAAAGGATTTATCAAAGAAGGTAAAAATAATAAATTAAGTGCCTCAAATATTAAGAGAATTGTAGACACTGTTATAAAACGAGAGAATATACATAAGTTTTCAAGAGTCGTATCAAGAGAAGAAATTAGAAATAATGATTATAATTTGAATATTCCACGATATGTAGATTCTTCCGAAGAAACAGAAAGCTGGGATATTTATGCCTCTATGTTTGGAGGGATTCCTGTATCTGAAATTGCAGAATTAAAAGAATATTGGGACGCCTTTCCAGAATTAAAAAATGTATTATTTACAAATAGTGATATTCCTTATGTAGAAGTTGCTACAAAAGATATTAAACAGACTATCAAAAGTCATGAAAATGTTATGCAATTTGAACAAACATTTGCAAATGCATTTCAAGATTTTCATTCTTATTTGAGAATGGAATGGATTGAAAATATGAATGAAATCGAAATTGATAAAGCTGAAAATAAAGTTAGTGAAAATATTTTTACTCGTTTAGAGAATATTCCTTTGATAGACAAATATCAGGCTTATCAGTTATTGTATAATGAGTGGAGTAAAATTGCTGTTGATTTGGAAACGATTCAGTCAGAAGGATTTGAGGCAACAAAGAAAGTAGACCCTAATTTCGTTATCAAAAAGAAAAATGGCAAAGAACAAGAAGTACAAGATGGATGGATTGGGCATATTATTCCGTTTGAACTGGTACAGAAAGAAATTCTTTCAGAACAATATTATGCTTTGAAACAAAAAGAAAAAAGACTTGCAGAAATCCCTTCTTTATATGATGAAATAATTGATTCATTAACAGAAGAAGAAAAAGAAAGCGAAATATTAAACGATGGTAATGATGCTTTTGTTGCTAAGGGAGTAACGAATCAGTTAAAAGAGTTGCGAAAAGAGCCTGCAACAGAAGAAAACAAAGAATTTATTGCTAAACTTGTTCAATATGAAGAATTATCACAGGAAGAAAAGGAACTGAAAAAAGAAATTAAAAAAGAAGCGACAGAACTTCATATGCTTACTAAAGAAACAATCGAAAATTTATCTGATGAAATGGTGTACGAATTGCTTGATAAAAAATGGATTGATAAACTTATTAAAGATATCAATCAGTTACCAGATATTATTGTGAATCATATTGTTACCAAAATTCAAATGCTACAATCAAAATATGCTACAACTTATTTTGAAGTAGAGTCAGAAATTAAGGAAACGGAACGTTTGCTTTCATCAATGATTGACGATTTAGTAGGAAATGAATTTGATATGAAAGGATTGGGTGAATTGAAATCACTTCTGATGGGTGAATCATATGAATGAAAAGCAAAGACCTTCCATTCGTTTCAAAGGATTTACGGAATATTGGGAACAGCGTAAGATTTCAGATTATGGAGATTTTTATTATGGACATAGTTGTCCGAAGTGGTCTGTATCAGAGAATGCAACTACCCCATGTGTACGCTATGGTGAGTTATATACTAAATTTGGGACAAAAATCAATCAGGTGTACTCATATACAAATATGCCCCCTGAGAAACTTCGTTTTAGCAAAGGAACAGAGGTACTCATTCCGCGAGTTGGAGAAGAGCCAATGGATTATAATCATTGTACATGGCTTTCTTTATCTAATGTTGCTATTGGAGAAATGATTTCTGTTTATAATACAAATCAAAATCCACAGTTTACTGCTATTATGTTTAATGCTACATTACAAAAGCAATTTGCAATGAGAGTTGAGGGAGGAAGTGTTACCAACTTATATTTTGAAAAACTAAAGGATATTGATATTTCATTTCCATCAATAAAAGAACAGTGCAAAATTACAACTTACTTTTCAAGCCTTGACCACCTTATTACTCTTTATAAGAAAAAGTATAGCAGGCTAGTAAATATTAAAAAATCTATGCTTGAAAAAATGTTTCCTCGTAATGGAGAAACTGTTCCAGAAGTTAGATTTGCCGAATTTATGGGAGATTGGGAACGACGTAAGTTATGGGAAGTGGTAAAATACCGTAATGGAAAGGCACATGAAAATGATATTTCTGAGCAAGGAAAATATATTGTTGTTAATTCAAAATTTGTTTCTACGAATGGTGAGGTACGTAAATTCTCTAATAAACAAAAAGAACCTTTGTTTAAAAATGAGATTGCTTTTGTGTTGAGTGATGTGCCAAATGGTAGAGCAATAGCAAGGACTTTTTTAGTTGATAAAGACGATAAATATACGCTAAATCAAAGAATTGCTGGAATAACGCCAACTGAAAATATATGTCCTTATTATTTATATGTTTTGATGAATAGAAATAAGTATTTTCTTCAATTTGATGATGGTGTAAAACAAACTAATTTATCTGTAAATGATGTAATGGAATTTGAAGGATACTATCCGTCAAGTGAAGAACAACATAAAATTGGAACATATTTTGAAAATCTTGACCACCTTATTGCCATTCACCAGCAAAAGGTGGAAAAATTGCAAAATATGAAAAAATTTTGCCTTAAAAAAATGTTTGTATAGTAAAATATATACTAAATGTTAGAAAGGAATTAAAAAATGACTGAAAAGCAAAAGCCTTCTATTCGTTTCAAAGGATTTACAGAATATTGGGAACAGCGTAAGATTTCAGATTATGGGGATTTTTATTATGGACATAGTTGTCCGAAGTGGTCTGTATCAGAGAATGCAACTACCCCATGTGTACGCTATGGTGAGTTATATACTAAATTTGGGACAAAAATCAATCAGGTGTACTCATATACAAATATGCCCCCTGAGAAACTTCGTTTTAGCAAAGGAACAGA
This sequence comes from uncultured Clostridia bacterium, assembly GCA_910587735.1. GTDB lineage: Bacteria > Bacillota > Clostridia > Lachnospirales > Anaerotignaceae > Coprocola. The sequence continues at coordinate 15,954 of CAJUNT010000005.1, forward strand.
GGTACTCATTCCGCGAGTTGGAGAAGAGCCAATGGATTATAATCATTGTACATGGCTTTCTTTATCTAATGTTGCTATTGGAGAAATGATTTCTGTTTATAATACAAATCAAAATCCACAGTTTACTGCTATTATGTTTAATGCTACATTACAAAAGCAATTTGCAATGAGAGTTGAGGGAGGAAGTGTTACCAACTTATATTTTGAAAAACTAAAGGATATTGATATTTCATTTCCATCAATAAAAGAACAGTGTAAAATTACAACTTACTTTTCAAGCCTCGACCACCTTATTACTCTTCATGAGAAAAAGTATAACAGGCTAGTGAATATTAAAAAATCTATGCTTGAAAAAATGTTTCCTCGTAATGGAGAAATTGTCCCAGAAGTTAGATTTGCAGAATTTACAGGAAATTGGGAAAAGCGTAAGTTGGGGGAAATTGCTGATAAAGCAGTTGATAATAGAGGAAAAACTCCACCAATCACTGAAAACGGAACGCACCCTTTAATTGAAGTTGCTTGTCTTGGAAATGGTTCTCCTGATTATTCAAAAGTTGAGAAATATTTAGATGATAATACTTTTAACACTATGTTAAGAGATTATATAAAAGAGGGCGATATTCTTTTTTCTACTGTTGGAAGTATAGGACTAATAAGTTTGATGGATAGTAATGAAAACGCAGCAATTGCACAGAACGTAATAGCTTTCAGAGCAAAAGAAAACTATGATTCAAGTTTTCTGTATGCAATGTTCTCAACAGAAGAAAATCAAGACAAAGTAATGCGAATTGTTATGGGGGCAGTTCAACCAAGCATTAAAGTTTCGCAATTAGTGAATGTTGAGTATTCTGTGACCGATAATATTGACGAGCAAAAAGCTTTGGGAAAATATTTTCTCGTATTTGACCATCTTATTGCTCTTCAACAGCAAAAACTAAAAAAATTACAAAACATGAAAAAAGCTTGTCTTGAAAAAATGTTTGTATAGTAAAGTATATACCAAAAGTTAGAAAGGAATTAAAAAATATGACTTTTCAATATGAAGCAGACTTTGAAGAAGCACTTATCAAAGTTCTTTCTGATAAAGGCTGGGAAAAAGAAGTAATAAAATATCCAACAGAAAAGGATTTATTGCATAATTGGGCAAAAATTCTATTCGATAATAATCGTGGAATAGACCGCTTAAATAATTATCCTTTAACGGAAGGAGAAATGCAACAGATTTTAGAACAAATAAATTCTTTGCGTACACCAATTAAATTAAATACATTTATAAATGGAAAAACAGTTTCTATAAAAAGAGATAACATAGAGGATAAAGTTCATTTTGGAAAAGAAGTAAGTTTGAAAATATACGACAGACGAGAAATTGCTGCTGGACAAAGCAGATATCAAATCGTACAACAGCCAATTTTTACACAAAAGTCAAATATTCTGAATAAGCGTCGTGGAGATTTAATGTTGTTGATAAATGGAATGCCTGTTATCCATATTGAGTTGAAAAGAAGCGGTGTTCCAGTTAGTCAAGCGTACAATCAGATTGAAAAGTATTCTAAAGAAGGCATTTTTACTGGATTATTTTCACTTGTTCAAGTTTTTGTAGCAATGACACCCAACGAAACAAGATATTATGCAAATCCAGGTATAGATGGGCAGTTCAACACAGACTACTATTTTCAATGGGCAGATTTTAACAATGAGCCTATAAACAATTGGAAAGATATTGCATCGTCATTGCTTTCGATTCCTATGGCTCATCAACTCATAGGATTTTATACAATAGCTGATGAATCAGATGGAATTCTTAAAGTAATGCGTAGTTATCAATACTATGCTGCGAATGCTATTTCTGATAAAGTTGCTAAAATAAAGTGGGGCGAAAAGAATCAGCTTGGTGGTTTTATTTGGCATACAACAGGGTCTGGAAAGACAATGACAAGTTTTAAATCGGCTCAGCTAATTGCAGATTCTCAAGATGCAGATAAAGTGGTATTTTTGATGGACAGAATTGAATTAGGAATACAGTCATTAGGTGAATATCGTGGTTTCGCTGGAGAATCCAAAAGTATTAGTAATGACCAATCAAGTGTAAAAGCGACTGAAAATACATCTGCTCTGATTTCTAAATTAAAAAGCGACTCTCATATTGATACCTTAATTGTAACTTCTATACAGAAAATGAGCAGAATCAAATATGAAGATAATAATTTAAATGCATATGATATTGAAAAAATCAACACAAAGCGTATTGTGTTTATTGTTGATGAGGCGCATAGGTCTACATTTGGAGATATGCTTTTGACAATAAAGGATACTTTTACTAATGCTATTTTCTTTGGCTTTACAGGTACGCCTATTCAAGAAGAAAATCAAAAAAAGATGAATACCACAACTACAGTTTTTGGGAATGAATTACATAGATATAGTATAGCTGATGGTATTAGAGATAAAAATGTTTTAGGGTTTGACCCATATAAAGTAATGACTTATAAAGATAGTGATGTTCGCAGAGTGATTGCATTAGAAAAAGCAAAAGCAAAAACGGTGGAAGAAGCATTACAATATACAAAAAAAGCAGAAATATATTATAAATACATGGATACTGCTCAAATAAAAATGGCAGGTTTTATAGGAGAAGATGGAAAGTATGTAAAAGGAATTGAAGATTATATTCCGAATTCCCAATATCAGACATTACAACATCAAAGTAAAGTTGTTGAAGATATAGCAGATAAATGGCTTGATTTAAGCCATGCGTCAAAGTTTCATGCGATTTTTGCAACAAGCAGTATACCAGAAGCGATTACATACTATCGTTTACTGAAGGAAAAAATGTCATCATTGAAAATAACTTGTTTGTTTGACCCTAATATTGATAATGGTGGAGGCGTACAATTTAAAGAAGAAGGTTTAGTAGAAATTATAAACGATTATAACGAAAGATATGAGCAAGAATTTTCCATTGGAACATATGCATTATTTAAAAAGGATATAGCATTAAGATTGGCTCATAAAGAATATTATAAATTCATTAACAAAGAACCTGATAAGCAGATTGATTTGTTAATTGTTGTTGACCAAATGTTAACTGGATTCGATTCAAAATGGGTGAACACATTATATTTGGATAAAGTATTGGAATATGAAAATATTATACAGGCATTTTCGAGAACGAATAGATTATTTGGTACAAAGAAACCTTTCGGAACCATTAGATATTATAGAAGACCACATACTATGGAAAAAAATATCAATGACGCAGTAAAATTATATTCTGGTAACAAACCGATTGGTTTATTTGTTGACAAATTATATAAAAACCTAGAAAAGATGAATGAATTATTCAAAGACATAAAAGAACTTTATAAAAATTCAAATATTGAGGATTTTTCTAAACTTCCTGAAGATAGAACCGTTGTAGCAAAATTTGCCTCATTGTTCAAAAAGTTTAACGAATATTTAGAGGCTGTGAAAATTCAAGGATTTAAATGGAACAAGTTATGCTATAAATTTGTTACTGATGACAAAAATATAGATGAAATAAAAGTGAATTTTGATGAAACAACATATCTTATTTTAGTTCAAAGATATAAAGAAATACCTTCTGGAGATGCGCCATCTACTGGTGGGGGAGAAGATGTCCCTTATGATTTAGTGGGATATATTACTGAAATTGATACAGGACGAATTGATTCTGACTATATGAATAGTCGATTTGAAAAGTATTTGAAGTTAATCCGTAGTGATGAGGCTTCAGAAGAACGAACTGAGCAGGCTTTGAATGAATTACATAAATCTTTTGCAACATTAAGTCAAGAAGAACAGAAATATGCGAATATTTTTTTACATGATGTGCAAAGTGGAGATGTTTTTATAGAGGAAGGAAAAACATTAAGGGATTACATTACAGAATATCAATTTAAAGCTAAAAATGACCAAATTCATCGTTTTGCATATACGATTGGTATAGATGAGGAAAAATTAAGAAATATGATGGATTTAAAATTAACAGAAATCAATATCAATGAATTTGGAAGATTAGATGAAATAAAGGATACAGTTGATAAATCGAAAGCAAAAGCATATTTTGAAAGTAAAGAAGGTATGAAACTGAATCCAGCAAAGGTAAATATTAGAGTAGATAAATTGATTCGTAAGTTTATTCTAAAGGGTGGTTTTGAAATAGATTAGTTCATTTTAAAAATCAATAAAAAAATAACAAAAACAAAATAATATAGCTACAAACTGCCACTATACGATGATATTATATGTGACAGTTTGTATTTTCTTTAATTAAAAAACTTTAGTATTCATTTTATAAAATAAAGAAAATTTTTATTTCCTACGTTATTTAGTCAATACTTTTTTCTGATAATTTAATCCCCATTGTTCCATAGAATCCATAATTGGCTTCATAGAATACCCTAATTCACTTAAAGTATATTCCACTCTTGGAGGAACTTCAGCATAAACTGTACGAATAATAATTCCATCTTCTTCCATAGAGCGCAAACTATCTGTCAATACTTTTTGACTAATTCCTTCTAAATTTTTTTTCAATTCATTAAATCTCCATGAACGGATGAATAAATTTCTCATTATCAGTAGTTTCCATTTACTTCCGATTAGTCGGACTGTTGTGGCTACTGGGCAAGATGGCATTTCATCTTTTGTTAACATAACAAGCCCTCCTTTTTTAAGAATATGATATTATTATACTGTTATATACAAAAATTTCAAGTATATAAATAAGCTGATTTAGTCGTAACTAAACCAGCTGTAATTGTTTTTTATAAACTTGTTTATCAATATCTTTAAAAACATTAAAAATAATTCTTTCTATATGATTATCATGTGTTTTTAAAAAATTTGTTACTGTTTCAACAGCAATTTTTGCAGCTTCCTCATTTGAGAAATGAAATTCTCCTGTTGAAATACAACAAAAAGCGACACTTTTAATATGATTTTCTACGCAACATTTTAATACATTTTCATAGCAATTACTTAAGTCTTGACGAAGTGTATCATTTAAGTATTCATATACAATGGGTCCTACTGTATGAATGATATAGTCACAAGGAAGATGATACGCTTTTGTTAATGTTGCTGTTGCTGTAGGTTCTTGATATTGTTTGCCATACTGTATACGTCTTTGTTCCATAATATCATGACATTCTAAACGAAGTTGTATACCAGCAGCACTATGAATAGCATTATCAATACAATTATGACAAGGAATAAAACAGCCTAACATTTGAGAATTTGCTGCATTTACAATAGCACCTACTTTTAATTGTGTAATATCTCCTTGCCAGAGTGATATTTTTTGTGCATATATAAAATCGCTGTGATATTGTTGTTTTATAGTTGGTATATCTGATAAATTTACAATACCTTTATTTTTTAGTTGTTTTTGTAAATAATTGCTTTGCAATGTTAGTAATTCATCTGAAATAGGTTTTGGTGGGCGAACATTCATTATACTACGAATCAGTTTTCTTTTTTCATACTCCTGCATTGGTATAACAATATGATATTCTAAATCTTCTAATAATTTTTTCAGTAATTTATCTGTATCATTCATTTGTTCCTCCTATTTGATTTATCACTGTTTCAATATCATCATTGATACAAATTGCTTTTTTCTGTATTTGTTTTGGTATCAAAGTATCTGACTGATTAATACAAACATATTTTGCTTTTTTCCACTCATTTGTCATTTTCCAAAAAGGATATTTTATAATAGAAGGTGTATTATAGCCAACACCTAACTCTAAAAATAGAACATTTTTATTTTTATGATTTTTTAAAAATGTCTGATATCGTTCCAAAGATTGATACCATCCACTATCCTGCACAAATGTATCATCTGCACGAAGGTTCATACTCATAGGTTTTCCGCATATTTTACAATAGGGAATAAGCTCATCTGGAACAAACATTTTATTGATACCACTATCAATTTCTTTTTGATAGCATTGTGACTCCAACATTTTTAATATCATTTCTTTATTATCATAAGTGTGTGTATGGCATGGTACACTACACTGTAATAAACCATAATCTCCTTGTGTATAAAACAATCTTTTTTTATCAAAGCCTGCTTTTTGAAAACAATGGTCTACATTTGTTGTAATAACAAAATAATCTTTATTTTTTATAATATTATAAAGTGTATTATAAAGCGATTTAGGAGCATCAACATATCGATTGATATAAATGTATCTACTCCAATATGCCCAATATTCATTTAATGTTGTATAGGGATAAAATCCTCCTGTATACATATCTTTTATATGATATTTGTTTTCAAAATCTTTAAACCATTTTTGAAATCGTTCTCCTGTATAGTTATAACCAGCAGCAGATGAAAGCCCTGCTCCTGCACCAATCACAATAACTTCTGCTTGTTTTAGTGCCTGCTGTAATTGTTCTATTTTATTTGTATTGTAAAGTAACAACATAACATTTACCTTCTTATATTTTTTAGGTATCCGCAAATTTTTTCAATTTGCGGATACTCTATATAATTGCATTTATGGGAATAAAAATCCTGCTGTCATATCAATATAATTTTCTCCTGTATAATCAGCAAATTTTTGTTTGACATTTGTTTTAAATTCTTCTGCATTGTTTGATTGTAATGTAATTTGTTTTACTGTTTCTAAATAGTTTATTTTTTCGTCAACTGCTGATAATATTTCTGGTTCATAATGGCTAGTTAATATGAGTGAATAATTTTTTTGTTTATATTGTTTCATTTCTGCAATCATAGCATCAATATGTTCTAATGATGTTAATATATTATGGCATTTTGACCCCATCATATGGCGATAAATACAGTTTATTTCAGGTATTTCAACGCTATAAGCATCGTCACCAGCTTCTATAATATGAAATTCTATTTCACCTAGAGTAATGTTTTGTCCAGCAGTGATTGTTTTTGCAGTTTGAGGCATTTCTGTTGCAATTCCATCTCCAAAAATTACAACAAAGCCATCTACTAGTGAACGTATGCTACCTCCTTGTTGCCAGCTATTTACTGCATTTTCCGTAGCATAAACATCAGTATAGAATTTATCATAACCATTTGGATGATATGCCATCAATGCACCAGCAATATTTTTGCCAGATAATTTGATGTATTCTGCTAATTCATCAACATTATTATGGAATGCTGTTCCCTCTATTATAACGACATTATCTCCTTTTTCTACGATATAAGTTACATCATTTAAAACATCATTTGTCAAATATGCGTTTAATTTGATGTTACCAAAATCATATGTTTTTATTGTACCAATTTCAAGTTTTGTTTCGCTGACTGCAATGTTGTTTAATTTGTTTTCTAAAAATGTTTTGTTTATCATAGTATTACCCCTCTCTAAATATGTTTGCTCATTTACAACTGTACCATTTACGTTAATTTTTCCAGAACCGATTATAAAATTGATTTCTGTTCCATTATAATTAATGTATTATCGTAAGTGACTGTACCTCCTTTTGCCTCTATTACTGTTCTAAAAGCAATATTTTCATTTGTATTTGCATAAGCAAATGATGCCATAGTCATAGCAGTAGCAAATACTGTTGTACCTATTATTTTTATTGTATGAAGCTTTTTCATTTCTTAATTTTCATACTAATCATATTTGATTTTCTTATCTTTTTCTTATCTATGATTAAATTATAATGCATAAAAAAATAATAAAAAAGTACGCACTTTTTTATTACTAGGTTTCTAAAATGTAACCAATCATTTACTATAAGTGTAAATGATGTAGTGAAGATGATGTGTATACTACAAAAAAAGGATACGAATTGATAGCATAGCAATTTTTAAAAACATGAAATATGATTGAAATTTTAAATAGACCTTTTTATTATTAATAAAAGACATTTTTTGAAACAAAGATGAAAGAATACAAAATACATTAAAAAAATGATAGAAAATTTGTTTTATTTGTGGTTTATTTATAATATAGAAAAAATGTAAACAAGGAGAGAGTTATTATGAGAAAAATAAAAAAACTAAAAAAAATAATAAGTATGTTACTGTTATGTAGTATCATTTTGGTGCAGACTGTTTATGCAATAGAAAATATATCAGAAAATCAATCTACAAATAAAGATAATATCAATAAAAATGGATATTTTGCGGAGAAAAATCACATTATTTATTATATGAAATATGTTAAAATAAAAGAAAATCATGAAGCATTACAACTTTATCAATATGATTTGCAAACACAAATAGCCTCTCCATTATGTAAAGACTATTTTCAATATGACCCTATTGCACCCATTTATAATATGAGAGTTTGTAATGATGGATATGTTTATTTTAAAGCACAAAGAGAAGAAATAAAAGAGGAAGAGCAAAAAAGTGGATATTATCGTGTTTCTGTCAATGGGGGAAAAAGTGAATATGTTTGTAAATATGAAGAAATTGCATTTCTTTCAGATAGTTGGGTATATTGGGCTGAAAAAAATGTTTTTTATAATTTAGTAACAAATGAAGTCATAGAAAATACTGTAACAAGTCCTTTTGATGCTGTATCAATTACACAATATTGGAATAGTACTTGTGAATATCAGGATACTATTTATATTCAAGCACGTCATTGGACTGCAAAAGATGTTGATGGGACATCAGATGAAATAAAATATAAAAATGGTCAAGCATTGGAGTATGGTGTTTATGCTTTACCATTACATGAGCAAAATGCTTTTCATAAAATAGAATTGGAATATAAAATAAATTATTTTCAAATATATAACAACAATTTATATTATCTTAATGAAAATACAATAAAACAATATTCCTTACAAAATCATACTACAAAAACAATAGTAAAAGTAGAGAGTGGAAATATATATCAATTTGCTGTTTATAATAACACTTTATACTATTGTTATAGTATTGAAAAAAATGGAAAGTATTATCATAATTTATACAGTGTTTCATTAAATGAAGAACAAAGTCAGGCGATTATAGCTGTACCTTATCTATTTGGCAATCAAATACATATTTTAGAAGATGTTATTTGTTATGCTCATGTAGATAAATGGAGTATAGGAAATTGGAGAATATTTGATATTCATACAGGAAAAAGATATTTTATAGAACTTTAAAAATAGGAGAAATCAGTGTTATGAAAAAAATTTTAAAATTGATAATTATATTATTTTGTGTAACAATAACAAGAAATGTTATTTTTGCTGCTACTATGACAAAAAAAGTGATTTATTCGGACATTACTGCATATATTAATGGTTTATCAATACCTTCCTACAATTTAGATGATAGGACAGTTGTGATTGCAGAAGACTTGGAGAAATATGGTTTTGATTTGCATTATGTTGATGAAGAACGCTGTTTATACATAGATTATAATCCGAATAAAGAAGTCACTGCAACACCTAAAAAAGAAAATAAAAATGTTGGCTCGGTAGCTTTTATTGCGCAAGCTACTGATATTTATACAAGAGTAAATGGATTTAATGTTACTTATGATACTTCTTATAGTATAAATGGACAAATATTAGTTAGTGTAGATAATTTGGAACATTGCCATTCTAGTTACATAACATGGAATTGGGAAAAAAGAAGCATTTCTTTTGACTATGTACCATATTGGGCAGTTTGTCCAAGTATTGATTATGAAAAACAAAAAACAGAAAATATTTCTCATTTTATAATAGAGTGTATGAAAACAGAACAAAAAGAATTAAATGAAAACGAAAAAGAACCCCCAAAATTTTATACAACTGGAACAAATGAACAATATCTTTATTTATTTAGAATGACTTGGCGTGAAAAAACAAATATAAGAGACTTGCCAAAAAGCTGGTTTGAAAATGGCAAAATTACAATTGATTTTTCTATTCGTGAAGAAGATGCTGTGAAAGCGGAACAATTAACACAGTTATTAAATTCTATTTTGACAATTAATTCAGAGGGAAATGTTGTAGCAGAAAATTTGAATGCTGTAAATGAGCATATCAAAGTATTTATCAATGAGGAAAGCATACCTATTACTGCAATGGAATTAAAACCTGATTTTAGCTGTTATACTTATTATATAGAGTTGGATAAAGAGATAAAAAACGTAGAAGAAATACAAACAATTAAAATAGAATGTAAATAATAAGGGAGGGTGTACCAATTTTCAAAGTACACCCTAAAATATCATTTCATGATTTCAAATTTTGTTGAAAACCATCAAGTTTTTGTTTTTTATATTGTGCAAATCTACATTCGTCAAGTGCTGTTCTAATTTCTTCCATCATAGTATTAAAGAAATATAAATTATGAAGTACACACAGACGCATAGCAAGCATTTCTTTTGCTTTAAACAAATGGCGAATATATGCCCTGGAATATCTCTGACAAGCTGGACAATTACAGCCTTGTTCTATGGGGGTATCGTCCAGTTCATATTTTGCATTTAATAAATTGATTTTACCTGCATTGGTATATACATGAGCATGACGTCCATTTCTGGAAGGTAATACACAATCAAAAAAGTCAACGCCTCTTTCTACTGCCTCTAATATATTTTCTGGTGTTCCCACACCCATTAAATAAGTAGGTTTGTTTTGAGGTAAATAAGGCACGACTTCCTCCAGTATATGATACATTTCTGTGTGTGTTTCCCCTACTGCAAGTCCTCCTATAGCATAGCCATCTAAATCCATGTCAGATATTCTTTTTGCATGTTCAATACGAATATCTTCATAAATTGCACCTTGGTTAATGCCAAATAACATTTGTTTTTTGTTTATAGTATCTTCTTTTTGATTTAATTCATAAAGTGCTTTTTTACAGCGTTCTAACCATCTTGTTGTTCTGTCAACAGAATTTTGAACATATTTTCTTTCTGCTGGAATACCAATACATTCATCAAAAGCCATAGCGATAGTAGACGCTAAATTTGATTGTATTTTCATACTTTCTTCTGGTCCCATGAATATTTTTCTTCCATCTACATGAGAAGAAAAATAAACACCTTCCTCTTTTATTTTTCTTAAAGAAGTTAATGAAAATACTTGGAATCCACCTGAATCAGTTAATATAGGTTTGTTCCAAACCATAAATTTATGCAGTCCACCTAATTTTTTTACAATTTCATCTCCTGGGCGTACGTGTAAATGATATGTGTTTGATAATTCTACTTGACAATTTACTCTTTCTAAATCTTCAGAAGACACTGCACCTTTTATTGCTGCAATAGTACCTACATTCATAAAAACAGGTGTTTGTATAATACCGTGAGGAGTATGAAATTCTCCTCTTTTTGCTCTTCCTTCTACTTTTAATAATTGATACATTTTTTTCCTCATTTCTATATATTATTTTTAATACTATACATTTTTTTAATATTTTTTTCAAGTCATATTACCATATCCATATCAATTCTGATATAATAAAATATGAAACATTATCATAATGAATATAGAAGAAATGGAGAATATTATGTCAAATATTAATATGATTGCCTCTGCAACATTTGGTTTAGAGGCAGTTTTAAAAAGAGAAATCATTGCTTTAGGTTTTGAAAATATTAAAACATATGATGGCAGAGTAGAATTTACAGGTGATGAAAGTGCGATTGTAAAGGCTAACATATGGTTGAGATGTGCAGGACGTGTTTGGATAAATATGGGGCGATTTACAGCAGTTACATTTGATGAACTTTTTGAACAAACAAAAGCATTACCTTGGGGAGATTGGATACCAGAAGACGGCAAGTTTACAGTAGTAGGAAAATCTGTAAAATCTACACTTTTCAGTGTTTCGGACTGTCAATCTATTGTAAAAAAAGCGGTTGTAGAAAAATTGAAACAAAAATATCACACAGATTGGTTTGATGAAACAGGAGCAGAATATACCATACAAATAAGCATATTAAAAGATGTTGCTACACTTGCCATTGATACATCTGGTTCTGGGCTTCATAAAAGAGGATACAGAGAAAATGCTATGATTGCACCCTTAAAAGAAACATTAGCATCTGCTATGATACAGCTTAGCTACTGGAAAAAAGATCGTATTCTTTTAGACCCTTTTTGTGGTTCTGGTACAATACCGATTGAGGCGGCTATGATAGCTAGAAATATTGCACCTGGTTTAAATAGAAAATTTGCCTCTGAGAATTGGGAAAGAATTGACAAAAAGATATGGAAAGAGGCACGTATTGAAGCGTATAAAGCAATACAGTATGATGTGATGCCTGAAATTTATGGTAGTGATATTGATGCAGATGCGATTGAATTAGCAAAACAAAATGCAGAAAAAGCTGGTGTGGACGACTGTATTCATTTTGATGTAAAATCTTCATTTGATTTAAAATTACCTGGGAAATATGGTGTTTTAGTAACAAATCCTCCTTATGGTGAAAGAATAGGGGAATTAAAAGAGGTAGAAAATATTTATAGAGGGCTAGGAGAGATTATGAAACAAGATAATACATGGTCTTGTTATGTTATTACATCTATGGAGTATTTTGAAAGCCTTTTCGGCAGAAAAGCGGATAAAAAAAGAAAATTGTTTAATGGACGTATTAAAACAGACTATTATCAATTTGAAGGTCCACGTCCTCCTAGATAATATGAATGAAATGATAATAAATATAAAAATATTATAAAAAAGTGATTAACAGATATAAATATGATAAATAGAATTAGTACAAGCTATCAGATGGGCTGATAGCTTGTACTATATTATTATATTATAATATTGTTAATTGATACTTAAACCAGCACTTGCATATCCAGCGATAGTATTAACTAAAGTTAATCCGCTTGCTGTTGCTGAAAATACTAGCATTAGTCGTGTTTGAGCTGTTACTGGAATATTGAGTCCTGTAAGAACACCATTTAATAATGTTCCAATGGATAGTACTCCAGTAAGTGATGGTGTTAGATTAATTAGTGTTCCAGCAATCGGAGTAAATACATTGTTTGGTGTTGCAGACTGATATAGTTGTGCATTTACTGTAATCGTAGAGCCTACTAATGAAAGTGCTGCTGTTGTACTAAAAAATGCACTAAATGAAGTAATAATACCTGCACGTGGAACTTGAAATGCAAAGTTAGAAAGTGTTCCACTAGCATTTGTAATATCAATGCTGGAGCCTAATGCTGTAAGCCCTGGCGCATTGCTTCCAAATCCAACGAAAGCAGGAATACCTGCAAGTCCTCCGGCAATTGTTGTTAAAGATACAGGAAGTCCTGATGCAAATGGAATAATAGCACCTGTACCTGCAATGCCAGTAGGACCAGTAGGACCAGTTGCGCCAGTCGGACCAATTAATCCATCGGCACCAGTAGGACCCGTTGGACCAGTCGCGCCAGTGGGACCAATTAGCCCATCAGCACCCGTTGGACCAGTCGCGCCAGTGGGACCAATTAGCCCATCAGCACCAGTAGGACCAGTCGCGCCAGTGGGACCAATTAGCCCATCAGCACCAGTGGGACCAGTTGCGCCAGTCGGACCAATTAACCCATCAGCACCAGTAGCACCAGTTGCGCCAGTGGGACCAATTAACCCATCAGCACCAGTAGGACCGGTTGCGCCAGTGGGACCAATTAACCCATCAGCACCCGTTGGACCAGTCGCGCCAGTGGGACCAATTAATCCATCGACACCAGTAGGACCAGTCGAACCAGTTTGTCCAGTTGCACCCGTTGGACCGGTAGCACCAGTAGGACCAGTAGCACCCGTTGGACCAGTTGGTCCTTCATCGCCAGGGCAACCTTTTGGTCCTTGTATTCCAATAGGACCAGTAACGCCTTGTATGCCTTGTGGACCAGTTACACCCTGCGGACCCATAAAACCCATAGGACCAGTTGCGCCAGTCGGACCAGTCGCACCAGTCGCACCTATTGGACCAGTGGGACCTATAGGACCGATATCACCCTTAGGACCTTGACAGCCTGGATCGCCTTTTGGTCCTACATCACCACGAACGCCTTGTATGCCTTGAACACCTTGTGGTCCAGCATAACCTCTTGGACCAGTAGGTCCTGGTTCCCCATGACAGTAAGTTTGATATTGATTTTGATACCAATTATAGGGATTATTTTGATTCATATAAAATACATCCTTTCTCATTTTTTATAAAAAAGAACTTAAAAAAATATTCTTTTCTATCATTATTTTATGCAACTTTAAAATAGTTGTTACTTTTTATGAGAAAAGCAATGGAAAATATATTGTAATGTAATGACATTTATGTTTTGAATATGTTTCGCAAAATTTATATCAAATTATATTATTTAAAATAAAGAATATATTTTAAAAATGGTAATGATTGTGATATAATAAAAAAATATGAAATAAAGAAAGGAAGATATTGAATATGGCAGAGAAAAATCCAATTGTTACAATTGAAATGGAAAATGACTCTATTATAAAAATAGAATTATATCCAGAAACTGCTCCAAACACTGTAAACAATTTTATTAGCTTAGTACAAAAGGGCTTTTATAACGGCTTAATATTTCATAGAGTAATAAAAGGCTTTATGATACAAGGAGGCTGTCCAGAAGGTACAGGAACAGGCGGTCCTGGTTATCAAATTATTGGAGAATTTGACTATAATGGCATTACAAACACATTGCAACATGAAGCAGGTGTAATATCTATGGCGCGTTCTATGATGCCAAATTCTGCTGGTTCTCAATTTTTTATTATGCATGAAAAAGCACCTCATTTAGATGGACAATATGCAGCTTTTGGAAAAGTAATAGAAGGCATGGAAGTTGTAAATACCATTGCAAAAGCAAAAACAGACAGAAATGACAAACCAAAAGAACCACAAATAATGAAAAATGTAACAGTAGAATTGTTTGGAGAAAATTATCCAGAACCAGAACATTTTGAGGGTTATTAAAATAACAGAAACGCTGAGTATTGACATATTCAGCGTTATTTATATATAAAAGTAACCATATAAAATTCATTTGTTTTAAAAAAAGAACAATAAAAATGAAAAAAATGCAAAAAAAGTACTTGCATTTCTAAAAGAGGTATGTTATTATAGTTAAGCAATGAGGGAAAATTAAAAAATATGCGGATGTGGCGGAACTGGCAGACGCGCTGGACTCAAAATCCAGTTATGGTGACATAGTGTGGGTTCGATTCCCACCATCCGCATTGAAAATGGTTTGAGTTTTCAAACCATTTTTTTTATGAAAAATAAAAGGGGTTACTATGGAAATAAAAATAATATTAGAAAACAAAAAACAATATATTGACTTGCTTTTGTTGGCTGATGAACAAGAATCTATGATTGATATTTATTTAGAAACAGGTATAATGTTTGCATTATATGATAAAAATTCTGTAAAATGTGTTTGTGTGGTTACAAAAGAATGTCAAAATATTTATGAAATAAAAAATTTATCTGTATGTCCTGAGTATAAAAGACAAGGATATGACAGAAATATGTTAAACTACATTTTTGACTATTATAAAGATGTATGTGATATTATGATTGTAGGAACGGGTGACAGCCCCTTAACCATTCCATTTTATAAAAGCTGTGGTTTTGTGCCATATCGCACTGTTAAAAATTTTTTTATAGAACATTATAATCATGCTATATTTGAATGTGGTAAGCAATTAGTAGATATGATTTATTTAAAAAAATATTTAAAATAAAACAGCCGTTTTTAACGGCTGTCTGCAAATAAATATTATGGTTGCTGTAATGATATATAACTTACAGCTAAAACAACATATGTTTTTTCTGATCCAGTATTATCCTGTTTCTTTATAACATCTAAAGGAATACCAATGGCAGATTCTATAATACTTGTATCTTTCAAATCTTCAATATTTCCTCTGTAATACAATACATAATTTTCATTATTGTCATGAGAGGCTTCTATATAAACACCTCGTAATTCGGCAAGACTTTCAGGATTTTCTGTTACAGAAAATGTAGATTGTGTTACAACAGATAAATCGGAAACAGACATAAATTTATCACCATAGTTATTAGGATTTTCTATAACATTTTGATATGTTATATTTTTATCTGTTACATTTGTAATTTCGTCAGAAGATGTTACAGGAAAATAATTTTTTTCTCCTGTAAAAATGGTTCTCGCTTTTTCATTGATTGTAAAATTACTTCCTGGCAATGTTTGCAGGAATTCAAAAAATTGTATGGTATTAGGACGCCAGATATCATTGATATAGTTACCTTGTTGAATCTGTCCATTTTGAAAAACAGTTTTTCCTTCGCCTTCAAAATGACCATTTACAAAAGAGCCTTCATAATACCAACCGCTTTGATTTTGATTTTGTGAAACAAATTTACCCTGTCCATGAGGTAAATTATTTTTCATTTCACCAGAATAGATACCCTTCATTTTTCCAAATGTGCAGTCTAAAGTGATTTCTTTGACATTTGACATATTTTTTTGTGCCTCTGTTTCAAAGTCAGATATTACATTTGTTTCTGTATGATTATTTTCAGTATTTTGTATAGAAGCCTCTACATTATTGCAGGCAGTAATTGTAAATAAAAACATAGTAGAAAGAAGTGCTGCAAAATATCTTTTCATAATTGTGTTACCTCCTTAATAAATTATTATCAAGGCTTATAGTAACATAAAAAAATATATATGAAAAGGGGACAATATTAATTTGTTTTCATTTTTTTAATAAAAATAATATCAATTCTTTAAGAAATTTTTTAATTTTTATTCATAATTTATACAAAATATAGATATATAATAAAAATATACCAAATATAAATAATATAAAAAATACTGATTAAATAAATGTTACTTTATAAAAAATATATATAATGTATATTTGATGGGAGGAAAGAATATATGAACAAAAAAGAGAATAAACAAAATAAAATAAAAAAACAATCTATAAAAAAGAATGATATAAAAAAAGAAAATGATAAAAAATATGCAGAAGTCAATACTATGATGCTTTTAACATATTATTTAGCAAATGCATAATATAAAAAATAATATTATGGTACAAAAAACTAATTGTTTTGTGAATAATTGTAGCAAAGCAAAATAAGTTAGTGTTGAATTTTGATGAATATATCAAATATCCCTTTTATGAAAATGCCCTTGTAAATTGTTATAAGGGCATTTTTTCGTTCAAATGTATTTTATGGTGTTTGTTATATTTATAATGTATTTGTCAATATTTTGTGCATTATCAATGTTATATTTTTGATATTTGTTTAATAGTATCTATTTTATATTATGTTGTAATAGAATAATTTTTATGTAAAATGTAAAAAAGAAGGCTTTTATATTGAAAAAAATACTATTAGGCTGTAAAATGGTTTGTATAGAGATATAAAAATAAGTGAGGAAGCAGGGGTCGTATGGTTCGATGGTTAGTATTATCTATTATTTGTATAGTATGGGGAATTATTTTGATTATACAGGCAAGAATAGAGATGAAACAATCTCAAAATCCTAATACGAATACAAATGTAAAACTAAAACAAAAAGTGGAAGAAGGAGAGGAAAAGTTTTCTGGAAGAACATTATATTTCAGCAATGTGCCTTTGCGTGAAAAAGAAGAATGTTGTTTAAGAAAACAATCTATATTTGAAGACATGAATGTCATTGAAAGGGCAGAATGCAAAACAGCAATTTATCGTATTATACGTTTTATTGACAAAATATTTTTAAAAGATGAAAAGGGATTTTTTACGGAAAAGGGGAAAAAAAGGCTTACTATTGCATTAAACAATATTTTAAGTATGAGATATTGCTTTAAAAAAGAACAAGTACAAGAGGATTTAATTACAGTATGTAAGTTATTACAGTATACACTAGAAAAGGAAGATGTAAGTGGTGTGTTCTATGCGCATCATATATTAAGTGACTTAAATTTTTGGATATTAGACCAGCCTTTTGCCAAAGGGGAATTTGAAACATGGGAGAAAAAAATACCAAAACAAAAAGAAACAAGGGTATTTTATGGCATTACAAAGAGCTGGGAGTATTCTTATCCAAGAGATTTACAGAAAAAAATAAAAAATATTATATTACCAGAAGAAGAAGGGATTTTTGATATTAGAGGTCATTTTGCACAAAAGTATATGGAGCTGGCACAAACATTTTATACATTAGAAGAATGGCATATACAGCAAATGATAGAATATTGTAATGCTATGGAGCAAATTTTTGATGAGATTATTAGTTTTAGAGCAGCAGACGTGGATATTGAACAATTAAATGAAATGGAACAGGCAATATTTGATAAAAATGGAGCAGTAACGAAAGGTTTGCTGAAATACTATAATATGCTTATAATGGAATTGGACAGAACAGAAGGATTTTTACCACAATGTAAATTAAAAACAGATTTTGAAAATATCAAACAAAAAATACAAAATATATATGATAATCAAAGTAATATAGAGTATCAAAGCTATCCAGAAATATTTGATGCAAGAATGATATTACAGGAAATTAGTCGTTTTGTACTGCCTAGAGAAGTAGACTGGCATGAAAATTATTTTTATCATGGCGTTACAAACACAATGAGAGAAATCCAGCAAGACCCTGTTGTAGAAACAGATGGTGTAGAAACTGTTGTACCTGCTGAAAGAGACTTTTTTAATAGAATTATTGTAGAAGAAGAAAATAAATCAGAAGAAAGTCAAAATGAGCAGAATAAAACAGAACAAAATGAAAGAAGAGAGAGCAAATTTAGAAAAAATAGATTTAGAGAAAATCGGTCATCTATAGAATAACATAAAATAGAGAAGAACAAAAAATGTTCTTCTCTATTTTTTATAAAATAATATTTAAAGAAATCATTTTTATTAATCATCAATATCGATATCCCATTCTAATATCATACCTGTTGTAGCATCAATTTCAAACTCATATTCTATATAGCCTTCTTTCATTTCACCTTCATATATTAATCTGCCATCATCTATATCCGTTTTGATTTCCCAAATGACAGCATTAGGAGCTTTTGACAAAGCAATTTGTTTTGCTTGTTCCATTGAAATTATACCAGAGTTCATTGAGGTATTAGGTACTTCAGGTATTTGAATAATATTTTGTATTGTATTTTGTGGTATTTGAATAGTGTTTTCAACAAATTTGATTTCTCTTTCTAATATCATGCCGTTTTCAGGGTTAATTTTATATACTCCTGTAATATTTGAAGTATAAAAACTAATTTTATATTTTTGTAATCCGCCATCATGGTCTAAATATGCTGTTACAAATTGTGCTTGAGGAATCTCCTTTAATACAATATCCTTTGCATTTTGTTCTGTTAAAACAATTTTTATACTGCCAAAATTGTTTTGGGATTCACTTTCAAAAGATGTCATTTTTTGTGTTGTTTTATTGATATCAATTTCATAAAATGTTTGGTCTTTTTGGTTATATAATTTAATTTCAAATTTATTATAATCTTGTTTTGTATTAAAGTGCGTACTTCCTTCTGGTACATAATGTAATGCAATCTCTTTTGCTTGTTCTGCTGTTAGTGTTACTGCAAATACTTGCATAGTACCCATTACCAATATCATTACTGTTGCTAATACCCCTATTATTTTTTTAAAAAAACTCATTTTAAATCCCTCCTCATAAAAAACATTTTTTGTTTTTATCATACCAAAATAATAGAAAAAAATCAATTAGTTCATTTGAAAAGTATTATAAATTATTTTATGATGTTTTGTGAATTTTTATATCGTAATCATAATCATAATAATAAAATAGGAGTTATCGTATTATTTTTTAAATTTTAATATTGCAATATTACTATGTTTTTGGATAT
This sequence comes from uncultured Clostridia bacterium, assembly GCA_910587735.1. Taxonomy (GTDB): domain Bacteria; phylum Bacillota; class Clostridia; order Lachnospirales; family Anaerotignaceae; genus Coprocola. The sequence continues at coordinate 35,761 of CAJUNT010000005.1, forward strand.
ACTAAAATTGCAATACAATGATAAAAAGGAGGGTATTTTATTATGAAAAAATATATTGCAGTACTAGTATTGATGTTTGCACTTACTGCGTGCAATACAAATGAATCACAATTAAATAAACCATTAGAGTCTGAAATGCAAAATGCTCCTACACCAAGTGCGATAGACAACAATACTACAACATCATCAGATAACACTACAACAGATACAACAACATCTAATGATGACACAACAGCAACAGATAATACAATAGATGTAACTACTGTAAATGCTACGATTGATTTAGCAACAGTACCTGCTATTACAGCGGAAACAATAGAAAATTATTATAAAAATATAGGAGAAGAAAAAGCGATTGAGGCAGATATCAAAAAGTTGGAATTAGATTTTAAAAGAAAATCAATACAAGCTGATGATTTTCAAACACAAAAGGCAACTTTGAAAACACAAGAAAATGCTTTAGAATCTCAAATAGACCTTTTAGAAGATAGGATTACTATCAATTTACCTGAAAATTGGGTAGATACAACAGATATGGAGCAAATGATTCAAAAATTACAAGAAGTTGAAATTGCAGAAAAACAGATGGAGATTTCCATTGACCAAGCAGAGCAAGAGTATATAAATAACAATATTACAAGAGAAGATTATATTCAAAAAGTAATAGAATTAGAAAAGCAAAAAGATGTTTTGGATAAACAGGAAGACATTTTGGAGCAAACATTAGAATCATTAGGATGGGACGACTAATGATTAAAATAAATTTATAGATATATGGATTGTATATTTTTACAGTTTGTGTTATATTGTTATAGGGTATCTTTATTTTACGATATAGTCCTCGCCTTTTCGTATTTATATAGTGGGCGAGGACTTTTTATTATTGAGTCATATTTTAGTTGAAAAGGTGTATTTTGATTATCTAAAAATAAATTTTTTCAATATGGATTCCCATTTTTTGACCATATTTTATAGTGTAGTCTGTTCCGCCTCCTTGCTTTCCATCTGTTACAGCAATTAAAAGAGAAGAATGTTCTATCATATATCGATTTCTTAAATGATAACAACCTTTTTGATTTTCTATTTCTGCTACACATATTTCTTTACAACAAGGAAGTAATCCAGCAATTTCTTTTGAAAATAATTTTTTTTGATAGGGAAGATAAGCGATTAAATAAATATCTTTATATTTTTGTTGCAATTCTTTTACCACTTCTGCTGCAATAGTGTCTGTTCCTTCTGCCATTCCAGATATAAATATTTTATATCCTGTGTCAATAGCTTTGAGTATAGCATTTTTTAATTTTTCTGTCACAAATGCGATGTTTTCATTTGCGATATTTCTACGTCCTGTAAAACAACAAGTGAGTTGTTTTTGTTGCGGTGTTACTTCTTTTTGTTTTAATTCTTTCATAATGTAATTAACTTTTTGCCTTTTTTGTTCTGTCATATGATTCATCTCCTTATAATTTCTGTTCATATTGTTTTATTAAAATGATGTGATATAGAGTAAAAAAATAAAATTTTATAAATGTTTGCTCTTTGATGAATTTTCATGTTAACATAATAGAATCCGTCATAATTGATAGGTAAAAAATTTACTATTTTTTTACAAAAAAATCTATTTACTGTATAGAAAACATATAGTTAATAGATATATTTATATATTTTGATAAAAAAATTTGCGTTTTTCTCTACTTGCTGTATAAAAGAATAGCTAATCGTATACTTATATGGAATTTATACAATTAGCCGTTATAATTTAATATATAAAGATTTGGGGGGAACATTATGATTGGTAAACGACTGGCAAAATTGAGAAAAAATGCTTCTTTAACACAAAAGGAACTTGCGAAACAATTAAATTTAACTCTATATGCCATTTCAGCTTATGAAAATAATCGTAATGAGCCACCTGATAGCATTAAAATTCTTTTTGCAAAAAGATTTAATGTTTCGATAGATTATTTATTAGGCATGACAGATAATCCGAATGTTTATGAAGATGACCCATATTTTATTCGATTACCTTCTTCTTTTCCATTAGCAAAAAAAGAAGAATTACTAAATTATATGAACTATATAATTTATCAATCAAATGAGTCTAAAAACAAGAAAAATCAGAAGTACTAATAACAATTATATACTTTCTGTAATTATTACTTATTATGTCATATTATGAAAAATATAATTTTGTTTTAAAGTAATCATATTGACAATATACTTCAGGAAACATAACAATATTATAAACCATTTTTACACTAATTGAAATAAAAATATTGTGATTTATATAATTTTTATGACATAAACACATAAAAGAGATAATATAATATTATTTTTTTCACTAATTTTGATAAAAATATATATTTTATAAATTAGTATCAATAGTAAAATATTTTGAAATGTGATATTACATATACTGCTATTTTGTGAAGAATAATATGGATATAATAAATAATAAAGCCCCCTGTCTTTTATCAGATAGGGGGCTTTATTATATTATTGTATAAAGTGAAATAGTCAACAAATAAATCTGTTTCAAATCAATTTAAAATAAACCAACTTTTGAAAGATACTTGTCTATTGTTTTTAATTTTTCCTCATTAGAATAACCTACTTTTCTACTAATAAATGCACATAACAATTCACAAGCAAATACAACAGAAACATAAGAATTAAAAAAGGTATTACTGTCTACACTGATTGTTAAAAGTTGTGTAGCATACTGTGCCAATGGAGAACTTGCTTTATCTGTTAAAAGCAATATTTTTGCACCAGCATCATATGCCATTTGTGTTGCAAGCAAATCCATTTCAGAGTAGCGTGGAAAACTAATTGCAATCAAACAATCATTTTCTGTAATATCAGATAAATGGTCTATTACATTTAATGCAGGATAAGAGGTTTCATGCACATTAGGTAACATATGTTTTAAAAGTAAAAGTAGCATATCACCTGTACCAGAATTTGCACGAGATGCCAATATATATTTATGATGACTAGATATGAGAGTATCGCTTGCTTGTTCAAAAGCCTGCACATCATTTGCAGTAAGCAATGTTTTAATATTTCTTAAAATATTTGAAAAATAAGATTCCATAATACTATTTTGGTCTAATTTTCCAATACTAAGTTTTAAACGCTCTGAAGGAACAATGATATTTTCAGAAAGGCTGTTAATTCTGTCAGTATATGTTTTTCGTATACTTCTTTGAAAATCCATAAAACCAGAATATCCAAGTGTACGAGCAAAACGAATGACAGATGAATCACTGACATGAAGCCTTTTTGCCATATCTGTTGAGGTAATAAAGCACGCCTCTGCAAAGTGGTCTAAAACAAATTCTGCAATAATTTTTTCTTTTTTGGTCAGTCGTATTCCTTTCATTTGGTTTCTTAATTCTTCTGTCATAGTTATCACTCCCGATAGTTAAGGATATAAATTTTTTAATTATTTTTAATTATAAAGTAGATAATGTGAAATAGTATACAAGCAATACTATACTATTGCTATATTGATATTTAACCATAATATGGCAATCTTTTCAATAAAAAAAGTATACAAAAAACAAAATTTTTATAAAAAAGTATTTTTATATATAAATTTTTGTTAGCACTCTTTACAAGTGAGTGCTAATAGTGTATACTATAGTCGTAAAAAATATATGATAAGAGAAGGAAGTCTGTATTATGATATATCATCATTTCTAGTAGTGAATGTAAAAATTTTATATTTTCATATATCGTTTGATTCATTCGTGTCATATTGAAGGAGGTAAGTAACTATGAATTTACAAAAATACACACAAAAATCTATTGATGCAATACAAAATACACAGAATATTGCAAGTGAGTACCAAAACCCACAAATAGAACAACAACATTTAGTATATGCATTATTAACACAACAAGAGGGATTGATACCACAGCTTTTAATACAAATTGGTATAAATATTAATGGTATTGTAAACAGAGTACAAGAGGAGATTTCAAAATTACCTCATGTTTCAGGTAGTAGAGAAGCTGGAAAAATTTACATTGCATCGGATATGGATAAGATTTTTACAAAATCTGAAAAGTTAGCAGATAGTATGAAAGATGAATATGTATCTGTAGAGCATATATTTTTATCACTTATAACCAGCCCAAACAGTGCTATGAAAAAAGTATTTGAAGAATATAATATTGATAAAACAAATTTTACAAAGGCACTTGTAAAGGTGAGAGGAAATACAAGAGTAACAAGTGACAGCCCAGAATCCACATATGATGCACTGAAAAAATATGGTACAGATTTAGTTGAAAAAGCAAGAAATCAAAAATTAGACCCTGTTATTGGTAGAGATGACGAAATTAGAAATGTTATTCGTATATTATCTAGAAAAACAAAAAATAATCCTGTACTGATAGGAGAGCCTGGTGTTGGTAAAACAGCTATTGCAGAAGGATTGGCGCAAAGAATAGTAAAAGAAGATGTGCCTAATAGTTTGAAAGAAAAAACGATATTTTCGCTTGATATGGGTTCTTTAATAGCAGGTGCGAAATTTAGAGGCGAGTTTGAGGAAAGATTGAAAGCTGTATTAAATGAAGTGAAAAAAAGTGACGGAAAAATTATACTTTTTATAGATGAACTGCATACTATTGTAGGTGCAGGAAAAACAGAAGGTGCTATGGACGCTGGAAATTTATTAAAACCTATGCTTGCAAGGGGAGAATTACATTGTATTGGTGCAACAACATTAAATGAATATAAACAATATATTGAAAAAGACCCTGCTTTAGAAAGAAGATTTCAACCAGTGCTTGTTACAGAGCCAACAGTAGAAGATACTATAGCAATATTGAGAGGATTAAAAGAGAGATATGAGGTATATCATGGTGTAAAAATACAAGACCAAGCAATTATAGCAGCTGCAACACTTTCTAATAGATATATTTCAGATAGATTTTTACCTGATAAAGCAATCGATTTGATAGACGAAGCGTGTGCTATGATTAGAACAGAAATTGATTCTATGCCTACGGAATTAGATGTCATACAAAGAAAAATTATACAATATGAAATAGAAGAAGCTGCGTTGAAAAAAGAAAATGATAAGCTTTCAAAAGAACATTTGGAAGAAATACAAAAAGAATTAGCAGAAACAAGAGAAGAATTAAATCAATTAAAAGCAAAGTGGGAAAATGAAAAGGCAGATATCAATAGTGTTCAAAAATTAAGAGAACAAATTGAAATGACAAATAGTGAAATTGAGTCAGCAGAAAGAAAGTATGATTTAAACAAAGCAGCAGAATTAAAATATGGTAAATTGCCTCAATTACAAAAAGAATTAGAACAAAAAGAAAAAGAGGCAGAACAAAATGGTACAAAAAAATCTCTTTTGAGAGATAAAGTAACAGAAGAAGAAATCGCCAGAATTATAGAAAGATGGACGAGCATACCTGTTTCAAAACTTATGGAAGGGGAAAAACAAAAACTCATACATTTAGAAGATATATTACATGAAAGAGTAATAGGACAGGATGAGGCAGTTACAAAAGTTTCAGAGTCTATTATAAGAAGTAGGGCAGGTATACAAAATCCGAATCGCCCAATTGGTTCATTTTTGTTTTTAGGACCAACAGGCGTAGGCAAAACAGAATTAGCGAAATCACTTGCAGAATGTCTTTTTGATGACGAAAAAAATATTATTCGTATTGATATGACGGAATACATGGAGAAGTTTTCTGTATCTCGTTTGATTGGAGCACCTCCAGGATATGTAGGATATGAAGAAGGAGGACAACTTACAGAAGCGGTACGTAGAAAACCTTATGCTGTTATATTGTTTGATGAAGTAGAAAAAGCACATCCAGATGTGTTCAATATATTACTGCAAGTACTTGATGATGGACATATTACAGATTCTCAAGGAAGGGCAGTAGATTTTAAAAATACGATTATTATATTGACGTCAAATTTGGGTTCACACTATCTTTTAGATGGTATTGACGAAAATGGAGAAATTACAAAAGAAGCAATTAAAGGTGTTGATGAACTTTTAAGACAGTCATTCCGTCCGGAGTTTTTAAATAGATTAGATGAAATTGTATTTTATAAGCCATTAACAAAACAGAATATTACAAATATCATTGATTTGATACTAAAAGACTTAAATAGAAGAATGGCGGAAAAACAATTAAGTTGTGAAGTAACAGAAAATGCAAAACATTTGATTATTGAACAGGCATATGACCCAGTATATGGTGCAAGACCTTTAAAAAGATATGTGCAAAGACATATTGAAACGTTGATTGCTAAAAAAATAATACAAGAAGATTTAGAAGCAGATACTGTTTTAACAGTAGATGTAGATGATAGGGGTAATTTGTTTATTAAATAATCATTTTTTATCATATGAAAAAGGGGAACTTTTTAAAATAAAAAAGTTCCCCTTTTTGTGCTGATATTGATAGAATAAAAAAACAAAAAAACAGCGGAAAATCCGCTGTTTTAAATGATTATTCCTCTGTTTTTTCTTCTTTTGGAGCTTCCTCTGTATTCTCTTCAGCCTGTCTTTTTGATAAACTGATTTTTTTCTGTTCTGCATTAACTTCCAATACTTTTACTTTAATGACTTCTCCAACTTTCAATTCATCTTCTGGTTTTACAACATGTTTATTTGCAATTTGAGAAATATGAACCAGTCCGTCAACACCTGCTTCTAATTCTATAAAAGCACCAAAAGGCACCATACGTACTACTTTTCCTTCTGTAACAGAACCCACAGGATATTTTTCAACTGCTGTTGTCCAAGGATTATTGCTACTATCTTTTAAAGAAAGTGAAATTTTGCCTTTTTCTTTGTCAACGTCTAATATAATGACATCAACTTCTTGTCCTTCTTTCAATATTTCTTTTGGATTTGTAATACGTCCCCAAGACATTTCAGAAATATGAATTAAACCATCAACGCCACCTAAATCTACAAATGCGCCGAAATCTGTAATTCTGCTTACTGTACCTTTTACTTTAGAACCGATTTCTAATTTTTCAAATAATGCCGCTTTTTTCTCCAATATTTCTTTTTCAATTAATGCTTTTCTACCACCAATAAAACGACGTTTTACTTTGTCTAATTCAATGATATTAAATTCCAACTCTTGACCTTTAAATACATTCAAATCTTCAATAAATTTATTTGAAACCTGAGAAGATGGAATAAATACTCTAATGCCATTTACGAGAGCAATCAATCCGCCTCTAACAACGTCTGTAATTTTCCCTGTAATTACTGTTTTGTTTTGATAAGCTGCTTCTACTTCTTCCATACCTTTTTGGTCTTCAATACGTTTTCTGGAAAGAAGAACATTGCCGTCACCATCGTTGACACGCACAACAAATACTTCGATTTCATCTCCAGGCTGTAATACTTTGCTAGGAATGACATTTGCATCTCTGCTGTATTCTCCTTTTGGAATAATACCATCAGATTTGTAATTTAAGTTTACGGAGACTTCTTCATTTGAAATGCTTATAACAGTACCTTTTACAACATCACCTGTATGAAGTGTTGTAAAAGATTCGTTTAACATTTGTTCAAAAGTCAGTTCGTCCTCACTTCCTCCGTTATTTTGTACTGCATCATTTAATGCTTCGCTCATTGTACCAATTACCTCCTTAATGATTGCTGGTGGTGTTGATGCACCAGCAGTTATACCTATTTTATCATTCTTATTAAAAATATTCAACACTAAATTACAAATTGTTTCAATATAATATGTTTTTTTACAATATTTTCTGCAAATTTCGACAAGTTTCTGCGTATTAGAGCTGTTTTTGTCGCCTATCACAATCATTTTGTCCACATTTTGAGATAATGATACAGCTTCTTGCTGTCTTTCTGCTGTTGCAGAGCAAATTGTATCAAACACTTCTAACACTAAATTTTTTTGTTTTAAAAGTGTTATTATATTTTCAAATTTACTTTTACGAAATGTTGTTTGCACAACAACAGTATAATTTTTATTTTCTCCAGTATGAAATTGTTCAGCCTGTTCTAATTCTCCTAATATAACAGCACTGTTTTCGCACCAGCCATTTATACCTTGTACTTCTGGATGAGGGGCATCGCCTATAATCATAATTTGTTTTTTCTGCTCATAAGCATTTTTAACAATATTATGTATTCTTTTTACAAATGGACAAGTACCATCTATCATTTGCAATGCTTTTTGTTCCAATTCATCATAAATATGTTTTCCCACACCATGAGAACGTATCATAACAGTACCTGTTTCCACTTCATCTAAATCTGTAATGACATGAATTCCTTTTTTTTCTAAATCTGCTATGACTTCTTTGTTGTGTATTAAAGGACCATATGTATATATTTTTTTATTTTGCTTATTTTGTTCATAGGCGATGTTAATAGCACGACTGACACCAAAACAAAAGCCCGCAGATTTTGCTACAATGATTTCTGCCATATATTAAACCTCTACTTTCATATCATTGATTTCATTCATGATTTTATTTGTAATTTCATTTAAACTTTCTGTATTTAGTCTTTTTTGTCTGTATTCTTCAAAATATAATGGTTTACCATATACAATTTTCATTTTAGTAAAAGGTTTGCAACTTCCACTAATTGCAACAGGTACAACAGGAACGTTTGCTTTTGTAGCAAACAATGCAACACCTGCTTTTGCTGCTTTTTCTTCCCCTTCTTTTACTCTTGTACCTTGTGCGAACATTCCTATGATATGACCTTGTTTTAACAGTTTTACTGCATTTTTAAATGCTGTCATATCTGCTGTACTTCTATCTACTGGAAAGGCATACAATGCTGTTAAAAGCCAATACATAAATTGATTTTGAAAAAGTTCTTTTTTTGCCATATAATGCACTGCTCTATTACTATAAATACCCATTGTAACAGGGTCAAAATTACTGCTATGATTTGCGCAAAGTATTACGCCACCTTGTTTTGGTATGTTTTCATTTCCTTCTATACTCATACGAAATAATATTTTATAAAGCACACGCAATACTATTTTTGATATTTTATAAAACATATGACACCCCTAAACATTTATTTTTTGTTTTATAATATTTAAAATTGTTTTTATAGTTTGTTCCATATCCATATTGGAGTTGTCTATTTCAATGGCATCCTCTGCTTTTTTTAAAGGATTATATTTTCTATTTTTATCGTTTTCATCTCTTTGTATAATTTCATATTCTATACGTTTTTTATTATATTCTTTTCCTAAAAGCATAAGCTCATGACAGCGACGGTTTGTTCTTTGTTCTACACTTGCATTCAAATAAATTTTTACAGTAGCATGAGGAAGAACATTCGTTCCAATATCTCTGCCATCCATAATAACGCTATGTCCTTTTGAAAGTTCTCTTTGTATTTGTACCAGTTTTTCACGTACAGCATATATTACAGCAACGTCAGATGCTGCTTTTCCTGCCTGTTGTGTTCTAATTGTTTCTGTTACATCTTCGCCATTTAAATATATTGTTTGTTTGCCTTCTGATAAAGTTATTTTCATATCAATATTTTGCAATGCTTTTTCTATTTCTTCTGCATTATCTAAATTGATATGATTTCTTAAACAATATAGTCCTACTGTCCTATACATTGCACCTGTATCAATATATACAATATTCAATATTTTTGCAATTTCTTTTGAAACACTACTTTTTCCAGAACCAGCAGGACCATCAATAGCAATGCTGTATTGTTCCATACCATCACTCCCTTAGTATTTGTTATTTCCCTATCATTCACTTAGAAGTATGCAAATCAGGACGTAATGTTTTTGCTTTTTCTAAATAGACATGAATTGTCTCTTTTTGTTTTTTGTCTGTATCATATAATACAGCACATCGAATACATTTCTCTAAACTTCCCTTGACATATAATTCTTGCATACACATCAAAGCAGCTTCTGTGATACCCATTTCTCTAGCTGCAACAGCAGGATATACCGCGTCTAAATCTTTTGTCATAGTAAATTGTATTTGAATGATATCAGACAATTCTAACTGATTTTGTTCTATTATATTTTGCAGCATATTTTTTGTAGCTTGTAATATTTGTTGTTTATCATTTTGTTCTACCGTAATTGCTCCCCTAATACAAATCATTGTTATCAGCTCCTTATATTTTCTGCTGCTGTATAGCCTGTTGAAAATGCAATTTGTAAATTAAATCCCCCTGTATAAGCATCTACATCAAGCACTTCTCCAGAGAAATACAGTCCTTTTATTTTTTTAGATTCCATTGTAGAGGGGTCTATTTCGTCTACACAGACACCTCCACAAGTGATTACAGCTTCATCGAATCCTCTTGTATCATAAATAGTAATCGTTATATGTTTGATTTGTTTTACAATTCGTTTTCTTTCTTCTTTTGTAATATCATGAACTTTTTTATTTTCAGGTATTTCTGTAAGCAGTATCATAACGGGTATCATTTTTTGAGGCAATAAATCATCAAGAGCATTTCTAAAATCTCTATTGCTGTATTTTTGAAAATCACGTAATATTCTGTTATCAAGTGCTTTTTCATCTAATGCTGGTTTTAAATCAATTTCTATATTAAAATTTTGATATTTTAAATCTTTTATAATATGTCTGCTTGCAGTTAATATCATAGGACCAGATACACCAAAATGTGTGAAAAGCATTTCTCCAAAATCTTTATATATTGTTTTCCCTTTTTGATTTTTTACACAAATCGCACAGTTTTTTAAACTCAAGCCCATTAACTGCTGACACCAGTTTTGTTTTGCTTTTAGGGGTACAAGAGAAGGATAAAGATTTGTAACAGTATGTCCTGTTGCTTTTGCCATATCATAGCCATCTCCTGTGGAACCTGTACCTGTATAACTTAGTCCTCCTGTACATACAATAACAGCATCTGCATATACTTTTTTTCCATTACAAAGAGCAACACCTTTGATACAATTTTGTTCAAAAAGCAATTCTTTTACTGCTGTATTGGTATGCACATTTACACAATTTTGTTTTAAATATTTTTGTAACGCTTTTACGACATCTCCTGCTTTATCAGATACAGGAAATACTCTGTTTCCTCTTTCTGTTTTGGTTTGCAATCCCAATTTATGGAAAAATTGTATTGTTGCCTGACTATCTAGTGTGTAATATGCACTATACATAAAATAAGGATTTCCAGCAATATTGCTTAAATGGGTATCAATGTCGCTATCATTTGTAATGTTACATCTGCCTTTTCCAGTAATATATATTTTTTTACCTAAACGGTCATTTTTTTCATATAAATGTACTGTATGTCCTTTTTCTGCTGCTCTGCCTGAGGCAATCATGCCAGCTGCACCGCCACCTATTACAATTACATTTGCCATGTTTTTTCTCCTTGCATTTGTTCCATTGTTTCTAAATGAGCAAAATCATTTAATGTAAACAATACTTTTTTTCCGCTTTCGCTTACATCAATAATGGTTATAGAAGTATTGCTCAACCATGTTTTTCTGTAAAATGTTTCGTCCATATCCATAAGTGCCATTATCAATACACGAAGTACCCCTCCATGTGATACAATGGCAACATTTTGCCCTTTATGTTTTTCTAAAAGTTCATAAAATCCCTTTGTGGAACGTTCCATAACAGATTGAAAATTGCCCTCGCCAGGAAATGGATATGTAAAAGGATGTTCATAAAAGTCTGTGTAATTTTTTCCGTATTTTTCAGAGAGTTGTTTTACTGTATAGCCTTCCCATTCTCCAAAATTGATTTCTTTAAAATGAACATCTGTAATTACAGGCAATCCTTTTGCATCTGCCATTGCTTTTGCCGTTTGAATTGCTCTTTGTAAAGGAGAACAATATACAGCATCTAATTTTAATGCAGTATTTTCAAAACGCTTTCCTAAGCATTTTGTTTGTAGTTCTCCTTCTTTTGAAAGAGGGATATCTGTCCAACCTTGATAAATTCCTTTTTGATTCCATTCTGTTTCACCATGTCTTACTAAATAAAATCTTGTTCTCATATTATTTACCGTCCTATCTATTTTTTTTCATTATAAGACAGTATATGATATGTTTCAATATATTTTTATTGGTTTGTTATACACCCGAGGGAAAAATAACAATTTTGTAAAGAGATATTATAATTTCTTTTCATATAAAAATTTTAATTTTCTTTTATAATCTAATTCCACAAAATCCATAGGCTTTACATATTCCTCTTTTTTTTCAAAATATGCAATACCTGCTATACGAAGTAAATAATATACAAACTGAGAACAAAACATAATATTAGGCTGAAAAGAATGTTTTAATAAAAGTCCTATTGTGTTATAAGAATTTCCTTCTCTATTAAGTTGTTCTATTTTTAATATCATATTTCTTTTTTGTTCTGCTGTTGCTTCTAAAGCATATACCATAATACAAGCACCTTGTCTATGATAAAAGTGAGATATTTTTTCTGCGTGCAGTCCTGGAGGAAATCTGTTTTGACCATTATTATAACTAACCATTGTTTTCAATTCTTTATCAAAAGCAATAGAAGCATGATTATATTGTTTTTTAGTAAATAAAGAAATCAATTCACTTGCAGGGCTTCGTGTATCAGAAAGTATAATATAAACGTATCCATTTTCAAGCGTTTGGTATGCTTTTTCAAACATTTCAGGAGATAAACTGTTTTGATTACAATATGTCAAAAAATGATGTCTTGGTAAATCTTTTATAACTTCCTTTAAATTTTGAAATAATGTAATTATCTGTATTTCTTTTTGCTGTAATGACAGACTATTTTTTTGCAATATGATAGTTAATATCATAGCAATAGTCATACTGCAAACTACAATCATATTTTGCTGATGCCATATTACTGCAAATATTAGAAATGTCATAAATTGTGTTTGAAATAATTTTTTTAATTGATATTGATACATTATTTTTTCGTAGTAATACATCATTCGCACCTCCAATAATAACAATTTATTATTTTATAACGACTATAACGACACAAAAATGTTATTTTTTACAGCATTAATAAATTTGTAATACTTTCTTTTGCTTTTTTTAGAATATATCATGAAAAATAGTATGGTGCATAATATATAAAAATGGTATAGTGAAAATCATAAATTTGTATATATTGACAGGATATATTATTATCATGTATGATAAAAGAAAAGGGCGGTGATAAGTATGAAAAAAAACAATATACGATATATCATAACAGTTTTTATCATGGTAATATGTGTGTTAAATACGCTTGTTGTTTTTGCCCAAACGGAACAAAATGAAGAATATGAAAAAGAACAGCAGCAAATGCTTAAAAAATGGGCAGAAAGTTATGGAGATTGTAGTAAAAGAATGCAATATATGTCTGAAGATATGAAAAAAACATATATTGCAGAACAAATAAAAAGAGCAAATGAAAATATGATAAATATGATGTATTATGGTTATATAGAAGATGCGGAATTGTATCATAAATTAGATGTCATTAATTTTAGATTGGAAAATGATAATACCATATATTACACATTAAGAAATCAAAAAGGAAAAGAATATAATCAAGTGGAGTATGTCAATATAGAACAACAGAAAGTACAAAATAGCACAATATCTAATGCATATAGTTGGAAAAACTGGAATGAAGAACAATATGAAACACCTCAAAATCATATTTATTATTATGCTTATTTAAAGCAAAAACAAAAAATGTATTATCCTCCTGTCATTCATGTAACAGGAGCAGAAAAAATGGATAAAGAATTACTTCCTCTTTTTTTAGACCATATACAATCCGTATTTGAAGAAGGACATTCTAGTTATTATTTAATAGAAATGCTGAATATTGATATTAGCAATATAAAAATGAAAGACAATATGGCAACAGTTGACTTTACATTACAGGAAGTATTAAGAAGATATCCCAAAAATCCAGATACAGTGGGATATATACAAAAAGCAAAACAAAATAATAATGAGGAATATTTGAAGTTATATAGAAAATATTTTACACCTTTTTATGGAAATTATCATTTACGTTTTTCAGGCAACAAAGAAAATACAAACAGTTTCCGTATTTATACAGGAGAGATTAATGATAAAGGAAAAATATTGTATAATTGGGCAATAGAACAGCAATTTCCAGAAATGGATGCAGATGGTACAAAATGGTATTTCGGAACAATTAATGGTACAAAAGGCGATCATGGTAGAACATTGATTACAATAAACAGAAAACAATGGAATGCAGATAATAGAAATGCTACCAAACAGAACTATTTTGTAACATCTTATGGCAGACAAATAACATATGTTCTGAATAAATCAGCAAATGTTACTTGTATGAATCAGGGAAATATGCAATTAGTGAATACAAAATCTTTTGTAGATGCAGCAGGTAAAACAAGTTTTGGAGCTTCCCGACTTTTTTGGTTTAAAGTAGAAAATAATCGTATTACAGAAATTAATGAAATGGTACAACAATAATGAAATGAATATGATTTAAAAAAATACCTTTCTTTTATTAAGAAAGGTATTTTTAAATATTGATTGTTGTCTAAATATAGAAGGCATTGTGATTTTTTAAAACTTGTGATATACTATACAAGTGCATTTTTAAAAATGTAATAATAAGGGGGGATTATTTTTGGAAAAACAAGACATCATTTGTCATATTGACCATACATTGCTAAAGCAAACAGCAACATGGGAACAAATACAAAACATCTGTATAGAGGCAATCAATCATAAAACAGCATCTGTTTGTATTCCACCATGCTATGTGAAAAAAGCGTCTGAGTTTGTAAAGAAACAAATTCCCATTTGTACTGTAATAGGGTTTCCTAATGGATATCATACCACAGAAGTAAAAGTGTTTGAAACAGAAAATGCTATTGCAAATGGTGCAGACGAAATTGATATGGTTATCAATTTATGCTGGGTAAAAGATGGTCTTTATGATTTGGTGGAGCAAGAAATTAGTACAGTAAAAAAGGCTTGTAAAAATCATATATTAAAAGTCATTATTGAAACGTGTTATTTGACAGAACAGCAAAAGAAAATACTTTGTCAAATTGTGAGTCGAGCAGGAGCAGATTTTATTAAAACAAGTACAGGCTTTGGTAGCGGTGGTGCTACAACAGAAGATATAAAGTTATTTTCTGAAAACATAGCAAGCAATGTAAAAATAAAAGCTGCAGGAGGAATAAAAAGTATTGCAGATGCAGAACAATTTTTAAAATTGGGTGCAGAGCGATTAGGAAGTAGTTCTTTGCTGGGATTTTTTGAAAAATAATAGCAAAAATAAAAGAGTTTTATAAAAAAATACTATTTTTTAAAAATTTACTCTTGTATAGACGCCGTGAAAACAATATAATATAAACAGTGTTGTTTTTACATTAATATCAATAAAGGCATTTGCGGAGGGCATATGTATTTTATTGATATATAAAATACAAATAACGAAAAGGAGATTGAGAAGAAATGAAATTTTTTAAATCAGCAACAGCGATTGCATTAACATTAACAATGGCTATGGGACTTGCAGCTTGTGGGGGTTCTGCTACACCAGATGAAACAGAAAAAGATGCACAGGATACACAACAACAAGGAGAAGCTCCATCTGGTGATGTAAAAACATATAAAATTGCAACAGATACTACATTCGCACCTTTTGAATTTGCAGATGAAAATGGCAATTATGTAGGTATCGATATTGATATTATCAATGCGATTGCAGAAGACCAAGGTTTTGAAGTGGATTTACAAGTATTAGGATTTAGTGCTGCATTGCAAGCAGTAGAAGCAGGACAAGCTGATGGTATGATTGCAGGCATGAGCATTACAGATGAAAGAAAAGAAAGATATGATTTTTCAGAACCATATTATGATTCAGCCGTTGTTATGGCAGTATCTGCAACAAATGAAGATATTAAATCTTATGAAGATTTGAAAGGTAAAAATGTTGCTGTAAAAGTAGGTACAGAAGGTTTTGCTTTTGCAAACAGTATACAAGACCAATATGATTTTGATATGGTAGTATTTGATGATTCTAATGGTATGTATCAAGATGTTAAAGTAGGCAATTCTGTAGCTTGTTTTGAAGATTATCCAGTTATTGCATATGGTATACAACAAGGATTACCATTAAAATTACATGACAAACAAGAAGCAGGTAACTCTTATGGTTTTGCAGTATCCAAAGGCAAAAATGCAGAATTATTACAAAAATTTAATGATGGTTTGGCAAACATTAAAGAAAATGGAAAATATCAAGAAATCGTAGATAGCTACACAAAGTAATCAAGCTAGGAGTAATAGAGTATGAACTTTTATGAGTTTTTTTTACAAAGTTTGCCAAGATTGCTTGAAGGTTTGTCAATTACCCTCCAGCTGACGATACTTTCATTAATTTTTGCCATTATTGTGGGTATGATTTCTTGTTTTTGCAAAATTTCAACTATAAAACCACTAAATTGGATTGCAACAATTTATTTAAGTGTAATCCGTGGTACTCCGCTTATGGTACAGGCATATTTTTTGTATTTTGGTATTGCGTCTGCATTAAAAATACAAATACCATCTTTTTGGGCTAGTATCATTGTATTAACATTAAATGCAGGTGCATATTTAT
Source organism: uncultured Clostridia bacterium (assembly GCA_910587735.1). Lineage (GTDB taxonomy): Bacteria > Bacillota > Clostridia > Lachnospirales > Anaerotignaceae > Coprocola. The sequence goes on from CAJUNT010000005.1 coordinate 52,397, forward strand.
CAGAAATATTTAGAAGTGGTATTTCCGCAGTCAATAAAGGACAAATGGAGGCAGCCAGAAGTCTTGGCTTGCCTTATCATGTGGCAATGAGTAAAGTTATCATTCCACAAGCAATACGAATTGTAATTCCTTCGGTAGTAAATCAGTTTATTATTACATTAAAAGATACTTCTATCATTTCTGTTATTGGTGTAGGAGAATTGATGAGAGAAGGTACATTGATTGCAAACAGAACATTTAGAGGATTTGAAACATATGGTATGGTTGCGATTGTGTATTTTGTAGTAATTGTAATATTAACAAAAGTATCTCAAATCATAGAGAGGAGACTTTCCAATGGTAAAGGTAAAGGCTGAAGGACTGCAAAAAAGTTTTGGTGATTTAGAAGTATTAAAACATATTGACATGGAAGTACAAGAGGGGGAAGTTGTTTGCTTAATTGGTCCTTCCGGCAGTGGTAAAAGTACATTTTTAAGATGTTTAAATTTTTTGGAAGAACCAACAAGCGGTACAGTAATTGTAGATGATTATAATTTGACAGATAAAAAAGCAGATATTAATAAAATTAGAGAAAACATCGGCATGGTGTTTCAGCAATTTAATTTATTTCCACATTTATCTGTTATAGATAACATTATGCTTGCTCCTGTGGACAGAAAAAAAATGACAAAGGAAGAAGCAAGAAAAAAGGGTATACAACTTTTAAAAACAGTTGGTTTAGAAGAAAAAGCAGAAGCTTTTCCTGCACAGCTTTCTGGCGGACAGCAACAAAGGGTTGCCATTGCAAGAGCATTAGCAATGCAACCAGATGTAATGCTTTTTGACGAACCAACATCAGCATTAGACCCCGAAATGGTAGGAGAAGTATTAAATGTTATGAAAAAATTAGCAGAACAAGGTATGACAATGATTATTGTAACGCATGAAATGGGATTTGCAAGAGAAGTTGCAGATAGAGTAGTATTTATGGATGGCGGTTATATTATAGAAGAAGGCACGCCAGAAGAAGTATTCGGAAATCCAAAAAATAAAAGGACACAGGATTTTTTGAATATGGTATTGTAATGATAAAGACTGTCAATTTAATTGACAGTCTTTTCTAATGTATCATAATAGAAAAGTATAATATTTTTAAAAAATGGAATTATATTTGATATATTATATTTATACATAATATATTAAAGATTTATTTACGGGTCATTCATATTTTATTCAAATATGTACAGTATACTCATATTCATAAAAAACAACGACATATTAAAAAAATAATATTATTAGGAGGGATTCATTATGTTTGAAGAAGATAAAAATAAAATAGATGAACAAAACATAAATGATACAACACAGGATACACAACAAGAAAGAGAACAAAAATGCTATTATCATGAACAAGTGAAAAAAGCAGAAAAACAAAAAAAACCTTGGATAAAATATATTGCAACGTGTTTAATTGTTAGTATAGCAGGCGGAGGTAGTTTTGGTGTTGGTTTGGGTTGGTCACAAAATTATTTTGCAAAACCAGTACCATATGATACAACAGCAGCCCCTATCAGTTCTGCACCTTCTGCAACAGCAGTTTCCAGTACAACAATGAGTAAAAAAGATGTAATTAAAACGGTTATGCCTTCTGTTGTAAGCATATCCACAAGAATATTGGAAAATTCCTATTGGGGTGAAATAGAAGGCTCTGGGGCAGGTAGTGGTATTGTATTTTATGAAGATGATGAAAAAGTTGGTATTGTAACAAATAATCATGTAATACAAGGCGCAACACAAGTATCTGCAATATTTGATACAGATAAAGCGGTAAAAGCAAAAGTAGTTGGAACAGATAAAGATACAGAAATTGCGGTATTAACAGTATTAAAAGAGGATTTGAAAAAATCTGGTGTAGAAAATATTGTTGTAGCAAAATTTGGAAATTCTGATTTAGTAGAAGTCGGCGATGATGTGTATGCCATTGGTAATGCTTTAGGAGAAGGATTGACTGCAACAGATGGTATGATTAGTGCAATTAATAAAGAAATCAATGTACAAGGAAGTACATTAGAAAATGTATTGCAAACAAATGCAGCAATCAATCAAGGTAACAGTGGTGGTCCTTTGATAAATGAAAGAGGAGAAGTAATAGGTGTCAATACAGCAAAATCCGTATCAGGAGGTACAGCAGAAGGTATTGGATATGCTATACCAAGCAATAGTGTCAGTGAAATTGCAGAAATATTGTTAACAAATGGTAGTGTGCCAAAACCTGGTATGGGCATTTATGTAAAAAATGTTTCAACAGAAATGTCTAATTTATATCGTTTACCTATTGGCGTCATTGTAATGCAGGTGATTCCAGGAGAGAATGCAGAAAATGCAGGTATGGAAAAAGGAGATATTATTGTAGAAGTAAATGGCAAAAAAATTATGGATACAGATGATTTATCTAATATATTGAAAGAATTAGAAGTCGGAAAAACAGCAGAAGTTTATGTTGTCAGAAATGGAGATACTTCTTTAAAATTAGATGTTGTAATTGGTGATATGAATAATATGGCGGAATAATATAAAAAAGCCCTTTTTATAATAAAGAAGGGCTTTTTTATTTACAATAAGCAATGTTTTGGGTATAATCTGTAAAAGTGTAATAAAGAAAAGGAAGGATTATATGATAGAGAGAATTGCAACACCATCACAAACAAAAAAAATTATAGAACAAAATAGTTTTTATTTTAAAAAAAATTTTGGACAAAATTTTTTAATTGATGGTAATATATTAGAAAATATTGCAGAAAGTGCAAATATTACAAAACAAGATTGTGTTTTAGAAATTGGTCCAGGTATTGGCAGTTTAACGCAGGTATTAGCAGAAAAAGCAAAAAAAGTGATTGCGATTGAAATTGATAAGCATTTGATACCAATATTGCAACAGACAATAGGAGAATATGAAAATGTAGTGATTAAAAATCAAGATATTTTGAAAACAGATGTAGACGCTTTGATACAAAGTGAAAATGATGGAAATGCTGTAAAAGTGGTGGCAAATTTGCCTTATTATATTACAACACCTATTATTATGGATTTGCTTGAAAATCATAGAAATGTAGAAAGCATTACTGTTATGGTGCAGAAAGAAGTGGCAGAACGTATGCAAGCGAAATTTGGCAGTAAAGACTATGGCGCGCTATCTATTGCAGTACAATATTATTGTACTGCAAAAATAGATATGGTTGTACCTCCTTCTTGCTTTATGCCAAAGCCGAAAGTATCTTCTGCTGTCATTACGCTTCATTTAAGAAAAGAACCTTTATTAAAAGAAGTGAATGAAACATTATTTTTTCATATTGTAAAATGTGCTTTTGGACAAAGAAGAAAAACATTATTAAATAGTCTTTATAATCAATCAAAACTAGGATTTTCGAAACAAATGTTAACACAAGCAATACAAAATGTAGTATTAGATGAAAAGGTAAGAGGAGAGGCATTGTCATTAGAGCAGTTTGGACGTTTGACAAATGAAATAGAAAAAATGCAAAAATAGTTCTGTTTTTTACATTGCTTTCATAAAGTTTATAATAGCAAAATAGGCTTTATTTTGGAAGGAATGATAATATGTATAATAGACGATATGATAAATCATTTGTGATGTTAAAACAGGAACTGGGAGGATTTTCACTAGGGCAGCAGTCTGCATGGGGAAGTTGTGTTATGGAATTGAAAAATGGAAAAGGACGTTTCACATTTTCAGTGCAAGGTTTAAAAAAATTAACAGATGGAAGGCGATATGATGCATTTGTAATAGGGGGAAAAGGCGATGAGATGAAAGGTATTTGCTGTGGTACAATAGAAGTAGATGCTCATGGAAAGGGAGAATTAAAATGGGAATTTGACCCCGATGCAATAGGAAAAAGTGCTTTTCATGCAGAGGAACTACATACAGTAGCATTGATTGTAAAAGGTGGATATGGTTTAATTGTACCTTTAGCGGGATATTTTCATGATAAAGTGCAATGGAAAAAGCTATTTCAAGAGGAAAATGATTTGGTAGCAGCAGAAGCAGTATTATTAAAAACACCTGAAAAGAAATTGACATCTATAAAAGAAAAAAATACAAATAATATTACAAAACAAGAACCAGAACAACCCCAACACCCTGATAATATTGTAAAAGAAGAAAATAAAAAAAATGTTGTTACATTAAAATCGCAAGATTCTCCTTTTCAAAAAAACTTTAAAAATATGCTTTTTCAATTTAAACAGGAATTGGAAAAATTGGAGCAAAATGGTATTATTACAAAACAACAACAGCAAGATATTTTACAGCCAAAAACGAATAGCAATACAAAACAACAATCAGAAAATGATGTAGTGCAAAAGCAAAATAATACAGAAATAAAGATACTTCAACAAAAAACAGAACAAAATACTATAATAGAACAAAATAAAGAAATTGCATACATATTGCAGTATAATGACAATATACAGCCTTTTGAACAAGGAAATTGGAAAAGCATTGCATTAGAAGAACTGATTGTATTGCCTATGAATGCTACGGAAATGATGAAACATTTATTTTACATATTTGCTTATAGAAAATACAAACATTTTATATTACAAAAAACAGGTGAAAAAGAATATATAATAGGTGTACCTGCGCAATATTCTTCTGAAAAAAGGAGAGAAGCGGAACAGCTTTCATTTGAATTATTTCAGCCTTGTGGCAAAGAAGTGATGAAAGAGGGCTGTTATGGATATTGGTTGAGAAAAATTAGAGAGTAATCATATTGAATTATAACATTTATTGTAGTATGATGATATAAAGTGAAAGGAGAGTCTGCTCATAATACTTACTGCAAGCATATCATAAAATATGTTTGCAGTAATATTGTAAAAAATGATATATGACAGTATCGTATTACAGTATGGAGAGTTTGAAAATAAAAACGCCCCTTTATTGTAATGCACAAAAATAATATTGATATTGAGCAGTATGACATCATATGAGAATGAGAAAAAAACATTGGACAGAGCAAGAACTGCAAACAAATCCTTATATTATAAAACAAGCAACAGAAAAAAAAGGAAATTGGTTTGCTTATTTTGAAAATGATAATGATATTTATGTAGAAATTGGATGCGGAAAGGGTAATTTTATAATAGAAAATGCGAAACGTTATACCAATATAAATTTTATAGCATTGGAAAGACAAGCGAGTGTAATTGCAGTAGCAGCAAGAAAAGTTGAAAATTTACCTAATTTGGCTCTGGTTTGTGATAATGCAGCTTTATTAAGTGATTTGTTTGAAAAAGGAGAAATTAAAAGAATTTATTTAAATTTTAGTGACCCATGGCCTAAAAAAGGACATGCTAAAAGAAGATTGACACACAGGACATTTTTACAAAGTTATAGAGATGTTTTAGGAGAAAAAGGAGAAGTTTTTTTCAAAACAGATAATAAACAGTTATTTGAATTTTCATTAAATGAATTTTGTGCAGATAAGTGGGAATTATCTCATGTTTGTTTTGACTTGCATAATAGTGAATATGCAGAACAAAATATTATGACAGAGTATGAACAAAAGTTTTCAGAGAAAGGTATGTCGATATATCGTTTAGAAGCGAGATACAACAACATGAAAATATAAGCATATCATGCATGAGAAAGAAAGGAAGTATATTATGAATGAACAAGCATTTGATATGGTATGGAATGAAAAAGCAAAAGACAATAGAGAAGATATTGCTTTTTTAGACATAGAACAATCTAAAAAAGCAATACAATTTCATAAAAGTTTTGCTGTCTATCAAAAAACACCTCTTATTTGTTTAGAAAATATGGCAAAAAAATTAAATGTCAATCATATTTATGTAAAAGATGAAAGTTATCGTTTTGGATTAAATGCATTTAAAGTGTTGGGAGCAAGCTATGCCATAGCAAATAAAATTGCTGAAAAAATGGGACAAGATATTACACAACTTTCTGCGGAGTCTATACTTTCAAAAGAAGTGAAACAAAAAATAGGAGATATGACATTTGTAGCAGCAACAGATGGCAATCATGGCAGAAGTGTCGCTTGGACAGCGAAAAAATTGGGTCAAAAATCAGTAATATATATGCCTAAGGGAAGCAGTCAAGAAAGACTACAAAATATTATTGCAGAAGGTGCAGAGGCAGAAATTACAGATAAAAATTATGATGATGCGGTAAGATTAGCATATGAGCAATCAAAACAAAAAGGCTGGATAATGGTACAAGATACTGCATGGGAAGGTTATGAGGATATTCCAAAATGGATTATGCAGGGATATACTACTATGGCATATGAAATTATGGAACAATTAGAAGGAAAACAAGCACCTACTCATATATTTTTGCAGGCAGGTGTAGGCAGTATGGCAGGAGCAGTTACAGGATTTTTTTCAAATCTCTATAAAGAGAAAAAACCAATTATTGTAATTGTAGAACCTGCAAAAGCAGATTGTTTGTTCAGAACAGCAAAGGTAGATGATGGAAAGTTACATTGTGTAACAGGAGATATGAATACGATTATGGCAGGGCTTGCTTGTGGAGAACCTTGTTCTATTGGATGGAATGTTTTAAAAGGCTATGCAGATGCTTTTATACGTTGCCCAGAATATATGGCAGCAGATGGTATGAGAATGCTTGCAGCAAATTTAAAGGGAGATACATCCATTATATCAGGAGAAAGTGGTGCGGCTGGTTTTGGTTGTATGGCAAATATATTACAATGTCAAGAATTAGAATCTGTTAAGAAAATGCTACAATTAGATGAACATTCAAGTATATTGTGTATTAGTACAGAAGGCGATACAGATGTTGAAAATTATAATCATATAGTTTGGGGCGGAAAATATAGTAAATTTAAATGATATAAAAATGGAAAAGAGAGGGTTTTATTATAGGGAACTTTGATATAGTAATATTTGATATGGACGGACTAATAGTTGATACAGAGAATATGATTCACAAAAAATTAAAAGAAATATTAGAAAAAATGGGATTTCATGCAGAAAGAGAAATGCTAATCAGCTTAATTAGATTACCTGATTCACAAACAAAAACAATATTAGAAAAAACATTTGGAGAAACATTTCAGCATGATTTGTTTTTAAAAATATTATGTGAAAGAAAAAAATCATGTATGAAAATGAAGAAATTACTGTACAAAAAGGACTTTGGGAGTTATTAGAATATTTAAAAAAACAGAATATCAAAAATATAGTTGAAACAAGTAGCCCAAGAGAAAATATGAATTTGATACTGAAAAAAACAGATATATTAAAATATTTTGATTTATCTGTTTGTGGTGATGAAATTGAAAGAGGGAAACCTTTTACAGATATTTTTTTAAAAGCAGTGGAAAAATTAAATGTACCACCAGAAAGATGTTTGATATTAGAGGATTCTCAAAATGGTATTATTGTAGCAAAAGAGGCAGGTATACCAGTAATATTTATAAAGGATTTGATAACACCAGAAAAACAATATATGGATACGATTTATGTGCAGTGTAATGATTTGTTAGAAGTAATCACTTATTTAAAATAAAACGGAGGTACAATAATGAATGGAAAATTAAAAAATATAGAAAAAGGGGCTATATTAGAATTAAAAGAACAAGTATCTTATCAAGATGGTCAAATTGTGAGCAAAACACTTGTGCAAAATGAATCAGTTAGTTTGACATTATTTGCTTTTGAAAAAGGAGAAGAAATCAGCACACACGCAGCAGGAGGGGACGCTCTTGTAACAGTACTGGAAGGTACTGGAAAGTTTACCATTGATGGAAAAGAATTTCTATTACAACAAGGAGAAAGTATTATTATGCCTAAGAATATACCTCATGCAGTATATGGGGAGCAAAGATTTAAAATGCTTTTGAATGTTGTTTTTTAAAATAAGAATTTGTATTTATAGTGAAAAAGCCCTTTTTTTGAAAGGGCTTTTTTGTATACTCAAAAAAGTTATTTTGGAGTATTACTATTATTTTTTTTATAATCTTCATAAAACAAAAAATGATGATTGTTTATTTCTGCACTATGCTTTAATGCCTTATTTGCACAGCGCAATAAAGATTGATAGGAATTTCCATCATGAGGATACAAAGAAATGCCAGTGTGTGGATTTACAGTATAACTATTTTCATTATTGCCATATGTTGTATGGAATATTGTATTCATTTTGTTAATGGTATGTTGCAATATTGTTTTTGAAATGATATTTGGTAAATATACAACAATTTTATCATAAGTATAACGAGCAATAACATCTGTTTGATAAAAGTGTTTTTTAATTTTTTGTACAATATCATTTAATACCATGTCACCTAAAGGAATACCTATTGTATTATAAATATTTTTTAAATTAAGCAAATCAATTAAGATAAATGCAGATTGATTTGTTAAAGGGTCTTGCAATGACAAATTGATATACTGTTCTAATGCATCACGATGGTATAAATTGGTAATAGCATCTCTTTTTATTTCATTCATGGTAATACCAGGAGTAAATATAGGCATTAGTTTTCCATAAATAGAAATACGTTTTTTATTATTTTTGTTGCATAATGTGTAAAATATTAAATAAAACCATTGATATTTGTTTTCACTTGTATAGAGTCGTATTTTTGTTTGTACCATTCCTCTATGATTTTGACAGTATTTTAAAAGAATATAAAAATATTCTTTGTCATTATTGTGTATTAAAATTGTTTCTTTCAAAGTATAAAAAGGGAAATAATATGTTTGTTTGACTAAATTAGAAAAATACAATGTATTTTTTTCTGGTTTATATTCAAACAGTACAGGCATAGCATTGATATTACTTTCTAAACTTTGAGGAAAAACAACTTTTCTTTTGTGATGGCAACTGTTTGTTTCTGTCATAGAAATAAAACAGTCTTTTAATTGTTTTTTGAAATGTTTATATTGACTATTTTCTATTAGCAACAATGTGCAAATAAAAGTGTCATTCTGTTGTTTTAAAAAATTGCCATAAACATGGAATTGTGTAACAGTATTATCCTTTTTTAGCAAAGTATGCTCTATTTGGAATAAACTTTTTTTTAAGCGATGTTTTGCAATTTCTTTTGTAATATATTCTCTTTGTTGTTCTGGGATATAATGAATATAAGAATTTATATTTTGTCTTTGGTAATTTTCAGAAAAAGTGTTATCGGTAGAAATTAATGAAAAAGAATCATCTGCTGAAATTTGTATTAAGCTAATGCTGGATTTTTTTATAGTATCATTATAATGCTGTATCAGCTCAGCGCCATGATAATAGAAAGGATTTTTTTCATTAGCACATTTTATAGAAGAAGATTCTATATTAGGGGAAATTACAGTGTGCTTATTTGATTTCATAATCATCTCCTTAAATATATTTGTGAAATGCCTTTTGTATTATTGTTTAAATTATACAGATTAACTATTTTACACATTATTTCATAATGGAAATACACAAAATATTCTATCATGTTTTGTGTATTTTTACAACAGAAATTTTTCAAAACAGCTAAAAAAATATTAATATTGATTTATTGAGAGAAAAAAGGGATTGTTATATAATAATAATAAACAAAATAGAAACATGAAAAAGGAGGGAAATGTTTTGACAATAGCCGAAATTGCAAAACTAGCAGGTGTATCCCGTGCAGCAGTATCTCGCTATTTGAATAATGGTTATATTAGTGAAGAAAAAAAACAGAAAATAAAAAAAGTAATTGAACAAACAGGTTACAGACCTTCATTGCAGGCACAAACACTACGCACCAAAAAATCAAAATTGATAGGCATAGTATTACCTAAAATCAATTCAGAAACAATAAGCAGAATTGTAGCAGGTATTAGTCAAGTACTTTCTGAAAAAGGATTTCAAATATTACTTGCGAATACAGAAAATAATGTGCAAAAAGAACTAGAATACTTGAATGTATTTCAAAACAATAATGTAGAAGGTATTATATTTATTGCAACATTATTAAATAAAGAACATAAAAATATTATAAAGCAAATAGATGTACCTGTAGTGATAATTGGTCAAAAAGTTGATTATACGAGTTGCATTTATCATAATGATTATTTAGCTGCAAAGCAATTAACTGAAATTATGATTTGTAATGGAAGAAAAAAAATTGCTTATATTGGTGTAACAGTAAAAGATAAAGCAGCAGGTTTGGAAAGAAAAAAGGGGTATTTAGATGCTTTAAAATCATATCATATAGTGGCAAATGAAAATATTATGACAGAAAGTGATTTTTCAATGGAATCTGGTTATGATGCCATGAAAAGGCTTTTAGAACAACATGAGCATATAGATGCTATATTTTGTGCAACCGATTTCATAGCAGTAGGTGCGATAAAATATTTAAAAGAAAAACAAATTAATATACCACAGCAAATACAAATTGTAGGAATTGGACACACAAAATTATCAGAAATCATTACACCAACATTAACTACTGCACATTTTTATTATAAAACAAGTGGACAAGACGGCGCACAAATGTTGCTAGATTTACTAAAAGAACAGAAGAAAGTAATAAAAGAGGTTAAATTGGGATTTGAAATAATAGAACAGCAATCTACGAAATAATATATAAAAAATGAAACTGCTTTTTATAGAAAGCAGTTTTTGTTATGATTCACAAAAAATAAAATGAATAATTTGTGTAATTTGACTCTATACAAAAGTATAAAAATAGTTATAATAATATATAACAACTGAAATCGATTTCATATATTTAAAAAGTGTTTTGACCGTGATAATAAAATAATAATAGAATTTTTATACTTTTAGGAGGGAATCATATGGATTATAAACAATCGGCAAAAGAAGTTTATGAGAAAATAGGAGGAAAACAAAATTTAATATCTGCGGCGCATTGTGCAACAAGGCTAAGACTTGTCATAGCAGACAATGATAAATGTGACAAAGATGCAGTGGAAAATATTGATGGTGTAAAAGGTGTATTTTTTGCATCAGGACAGTTACAGATTATATTTGGTACAGGTATTGTAAACAAAGTATATGATGAATTTATAGCCATTGCAGGCATTACAGCAAGTACGAAAGAAGAAGTCAAAGCAGCAGCAACAGCAAAAACAAACTGGTTTCAAAAAGCAATTAAAACGTTAGGGGATATATTTGTACCTATTATACCTGCCATTGTGGCGAGTGGTTTTTTAATGGGTATTATGGAATCACTTAATTTTATGGTAAATAATGGTATTATCAATATTGATACAAGTAGTTCTCTTTATGTTTTTGCACAGATTTTCAGTAACACAGCATATACATTTTTACCAATATTGATAGCATTTAGTGCAGCAAAAGTATTTGGAGGCAATCCATTTTTAGGTGCAGTAATTGGTATGATAATGATACACCCTAATTTACAAAATGCTTGGACAGTAGCAACAGAAGGTGTATTACAAACACAAAGTGTATTTTTTGGATTATATAGTATAGATATGGTGGGATATCAAGGACACGTTATACCAGTTATTATTGCCGCATGGATATTAAGTACCATTGAAAAGAAATTACATAAAATTGTGCCAGCAATGTTGGATTTATTTGTAACACCTCTTGTAAGTGTATTTGTAACAGCATATTTAACATTAGCAGCGATTGGTCCTGTATTTGTATTGATTGAAAATGGTATATTAGATGGCGTACAATGGTTAATAGCATTACCTTTAGGCATAGGAAGTTTTATAATGGGTACAGCATATGCGACAACAGTAGTATCAGGTATTCATCATATGTATACTGTTATTGATTTAGGACAAATTTCAAAATTTGGTATGACATACTGGTTGCCTTTGGCTTCTGCAGCAAATGTAGCACAAGGCAGTGCAGCACTTGCAGTAGCATTAAAAACAAAAAATAAAAAATTAAAATCAATGGCATTACCTTCTTCATTAAGTGCATTTATGGGTATTACAGAACCAGCAATATTTGGTGTTAATATGAGATTTTTTAAACCATTTGTTGCAGCATCAATAGGCGGAGGTTGTGGTGCATTGTATGCCTCTATTGTAGGATTAGGAGCAACGGGAACAGGTGTTACAGGTATATTTGGTATATTACTTCATTTACATAGACCTATGCAGTATATTATTACATTAGCAATAGCAATAGGTGTTTCATTTGTATTGACATGGATAATATGGAAAGAGGAAACAGAAAAAAAGGAACAAAAAGAAAATAATCAAAATACTCAAACAGGACAAAACGAACAAACAGAACAGAATCAAACAACATCAGAAAATAAAATAGTATATAGTCCTATAAAGGGAAAAGTGATACCATTAAATACTGTAAAAGATGAAACATTTGCAGGAGAATATTTAGGAAAAGGTGTTGCAATACAGCCAGAACAAGGCAGAGTAGTTGCACCATTTGATGGAAAAATAACAGTTGTAATGGATACTAAACACGCTGTTGGTATAACTAGTAACAATGGTATAGAGGTATTAATTCATGTAGGAATGGATACAGTACAATTAAATGGAAAATACTATCAAACTCATGTAAAAGTAGATGATGAAGTGAAAAAGGGAGATTTGCTTTTAACGTTTGAAAAAGAAAATATTATAGCAGAAGGCTACGAAATTACTACACCTGTTGTGATTACAAATACAGCAGATTTTAAACAAATCAATGTTTTAACAAACAAACAATCAGAAGAAGGCGACGAAGTGATAACATTACAATAAGAAATTGAGGTGACTAAGTATGAATGTATTACTTCATTATTTTATGAAACAATTAGAACAGGCAGAAAAAAATATTTTTTTAGATATAGATAAAGACAAATGGCGGGCAGGGTATCATTTGATGCCCCCCACAGGTTGGTTGAATGACCCAAATGGACTATGTATGTATCAAGGAGAGTATCATGTATTTTTTCAATATTCTCCATTTGATGCAGAAGGTGGCTTGAAATTTTGGGGACATTATAAAAGTAAAGATATGATTCATTGGGAATATATGGGAGTTCCTCTTTTTTCAGACCAGCCTTTTGATATACATGGTGTATATTCTGGCAGTGCTTTAATAGAAAATGAAAAAATGTATTTATACTATACAGGTAATGTAAAATTGGAAGGGGATTTTGACTATACTAATACAGGACGAGAACCTTATACAATATTAGTAGAAAGTAATAATGGTATTCATTTTGGAACAAAAAAATGCATATTAACACCTAAAGATTATCCTAAAGGTTTGACACTTCATATACGTGACCCAAAAGTTTGGAAAGAAAATGACATATATTATATGGTATTAGGAGCAAGAGCAAAACCAGACAAAGGAGAAGTTTTATTATATTGTTCTTATGATAAAATAAATTGGGAATTGAAAAACATATTAACAACAGAACAAAATTTCGGTTATATGTGGGAGTGTCCTGACTTATTTGAATTAGAAGGAAAAAAAATACTTTCTGTTTCTCCTCAAGGACTACAACAACAACAGAGAAATTATCAAAATATACATCAATCAGGATATTTTTTGTTAAAGGGTGATATGACAAATCAATATACACTTGAAAATTTTACAGAATGGGATAAAGGATTTGATTTTTATGCACCTCAAACATTTTTAGATAATAAGGGTAGAAGGATATTGATTGCTTGGGCAGGTATACCAGATGAAAAAGGATATGACAATCCCACAGTAAAAAATGGCTGGCAACATATGCTAACAATGCCTAGAGAATTAAAATATAAAAATGGTAAAATTTATCAAATGCCTATAAAAGAAATCGAACAGCTTAGAACACAGCAAATTGCTATTGAAAATAATATGAAAGTAGTACCTTCATTTGAATTGGAATATGACAACAAAAGCGGACAAAGTTTTGACATTGAAATAGATAATGATGTTGTAATAGCATTTCATAAACAACAAAAATATTTTGAAATTTCATTTAAAGGGGCATTGGGTTCAGGAAGAAAAAGTCGCTCTGTAACATTAGAGCAATGTCAAAATATAAAAATATTTGCTGATAAATCTATATTAGAAATTTATTTGAATGCTGGTGAGGAAGTTTTTACTACAAGATTTTATCCACAAAATGATAAAGTTATGTTATACTATCATTGTGACACAAAATATTGTAAAATGTGGCAAATGAATCGTTATACCATAGGGAGGAATGTTGTATGAAAAAATTAGTAGCAATAGGAGAAGCATTAATTGATTTTATACCAACAGAAAAAGGTTGCTCATTGGGAGAGGTAGATACATTTCACCCAGTTACAGGAGGAGCACCAGCAAATGTTTGTGGTGCATATACAAAGTTAGGTGGTACTTCTGAAATGATAACACAACTGGGTAATGATGCTTTTGGGGATAAAATCGAAAAGGATTTAAAGGGTTTCGGTATACAAACAGAACATATTATCAGAACAGATGAAGCAAATACTTGTTTAGCATTTGTATCATTAATGGAAGATGGTAACAGAGAATTTTCTTTTTATAGAAAACCTAGTGCCGATATGCTTTTACAAAAACAAGATATCAATGAAAAATGGTTTGAAAATAGTTTTGCATTACATTTTTGTTCTGTTTCATTGGGAGAATATCCTATGAAATATGCACATAAAACAGCAATAGAATATGCAAAAAAAGCAGGTGCTATCATTAGCTTTGACCCTAATATACGCTTACCATTATGGAATGACCATAAAGCATTAAAAAATACAGTACTAGAATTTTTACCTTATGCCGATATTTTAAAAATTTCAGATGAAGAATTAGAATTTATAACAGGATATCAAACAATAGAACAAGCAAAAGAGATTCTTTTCCAAGGAAATGTAAAAGTAATTATTTTTACAAAAGGTGCAGAAGGAGCAGAAGTATATACAAATCATATGAAAGCAACTTCAGAAGGCAAAAAAGTAAAAGCATTAGATACAACGGGTGCAGGAGATGCCTTTATTGGTTCATTTTTATATCAGCTTTCTGCTGATGGTATGACAGCGGAAACGCTTTCTGATTTATCGGAACAAAAGGCAGTAGAATATATGAATTTCTCTAATGCCTATTGTGCTTATAGCGTACAGGGAAAAGGTGCGATTGCTTCTTATGCTACTATGGAAGATATGAAAAAAATGATGTGATGTATGGATAATATAAAATAAGGGATAAATTAAAATATTTGTCCCTTATTTTTTTATAAATATTGTCTATTTTTTAACAATAAGTAACAATATATACAATAAACTACTAGTATCAATTTTAAAATAATTATTGAAAATCAGTATAATATAGTATATCATAATGCTGTAATAAAAATGTATCCATATCATATAAAAAATATAGGAGGAATAAAATTGATAAGAAAAATCATTAAAATAGATGAACAACTTTGTAATGGATGTGGTGCTTGTGCAGAGGCGTGTCATGAAGGTGCGATTGCCATTCAAAATGGTAAAGCAGTATTAGTAAGAGATGACTATTGTGATGGATTGGGTAATTGCCTGCCTACTTGTCCTACAAATGCTATTTCTTTTGAAGAAAGAGAGGCTATGCCTTTTAATCAAGAAGCAGTGAAACAACATCAAAAAACAGCAGTACATACAAATCAAAATGTAACAAGTAAATTACATCAATGGCCTGTTCAATTAAAACTGGTTGCAGAAAATGCAGAATATTTTTCGAATAGTGATTTGCTGATAGCAGCAGACTGCACTGCTTATGCATATGGAAATTTTCATAATGATTTTATGAATGGAAAAACAACAATTATTGGTTGTACAAAATTAGATATGGTAGATTATTCAGAAAAATTGACAAATATATTTTGTAGCCATGATATCAAAAATGTTACAGTAGTGAGAATGGAAGTACCTTGTTGTGGGGGTATGGAATTTGCTGTAAAAAAGGCAATAGAAAACAGCAAAAAAGAAATTAATTTAAAAGTAGTTGTGATTACAATAGATGGAAACATAAAATCGTAATATTATAAAATAGTAAAAACCTTGTTTTTTATAAAAAACAAGGTTTTTATTTTTGTTACGATAAAAATGTAAAAAAACAATAATGTATTTGTCAAAATTACAAATGTATTTCTATTTAAAACAATCAATGGTATATAGTATAATGTGGCTGTCATATTTTGTAATAAAATGATTATTTATGTAGTAAATATTGACAATACAACAAAAAATGTAAATCATATTATCAGCCTCATTTTTGTTTATGAGAGCAGTATTTTATACTTTCTCTTTTTGATAATATAATTATTTATAGAAGGGAGGAACTGATTTTATAATTATATAAAATCGGAAAATTATGGCAGAATATTTAACTCCAGGTATATATGTAGAAGAATTTGATAGTGCAGAAACGCCTATGACAAGTGTCAGTACAAGTACAGCAAGCTTTATAGGTATGACAGAAAAGGGTCCTCAATATGGTGTACCTGTATTGATTACGAATTTTGCATCATTTCGCAGAGTATTTGGTAATTATTTAACAGAAAGAGAATTTGGAGAATATCGTTATTTAACATATGCAGTCAATCAATTTTTTACAAATGGTGGTTCAAGATGTTATGTCAAAAGAGTAGTGCCTTCTGATGCATTTTATAGTTGTAGTGAAGAAAAAGCTCCTGTTATTTTTTATACAAAAGAAACAGGAGAATGGGGAAATAAAATTACAATTACTATAACAGAAAGCAGTCAATATAAAACACAAATATTAGAAAAAGTACAATCAAATCCATATTGATATCGTGTCAAAAATACACAAGGATTTTTAGTGGGAGATATTGTTTTTATAACAAAAGATGAACAAAAATTTTATAATAAAGTGATTGATGTAGATGATACTACAATTATAATGGAACAGAAATTTGCAGAGAATATTGATGATATGGTTCCTCAATTAATCGTATCTGTGAGTCAAATAGATATTCATGTGAAATATGATATGATAGAGGAAAAATATGAACATTGTTCTTTGAATAGAAATTTTTATGATTTTATAGAAGAAGACAAATGACCAAATAACAGAACAGGTTTACAGTCATTTATTGATAATAATGAAGTAAATTTGCTTGTAATACCTGGTATGACAGATGCTCAAATTGTTTCCTTTCTTATAGCACATTGCGAAAATATGGAAAATCGTTTTGCGATATTGGATATACCAAGAGAAAAGAAAATAGTAAATGATATTGTAGAATATCGCAATTTATTTGACAGTGATTTTGCAGCAATGTATCATCCTTGGGTAAAAGTATCAGACCCTATTACAAAAAATACTATTACAACAATTCTGCCTTCTGGTTCTGTGTCTGGTGTCTATGCTAAAACAGATAATAAAGTATATTGAAAAAAACAGAGCTATTTGTGTGATACCACCACGAAAAAACAGAAAAGAGCAAAGAGAATATCATAAAGATATTTATAAAAATCGAAATCAAATAGAACGCTTTTTCAACCGATTAAAACAGTTTAGAAGAATAGCAACAAGATATGACAAACTACTATTTTCATTTTTATCATTAGTACAACTTGCTGTAGTTTTAATTACAATACCAAAATTTCCCTTAATTGTTTAGGTTTATCCTCTAAATGAAGAATTGATAACAAATAAAGATATATGGGAAAAAATAGAAAATATATCAAAACAGCAACAAAATATGTGCGTTATCATAACAGGAGAACAAGGAATTGGCAAAAAGTGTTTGGCAAAACAATATGTGTATCAAAATTATGCGTCTCTGTTATGCTGTCAAGCAAAAAAAAATAAATCAAAATAGTATGTTGTCTATTATAATTGTGGCAATCATATATCATGCAGTAATCTGCATAGAAAACTGTCAATGTATAGAATATGATGATTAGGAACAAGTATATTTATTACTTCAAAAATATGCTGATTATTTTTCTGCAATATTTTTATTGGGTAATCAGCATTGTTGCAAATCGAAAAATGATATCGGAAAACTGTGTGCTTTCTCAAGAATTGCTTGAAAGCTGTTGTATATTTTTTAATAGGAAATATCTTTCTCAAAAAGCAATGAAAATGAAAGCAGTATTTGAATGGGAACAGTTAATATTACCTGAAGAACAAAAAGAATTGCTAAAACAAATATGTTATCGTGTGTCGTATGCTCATGTAGTATATGATAGTACCTTTGGAACAAAATATTGATATAGAATATTTATCAGCTCAATTTGAAATGACTGGAGGAAGTATTAAAAATGCTGTATTAACAGCACTTTTTTTAGCAACAGGACAAAAACAAAAATGCAGTATGACACATATTTTAAAAGCGATTAAACAAAAATTGCAAAAGCAAGGTAAAATTCTTTTACCATATGATTTCGGAAAATATGAAAATTTATTTTGATGAAATAGTAGAAAAATAATATATCTAGTGATACAATAGGAAAAGCCTCTTTTATGTATATTGAAATAATATTTTATTAAAATATGGTAGAAATTGTATAATATAGTATAGTAATGATGTAATTTGTTTTTATTATTGTGATGATATGTATAAAAACAGTATTGTATCATGTAGCATATATGATATGGGGGAATATTATGGATTTAGAGCAACAAAAGCAGTTGATATTAAGCGGGAAAATGTATAATGATTTAACTTCAGAATTGATACAAGCAAGACAAAAAGCAGTATTATTAACAAATGAATACAATAATAGCTTTGGACAGCAAGCAGAACAAAGAGAGGCGATATTAAAAAAACTTTTAAAGTCAATGGGAGAAGATGTTTATTTTGAGCCTAATTTTAGATGTGAATTTGGATATAACATTACAATAGGAAATCATTTTTATGCAAATTTTGATTGTGTCATGTTAGATGGCGGAGGCATTGAAATAGGAGATAATGTTTTATTTGGACCAAGAGTAGGAATTTATACATCAAATCATGCGATTGATTTTGAAGAACGTATTGCAGGAGGCTGTTATGCCAAAAAGGTAACAATAGGCAATAATGTATGGATTGGTGGAGGGGTTCATATCAATCAAGGTATAAGTATTGGAGATAATACTATTATAGGCTCTGGAAGTGTCATTACAAAAAGTATTCCAGCAAATGTCATTGCAGCTGGTGTACCCTGCAAAGTGATAAGAAAAATTACAGAAAAAGACAAAACAGCATTTTGTCAATCGTTAGGAGGACAATATGACATTAAATGATGGAGAAGTCAATACAGAATATATTGTGGAAAAATTATGTTTGCCTATACATATGGAAAAAAGATTGCAAGCATTAGGCATGACTTCAGGGACGAAAGTAATTGTATTAAATAATAAAAGTGGTGGTACATTAATTATAAAAGTAAGAGGCACACGCTTTGCTATTGGAAAAGGTATCTCAAAGAATATAGAAGTAAGGAGGGTTTGGTATGGCTCATGATATTACCATTGGTTTTATAGGCAATCCAAATTGTGGTAAAACGACATTATTTAATGTCTATACAGGAGCAAATTTAAAAGTAGCAAACTGGCCTGGTGTGACAGTGGAAAAAGTAGAGGGAACATTGCGAGAACATGACTTAAATATTCGCTTGGTAGATTTACCAGGTACTTATAGTCTGACATCTTATACTATGGAAGAAAAAGTTTCTCGTCAATTTATATTAAGTGATGAGGTAGATATGATTATTGATGTAGTAGATGCTTCTTCATTGGAAAGAAATTTATATTTAACATTGCAACTTTTGGAATTAGGAAAGCCTGTTGTTATTGCATTAAATATGATGGATATTATAGAAAAAAGAGGTATGGAAATTGATATGCACAGACTGCCTGAAATGCTTGGTGTGCCTGTCATACCTGTTTCAGCAAGAAAAAGAAAGGGAATCCATACACTAATGCACGCTGCGGCACATCACTATGACAAAAACGAACCAGAAATATTGATACATAATCATTCCGCAGGAGAACAACAGCAAAAGCATGAAAAATATGCAATGGTGTATAGTGAAGAAATAGAACAAAAAATTGACATTATTGTGGAAGAATTAGAAAAGGAATATCCAGAATTATATAATAAACGCTGGTACGCTTTAAAACTTTTGGAGCAGGACAAAGAAATAACAGAAAAATATCATGTTAATTTGCCAGATATCATTGACCGCAGTTATGAATCAGATATTATAAATGAAAAATATGATTTTATAGAAGAAATTATAGCAGAGGTATTGTTTCATAAAGCAGAAAGAGAGGCTTTAACAGACCATGTAGACAAATTTTTAACACATAAAATAGCAAGTATACCAATATTTTTGTTTGTTATGGCTTGTGTGTTTTTTTTAACATTTACTGTAGGGGATTGGCTGAAAGGATATTTTGAAATATTAATTGAAGTAATAAGCAATGGAGCAACAAATATATTACAGGCTATAAAAGTTAGTACTCCTTTGATATCACTACTTGTAGATGGCATTATTGCGGGTGTGGGAGGAATATTAACATTTTTACCTAATATATTTATATTGTTTTTAGCATTAGCATTTTTGGAAGATAGTGGATATATGTCACGTGTTGCTTATGTTATGGACGGTATTATGGGAAAGTTAGGACTTTCGGGCAGGGCGTTTATACCTATGATATTAGGATTTGGTTGTTCTGTTCCTGCAATTATGGCTTCACGTGCATTGGAACAAAAAAGCGACAGATATAAAATCATGCTTGTAACACCTTTTATGTCATGTAGTGCAAGACTACCCATTTATATATTATTTTCAAGTATGTTTTTTGGGCATTATGCTATGATTACCGCCTATTCTATGTATGTAATAGGCATTATAGTAGCATTGATAGCACTATTTTTTATGAAAATGAGAGGCAATAAGGAATTAAAAAATGATTTGCTTATAGAATTACCAGAATATAAAATGCCAAGCGGCAGAACAGTATGGATATATGTTTGGGAAAAAGTAAAAGATTATTTAACAAAAGCAGGTACAACAATATTTATTGCATCAATTATTATGTGGTTTTTGTTAAATTTTGGTACAAGCGGTTATTCTTCTGATATGTCAAATAGTTTTGGTGCATTGCTAGGACGCGGATTAGAGCCATTTTTTGCTCCTATTGGTTTAGGATATTGGCAAATTGCTGTGGCATTAATAGCAGGTATTTCCGCAAAGGAGGTTGTAGTATCAAGCTGTGCTGTATTATTTGCTGTACCGAATATCAATTCTGAAATAGGTATGACAGCACTTGCAGGAATATTAAGCAATATGGGATTTGGTATGTTAAATGCGTATTGTCTTATGATATTTTGTTTGCTGTATGTGCCATGTGCTGCGACAATCGCTACAATTAAAAAAGAATCTGAAAGTTGGAAATGGACAGGACTTTCTGTATTATTTCAAATTATAGTAGCATGGTGTGTGACATTTGTAATATATCAAATAGGACGTTTAATAGTATAAGCAATATAGTAAGACTCTGTGGCAATATACCACGGAGTTTTATTATACATAGAATGATTCTGTTTTTTATCTATTTATTCATACAATATGAATAAAAATCATATCATTATAACAAAATTTTTAAACAGAAATAAATATTACAGTAATATGTTGACATTTGTTTTTATTTAGTATATAGTAATATTTAACAAGAAAATGTTTTACTAAAACTGTTTCGGTAACATTTTTTCAGAAAGGAGCCTTATTATGACAATTAAGGATATTGCAAAATTGGCTCAAGTTTCTGTCAGCACTGTTTCAAAAATTTTAAACCATAAAGATGATGACATAGGCGAAGAAACAAGAAAAAAAGTACTCAAAATTGTAAAACAGTATCAATATACCCCTTATTCTAAAGTGCGTGAGGTTGCTGTGGGGCGTTCTTATCTATTTGCTGTGATATTGCCTGAAAATTTGTACTATAAAGAAGAACTCATTGTCAGCATAGAAAAATACACTGTTTATAATGGCTATAATTTAATGGTTTATTTTACAAAAACACAGTCAGATGAAATAAAATATATACAAATATTATCGGGGAAAAATATAGACACAATACTATTGTACCCCATAGCAGAGCAAAAAGAAAGTATAGAACTGTTAGAAAAGCAAAAAATACCATATTTAATATTAACAAAAGTGCATCAGTTTCCTCAAGCATTGCAGGTTTATGGAAATTATGAAAAAGCAACATATATAGCAACAAAGCATTTGATAAAATACGGACATAGAAAAATTGGATTGCTTTTGCATGAAAATAGACATAGCAATGACTGTAAAGAGGGATATATGCAGGCTTTGTTTGAATCAGATATATTATTTGAATCAGGCAATGTATTTATAGGACAAGATGAGCAGGAAACAGGGAGAATAGGCGCACATCAATTTATTAATCGCAATCTTTCTGCTGTTGTTTGTGAAAATGAAATCATTGCCTGTGGTACATATGCCGCTTGTGAAAGACACGCAACAAGAATACCAAAAGATATGTCTATTGTTTGTATTCACACATTGGGATTTTATAAAACATTGCACCCTAAATTAGATATTGTATCTTTAAATTTGCATGAAGTGGGAAAACAAGCGATTGAAATGATATTACAAAAAATAGAAAGTAAAAAAGATATTGTTTATCATACAAAAGGAATTGAACCTATACTCATACAAGGGGAAAGCGTTTCCAATCCTTTTGAAAAAGTACATGGTGCTTATCAAAAAATCATTGTAGTAGGTAGTATGAATGTAGATAATATTATTAATGTGGAAAAATTACCCACAGATGGCGAAACATTACTTTCTAATCATCTTGCAATATTGCCGGGAGGAAAGGGATTAAATCAAGCAACTGCAACAGGAAAACTGGGCGGACTTGTGTATGCCATAGGTAGTTTGGGAAATGACACAGATGGTAAAAAGCTATATCATTGTTTGGTGCAAAATGGTGTCAAAACAGAGGGAATCCGTTTTAGTACATCACATTCTACTGGAAAAGCGTATATTAATGTAGCAAAAGATGGAGAAAGTACCATTGTAGTATACCAAGGGGCAAATGAAGAATTAGATACTTATCAAATACGTCAGCATCAAAAATTATTTCAAAGTGCACAATATTGTCTTTTATCATTGGAAATTCCTCAAAAAACAGCCATTTATACAATTAAAATGTGTCATGAAACAGGCGTTTCAGTATTTGTGAAACCAGCAACAATAGAAACATTGCAATGTGATATTTTGCCATATATTGATTATTTGATACCCAATGAAAAAGAAATCCATAAAATTGTGCCAGGGAATTTTTCAATAGAACAAAAAGCAGAAATGTTATATCAAAGGGGTGTAAAAAATGTCATTGTGACATTAGGCAGCAAAGGCTGTTATATTAGAAATGAACAATATCATCTTTTTTTTGAAGCAGCGCCTTTTGAGCCACAGGATACTACAGGTGCAGCAGATGCTTTTATAAGTGCTTTTGCTGTTGCACTAAGTGAAGGAAAAGATATGATTAATGCAGTTGTTTTTGCAACATATGCAGCAGGTATTAGTATTGCAAGACTAGGAGCACAGCCTTCTATGCCTGACAGAACAACAATTGATTTATATCAAGCAGAAATCATGGAAAAAGTTGCTGTTATGAAACAACGTGTAAATTGCTTTGAAAAGGAGTAAGTGTATTATGGGGAAATTATTAGTTGTAGGTAGTTTGAATATGGATACAGTGGTAAATGTATCAAAAATCCCTCAAAGGGGAGAGACAATATTAGGAAAAGAAATTAGCTATATACCTGGAGGAAAGGGAGCGAATCAAGCGTATGCTATGGCAAAACTAGGTGCAGATGTTGCTATGATTGGTTGTATAGGAGCAGATGCAAATGGTGTGAAGTTAATACAAAATTTGCACGCTGTTCATGTAAATACCAAAGCAATACAGGTTTTTGAAAAACAGCCCACAGGTACTGCATTTATTACAGTAGAAGAAACAGGAGAAAACAGTATTATTGTAATACCAGGAGCAAATTTTGAATTAAAAAGAGAATGGATAATAGAACACCAAAATTATATTGATGATTGTGATGTTGTTGTGGCACAATTAGAAACACCTATTGATAGTATTTGCGCTGTTGCAGAACTGGCAAAACAGAAAGGCAAAAAAATGCTTTTAGACCCTGCGCCTGCTTGTGAAAATTTGCCTGAATCTCTTTTAAAAAATGTTTCTATATTAAAGCCGAATGAAACAGAATTACAAATATTAACAGGAAAACCAACCAATACAGAACAGCAAATTGTAGAAGCAGCAAAAACACTAATTGATAAAGGTGTTGAAAAAGTAGTTGTAACATTGGGGGAAAAAGGCGCTATACTTGTAACAAAAAATGAATATCAAATGTTTCCATCTAAAAAAGTAAAAGCAGTGGATACCACAGCAGCAGGAGATGCATTTACAGCAGGGCTTGCATTCAAATTATCAGAAGGATGTAGCTGTGAGGAAGCAATACAATTTGCGACAAAAGTATCTTCTATTGTGGTAACAAGAAAAGGCGCACAAACGTCCATACCAACTTATGAAGAAGTATTGGAAGTATAAATAATTGTTTGAAACATCATGTTATTGCAACTGATTTTATAATAAAAAAAGGAGTGTATTATAATGAAAAAGAAATGGATAACAATGTTGTCAGCAGTATTAACAGGAGCTATGATATTTGGACTGACAGGCTGTGGTGGTGGAGAAAAAACGGACGATGTAGCACAAGGACAAACAGACAATGGCAAACCTTCATTTGTATTTGTTTGCACAGGACAATTAGGTGACAAATCTTTTAACGATTCAGCAAATAATGGTGTGACACAAATTGCAGAATCACTCGGTTGTGAAACAAAGGTCATTGAAATAGGACGTGATCAAACAAAATGGGAACCTACATTCCAAGACTTGGCAGAAGAAGGAAAATATGATGTCATTATTACAAATGGTTCTAGTTCTTCAGAAGTTATAGAAAAAGTTTCACAGGAATTCCCAGAACAAAAATTTGTTATGTTCGATACAGAAATAGAAGATGGAAAATATCCTAATGTGTACGCTATAAGCTATAAACAAAATGAAGGTTCTTATTTGGCTGGTGCTTTGGCTGCACTTGTTACAACATCTGATATGGAATATGCTAACGGAGACAAAAAAATTGGTTTTGTAGGAGGTTCAGAACACCCTATTATTACAGACTTTTTGGTGGGATATATTGAAGGTGCAAAATCCATAGAGCCAGATATTAAAGTATATGTTTCTTATATTGGTTCATGGGACGATACTGCAAAAGGAAAAGAAACAGCGATTGCACAATATAATCAAGGTGTTGATATTATATTCCCAGCAGCAGAGCAAGCTGGTTTAGGCTGTGTAGAAGCTGCAACAGAAATGAATAAATATATCATTGGTGTAGATTCTGACCAAGCAATGCTTTTTAAAGGTACAGATGAGGCAAAAGCAAATGTTATATTAACATCTGTATTAAAAGAAGTAGGCAATTCTCTTGTAAGAATGGCAGAAATGGAAATCAATGGAACAGTGCCTTATGGTGCATATGAAAGTCTTGGTATACAAGAAGGTGGTACAGGTATTGCTGTAAATGAATATTATGAGAAAAATGTACCAGAAGAAATTAGAACAAAAGTAAGTGAAGCACAAAATAAAGTAGGACAAGGTGAGGTGCAAATTACTTCCGCATTGGGAGAAGACCAAACAAAAATACAAGCAATTATTGATTCTGTTGCACCATAATTAAAAAAATATATTTGTTTTTGGGCAGCCCCAAGCATTGCTTTGCTTGGGGTTGTACTAAAATGATAATAGAAAGGAGTATGTTATGGGCAATGAAATATTACGTATGGAACAAATAACCAAAATATATCCTAATGGTGTTATGGCAAATAAAGAAGTCAATCTATTTGTAAATGCTGGAGAAATTCATGCTTTAATGGGAGAAAACGGTGCAGGGAAAAGTACACTTATGAAAATATTATTTGGCATTGAGCCAAAAGACAGTGGAAAAATATACTTTAAAGGCAAAGAAATCAATACACAAAGTGCAGCAGAAACCATTAAATTAGGTATTGGTATGGTACATCAGCATTTTATGCTTGTGGAGTCATTACGTGTTTATGAAAATGTCATATTGGGCATGGAGCCAAAAAAGGGACTGTTTACAGATAAAGAAAGTGCTATACAGCTTGTAAAAGATATGGCAAAAAAATACAATTTGAATGTAGACCCTATGGCAAAAGTGTCTGACCTTTCTGTTGGTGTCAAACAAAAAGTTGAAATATTAAAAGTATTAGTGAGAGGAGCAAAACTTTTGATATTGGACGAGCCAACAGCAGTATTGACGCCTCAGGAAACAAAAGAATTGTTTGAACAACTCATATTGTTAAAACAAAATGGACATACTATAATATTTATCTCTCACAAAATAAAAGAAGTACGTCAAATTTGTGATAATATTACTGTATTGCGTGGGGGACGTTATGTAGGCACTATGCCCGTGGCAGATTCTACTGAAGAAGAAATTTCACGTTTTATGGTGGGACGTGATGTAGTATTAAAAGTCAATAAAAGTCCAGCAAAATTTGGAGATGTGCTTTTAGATGTACAGAATGTAAGTTATATCAATCAAGAAAACAAGAAAGTATTAAACAATGTATCATTTCAGTTAAAAAGAGGACAAATATTAGGTGTTGCAGGCGTAGAAGGCAATGGACAAAATGAATTAGCAGAGTGTATATTCGGATTTTATAAAAATGTGCAAGGTAAAATTATATTTAATAATCAAAATATATTAGAAAAATCAATACATGACATTCGTACACTTGGTATTTCTTATATTCCAGAAGACCGTATCAAAACGGGTGTAGCGAAAGATGTTACAATATGGGAAAATTTGGTTTCTGATAGAATAGACAGCAAAGAATTAAAACAAAAAGGACTTTTGAATGGTAAAAAAATAAGAGATATGACAAAAAAATTGATTGCTGATTTTGCCATACTTTGTAAAAATGAAGACCAACAAGCAGGTATGCTTTCTGGGGGAAATATGCAAAAAGTAGTTGTTGCAAGAGAGTTTTCTGCAAATCCAGAACTTTTGATTGCCAATCAGCCTACAAGAGGCATTGACGTAGGCGCAAATGAATTTATATGGAAAAAAATTGTAGAACAAAGAGATGCTGGCAAAGGAATATTGTTGATTTCTGCGGATTTAAATGAGGTTATGGAACTAAGTGACAGTATACTTGTTATGTGTGATGGAGAGCCAGCCGCTTATTTTGAAAACAGCAAAGATATTACAGAGTATGAATTAGGTATGTATATGCTTGGTATTAAAAAACAAACAGAGCAAGAACGGAGGGGAGCATAATGACTATCAAAAAAAATGCAATGACTATTGTAGAAATATTAAGAACAATGGTAGCAATATTTTGTTCTCTTTTAATGGTATTTGCTATTATACTTCTTGTAAGTGACCAACCTGTTTCTGCGTTAAGAGATTTTTTAATTGGACCATTAACTTCTGTAAGAAGAATAGGAAATGTAATAGAGGCAATGACGCCTTTAATATTTACAGGACTTTCTGTTACAATGCTTTATAGAGCAGGACTGTTCAATTTAGCTATGGAAGGTGCATTTTTTATAGGAGCAGTCGCAGCAACGGCAGGCGCATTACTTTTTGATTTGCCTCCAGTAATCAATTTAGTTGTTGCAATGGCTTTTGCTATGATAGCAGGAGGTATTGTAACATTTATACCCGCAATATTAAAAGTAAAATGTCATGCAAATGAATTGGTTACATCATTGATGTTAAATTATGTTTGTTTGTATTTGGGATTATATATTATTACTGCATTTTTTTACGACCCTCAAATGAATTCCAATTATTCTTATATGTTTGCAGATAGTATGGTACTTCCGAAACTGTTTTCCAAAACAAGAATTAACACAGGAACAATTATTGCACTGGTAACAGTTTTTGTTGTGTGGCTGATATTAAATAAAACATCATTTGGTTATAAAGTCACATTAGTAGGCAAAAATGATAATATGGCAAAATATTCTGGTATTCATGCAGGCATAGTAATTATAGGTTCTCAAATATTGGGTGGTATGCTTGCGGGATTAGGCGGTTCAGTAGAATTGTTTGGTATGTATCAGAGATTTCAATACCAAGGATTACCAGGGTATGGTTGGGATGGTGTGTTAATTGCCATTGTGGCAAGGTATCAAGCGAAATATATTCCTCTAGCGGCACTATTTTTGGCATATTTGCGTATTGGTGCAGATATTATGTCAAGAAATACCGATATTCCTTTTGAAATCGTTAAAATTATACAAGCAATTATGATAGTATTGATATCTGCACAGGCAATATTGAGTAAATACCGCCAGAAACTTGTTGTAAAAGAGGCGAAAGAATTAGAAGAAATGGGGGAAAAAGTATGATTGATGTAATACTTTCTACAGATTTTTTCTTTACTACCATTCGTGTTATGACACCGATATTATTTGCAGCACTTGCCTGTATGGTATTTACAAAAGGCGGTATTGATTCCATAGGAACAGAGGGTATTATGCTAAGTTGTGCATTGGCTGGACCTTTAGGAAGTTATATTACAAAAAGTGCTTTTGGTGGTGTGATAATTGCCATGATAATAGGTGCATTATTATCCTGTCTTTTTGGATATGTTACAATTTATTTAAAAAGTGAGCCAGTATTAGCAGGTATTGCATTAAATACATTAGCGAGCGGACTGACGATATTTGTAATTTATTATGCTACTGGTGAAAAAGGCTCTACACAAAGCCTTATGAGTCCTACTGTGGCAAATGTGCATATTCCTATATTAAAAGATATACCTATATTAGGAGCAGTTTTTTCAGGACATAGTATATTGACCTATTTAGGCATTTTTATTATGATAGTGCTTGCATTTTTTATATATAGAACGCCAGCAGGATTACGCATACGCTCTGTGGGAGAAAATCCAGAGGCAGCAAAATCTGTAGGTATTAATGTAATAAAATATAAATATATGTCATTGATTATTGCGGGTGCGCTTTGTGGATTAGGCGGTGCATATATGTCTATGAGCTATGTTTCTTTTTTTTCAAAAGAAATGATTGCAGGACGTGGATTTATAGGCATGGCAGCAGAATCTATGGGAAGAGGTACACCTTGGGGTGTAACGCTTTCAGCACTTTTGTTTGGTGCTGCGGATTCTCTTGCTATTAGATTACAGCTTTTACAATTACCTGCACAGTTGATACAAACAATACCCTATGTAATTACCATTATTGCGATTGCGGTATATTCCTATACTCGCTCCAAACAGAAAAAGAAATACTAGTAATTTGATATATAGAAGGAGGTTATATTGTGTCAAAAAAGGCATGGGAATATGAAAGAAATTGGATAGAAAATGCCATACCCCCTACTGTAGAGCAAAATTGTGAACAGGACTGGCTAAGTTATTTGCAAGCAGGGAAAGCGTGTGATGAGAAGTTATTTAAAGATTGGTTTAGCGTTGTTCCAGGTTCAAAAGCACCTTGTCATTTGGTTGTTGCTGCAATACAAAGTATGTATAATAGGGGTTATGATGTAACAGAGGCAGAAAAATATATTGAAAGTGGATTGCAGGCAGAAAAACAAAAAGATGGCGCAGCAATACAACAAATTACAGCAAAAATATATCATTTATTAAATACAGCAAAAAAAGATGTCTATTCTAGTTATTGGAATTATAAACAATATAGTGTGTGGGAAGATATTGAAAAGGATGTTATATTTGAACCACAAACAGAAATAGATGTATTTTCAGAGGAATTTGCTGATAAAATAAAATATGGCTGGCTAGGACAGTTAATAGGTGGTGCTTTGGGTACACAATTGGAAGGCTATACATCTGAAAATATTAAAAAGAAATTTGGAGATGTAAAGGGATATTTAAGAGAACCCGAAACATATAATGATGATATTACATATGAAATTGCATTTTTGGAAAGTTTTTGTCAAAAAGGATATGATATTAAATCAGAGGATATTGCAGAACAATGGCTTGCTTTGATTTCTGACGGATATTCTGCGGAAGAAATTGCACTGAATAATTTAAGACGAGGCATTTTCCCACCAGAAAGCGGTGTATTAGGAAATTATTTTTATGACTGGATAGGTGCACAAATGAGAACGGCAATACATGGTATGGTTGCTCCTGGAAATGCAAAATTGGCAGCAAAATTAGCTGTGTATGATAGTGTAATTTCGCATTCTAATAATGGTATGATAGGTGGTATGTTTAATGCTATGTTAGTATCATTGAGTTTTGTAGAAAAAAATGCAAAAACATTATTAGAAAAAACAATAGCATTGTTACCTCAAAAAAGTGAATACGCTTCTATTACTATTTTTGTATTAGAACAATGTAAAAAATGCCATACATGGCAAGAAGCGTGGAAAATTTGTGAAAATCATTTAAAACAATATCATTGGATTCATGCTTATCCTAATGTTGCAGCAGAAATTGTTGCATTATGGTATGGTAATGATGATTTTGATGAAACTTGCTATATTATATGTATGTTAGGGCAGGACGTGGATTGTACTGCTGCACCAATATTAAATGCTCTAGCAATACTCATTGATTTTAGTGCAGTGAACCAACAGAAATATGTACAGCCACTAGGAGAAAATATACACACTATGATGAGAAAAATGCAGAAATTTACAATTTCAGAATTATGCAGTAAAACAGTAAATGCAGTAAGAAATGCATATCAAAAAAGAGGTGTTTGATTATGAAAGTATTATTTGTAAATGCTTGTGCAAGAAGAGATTCCAGAACATTGGAACTTTGCAGATATTTTTTACAACAATATAAACAATATCATAGTGATGTAGCAATAGAAGAAATCAATATTTGTGAAGAAAAAAATCTTTTACCTATAAATGAGCAAAAATTGATACAAAGAAATGATTTAATAGCAAAAAAAGACTGGAATCATGAAACAATGAAATATGCTTTACAATGGAATCAAGCAGAAAAAGTCATCATAGGAGCGCCCTATTGGGATTGGAGTTTTCCTTCTGTATTAAAGATATACATAGAAAATATTATTGTTTCAGAATTAAATTTTGTATTTAGAGAAAATCGTTCTGTGGGATTGTGTAAAGGAGAAAAAATGCTTTATATTGCCACAGCAGGGGGAAATGCAGAACAAAATATGGGATATGATTATATAGTACGTGTTTTAAAAGAATTAGGAGAATATCAAAGCGATTATATACACGCAGATAATTTGGATGTACAAGGTATAGATATTAATGCGATTATGCAAAATGCAAAAAAACAAATAGAAGAAATGGCAAAAAACTGGTAAATAAAAAAGGCGTCATATTATATGTGTTATATGACGTCTTTTATTATGCTTATTCATGCAGTTCCAAAGGTAAACCATCAGGGTCTTTAAAAAAAGTATATTTTTTGTTTGTATAGCTGTCAATACGTATAGGTTCTGTTTTAATGTCTTTCTCATTTAATTCTTTTATGGCATCTTCTATGCAGTCCACATAAAATGCAATGTGGCGTAATCCGCACGCTTCCGGATAACTGGGACGTTTAGGACTGTTAGGAATACCAAACAATTCAATTTCACAATTATCTAATTTTAAATCTAGTTTATAATCATTTTTGTCATTTCTGTAATTTTCCCGTAATATACGAAATCCTAGCTGATTGACATAAAAATCTTTAGAGCGTTGATAATCTGATGCAATAATAGCAATATGATGTATTGTTTTGAAATTCATAATATCATTCCTTTCTATGTATATTTATATTTTTATTTTATTATAATATTGTGTATTTATAAAGTGAATTTTTATATTGTCATTTTTTGTAAAAAGTTTTTTGATGTATATAAAATTTTAATGATAAGTTACTATATTAAAATATTTCAGAATATGCTACAATAAAAAAATATACGAGAAAGGAAGGAATAGCATGATAATTAAAATAATTTGTGGTTTTTTTATGGCGTTAGCGGATAGTGTGCCAGGGGTATCTGGGGGAACAATAGCATTTTTATTAGGACAGTATGATAATTTTATCAATTCATTAAACAACATCATAGCAGGAACAATGAAACAAAAAAAAGAGGCAATTCGTTTTTTAATACAGTTGATGATAGGCTGGGTAATTGGTTTTATACTTGCTGTACTGATATTAACGGCTGTTTTTGAAAAACATATTTATCAAGTCAGTTCACTATTTTTAGGATTTATTGTATTTTCCATACCTATTGTTACAAGAGAAGAAAGAAAAAGTTTTTTGGGACATGAAAAAAATATCGTTTATATGATAGCTGGTATATTAGTTGTAGTATTGATTACCTATTTTAATACAGCAAGCGAAGAAGAAGGTACTAAAGATTTGATACATATGTCTTTTGGCACAGCAATTTATTTATTTGTAGCAGCAATGATTGCTATATCTGCTATGGTATTGCCTGGAATTTCAGGCTCCACACTGCTTTTGATATTTGGGCTGTATGTACCTGTTATGAATGCAATAAAAAGTGTATTATCATTTCAAATGGAGGCATTGCCAGTAGTGATTATATTTGGATTGGGCGTATTAACGGGTATTGTAACAGTTGTGCGTGTTGTAAAAATTGCATTGGAGAAATTTCGCTCTCAAACAGTATATACTATTGTAGGACTTATGATAGGCTCTCTGTATGCTATTGTAATGGGTCCAACAACATTGGATATCCCACAGCAAGCTATGAGTATTTCTACATTTCATGTATTATTTTTTATCATTGGTGGTGTATTGATAGGAGCATTGCAGATGTTGAAAAAAATGCAGTAATAGAATTTCAATATTTTTTAATAAACGAAAGCGATTCGATAATACGAATCGCTTTTTATATATAATTTATTGATTATTTTTAGTAAAAATATCGTTTAATATTGTAATGGCTTCTGATAGTCTTACTTTATCTTTTTCTGTAATTTTATTTATAGTATACAGTACATTTTGTATCATATTTTCTCCAGCTTCTTCTAAAAATTGATTGCCCAGAGGTGTGATTTTAATATAAACACGTCTGCGGTTTTGTTTATCATGTACTCTCTCCACATAATTTTTATTTTCTAAATCATTTATAATGCGGGAAAGATGTTGATTTGTTACTTCCAATTTTTCAGCAAGTGCAGACATTGTTAAATGCTGTTGAGAAAAACAGTTTAAAACACAAAGTGTATGGAAAGCATGAGAATTAATACGAATATTGGAAAAAGGAAGTTGATGATTATGAAATGCGCTTCTGATTTCCATTAATACATTGCAAAAATCTACGGCTAATTTACGGTTTTCATTTTCATTCATATCAATACCCCTTTTATAGAAATCATATTCTATATTATTATAGTAGTGTGTTGCTAAAAAGTCAATAGCACATGAATAGTTCATATAATATTAACAATTATACTATTGACAATAGTAATATAAGATATTATAGTTTAGTATACAGCATTATCATTTTGTTTTGAAAATATTTAAAATAATATCAAAAAATTTTATGTGACAGAAAGGAGTATAACAATCATGATAAAACTATTTCAATATTTAAAAAAGTCAAGCGGTTTTATTGTTCTAATAATAATATTATTGCTTTTACAGGCTTATTGTGACCTTTCTTTACCTTCTTATACCTCTAATATTGTAGATATTGGAATACAGCAAGGAGGTATTGAAAATGCAGTACCAACACAAATTAGTAATCATACTATGGAAAACATAACACTTTTTTTAACAGAAGAACAAAGAGAATTTGTATCACAATATTATATTGAAGCAGATAACTTATGGATACTGCAAGATATAGAACCAGAGCAAAAACAAGAGTTAAACACTATATTTTCAAATGTTATGAATATATTATATTTGATAGAAACAGATAATCCATATATGGAGCAGATAAAAAAACAAATAGGAGTAGAACAACATCAAAATGTAATAGATTTTATAAAAACATTGCCCAGCAAACAACAAAGCGATGTTACAAAAAATATATTAAAACAATTTGAAAATCAACCTGATACAGTAATAGAGCAATCAGCTATTGCATTTTTAAAACAGGAGTATGCTTTACAAGGTATTGATTTGAATGCACTACAAACACAATACATTATAAAATCAGGTACAAAAATGATAGCATTTGCATTACTTATTATGCTTGCAGGTATAGGTGTGACATTTTTTTCGTGTCGTGTTGCAGCAACATTCGGCAAGGATATCAGAGAAAAAGTATTTTCAAAAGTAATTGATTTTTCCAGTGCAGAATTTAATAAATTTTCTACGGCATCATTGATTACAAGAAGTACAAATGATGTTCAGCAAGTGCAAATGCTTATGATAATGATATTTAGAATTGTACTTTATGCTCCAATATTAGGTGTGGGAGGTATTATGATGGTACTTGGTACAAATACCTCTATGGCATGGATTATAGTAGTTGCTGTTGCATTGATATTAATTGTTGTGGGAGGACTTTTTGCTATTGCCATGCCTAAATTTAAGTCTTTACAGGTTTTAATTGACAAATTAAATTTGATTACAAGAGAAATATTAACAGGCATACCAGTTATCAGAGCGTTTAGTACAGAACGTCATGAAGAACAACGATTTGAACAAGCAAATAAAATATTGACAAAAACAACACTTTTTGCAAACAGAACAATGACATTCATGATGCCTTCTATGATGCTTGTTATGAATGGTATTTCTGTATTGATAGTATATAAAGGTGGGTATGGCATTGATGCTGGTGCTATGCAAGTAGGAGATTTAATGGCATTTATACAATATACTATGATGATTATTATGTCTTTTTTAATGTTAACAATTATTTCTATTATGATACCAAGAGCAAGCGTTTCTGGTACGCGTATCAATGAAGTATTAGAAACAGAAATTATAATACAAGATATTCCAAAAGTAAAATCATGTTTACCAGAACAAGCAGGCGTTGTTTGTTTTGAAAATGTATCATTTTGCTATCCAGATGCAGAAGAAAGAGTGATTTCTGATATCAGTTTTACAGCAGAAAGAGGAAAAACCACAGCAATTATAGGTAGTACAGGAAGTGGAAAGTCAACACTTGTTAATTTAATTCCTAGATTTTTTGATGTAACAGATGGTAGAATTACAGTAGATGGTGTAGATGTGAGAGAACTTTCTCAAAAAGAATTAAGAGAAAAAATAGGATATGTTCCCCAAAAAGGTATATTATTTTCAGGTACAATAGAAAGTAATTTGAGATATGGCAAAAATGATGCCACAGAACAGCAGATGAAAAAGGCGGCAGAGATTGCACAGGCGATTGATTTTATTACACAAAAAGAAGAAGGTTTTGACTCTCCTATTGCACAGGGTGGCACAAATGTATCAGGAGGACAAAAACAAAGACTTTCTATTGCAAGAGCAGTTATTAAAAATCCAGAAATATATATATTTGATGATAGTTTTTCAGCATTAGATTATAAAACAGATGTTGTATTGAGAAAAGCATTGAAAAAAGAAACAAAAGATGCTACAACAATTATTGTAGCGCAGAGAATCAGCACAATACTTCATGCAGAGCAAATTATTGTATTAGATGAGGGACGTATTGTAGGAAAAGGTACACATAAAGAGTTATTAAAAAATTGTGATGTATATAAACAAATTGCATTGTCACAGTTGTCTGAAACAGAATTGCATGACGGAAAGGAGGATGCATAATATGAGTGAAAAAAGAACTCCAAGAGGTCCTGTTGGTAGAAGTATGCCAGGAGAAAAGGCAAAAGATTTTAAAGGCAGTATGACAAAGTTAATTGTATATATGAAACGATATCATACACCATTGTTTTTTATGTTTTTATTTGCCATAGCTGGTACAATATTTAATATTATAGGACCTACAATATTAGGACACGCTACTACTGAAATATTTAATGGACTACTTTTAAAAGTAGATGGTACAGGTGGTATTAATTTTGAAAAAATAGCAAATATATTGATTACACTTATGATATTATATGTTATGAGCGCTTGCTTTTCGTTTATACAAGGTATTATTATGACAGGTATATCAAATGATGTATCTTATACTATGAGAAAAGATATTTCTAAAAAAATAAATAGAATGCCTTTAAAATATTTTGAAAGTAAAACAACGGGAGAAGTGCTTTCTCGTGTAACAAATGATGTAGATACACTACAAATGAGCTTAAATCAAAGTGTAACACAGCTCGTTACATCTGTTACAACATTGATAGGTGTATTTATTATGATGCTTCGTATCAATGTACTTATGACAATATTTGCTTGTTTAATGATACCTACCTCTATGATAGTAATTGGTTTAATCACAAAACATTCTCAAAAATATTTTCAACAGCAACAAAAATATTTAGGAGAAGTTAATGGACAGGTAGAAGAAAGTTATTCAGGGCATAATATTGTAAAAGTATTTAATAAAGAACAACAAACTGTACAGGACTTTCAACAAATCAATCAAAAATTATATGAATCTGCTTGGAAATCACAGTTTTTTTCTGGTATGATGATGCCTCTTATGCAGTTTATAGGTAATTTGGGTTATGTTATGGTTGCATTATTAGGTGGTTATTTAACCATTTTAGGTAAAATACAAGTGGGACAAATACAATCCTTTTTCCAGTATATTAGGAATTTTACACAGCCTATGCAACAAATTGCACAGGTAAGCAATATGTTGCAATCTTCTGCTGCTGCGGCTGAAAGAGTGTTTGAATTTTTAGAAGAACAGGAAGAAGACCAAATTGTACAAAATGCTGTGGACATTACACAAACAAAGGGTATTGTGGATTTTGAAAATGTACAGTTTGGATATGATGAAGATAAAATCATTATACACAATTTTTGTTCTCATGTAGGAGAGGGACAGAAAGTTGCTATTGTTGGTCCAACAGGTGCAGGCAAAACAACAATAATAAAATTGCTTATGCGCTTTTATGATGTCAATAAAGGTAGTATCAAAATTGATGGACATGATTTAAGAGAGTTTAACAGAACAGAATTAAGAGAACTTTTTGGAATGGTTTTGCAGGATACATGGCTTTTTAGTGGTACAATTATGGAAAATATTAGATATGGCAGATTAGATGCCACAGATGAAGAAGTAATTGAAGCAGCAAAAGCAGCTCATGCACATCATTTTATTATGACACAACCAGAAGGTTATCAAATGGTATTAAATGAAGAAACAAGCAATATCTCACAAGGACAAAAACAGCTTTTGACAATAGCAAGGGCAATATTGGCAGATAATAAAATTATGATATTAGATGAGGCAACCAGTTCAGTAGATACTAGAACAGAGGTTCAAATTCAAAAGGCAATGGACACTTTAATGCAAGGGCGTACCAGCTTTGTAATTGCGCATAGATTATCTACCATTAAAGATGCAGATTTGATACTGGTTATGAAAGACGGAGATATTATAGAGCAAGGCAATCATCAAACGCTTTTAAATCAAAATGGATTTTATGCACAACTGTATAACAGCCAGTTTGAAAAAGCAGAAGATATGGAAAGTGTTTCATAATATTGAAAGGTGTATTTTCAGTATAAAATAATGGAGTTTTATTATAGGAGTGAAAATATGGCAGGTTATAGAGTATTAGCAATAGAAAGGCAATATGGTAGTAGTGGGTTAGCAGTGGGAGAAGGCGTTGCAAAAAAGTTAGGTATTCGTTGTTATGGACGTGAGATATTAGAATTGACAGCAAAAAAATTAAATGTGAATGTGGAAAATATAGAGCATATGGAAGAAAATGGTCATAAAAGTCTTTTGTATGATTTAGCACTTTTAGCGCAGAGCAGTTTTACAGGAAATGGCTTACAAGCAGATAGACAGGTTTTTTTAGAAGAAAGCAATATTATACAAGAAATTGCTATGAAAGAAAAGTGTGTAATTGTGGGAAGATGTGCAGCAGGTATATTACATGAAAGAAAAGATTGTCTACGTGTATTTATTTATGCAGATTTGCCTTATAGAATCAAAACAGCAACACAAAAATATGGTGTTGCTTCTGATATGGCGTTAGGCGTATTAAAGCAAAATGATAAAAGGAGAGCAGCTTTTTATAAAAATAATACAGAACATAT
The DNA here is from genome assembly GCA_910587735.1 of uncultured Clostridia bacterium. Lineage (GTDB taxonomy): Bacteria > Bacillota > Clostridia > Lachnospirales > Anaerotignaceae > Coprocola. The sequence continues at coordinate 90,617 of CAJUNT010000005.1, forward strand.
TTGGGATAATTGGAGTGGATATGATTTGTGTTTAAACAGTGGAACATTAGGCGTTGAAAAATGTATTGATATAATTGTAAATATTATGGCAGAAAACTAAAATATAGAGTAAAATTTTCACAAGTGAAAATTTTACTCTATATTAGTATACATTTGATTTTTGTAATGAGTATTATTTTTTAGGCATTTGGTTAATATAATCCATATAACCTATGTTTTCTAATTTTTGTGCTTTTTGCTCCACCATTTCCAGTAATTCTGTTTTAAAGTCAATTACTTTTTGAAGTACTTCAGGCTGAAAAGCACCTATCATTTGAGCGGCTAATATACCAGCATTTTGCGCACCATTTATAGCAACAGTAGCAACGGGTATACCAGGGGGCATTTGACAGATGGAATATAAGGAATCTATACCACTTAATGTAGATGTTTTTACAGGAACACCTATAACAGGTAATGGTGTAAGTGCTGCCGTCATACCAGGAAGATGCGCTGCACCTCCTGCACCAGCAATGATTACTTTTAATCCTCTTTCTACTGCTTTTTTAGCATAATCATACATTCTGTCTGGTGTTCTGTGTGCCGAAATGACAGTTAATTCATAAGGAACACACAATTTATCTAATATTTTTGCTGCTTCACTCATAACAGGAAGGTCAGAATCACTTCCCATAATAATACCAACAAGCGCTTGCATAATATACCTCCTTAGTAATATTGTAAATTTATAATTTGTATGAACTGAACATATTAAATAAAATACTTTTTCATCATTATATCATAAAATATTTTATTTGAACAATTATAATGTTGTAATATTAATAAGGCGAATGCATAATGAAAGTCGGAAGTTTTTCCAAGACTTTTCAAAAATATAATTATAAGCATAAGAACATTGAGACTTTATCTCAAACTCTACAAGCTTTTTGAAAAAAGCTTGAGCAAAAACTTTTAAGGAAAACTTCGTTTTCCCAGTTGCAAACGAAAGTTTATTGATAGACTAAACATTTTAAAATTTTATTCTTCTACAAAATATACAATATTTTTTATGTACTTACATTGACAATATTAAAATTTTTGTTGCTTGTCAATAGTGTTTGTGGTAAAATGAGTACATTGGTTTTTTGCGTGCTTTTGGCATAACATTATGCCAATTCTATTTGATAAAAGCAAAGAAAGGAGCGTGTAAACTATGGACGTTGTAGATGCAGGCAATGCAGTAGTAGATGCAGGTACAAATAATGGTTCCGCAGCAATGTCTGTTGTATCCAATTCAGTAAGCACATCTGTATTTGTTTTAGCTGTTGTGTTAATGATTGTAGGTGTTATATTATGTATCATTATATTATTGCAGTCAAAGCGTTCTGCTGGTTTGGGTGCAGTGAGTGCCGCAAGCAGTGCAGATACTTATTGGAGTAGAAATAAAGGCAATTCTATGGAGGGCGCATTGGAAAGATATACAAAAATTGGCGGCGCATTGTTTATGATAATTGCTTTTATTATTAACCTATTGAGCTGACAGTGTACTCAAAGAGCAGTTATATGATTTTGAATTAGTATAAAAATCATTACTGCAAATACCTATTATAATGATACTAGTACTTTAAGGACACAGTTTGTTGTGTCCTTTTGTCATTTTGTAATATTTTAATAAAGAAAGGAAAAAATTATGGAATATGATGATATAGATAAAAATGAAATGATGGAACAAAGAAAACTAAAAATACAGCAGTATTTGGAAAGTAAAGAATATATTCCCATGAAAAGAAAAGACATTTGCACTATGCTGAGTGTACCAAAAGAGGACAGACAGTATTTTGAACAAATTGTAAATGAACTTTTAGAAGAAGGGAAAGCAGTTGAAACAAAAAAAGGAAAACTGATGTCACCGAAAGCATTAAATATGGAACAAGGTACATTTCTTGCACATTCCAAAGGTTTTGGATTTGTAGAAAGAGAACAGGGAGAAGATATATTTATACCTGCAAATCAAATTAATGGTGCAATGCATAAAGATAAAGTGTTATATCGCATAAATAGAAAAGAGGAATATGGCAAAAGAGCAGAAGGGGAAATTGTAAAAATATTAAAAAGAGGAAATATAAAAATTGTGGGTACATTTGAACAATGTAAAGGTTTTGGATTTGTACTTCCTGACAATAAAAGAGTAACAAAAGATATTTTTATATCAAAAGAAAATAGTATGGGTGCAGTAACAGGACATAAAGTAGTTGCCGAAATTACAGTATATGGTGATGAAACAAAAAATCCAGAAGGTGAAATAATAGAAATATTAGGTCATATCAATGACCCAGGTGTTGATATATTATCAATTATAAGAGAATATGATTTACCCGTAGATTTTCCAGAAGATGTTTATAAACAAATTGAAAATTTAGAAATGGAAGTATTGCAAAAAGATAGAGAAGGTAGAGAGGATTTTACAGGTTATAAAACTGTAACAATAGATGGAGAAGATGCAAAAGATTTAGATGATGCCATATCATTAGATATATTAGAAAACGGCAATTTTTTATTAGGTGTTCATATAGCTGATGTATCACATTATGTTAGAGAAAATACACCTCTTGACAAAGAAGCATACAAAAGAGGAACAAGTGTATATCTGGTGGACAGAGTGATACCTATGTTACCTCATAAATTGTCAAATGGTATTTGTTCATTAAATCCCCATGAAGACAGACTTGCATTAAGCTGTATTATGGAAATAAATCATAAAGCGGAAGTTGTAAATCATAGGGTAGTAAAATCTGTAATACATTCTGACAAAAGAATGACATATACTGCTGTAAGAGAAGTTTTGGAAGAAAAAACACCAGCATTATTGGAAGAATATGCTGATTTTGTAGATATGCTTGAAAATATGAATCGTCTGCGTATATTACTTGCGGAAAAAAGAAAAAAAAGAGGCTCTGTAAATTTTGATTTACCAGAATCTAAAATTATATTAGATGAAAATGGAAAACCTATAGATATTAAGCCTTATGAAAGAAGTATAGCAACAAATATGATAGAAGAATTTATGTTAATATGTAATGAAATAATAGCAGAAGATTTCTTTTGGCAGGAAGTACCTTTTTTATTTCGTAGTCATGAAATACCTGATGAACAAAAATTACAAAAAATGGAGGATTTTATTAGAAACTTTGGCTATCACTTAAAAGGAAGCAAAGATGATATACACCCTAAAGCAATACAGCAGATGTTGTTAAAGGCAGAAGGCAAAGACGAGGAAAGAATTATTACAAGAGTGGTATTAAGAAGTATGAAACAAGCAAGATATACTGCTGAAAATGGTGGACATTTTGGATTAGCAGCAAAATACTATTGTCATTTTACATCTCCTATTAGAAGATATCCGGATTTGCAGATACACAGAATTATTAAATGGATATTAGACGGACAAATGACAGAGAAAAAACAGAAATCATTAAACAAAGTCATGCCTGATGTTGCAAAACAATGCTCTATGAGAGAAAGAACAGCAGAAGATGCAGAAAGAGCAACAGATGATTTGAAAAAAGCGGAATATATGGCTGATAAAATTGGTATGGAATATGAAGGGATTATTTCTAGCTTAACATCTTGGGGAATTTATGTAGAATTGCCTAATACGGTAGAGGGTATGGTGCCATTGCAAAGTTTGGAAGACGATTTTTATATTTATGATGAAGAAAATATGATTATTTATGGCGAACATTCAAATAAAAAATATATGTTGGGGCAAAAAGTAAATATTATTGTGACAAAGGTAGATATAGAGTTGAAAAATATTGATTTTGTATTTTGTGAACAATAAAAAAATTGCGTTTTTTGTCATATCATAGAATAAAATCTAAAAAATATTTTATAGTATTAGGAGGAATAAAGTAAAGAAAATGAAAACGAATCAACAAAAAAGTGAAAGAGATAGTTTTAATAGCCGTATTGGTTTTGTACTGGCATGTATAGGCTCTGCTATAGGTATGGGGAATATTTGGCTTTTTCCTTATAGAGTAGGACAGTATGGAGGTGCAGCATTTTTAATACCCTATTTTATATTTATTGCTGTAATTGGCTTTACTGGCGTAATAGGTGAAATGTCTTTTGGGCGTGCCATGGGAACAGGTCCTTTGGGTGCATTTCGTAAAGCATCTCAAATGAGAGGCGGAAATTGGGGAGAATGGATTGGTATGATACCAGTTTTAGGCTCTTTGGGCATTGCAATAGGCTATTCTGTTGTAGTAGGGTGGATATTGCGATTTTTTGCAGGTTCTGTAACAGGTTCTGCATTATCTGAAGAAGCAGAAAGTTATTTCGGCGCACTTGCTAGCAATTTTGGAAGTGTACCATGGCATATCATAGGTCTTGCTATTGTATTTATATGTATGGCTTATGGTATTTCAACAGGTATTGAAAAATTAAATAAAATTATGATACCAGCGTTTTTTTTACTTTTTATTATTATGGCTGTACGCATATTTATGCTTGAAAATGCGAAAGATGGTATTATATATATGTTAAAACCAAATTGGGATATACTTGCACAACCTCAAACATGGGTTTATGCATTAGGGCAAGCATTTTTTTCATTATCTCTTGCAGGTTCTGGCACAATCGTTTATGGCAGTTATTTAAAAAAGACAGAAGATGTTGTGAAAAGTGCAAAAAATGTTGCATTATTTGATACATTAGCATCATTGCTTGCTGTATTTGTAATTATACCTGCTGTGTTTGCATTTGGATTAAATCCTGCGTCTGGACCTCCTTTGATGTTTATTACAATGCCTAAAGTATTTCAAATGATGCCTATGGGAAGAATATTTGCAATCATATTCTTTTTAGCTGTATTTTGTGCGGCAGTAACTTCTCTTGTGAATCTGTTTGAAACACCTGTAGAGGCATTGCAAGAAAAATTTGGACTTTCTCGTAAAAAAGCAGTTGCTGTAATTGCAGTGATTGCAGCAGTTGTAGGCGTTTGTATTGAAAGTGGAGATAGTGTTTCTGTATGGATGGATATTGTTTCTATTTATATTATACCTTTGGGCGCATTGCTTGCAGCAATTATGTTGTTTTGGGTTTGCGGAAGTAAATTCGCAAGAGAACAGGCACAAATGGGTAGGCAAAAGGTCATTGGAAAATGGTTTGAACCTATGACAAAATATGTTTTTGTAGGATTAACATTGTTTGTATATATTATGGGTATTTTTTATAATGGTATTGGATAATCGTGTATATTTGTTTGCAAAGTGTAAAAAATCTGTTATAATAAAGCCTATATAGTATGTGAATAAAATAAGGGGGGACTACTGTGCCTGAAAAAAAAGAAGATTTTGGACAAATACAAATTGCAGATGAAGTTGTGGCAGTGATTGCAGCTACGGCAGCAATGGAAATAGAAGGTGTGTTGAATGCGTCTACTGCATCGGGTAATGCTTTTGTAGAATTTTTTGGTAAAAAAAGTCAGACAAAAGGAATTAAAGTAAATTCTGATGGTGGAGAATTAACACTAGATATGGATATTGTTGTACTTTTTGGCACAAAAATACAATTTGCAGCAACAGAAGTACAGAAAAAAGTAAAATCTGCTGTGGAAACTATGACAGGATTATCTGTTGCTATGGTAAATGTAAATGTTTGTGGTATTGTAAAAGAAAAACAATCTAAAGCACCAAAAAATGAAACAGAAGAAGATTAAAAATATAAATGCCACTCTTTTGAGTAGTATCATGTTGTGAATTTGTTGATAAAGATATGATAACAAATAAACAATACTTTCTATATTTTTGATAATAGGATACCACTCTTGTGAGTGGTATTTGTAATATAAACTTATAATGTGGGAGAGGAAGACATGAATCGAAGAAATGCCAGAAAAAATGCCTTTTTTTTAGTATTTCAAATGGATTTTAATGCACAAGACCATTTTGAAGAATTAAAAGAGCTTTTTTTTGACCAACAACAGCAAATGAATGAAGATGAAAAGGAATTTATATTAAAAGAGGCAGAAGGCACAAAAGAACATTTAGAAGAAATTGACCAAATGATATCAAAAAAAGCAAAAAAATGGTCTAAAGAGAGAATGTCTAAAGTAGACCTTGCTATATTACGTCTAGCCATTTATGAAATTTGTTTTTCAAATGAAATTCCTTATGGTGTAGCAGTAAATGAAGCAGTAGAACTTGCTAAAAACTTCAGTACAGAAGAATCACCCGCTTTTATTAATGGTATATTGGGCAGTATTGTTTCAGAAAAAACACAATCAATATGAGGTGACAGCGTGGAAGTAAGAGTGTATTCTGTGGGGCAAATCAATCGTTATATACGAAATTTGTTTGAAAATGATTTTGTATTAAATAGTTTTTGGGTGAAAGGAGAAATATCGAATTTTAAAGCACATACTTCTGGACACTTCTATTTTACATTAAAAGATGCCTCTGCTTCTATACAATGTGTTATGTTTCGACAGGAAGCAGAAATGCTTCCTTTTTTGCCGAAAAATGGTATGTTTGTAGCGGTTTGTGGTGCAGTTTCTGTATATGAAAAAACAGGGCAGTATCAAATATATACGAAATGGATAGAGCCAATAGGTATAGGAAATTTAGCACTTTCATTTGAACAGTTAAAAGAAAAATTAGCAACAGAAGGATTTTTTGACAAAGAATATAAAAGAGAAATTTGTGAATATCCAAAATGTGTTGCTGTGATTACATCGCCTACGGGTGCAGCAGTAAGAGATGTCATAAAAATTATAAAAAGAAGAAATAAAAGTGTTAAAATTGCTGTTGTTCCTGTATTGGTGCAAGGGGAATATGCCCCAGATTCTATTGTAAAAGGGATTAAACTAGCAAATGAATGGGCAAAAGCAGATACCATAATATTAGGGCGAGGCGGTGGCAGTATGGAAGATTTAGCAGCATTTAATGAAGAAAGTGTTGCAAAAGCGATATTTGCATCTGAAATACCCATTATATCAGCCGTAGGGCATGAAACAGATTTTACTATTGCAGATTTTACAGCAGATTTGAGAGCTTCCACACCTTCCGCAGCAGCAGAAATTGCCGTAAAAAATACAGAGCAGTTGTCAGAACGTTTGCACTATGCCATGGAGATGCTTCAAAATGCATTTGAAAATACCATAACACAATATAAAAAAAGGTTGGAAACAACAACACAACATAGTGTTTTAAAACAACCTTTAACATGGGTGCAGTATCAAAAAAATAATGTGGAACAAATGAAAAAAACAATACAAAAAGATATATTGTATTATTTGCAAAAAAAACAAATACAGTATCAATCATTGCGAAAACGTCTGTATTCTGCTTCCCCTTTTGCGGCACTGCAAAAAGGGTATGTATTGGCAAAAAATGAAAAAGGACAAACATTGACATTATTGCAAAATATACAAAAAGGGGATAATATTATACTTCATTTTCAAGATGGTATTGCAAAGGCAACAATAACAGAAAGGAGCATTTCTAAAAGTGGCAAAGAAAAAACTCACATTTGAGCAAGCAATCACAAGATTAGAAGAAATTGTGGATATATTAGAAAGCGGAACACTTTCATTAGAAGAATCTGTTGCAGTATATAAAGAAGGTATGACATTGGCAGATTTTTGTGGACAAAAAATAACAACAGCAGAATCGGAAGTCGTATTATTGCAAAAAAATATTTCTGGAGAAATAGAAGAAACACATTTTGAACCAGAGGAGATGGAACAGTAATGAATTGTAAACAAATATTGGAACAAAAAGCAAAACAAATAGATGAATATTTAGAACAGTATTTACCCTTAGAAAAAGAATATCCTTCTATTATATTTGAGGCAATGCGTTATAGTGTTTTTGCAGGAGGAAAAAGATTGCGCCCTGTATTATTATTTTCAGCGTGTGAGGCATTGGACGGAGATATAAAAAAAGCAATTCCTTTTGCTTGTGCAATAGAAATGATACACAGTTATTCTTTAATACATGACGATTTACCTGCTATGGATAATGATGATTATAGAAGGGGTATGCTTACAAGTCATAAAAAATTTGGAGAAGCCATTGCGATATTAGCAGGAGATGGATTACTCCATCATGCTTTTGAAATTATGTCAGATGCTTGTGTAAAATATTGCTCTAATGAAACAGTAAAGGCAATGCAGGCAATAGCACATGGTGCAGGTGTTTTTGGTATGCTTTCTGGACAGGTAACAGATGTCATAAGCGAAGGAAAACAAATTGATGAAAAAACAATGTATTTTATACATAAAAATAAAACAGCAGCAATGTTACAGGGAGCATTAAAAGCAGGTACGTTATTGGCTGGCGGAACAGAACAACAAGTAAAAATGATGGAACAGGCTGGAGAAAAAATAGGTGTTGCTTTTCAAATTGCAGATGATATATTAGATGTCACAAGTACATTTCAAGAATTAGGAAAACCGGTGCATAGTGATGAGAAAAATGAAAAAAATACATTTGTAACAATGTATGGCATAGAGGCATCACAAAAAATGGTAGAAACGCTTTCAGAAGAAGCAATTACTATATTCCAGAAATTTGGGAAAAAAGCTGATTTTTTGATAGAATTAACACAATATTTAATGAAACGAAAAAATTGAAAAAATTATGTGAAATAAAATAAAGTTTTTTATTAAGATTGAAATATAAAAATTTGTTTTATAGTTTTATAATTGTTATGAATTGCAAACAGAATAAGGCATACAATAAAAATTGGCAGGTGATACTATGAATTTTAATGGAATATTACAAAATAAATCAATTTGGGCAGCAATATTAGCTTGGGCGATTGCGCAGATAATCAAAACAATACTATCATTTGTCAAAAATGATAAATTGGATTTGTCCCGTTTTTATGGTTCAGGAGGTATGCCGAGTTCACATTCTGCATTAGTTATGGCACTAACATTTAGTTTAGGAAAATATTATGGTTTTGATTCTCCTTTTTTTGCTATCAGTATGGTGCTTGCACTGGTAGTCATGTATGATGCCGCAGGAGTCAGAAGGGCAGCAGGAAAGCAAGCGGCACTTTTAAATATTTTAATACACAGGCAAGGTATTACCCCTCAGGAACAATTAAAGGAGCTGCTAGGACATACACCATTAGAAGTAATTGCAGGTGCAATATTAGGAATTGTTACAGGTTCACTATTTTAATAATAGTTTTGCATAAAAAACTTTACATTTTATAAATGTAGTTTTACCATTATATGAAGTAAATCATATTAACAAAATATTTGTCAAATAAGGGAGGGATATTGTGTTAAATGAAATTGATTTTCCAAAAGATATAAAAAATATGAACGAAAAAGCATTAAAACAACTAGCAAAAGAAATCAGATATTTTTTGATAAAAAGTGTTTCAAAAACAGGGGGACATTTAGCATCTAATTTGGGCGTTGTGGAGTTAACACTAGCATTGCATTATTGTTTTGATTTGCCTGATGATAAAATTATTTGGGACGTAGGACATCAAGCATATATTCATAAAATATTGACAGGAAGAAAAAAACAATTTTGTAAATTACGTCAATTAAATGGTTTAAGTGGTTTTCCGAAACCTCACGAAAGTGAATATGATGTATTTGCAGCAGGACATAGTTCAACATCCATTTCAGCAGCATTGGGTATAGCAAAAGCAAGAGATTTAAAAGGTGGACAAAATCATGTCATTGCTGTAATAGGTGACGGTGCTATGTCGGGAGGGCTTGCCTATGAGGCATTAAACAATGCAGCAAAAGAGAATACCAATTTAATTGTAATATTAAATGATAATGAAATGTCTATATCAAATAATGTAGGTGCAATGTCACGCTATTTAACTCATTTAAGAACGGATTCCGCATATATTCAAGCAAAAGAGAGTTTTCAAAATTTTTCGAAAAAAATACCAGTTGTAGGAAATATGGCAAATTTTTTATTTGATAAAATGCGTTTAAGTGCAAAATTTTTTTTGCTTCCAGGTATGATTTTTGAAGAAATGGGATTTCATTATATTGGACCAATTAATGGACATAATTTGTCAGAATTAAATGAAGTGTTTCAAAATGTAAAACAAATGAGGGGTCCTTTACTCATTCATGTCAAAACAAAAAAGGGAAAGGGTTATCGCTATGCAGAGCAGCAGCCTAGTAAATATCATGGTGTGAGTAAATTTGATATGAAAACAGGTGAGCTAATTGGTGTAACAGATAAACAAGATTATTCTGCTGTATTTGGAAAAAAATTGACAGAATTAGCTGAAAAAAATACAAATATATTGGCATTAACGGCAGCTATGGCATCAGGTACAGGACTTTTGGATTTTCAAAAAAAATTTCCAAAAAGATTTTTTGATGTTGCCATTGCAGAACAGCATGGTGTAACATTTTCTGCTGGATTGGCTTGTCAAGGAATGATACCCGTTTTTGCTGTATATTCTACATTTTTACAAAGAGCATATGACCAAATTGTGCATGATGTTTGTATGCAGAAATTACATGTCATATTTGCCATAGATAGAGCAGGTATTGTAGGTGCAGACGGTGAAACACATCAAGGTGTATTTGATATTGCTTATTTAAGTCATATTCCTAATATGACATTGCTTTCTCCTAAAAATAAATGGGAATTGCAGAATATGCTTGATTTTGCTATACAATATCCCCATACCATAGCAATACGCTACCCAAGAGGAACAGCATCAGAGCAATTTGAAAAGTATAGACAACAAATTGTATATGGAAAAAGTGAAGTTATACAATATGGCGAGAAAGTGGCACTATTGGCAGAAGGTCATATGATTGCTTTTGCTATGGAGGCAGCAGAAAAATTAAAACAGCAAAATATTAATGCATTTGTAGTAAATATGCGTTTTTTGAAACCATTAGATGAGGAAATATTAAAAAAGACAGCAAATTGCTGTGAATATATTGTCACAATAGAAGATGGTATAAAACAGGGTGGATTTGGCTCTAAAGTATTGGAGTATTACAGCGAAAATAATATATATGGTGTAAAAGTAATTTGTTTAGGATTTCCAGATAAATATATTGAACAGGGTACACCTCAGGAATTGTACAAGCTGTATGGTTTAGATGGTGATGGCATTTATCAAAATATAATAAAAATAATGAGCTTGAAAGGAAAAAAGGAATCATAATATGATTGAAAAAGAAAGATTGGATATATTACTAGTCAAAAAAAATATAGCGAAATCCAGAGAATTAGCAAAAGCATATATTATGGCTGGTAGTGTATATGTAGATGGTGTAAAAGAGGAAAAGGCAGGCACAAAAGTAGCTGTAACAGCAGATATTGTTTTAAAGCAAAAACAAATGAAATATGTAAGTCGTGGAGGATATAAATTAGAAAAGGCAATAACAGAATTTCAAATTGATTTAAAAGATTGTATTTGTATGGATATTGGTGCATCTACGGGAGGATTTACAGATTGTATGCTTCAAAACGGTGCAAAAAAAGTATATGCTATTGATGTAGGATATGGACAATTTGATTGGAAATTGAGAAATGATAGCCGTGTGGTTTGTATGGAAAAAACAAATGTACGTTATATTACAAATGATGATGTTGCAGAGCAGTCAGATTTTGCATCAATAGATGTTTCATTTATTTCATTAACTAAAGTACTTCCAGCAGTTTTTGCTGTATTGAAACAAAAAGCAAAATTAGTTTGTCTGATAAAACCACAGTTTGAGGCAGGCAGAGAAAAAGTAGCAAAAAAAGGTGTTGTGAAAGATAAAAATGTTCACAAAGAAGTAATATTGAAAATAATAGATTATGTTTTAGAACAAAATATTGCGGTACACAATATTAGTTATTCTCCTATAAAAGGTCCAGAAGGTAATATTGAATATTTAATATATTTACAAAAAAATGTAGAAGGTATTACAAAAGAAGAAGCATATATTATGGCGGAAAATGTTGTAAATATTTCCCATAATGCATTAGATTCTATTAATATCATATAAAAATTCATTTTATATATATGACAGAATAAAATGTGACAGCTAAGGAGGAAAAAACATGAAAAAAGTTGGCATACTGCCTAATATAGAAAAAGACAAAGATTTTACTATAACAAAGAGATTAATAAAGTATTTGCTCCATAAAAATTGTGAACCAATGCTTACTAGTCAAACAGCAACATTATCTCATTTAGAATTATATTCCCAAGAGGAAGAAGAAATTTATAAAAGTGCTGATTTTTTAATTTCACTAGGAGGAGATGGCACACTTTTAGGTGTGGGACGACGCAGTGCAAAATACAGCAAGCCAATATTAGGCATAAATTTGGGAAATTTAGGATTTTTGACAGCAGAGGAAAAAGATGTTGCAGAATCTGCAATAGATAAAGTATTACAGGGACAGTATACTATAGAAAAAAGAATGATGTTGGAGGCGACTGTTTTTGCAGAACCTAAAAGAATAGAAGGGCTTTTAGCATTAAATGATGTTTGTATTACAAGAGGGTTTTCTTCTAAAATATTAGAATTTAATATATTTGTTAATATGGAATATGTGGATACATTACGTGCAGATGGTGTAATTATATGTACTCCAACAGGCTCTACTGCTTACAATCTTTCAGCAGGAGGTCCAATATTAAAAACGGATGCAGAAATTATTGCCATTACACCTATTTGCCCTCATACATTAACAAGTCGTCCGATTATTATATCGGCAAATGATAAAATTACAGTAGAGATATGCAACAGGGGAAAAGAAGATTTTATTATTAGTACAGATGGTCAGCGTTCTATGTCTTTAAAAAGAAGAAATGTAGTACAAGTGAAAAAATCCCAATATTTTACAACAATTATGAAAACAAATCCAGTTAGTTTTTATGATGTATTACGTGAAAAGTTAGGAAGATAAAGGGAGGATTGCAAATTATGAAAGTTGCAAGACATACAAAAATTTTAGAATTGATAGATAACTATGACATTGAAACACAAGAAGAATTGGCAAAAAGATTACAAGAGGCTGGCTTTACAGTAACACAGGCAACAGTATCAAGAGATATTAGAGAAATGCGTTTGACAAAAATTGCAACAACAAAAGGAAAACAAAAATATTCTGCAATATCTGGAACAGATTCTGAAATTGCGGAGAGATTGATACGTGTATTTAAAGAAGCAGTAATCAAAATGGACTATGCGCAAAATATGATAGTAATTAAAACATTAGAAGGTATGGGCATGGCTGTTGGTGTTGCATTGGATAGTATGCAAGAAAACGAAATATTGGGAACAATAGCAGGGGACGATACTGTATTTTGTGCAGTAAAAACACAGCAACACGCAGCAGCGATTGTAGAAAAATTATATAGAATTATACATACTTGAAAATAAATAGAAAAACTGCGTTTGCAAATAAAAATATTGAATATCAAGTAAATTACAATAGTGGGGAAACTTTTTTCGCTTGTGAAAAGTTTCCCTAGACTACAAATAATATGATATTTTTTTAATTTTTAAAGAAACAAAAAAACAATAGGAGAAGAAATACAATGTTAGAACATTTGCATATTAAAAATGTCGCTCTTATTACAGAAAGTGAAATTGATTTTGAAAAGGGATTAAATATTATTTCAGGAGAAACAGGTGCAGGAAAATCAATGCTGATTGATTCTCTTACTTTTGCATTAGGAGAAAGAACAAGTAGCAATTTTTTGAGAAAAGGAGAAAAAACGGCTGTTGTAGAAGCTGTTTTTAGTGTAGAAGATAAAGCGGTATTTGAAAAACTAAAACAAAATGGCATTACAGTAGAAGATGATGACAATACGATACTTTTAACCAGAACAATGAATCAATCTGGTAAAACAGTTTGTCGTATCAATGGTTGTGTAGTAACAGCAGGCATGATGAGAGAATGTGCAGAGGGGCTTATGGATATTCATGGACAGCACAATCATCAATCTTTATTAAATACTGCAAAGCATATACAGATACTTGACCGTTTTTGTGGCAAAGAATTAGAACAGGAAAAAGAAATTTTTGATATACAATATAAAAATTTAAAAGAAATTGAAAAAAATTTGACAGGTATATTACAAGATGAACAGCAAAGAGCAAAAAAAATTGATTTTTTACAATTTCAAATAGATGAAATTGGTAATGCTAAATTGCGCATAGGAGAAGAAGAAGAATTATTGGAAAGAAAAAATATACTTGCCAATGCAGAGAAAATTAAAAATTTAACAGAAAATAGTTTACTTTTGTTATATCATGGTACAGATATGGAACATTCTGCGATAGACCAACTTTCTAAGGCATTGCAGTATATAGGGGATTTAACAGAATATGATGATACAGCAAATAATATTTATGAAGTATTAAATTCTGTATATGCACAAATGGACGATGCTATAAGGGATTTAAAGCATTACGATGATAATATATTACAACAGCCAGAAGAATTGGAAGAAATAGAACAAAGAATACAGTTAATATATCATTTAAAAAAGAAATATGGAAATAGTATAGAAGAAATGCTTCATTTTTATGAATCAGCAGTAAAAGAATTGGAATATTTATATAATAGTGAACAGATGACACAAGAATTAACGAAAAAAAAAGAAAAATTAGAAAAAGAATTATTACAGCAAGCAGAAAAAATGAGCAATATTAGAAAAAACAAAGCGCAACAAATACAAAAAGAAATTGAAAAGCAATTACAGGATTTAGAAATGAAACATGGACGTTTTGCTATTTTTATAGAAGACAAAAAGGAAATATCATATAATGGAAAAGATAAAGTTGAATTTTTAATCTCTGCAAATGCAGGAGAAGAATTAAAACCACTTTCCAAAATTGCCTCAGGTGGTGAAATGTCAAGAGTAATGCTTGCATTAAAAACAGTATTAGCAAAAGCAGATAATATAGAACTTTTTATATTTGATGAAATTGATACAGGCGTTAGCGGTAGAACAGCGCAAAAAGTAGCAGAAAAAATGACCTTTATTGCGAAAACACATCAAATCATTTGTATTACTCATTTACCTCAAATTGCAGCTATGGCAGATAATCATTTTTTAATTGAAAAAAATACAGAACAGCAAAAAACAGTTACAACAATTACAGCATTAGATGATAAACATTCTGTTTATGAAATTGCAAGGCTGATAGGAGGCGCAAAAATGACAGAAGCAACATGGACAGCCGCAAGGGAATTAAAAGAGCAAGCAAATGTATATAAATATACCCCTGTCTAATAATAAGACAGGGGTATATTTATAATATAGAAAATTTAAGTCAAATTATTCATTTGATTCATTTTTTGACTGTTCACCTACTTCATATTGTGCAGTAGGTTCAGCAGCGTGTAAAGCTTTCTGCTCATTTTGTCCTGGTATAGCATAAATGGTTGCTTCTTGTTTTTTATTTTCTGGTTTCATATTTTCTTCTTCTGGACGAGCAACCAACCACTCCATAAAAAATAAAAGTTCATTTATTTTTTTAGGAGATAATTTAGCATAATAACGACGTACTTCATTAAATTCATTGGAATTATCTTCTCTAATATAAGGATAACGAATGTCATTTACCCCCAGTAAATAATCCATTGAAACATTAAATATAGCCGCAATTTTTTTTAAATCTTCAATAGAAGGGTTATTCCTTCCAGACTCATAATTTGCTATGGCTGTATAACCATAATTAAGCATTTGACCCAGACAAACCTGTGTCATTTTTTTTTCTTTTCTTAACATTTTTAATCGGTCTTTAAATAGCATAAAATTCACCTCTCAGTATTCTTTTGCATAATATAGTAATGTGCATTACAACAAGAGTATTTACTAATAATAAATATTTCAATCTTTATTATTATATTTGAAAAAGATTTCTACGGGAATACAATATCACAATGTTCGAAAAAAACATTAAAAATATTTGCAATTTATGAAAAAATTTAACATAAATTATTACTTTTTTGTATTATATTGTATGATAATAGAGAAATAAATACATAAATATAAAAAATATTGACAGAAAAAAAGAAAAATGATATTATTATACTAGAATTCATATAGGAATAGTATGATATATATTGTAATAATAAAAATAATGAAAGGAAGTATGTTTTATGAAAACAAATATATATTTTGATAATGCAGCAACAACACCAGTAAGAAAAGAAGTATACGACGAAATATTACCTTATTTTATGCAGTACTATGGTAATGCTTCTAGTATATACACCATTGCAAGAGAAAGTAAAAAAGCATTGGAAAAAGCAAGAGAACAAGTAGCAAAAGCATTAAATGCGAATATAGACGAAATTTATTTTACAGCAGGCGGTTCGGAAAGTGATAACTTTGCATTAAAAGGCATTGCCGAAGCAATGGGAAAAAAAGGAAAACATATTATTACAACACAGATAGAACATCATGCCATACTGCATACTTGTGAATATTTACAACAAAGAGGTTTTGAAATTACTTATTTGCCAGTAGATGAATATGGTAAAATCAGTTTAGAAGAATTAAAAAATGCGATTCGTAAAGATACTATATTGATATCTGTTATGTTTGCCAATAATGAAATTGGTACAATACAACCTATAAAAGAAATTGGTGCAATCGCAAAGGAAAAAGGAGTTTATTTTCATACGGATGCCGTACAGGCAGTAGGTCATGTCAAAATAGATGTAAAAGAAATGAATATTGATTTACTTTCACTATCTGGACATAAAATATGTGCGCCAAAAGGCATAGGAGCAATTTATATTAAAAAAGGTGTTGCTATTAATCCATTGATTCATGGGGGTGCGCAGGAAAAAAGACGTCGCGCAGGTACAGAAAATATAGCAGACATTGTGGGACTCGGTAAAGCAATAGAGTTAGCAAACGAAGAAATAGAACAAAATGTGACAAAAGTAAGTGCTTTGAGAGATAAATTAATAAATGGTATATTAGAAAAAATACCATATAGTAAATTAAATGGACATCCAACAGACAGATTGCCAGGAAACTGCAATATTTCATTTGAATTTATAGAAGGAGAATCTATGTTGTTGCTTTTGGATAGTAAGGGTATTGCAGCATCCAGTGGTTCTGCTTGTACCTCTGGTTCTTTAGACCCTTCCCATGTACTGTTAGCAATAGGATTGCCTCATGAAAAAGCACATGGTTCTTTGCGTATGACATTAGAGCATTATAATACAGAAAAAGAAGTGGATATTGTATTGGAGGAATTGCCTGCAATTGTTTCAAAATTACGTGATATGTCACCATTGTATGAAACATTTTTAAAACAACAAAAGTAAAATACAGTAAATAGTGTTAGATATAAAATCATATTAGAATATACAAAGGAGATAAAGCATTATGGAATACAGTAATAAAGTTATGGAGCATTTTATGAACCCCAAAAATGTAGGAGAAATGGAAAACCCAAGCGGTGTAGGTATAGTAGGAAATGCAAAATGTGGCGATATCATGAAAGTATACATTGATGTAGAAAATGGCATCATAAAAGATGCAAAATTTAAAACATTTGGCTGTGGTGCGGCAATCGCAACAAGTTCTATGGCAACAGAATTAGTAAAGGGAAAAAATATACAGCAAGCACTTGAAATTACAAACAAAGTCGTTATGGAGGCATTAGATGGATTACCTCCTGTAAAAGTACATTGTTCTTGTTTAGCTGAGGAAGCACTCCATGCTGCATTATGGGACTATGCACAAAAAAATCATATTGTGATAGAAGGGCTGAAAAAGCCAGTAGAAGATATAGAACATTTGCATAACCATTAAGATATATTTTATTTATCATATAATATGCAAAAAGTAATCAAAAGACTGTTGTAAAAATACAACAGTCTTTTTTGTGAGATTTGTTTATGATATTTTAAATTTTTACTATAAAACCATATAATTTTTTTACAAATTCTATTATATTATATCTTGCTTTTAGAACAAGTTTGCTATAAAATAAACAATAGTAAACATGATATAATGATAAAGAAAGGACGAGGCATTATGAAAATTTTTATTGATACTGCAAATGTAGAACATATTAGAGAGGCAAATGATTTGGGTGTAATTTGCGGTGTTACAACAAACCCTTCTTTGATAGCAAAAGAAGGTAGAGATTTTGTAGAAGTTGTAAAAGAAATTACAACAATAGTAGATGGTCCTATCAGTGCAGAAGTTATCAGCTTAGAACATGAAGGTATGGTAAAAGAAGCAAGAGAATTAGTAAAAATACATAAAAACATCGTTATCAAAATTCCTATGACATTGGAAGGACTAAAGGCAGTAAAAATATTGTCATCAGAAGGCGTTAAAACAAATGTAACATTGATATTTTCTGCAACACAGGCACTCCTTGCAGCTAGAGCTGGTGCAACATATGTCAGCCCTTTCCTTGGTAGAGTAGACGATATTGGAACAGAAGGTATGAATTTAATTGAAGAAATTGTTGATATATTCAGTGTACACGGTATTGATACAGAAATAATTGCAGCAAGTATTAGAAATCCTCTTCATGTTATCAATGCTGCAAGATTAGGTTGCCATATTGCAACAATACCTTATAATGTTATTATACAAATGGCAAAACATCCTTTAACAGATATTGGTATTGAAAGATTTTTGAAAGATTGGGAAACTGTTCCTAAAAAATAAGCCATTATAATATGAAAAAAATAGTATATTTATCAATATTTGATTTGCAGTATACTAACAGGAGGAATATCATGAATCAAATAGAACAATTATCAGTAAACACCATTCGTTTTCTTTCTGCTGAAGCAATACAAAAAGCAAACAGCGGTCATCCAGGGTTACCATTAGGCGCAGCTCCTGCTGCATATGCTCTTTGGGCAAAAGAAATGAAACATAACCCAGCAAATCCGGAATGGGTAGATAGAGACAGATTTATATTATCAGCAGGACATGGCTCTGCTATGTTATATTCTTTACTTCATTTATTTGGATATGGTTTAACAATAGAAGATTTAAAGCAGTTTCGCCAAAATGGTTCTTTGACACCAGGACATCCAGAATATAAATTGACAAAAGGTGTTGAAATTACAACAGGTCCTTTGGGACAAGGCATTGCAAATGCAGTTGGTTTTGCACTTGCTGAAAAACACTTAGCAGCAAAATTTAATACACCTGAATACAATATTGTGGACCACTATACATTTGTAATGTGTGGTGATGGTTGTTTAATGGAAGGTGTTTCAGCAGAAGCAGCTTCACTAGCAGCAACAATGGGATTATCTAAATTAATATTACTTTATGATTCCAATAACATTACAATAGAAGGTAACACTGATATTGCTTTTACAGAAAATGTATTAAAGCGTTTTGAGGCATATGGTTGGCATACACAGGAAGTAAAAGATGGTACAGATATTGATGCGATTGCAAAAGCGATTGAACAAGCAAAATCAGAAACAACAAAGCCTTCTATTATAAAAGTAGATACCATTATTGGTTATGGTGCGCCAAATAAACAAGGAAAAGCATCTGCACATGGAGAGCCTTTAGGAGAAGACGAAATTAAAGCAACAAAACAATCACTTGGCTGGATGGAAACAGAAGCATTTGCTGTACCAAGAGAAGTAGCAGAACATATGAAAGCATTGCAATCAGAATGTGCCAAAAAAGAACAGCAATGGCATGAAATGTTTGAACAGTACAAAAAAGCGTATCCAGAATTAGCAGAACAATGGGATATTTGGCACAGTGACACATTACCAGTAGATTTATTAAATGATGAAGATTATTGGACATATGAAGGTGATATTGCAACAAGAGCATCTTCTGAAAAAGTATTGCAAAAATTGTCTAAAGCAGTACCTAATTTAATAGGTGGTTCTGCGGACTTAGCACCTTCCAATAAATCTGTTATGAAAGATAGAGAATATTATTCTTGTGAAAGTGCAACAGGCTCTAATATTCATTTTGGTATTAGAGAATTTGCTATGACAGCAATAGCGAATGGTATTGCTGCTCATGGTGGTTTAAGACCATATATTGCAGGATTTTTTGTATTTAGTGATTATATGAAATCTGGTTTAAGAATGAGTGCATTGATGGAATTACCTGTAATCAGTATTATGACACATGATAGTATAGGTGTAGGAGAAGATGGTCCAACACATCAGCCTATAGAACATTTGGCAGCATTAAGAAGTATGCCAAATTATACTGTATTCCGTCCTTGTGACACAAGAGAAACCGCAGCAGGCTGGTTGATAGGACTTACAAAAACAACATCTCCTACTGCGCTCATATTAACAAGACAAAACTTACCATTGCTAGATGGTACAGGAAAAAATGCATTAAAAGGTGCATATATATTGAAGGATTGTCAAGGAACACCAGATGTATTACTTATGGCAAGTGGTTCGGAAGTAGAATTGATATATAAAGCATATGATGTACTTGCAGAAAAAGGTGTAAAAGCTAGAGTAATTAGTATGCCAAGTTTTGAATTATTTGAACAGCAGTCAAAAGAATATCAACAAAGTGTGATACCAAATGAAGTTAGAAATAGAGTTGCAGTAGAGGCAGCAAGTTCATTCGGTTGGCATAAATATGTTGGATTAGATGGCGAAATCATTAGTATAGACCATTTTGGTGCATCTGCTCCAGCAGGTACATTGTTTAAACAGTTTGGCTTTACAGTAGAAAATGTAGTAGAAAAAGCATTAAAAGTGGTATGTAAATAATATAAATATGAAAAATAGGCTTTTAGTATAACTAAAAGCCTATTTTTTAAAATACTATTATGATAAATATTTCATTTGTAATTAACAAAATAAAGTAAAATAAAAATAAGGGAGAAAGTATATATGAGAGCATTTATAGCAATTCCCCTAAAAGAAGATATAAAACAGACATTATTTGATATACAACAACAATGTCGTCAAAGAAGTAAAAAAGGAAATTTTACGGAAAAAGAAAATTTTCATATGACATTACATTTTTTAGGAGAAGTTACAACAGAAGATATAGAGGATTTAAAACAAGCAATTTATGAAACAGCAATCAGAAACAGAGCATTTACATTAACATTAGATAAAATCGGCGTTTTTCAAAGAGAAGAAAAGGGCGTTGTTTGGGTAGGCACAGAACAGAATAAAATACTCTTTCGTTTATTTGAAAGTTTACAAAAAGGTTTAACAAAACAGGGTTTTGCAAGAGATAGAAAAAAATTAAGTCCACATATTACATTAGCAAGGGAAGTTGTGCCTTATGGTTCTTTTATACAAATGCAAAAGTCCGTGGTTGTAGAACAAAAACAAATAGAAGTAGATTGTATAACATTGTTTGAAAGTGTTAGAATAGGGAGAAAACTGCTGTATCAGCCTATTTTTACAGAGATGCTTTCAAAAAAATGACATATCATATATATGAACAAAAACAACACAAATATATTCAAATAATTAGACGATATTTTATAAATCATATTATAATAATTAAGATTTTTATTGCATTTTTTTCAAAACACTATAGCAATTTTTGTGAAAATCATGTATAATATGAATAGGTTTATAAGGAAAGCGATTTTCTGTATGCAGCAGATGAACAGAATAGAGTTTTCCGAGTTTTTTTGCAAATATTGCAGAAACTTTTTTTGTTTGTCGAAGGAGGACATTTTATGGATTTTAGTTTATCAAAAAAACATTTGTTGCTGAAAGATTTGTACAAAAAATTTGCTGAGGAAGAAGTGAAACCATTAGCAGAAGAATTAGACGAGCAGGAACGTTTTCCTGTGGAAACAGTAAAAAAATTAGCTAGATATGGATTTATGGGTATTCCTTTTCCAAAAGAGTATGGTGGCTCTGGTGCAGATAATTTAGCATATTCTATTGCAGTAGAAGAATTAGGCAAGGTATGTGCTACAACAGCAGTTGTTGTTTCTGCACATACATCATTATGCTGTCAGCCAATATTCCAATTTGGTACAGAAGAACAAAAACAAAAATATTTAGTACCATTGGCAAAAGGTGAAAAATTGGGTGCTTTCGGTTTAACAGAGCCTAGTGCTGGAACAGATGCTTCTATGCAGCAAACAAAGGCAGTATTAGACGGTGACGAATATGTATTAAACGGTACAAAGATATTTATTACAAATGGAGAATATGCAGATATTTATGTTGTAATTGCTATGACAGACATATCAAAAGGTACAAGAGGCATATCTGCTTTTATTGTTGAAAAAGGTACACCTGGTTTTTCATTTGGTAAAAAAGAAAGAAAAATGGGTATCAGAGGTTCTGCAACTTGTGAATTAGTATTTGAAAATTGCCGTATTCCAAAACAAAACATATTAGGAAAAGAAGGACAAGGCTTTAAAATTGCTATGCAGACATTGGATTCTGGACGTATTGGTATTGCATCTCAAGCATTGGGTATTGCAGAAGGTGCTATGGATGAATGTATTAAATACGTTATGGAAAGAAAACAATTCCGTAAAAAAATTGGTCAATTCCAAAATACACAATTTGAATTAGCAGATATGGCTACAAAAGTAGAAGCTGTAAAATTGCTTGTATATGAAGCAGCTTGTGAAAAAGATGCTCATAGACCTTATAGCCATTTATCTTCTATGGCAAAATACTTAGCAGGTAGTACAGCAAGTGATGTAACAAGAAGATGTTTGCAGTTGTTCGGTGGATATGGATATACTAGAGAATATCCTATTGAAAGAATGATGAGAGATGCAAAAATCACAGAAATTTATGAAGGTACATCAGAAGTACAAAAAATCGTTATTGCAAATTGGCTGAAATTGAAATAATATCATAACAAAAGACTGTTGTAGTAATACAACAGTCTTTTGTGTTACCAAGTAAGCCAGCCATAAGTACGATAATCTCTATTTCTGGGTTTGTAATAGACTTCATGGTATAGATTTTGTTTTAACATTCTGCGAAATTTTCTGTTTGTTATTTTGCGAATGTATTTTTTTTCTTTTTTAAACCAATGTCCTGTTAAACGATGATGTCTAAAATCTTGAAATGCTTTTTCTCTGGGATTTCCTCTACATTGTTTTTGTGCATACACTTTTTTGATAATTTTTTTTGTGTTGTTGTTCTTCCCAGTGTAAAATTTGTTTTTGTTTCATATCCTTTCATCAGTATGGGCTTTAGATTTACATTATAATGTATTTACTCCATACTTAGAAAGGTGTCATTCTTTCTATCATTAAAATTCTCCTTATTATTTTTTATTGTTTTCTTTTTTAAATTTTTTCTTTTTGACAGAATAGCCAAAATTTCCTAATTTTTCTCCTAATGTATAATAGCAACCATGAGAGTAGCAAATAGGATTTGTTTTATTAAAATGAAATTTTCCACTTGCATCTAAATATTCATCACTTACAGAAACATTTACTACTTCTGCTAAAAACATATCATGTGTACCAAGAGGAATGATATTTTTGACACGACATTCTATATTGACAGGACTTTCGTATAGTATAGGAGCAGAAACTTTTTGTCCTTTTACAGCGGTGAGGTGCATTTCATCAAATTTATCAATGTCTTTACCGCTTTTTACACCACAGTAATCACAAGCAAAAGCTAATTTTTTTGTTACTAAATTAATAATAAATTCTTTTGATTGTTTTATTATATCATAAGAATGGCGAGAATGACGTAAAGAAATATATGTCATAGGAGGGTCACTGTTTATTGTACCTGTCCAAGCAACAGTAATTATATTTTTTTCTCCTTCCATACTACCACAGGATACCATTACTACGGGAACAGGATAAAGTACCGTTCCAGGTTTCCAGTTTTGTTTTGCCATGCTGAAAACTCCTTTCTGTATCATAATAGCTGTAAATAATAGTATACAAAAAAATGGAATTTGTAAAGAAAAAAGTGTTGTCATACTATTTATTTTTATGTATGATATAAAAAGTCAGATATGATGTTTGATAAATTATAAAAAATATAGGTGTATGAGTGATGAATTTACCACAGCAATATATTGAAAATATGAAACAGCTTTTGGGTGAAAATGAATATCAACAATACTTGCAGTCTTTTGAGCAGAAAAAATATACAGGGCTACGTATCAATACATTAAAATGGAGTATACAGGAATTTTTATCAAAAAAAGTATTTGATGTGGAATGTGTACCTTGGTGTGAGGAAGGTTTTTATTGTAATGAGGAAATTCGTCCTGCAAAATATCCTTATTATGCCGCAGGATTGTATTACATACAAGAACCAAGTGCCATGTCATCTGCTGCAATGCTACCCATAAATAAAGAAGATTGTGTACTAGATATTTGTGCCGCTCCTGGAGGAAAAGGTACACAGCTAGGAGTAAAATTAGGACAAACAGGTGTATTGGTGTGCAATGACATCAGTGCAGGCAGAACAAAGGCACTTTTAAAAAATATAGAACTTTTTGGCATAACAAACAGTATTGTAATGAGTGAAACACCTCAAAAACTATCAAAATATTTTAAAAATTATTTTGATAAGATATTAATAGATGCACCTTGTTCTGGTGAAGGTATGTTCCGCAAAGACAGTGATATGGTAAAAAACTGGAATAATGATTTGATATCACATTGTATACAGCAACAAAAAGAAATACTACAATATTCTGCTGATATGTTAAAACCAGGAGGAATGTTATTATATTCTACTTGTACATTTTCAATAGAAGAAAACGAAAATATGATAAACCATTTTTTGAAATGTCATAATGATTTTCATATTGTGCCTATACAAAAAAAATGGGGATTTCAGAATGGTATTGGCGATGAAACATTACAATGCTGTGCAAGATTATTTCCTCATAAACTAAAAGGGGAAGGGCATTTTTTAGCATTACTGCAAAAACAATATACACAATATGATACAATATTAGAAATGGAAATAGAACAAATAGATAAAAGAATTTCATTTTTTTGGGAATTTGAAAAACAAGTATTAAATGCAAATTGGCAAAAGGGAAGGGGAATTTATAAAATATATGGTGATGATTTATGTTATATACCTGAAAATGTGCCAATATTAAAAGGATTGAGGGTATTGAGAAGTGGCTTGCAGTTAGGAACATTTAAAAAAAATAGATTTGAACCTTCTCAAGCATTTGCTTGCGCATTAAATAAAAAAGATGTGAAAAATTGTATTGATTTTCCATTGCAGGATAATAAAGTAGTACGATATTTAAAAGGAGAAAGTATTGATATAGAAAATCAAAAAGATGGCTGGTGTATTGTTTGTGTAGATGGCTATACATTAGGCTGGGGAAAAGTGCAAAAGGGACGTTTAAAAAATAAATATGCTGTAAATTGGAAATGGGAATAATATTGAAAAATATATATTCTCAAAGTAAGTATTAAAAGTAATTTTTAATTGTGTTTATATGAAACGAACAAATAAAAAGGGGGGAATGATATGCCTTTTTTACCTGTCACAATGGAAGAAGTAAAACAAAGGGGCTGGAAGCAATTAGATTTTGTATATATTTGTGGTGATGCTTATGTTGACCACCCTTCTTTTGGAGCAGCAATTATATGTAGAACACTAGAAAGCAAAGGCTATAAAGTAGGCATAATAGCACAGCCAGATTGGAATAACAAACAGGATTTTATGAAATTAGGAGAACCAAAACTTGCATTTTTAATAAGTAGTGGCAATATTGATTCTATGGTAAATCATTATACTGTGGCAAAAAAAAGAAGACAAAAAGATGCCTATTCTCCAGGAGGAAAAGCAGGACTTCGTCCCGACAGAGCGGATATTGTATATAGCAACAAGTTAAGAGAAATATATAAAAAAACGCCTATTATATTAGGAGGAATTGAGGCGAGTTTAAGACGTTTATCACATTATGATTATTGGGATAATAAAGTGAGACGTTCTATACTGTTGGATTCTGGTGCAGATTTAGTATTGTATGGTATGGGAGAACATCAAATTGTGGAATTGGCAGAGGCATTGGAAAGCGATATCCCCATTGAAGAAATTACATTTATAAAAGGTTCTGTATATAAAACAAAACAAGCCGAAAGAGCATTTGATGCAATACGTTTGCCTGATTATAATGATGTTGTGCAGTCTAAAAAGAAATTTGCAGAAAGCTTTTTGATACAATATCAAAATACAGATGCCATTACAGCGAAAACACTGATAGAAAAATATAATGAATGGTATGTCATACAAAATCCACCTTCTATGCCATTACAAACAGCAGAATTGGATACAGTATATTCTCTCAATTATATGAGAACATACCACACTATGTATGAAGAATATGGCGGTATTCCAGCGATAGAAGAAGTCAAATTCAGTTTGATAAGTAATAGAGGTTGTTTTGGTAATTGTAATTTTTGTGCTTTAGCTTTTCATCAAGGCAGAGTAGTGACAGCAAGAAGTCACGCTTCTATATTGCAAGAGGCACAAAAAATGGTTTGGGAAACGGATTTCAAGGGATATATACATGATGTAGGAGGTCCTACTGCAAACTTTAGACAAGCAGCTTGCGAAAAACAGCTGACAAAAGGTGCTTGCAAACAAAAACAATGTTTGTTCCCTAAAAAATGTGAAAATTTGAATGTAGACCACAAAGATTATGTGAAACTATTAAGAAAATTAAGAGAAATACCTAAAGTAAAAAAGGTGTTTATACGTTCAGGTATACGATATGATTATTTAATATATGATAAAGACCAGACGTTTTTTGAAGAACTTTGCGAGTATCATGTAAGCGGTCAACTAAAAGTTGCGCCAGAACACGTTTCTCCTAAAGTTTTGGCAAAAATGGGAAAACCTACAAGGGAAGTATATGACAGATTTGTAAAGCGTTATTATGAAATCAATAAAAAGATAAATAAAGAGCAATATTTAGTACCCTATTTAATGAGTAGTCACCCTGGAAGTGATTTACACGCTGCTATTGAATTGGCGGAATATTTGAGAGACATTGGACATCAGCCAGAACAAGTACAGGATTTTTATCCTACACCAGGGACACTTTCCACAGCAATGTATTATACAGAATTAGACCCATTTACAATGGAAAAAGTTTATGTAGCAAAAACTCCTCATGAAAAGGCAATGCAAAGAGCGTTGATACAATATAAAGCACCTCAAAATTATCATTTAGTACTTGAGGCACTCAAAAAGGCACACAGAGAAGATTTGATAGGGTATGATAAACATTGTTTGATACGTCCAGTACCATATTATAATGGTGTGCATAAAGGGGCAAAGTCAGACCGTTCCAAAATGAATGATAGTACAAGTAATAATAAAAATTTTGTTAAAAAACAAAAGCAGTATCAAACAGAACATAAAAAGAAAACAATTAGAAATGTGCATAAAAAGAAAACAAAATAATGTAAAAAAATTGACATTTATAGAGGTAATGATATAATAAATTTGCATTTGTGAATATAACAATTTTTGAAAAAAATTTCATAAAAAATTTTTATTTTACAAATGCAGTAATATTATAAAATTACAAATATAGGAGGAAAAAATAGCATGAAATATATTGGGACAAGAGATGAAACAATAAAGGCAACAGCGTCACAGGCAATATTAAAAGGAATTTGCCCAGATGGAGGACTTTTTATACCTAGCAGAATACCTAAAGTGAATAAATCATTATCAGATTTATCAAAATTTAGTTATCAGGAATTAGCTTATGAAATATTAAGATTATATTTAACAGATTTTACAGAACAGGAATTAAAATATTGTATAAACAATGCTTATGATAGTAAATTTGATACACAACAGATTGTACCTCTTGTAAAAAAAGGCGATGCTTTGTTTTTAGAGTTGTTCCATGGAAAAACACTTGCGTTTAAAGATATTGCCTTATCTATACTACCTTATTTTATGAAAATAGCAGCAAAAAAGAATGGCATTGATAAAGAAATTGTAATATTGACAGCAACTTCAGGAGATACAGGAAAGGCAGCGTTAGAGGGCTTTGCAAATGTGGAAGGTACAAAAATTATAGTATTTTTCCCAGAAGATGGTGTAAGCCCTGTGCAAAAACTTCAAATGACAACACAGGAAGGAGAAAATACTTGTGTTGTGGGTATCAAAGGTAATTTCGATGATGCGCAATCTGCTGTAAAGAGCATATTTACAGACAAAGAACTCTCACAAAAATTAGAACAAAAAGGCTATATTTTTTCCTCTGCAAATTCCATAAATATTGGAAGACTTGTTCCACAAATTGTATATTACTTTTATGCTTATTTACAGGTTGCCAAGCAGGGCGAAATTGCATTAGGAGATACATTGAATTTTACAGTGCCAACTGGTAATTTTGGCGATATATTGGCGGGATATTATGCAAAATGTATGGGCTTACCTGTTAATCATTTTGTATGTGCTTCTAATGACAATAAAGTACTCTATGACTTTTTTAGAACGGGAAAATATAATAAAAATAGAGAATTTCATGTAACAATTTCTCCTTCTATGGATATATTGATATCAAGTAATTTAGAGCGTTTTTTATGTCATATTATGGGACAGCAAAAAACAAAAGAGTGTATGACTAAATTGCAAAATGAGGGCAATTATAAAATAGAAATTGTTCAGAATGATGAAATTTCTGGAGAATATGCCACAGAACAAGAAACATATGGTGCTATTAAACAGATATATGAACAAACAGGATATATTTGTGATACTCATACAGCAGTAGCATATGCAGCATATCAAAAATATAAAAACAGAACAAATGATAATACACCTATGGTAATTGTATCAACAGCAAGCCCTTATAAATTTACAAAAGATGTTATGGTGGCATTAGATGAAAATAATCAAAATGAAGATGCATTTGCATTGATGAAAAAATTGCAAAAAGTGTCTGGTGTGACAATACCAACAGTAATACAAGGTATTGAAAAAAGAAAAATTGTTCATACTCATGTTTGTGAAAAAAATAATATCAAACAATTTGTTTCAAATTATTTATTAAAATAAGTAGTAAAATATTATGGGGAAAACAATATTTTATTATATTGCTTTCCCCTACATTTATTATGCAAAATATAATATTATTTTTTTGCTATTTTTACTACCATATTTATGGAATATCTATAAAATGAGGCTGTTGTTTTTCAAATACTGTGAATGCTTTAAAACCAGCATGACGTAAAAGTGTATAAGCATCTTTTATATGAGAGGCTACATATTCTGGAGAATGTGCATCAGAACCGATTGTAACAATTTCTCCTCCTAATTCTTTATAACGTTTTATAATTTCAATTTTAGGGTGTATGTAACCCAAACCATATTTTATACCAGATGTATTTAATTCTATTCCTTTATCCTTTTTAATAAGCAGTTTTAATATTTCGTCAATGATTTCCATAAATTCTGAAACATTCAAATTTCTATTATCATAGTCACCATAACGATTTACATAGTCCATATGTCCATAAACATTAAAACAGTCATATATTTTAACATTGTTGTATAAATCCTCAAAATATTCTAAATAAGCATTATGCTGTGTTTTTCCATTGTAAAAGTAATTACCATATAATTCCAATCCTTTTACACAATGTGTAGAACCAATTACAAAATCAAATATACCATTTTTATAAAAATCATCTGTTTCTTTTTTGACATGAGCCTGTAAGCCAAATTCAACACCTTTACGAATGATAATTTTACCATCATATTTTTGTTTCATATCATTTATTTTTGCTGTATAAGCATCATAATCCAATAAAAATGGAAATTCTGGGTCAGGATATTGATAGTCTAGGTGGTCTGTTATGGCAATTTCTTTTAATCCTAATGATATTGCTTTTTCAATCATACTTTCCATAGTAGCATCACTATCAGAAGAATAATTTGTGTGCATATGATAATCAGAATAACTCATTTTTTGTAACTCCTTTCGTTTGTTGTTTTATATTATTATAAAACTGCGTTGGCATATTGAAAAGTTTTTTGTCAAACTTTCTGGGGGGAAAGTTTACAGGGCGCTGAATGTCTGATGGACATTCGTTTAGCGCCGACCGAAGCGTAGACCAAACAGCGTCCGCAAATAAAACAATATTCTTCTGTTAAAACCTTGGAGCTTTGCTCCAAACCTCACTCGCTTTTTGAAAAAAGCGAGGCAAAAACTTTTATGGAAAACTTCGTTTTCCTGATAATAAACAGAAATAAAAATTATTTTTAAAATTACTCTTTTTGGATACTTCCTATAAAAAAGATATTATTTAATGATTTTTCAAATATTCTTTTGCAGATTTTTCTGCTTGTGCTATGCCTATATGATATGCTCTAACTGTTTTTTGTTCACATTCTTTCATTACTTTTTCAAAATAATTTTTCATCATTTCTTCACCAGTTGGCTGGTCTGGTTCTGTTACAATTTTACTTGCATCTATTTTTGCTAATTCTGGTACAACATCTAATGATGAAAACATAATACTACGTATATCTGATGTTGTATACTGTTTCATATGTTCTAAATTATATTTTGCAACAAATGCTTCTGGTTTTATTGCACTTAATATTGTCATAAATACAAAACCTACCACAAATAAATATTGATACAATCTATATTGTTTATGATATATGGCATATACAACACCTACCATACTCACAGCAAGCAATGCAAGAAACCAAAATACATATACCCTTAATACTGTCATATGATATGCTTTTACATACAACATCATACGATAAAAAGAAGATGCTATCATAATTACATTACAGACAGAAACAGCTGTTAATATCATATTTAATATATTGTGTTTTCTAAATTTCCAGTTGCATATAATGACCATTAAAAAGTTAATGACACTAACAAAAAGCAATTCAAAAAATCCCTTTCTGGCATAACTAGAATAGGTATATCCTTCTGGCAAATTTCCCTTACCTATAAATAAATACCATATCTGTATACCACAAAATAATAAATATACTATGAGTAGTACACTTGTAAATGTAATAGCGATAATAGGCTCTATTTGTATGGTTTGTTTTGTAGTTGCAGATAATTCTTTTCTTGCAAGTGATGCTGTAAAACAATAAAATATCCAATAACCCAACACAAATAAAAATGTAATAGCAATGATATTAGGAGGATAAAATAAATTACCTACCAGTTTTACTATCATATTTGCAAAAACACTATCTGCTGACATAAGCATTGCTATGATAACTAATGTAAAAGGTAATGCAATGCCCAGTCCTAATATCACATAAAGCCATTTTTGATTTTGATTTTCTTTTTTTCTCATTTGTTGTATAAAATGTTCTATGGGTTGAAATAAACTTGCAATACCTCCAAATAACAATAAAAACAAATTATAAATGTATGTTTTAAATCCCCATGCTGTATCAGTATACATTTGATGGAACATCATAACAATAAAAAGAAGAAGTATTATTTTTTTTTGCCAAAAATGTAAAAAACTTTGGTCTGTCCACAACATCAATCCATTCATTAACACAATCATAATGACATAATATAGGGTATTTTTTTTCATTGTAATATCCCATTGTTTTAATATGGCAAAACAACAAGCAATTTCTCCTAATGATGATAGAAATACCCCTAATCCTGTATCTATTTTATATGTCCCCAAAACATAAAAAAATGCAAAACAAATACAAGTCATAACAAAACGCCAATAATTTTGTAATATTTTTTGCTGATATATTGTTTCTTTTGGCTTTTGGGGTAATTCTTGCTGTACATTTTTTTCTTCTATTATTTGCTGTTGTTGATTTTCTAAATTTTCCTCCATGTTCATTCCTCCTCTATATATTCTAATATATCTCCTGGCTGACAATGCAGTGCAGTGCAAATACTTTCTAATGTAGAAAATCGTATTGCTTTCGCTTTATTATTTTTTAATATGGATAAATTTGCCATAGTGATATCAACTTCTTTTGCAAGTTCTGTTAGTCCCATTTTTCTTTGTGCCATAACTACATCTAAATTTACACGTATTCCCATGTTTTTCCTCCTATATTGTCAAGTCATTTTCTTGTTTATAATTAACGGCTTGCTGAAATACTTTTGAAAGCACAAAGCTAAACAATCCTGCTATAAAAAATATAATAATAATGATAACAGTAGAAGGGGTAATAATATAAAATAATCTTATCATTGTTGCAAAAGAAATGATAATGCTATAATATCCCATTTTTTTTAGGCTAGTTACATTTTGTTGTATAAAACAGTTTTGCTGTAATACTGTTTGAAACATTTTTCTTAATTCTGCTATTATCATAACAGCAAAAACACCTGCTATAAAAAATAATATACACATTTGTATATAATGCGTTTGAAATATAGCATACCATTGTCCCATATGTTTTAATAATATGGGTATACTGATACAAGTGATACACCCACCATAATACATAATATCTAACAACCATTTAACATATTGTTCTAAATTATTTTGTTTCATGTAACTTCCTCCTGTTTAGTATTTCCATTACTATAGCACAATATTTTTTGTTTTTCAATATATTTTTATTGTTTTTCAATAAATATTTTATTTTTATCAATAAATATACTATTTTGTGATTGTAAAAAATGTGTAAATATGCTAGTATGAAAAACAACA
This sequence comes from uncultured Clostridia bacterium, assembly GCA_910587735.1. Taxonomy (GTDB): domain Bacteria; phylum Bacillota; class Clostridia; order Lachnospirales; family Anaerotignaceae; genus Coprocola. The sequence continues at coordinate 123,195 of CAJUNT010000005.1, forward strand.
AAATATGATTTTATATAAAGGGTGAAAATAATATGAATGAAAATAATGAAGAAACAAAAGTAATTGTTACAATAAATGGTAATGAAAATAATAACAAAACGGATAAAAAAACTGTTGTGGTAGGTATGTCAGGGGGAGTGGATAGCTCTGTGGCAGCATATTTATTAAAACAACAAGGCTATACTGTAATAGGTGTCACAATGCAGGTATTGCCTCCAGAACCTATACGACAACAAGGGCAAAATGGAGGTTGTTGTGGAGTTTCTGCAATAGAGGAGGCAAGACGTATAGCATTTAAGTTAGATATTCCTCATTATGTTATGAATTTTAGAGAGGTATTTCAAAAAAATGTGATAGATTATTTTGTATCAGAATATCAAAAAGGACGTACGCCTAACCCTTGTATTGCTTGCAATCGCTATGTAAAATGGGAGGCACTTTTACAAAATAGTAAAAAAATAGGTGCAGATTTCATTGCTACGGGACATTATGCAGAAATTGTAAAACACCCCAAAACACAACGCTATACTTTAAAATGCCGTGATGAAAATAAAAAAGACCAAACATATGTTCTTTATAATTTAACACAAGAGCAACTACAATATACTTTAATGCCAATAGGAGGCTCTCAAAAGGAAGTGATTAGAAAAATAGCAGAGCAAATAGATATCAATATTTCTAAAAAGCCGGATAGTCAAGAAATTTGTTTTATACCAGACAATGATTACAGTGGATTTATACAAAGAGAAACAGCAAAGACATATCCAGCAGGTAATTTTGTTGATTTAGATGGTAATGTATTGGGAAAACATAAAGGAATTATTTATTATACTGTAGGGCAAAGAAAAGGCTTAGGCATTGCTTTTGGTAAGCCTATGTATGTTTATAGTATTGACGCTGAAAAAAATGAAGTAGTGTTGTGTGAAAATGATGCTTTGTTTCAAAAAACAGTTTATGCAGATAATTTGAATTTTATGGGGATTGAAAATATAGAAAATGGTATGAGATTGCAGGGAAAAATACGCTATCATCATAATAAAGCATGGTGTACTGTATATATGAAAAATGAATCTGAATTGATGTGTGTGTTTGATGAACCTCAGAGAGCTGTCACACCAGGACAAGCACTTGTACTTTATGATGGGGAATATGTTGCTTGTGGAGGTACAATAAAATAAATGAAATAACTGCGTTCGCAAAGAGTAAAGTTCTTTGTCCAACTTTCTGTAGGGAAAGTTGGTAGGGTGTGGAGCGACGTCCACAAATAAAATATATTCTTTAATTTATCTCTTAAACTTTTTGACTAAAATTTTAAAAATAATATTGTTTTGTTAAAACCTTGAGGCTTTGCCTCAAACTCCACCAACTTTTGAAAAAGTTGGACAAAACTTTTAAAAGGAAAACTTCGTTTTCCTAATTACAAACGGAATTTTATATAAAAAATAATATGCAGTAATTGTATAAAGCGTTATGAAATGGGAAACACTTTTTATACAGAATGAAAGAGTGAAAAAATGTATTTGTGCAATATGTTTAAAAATATAATAATATGATTGTGAAATTTATTATAATATTTTGCTGATAAAGTCGAAAAAAATACTTGCAAACAAATGATTTTTCATGTATACTGAATTACGTTGTGACATACGAGCGAAGATACAGAAGGTTGCGGCATACAAAAACATTATGTATGCAGGTTTTTCTGAGGAGCGATGTCCAGTTCAAGAAACCGGGCGACATGGTCACTGTACTGAATATAGGAAAAAGACTTTTCTCACAGGGGGAAAGTTTGCGTATCTTACGTTGCAGGATACGTCCGAATAAGTGTGCAGTCACCGCTTGTCGTGCTGAAGTTCAATAGTGCGAAAAGGAGGGGACTTTTTTTATGGCTAACCCAAAAATAAGAATCAGTCTAAAAGCGTACGATCATAAATTGATCGACCAGTCCGCAGCTCAAATTATAGAGACTGCAAAAAAAACAGGTGCTCAGGTAAGCGGACCTATTCCGTTACCAACAAAAAAGGAAGTTGTGACAATATTAAGAGCAGTTCACAAATACAAAGATTCCAGAGAACAATTTGAAATGAGAACACATAAAAGACTGATTGATATTATATCACCAAGCCCAAAAACAGCAGATGCTTTAAGCAGACTGGATTTACCAGCTGGTGTTGATATCGTATTAAAAGTAATGAAATAATAGCAGCAAAAAAAGTCAATAATCGTATAAACGATTGTTTGTATAGGGCGAAAGCCTGAAGTGCTTTGATATAAAGCAATATATCATTATGATATGTTTAAATGGCTAAATGAGGCTAGTATGATTACGTTTTCTTTTTGGAAAATGCAATCCGCTGTAGAAAATCAGGAGGTACAATACTATGAAAAAAGCAATTATTGCTAAAAAAGTGGGAATGACACAAGTTTTCACAGAAAAAGGCACATTGATACCAGTTACAGTATTAGAAGCTGGTCCTTGTGTAGTAATACAGAAAAAAACAATGGAAAATGACGGATATGAAGCAATACAAGTAGGTTACACAGACGCAAAACCAAAACACGTTACAAAACCTATGAAAGGTCATTTTGACAAAGCTGGCGTAACAGCAAAAAAATATTTAAAAGAATTTAAATTAGATGACATTAGCGCATATGAAATCGGTGCTGAAATCAAAGCTGATGTATTTACAGCAGGCGATAAAGTAGATGTTAGCGGTGTTTCTAAAGGTAAAGGATTCCAAAGTACAATCAAAAGATACAATGCACAAAGAGGACCTATGGGACATGGTTCTAAATCTCACAGAGTTGTAGGTTCTATGAGTTCTGGTACAACACCAGGTAGAGTTAAAAAGAACAAAAAAATGCCTGGACATATGGGAAGCGTAAAAGTAACCATACAAAATATAGAGGTTGTTCGTGCAGACGCTGAAAAGAATTTACTTTTAGTAAAAGGTGCAGTTCCTGGACCAAAGGGAGCAGTACTTGTAATAAAAGACAGCGTAAAGGCTTAATTTACTTTGCGAAAGGAGGAACAAAACAATGGCAAATGTTGCAGTAATGAATATGAACGGCGAAAACGTTGGCAGTATAGAGCTGAATGACGCTGTTTTCGGAATAGAAGCAAATGAACACGTAATGCATTTAGCAGTTGTGCAGTATCTTGCAAATCAAAGACAAGGCACACAAAGTGCAAAAACTCGTGCCGAAGTAAGAGGCGGCGGCAGAAAACCTTGGCGTCAAAAAGGTACAGGTAGAGCAAGACAAGGTTCTACACGTTCTCCACAATGGACAGGCGGTGGCGTTGTATTCGCTCCAAAGCCAAGAGATTATTCTTTCAAATTAAACAGAAAAGTAAAAAGACTTGCATTACAGTCTGCACTTTCCTGCAAAGTTGCAGAAAACAAAATGATTGTGTTAGACGAATTAACATTAAATGAAATCAAAACAAAAGAAATGGTTAAAGTTTTGGAAAACATCAAATGTGGTAAAGCATTGATTGTTATGGACGGTTCTAACAAAAATGTAATGCTTTCAGCAAGAAATATTCCAGATGTAAAAACAGCATCTGTAAATACAATCAATGTATATGATTTGTTAAAATATAATACATTGGTAGTAACAAAAGACGCAGTAGCAAAAATTGAGGAGGTGTACGCATAATGGCAGATTTAAAATATTATGACATTATTCAAAAACCAGTCATAACAGAAAAAAGTATGTCTATACTGGAAGAAAAAAAATATACTTTCTTGGTACACCCAGATGCAACAAAAGCACAGGTAAAAGAGGCTGTTGAAAAAATGTTTGACGGCGCAAAAGTAGAGTCTGTTAACACTATGAATTACAGCGGTAAACCAAAAAGACGTGGTATGATATGGGGAAAAACAGCAAAAAGAAAAAAAGCAATTGTAAAATTGACAGCAGACAGCAAAGATATTGAAATTTTCCAAGGAATGTAATAAAAAGTAACATACAGTAATCTGTGTAGATAAATTGATAACACACTGAAAGGAGTGGAAAAGGTGGCTATTAAAAGATATAAACCATATACACCGTCCAGAAGACACATGACAGTGTCTGCATTTGATGAAATTACAAAATCAACTCCTGAAAAATCACTGGTAGTTCATATCAAAAAAAATTCAGGTAGAAATAATCAAGGTAAAATCACTGTACGTCATAAAGGCGGCGGTGCAAAAATCAAATATAGAATGATTGATTTTAAAAGAAATAAAGATGGCATACCAGCAAAAGTTGCAGGTATTGAATACGACCCAAATAGAACAGCAAACATTGCATTGATTGTTTATGCTGATGGTGCAAAATCCTATATATTAGCTCCTGTTGGATTAAAAGTGGGCGATACTGTTATGAATGGTCCAGAAGCAGAAGTTAGAGTGGGAAATGCATTACCTATGAGAGCAATTCCAGTAGGTGCAAACATTCATAATATTGAAATGAAACCAGGAAAAGGCGGACAGCTTGTTCGTTCTGCTGGAAATGTTGCACAGCTTATGGCAAAAGAAGGAAAATATGCCACAGTAAAATTACCATCTGGTGAAATGAGATTATTACCATTAGATTGTAGAGCAACAATCGGTCAAGTTGGAAATATTGACCATGAATTAGTTCATATTGGTAAAGCAGGTAGAAAACGTCACATGGGTATTCGTCCAACAGTACGTGGTTCTGTTATGAACCCTAACGACCACCCTCACGGCGGTGGTGAAGGTAGAGCACCTATCGGTCGTCCATCACCAATGACACCTTGGGGCAAACCAGCAATGGGCTATAAAACACGTAAAAAACACAAAGCTTCCAATAAATATATTATACGTCGTAGAAACGGCTGATAACTTGGCACAGAAATGTGCTTAATATCGCAAAGGAGGATAACAAATAATGAGTAGGTCATTAAAAAAAGGACCATTTGCTGATGAACACCTTTTGAAAAAAATTGATGCAATGAATGCATCTGGAGAAAAAAGCGTTATCAAAACATGGTCACGTCGTTCCACAATATTCCCAGATATGATTGGTCATACCATTGCAGTACATGATGGAAGAAAACATGTACCTGTATATATTACAGAGGATATGGTTGGTCATAAATTAGGCGAATTTGCGTTGACAAGAACATACAGAGGTCACGGAAAAGACGCAGAAAAGAAATCAAAAGTTCGTTAATTGATATAGATACTGGAAGGAGGTTTGGTTCATGGCAAAGGGACATAGAAGCCAAATTAAAAAACAGAGAAATTTGGATAATAAAGAAAAAAGACCACACGCATCTGCTAAGTATGTTGGCATTCCAGCCACAAAAGCAAAAATTGTGTTAGACCAAATTAAAGGCAAAGATGTTGCTACAGCAGCGGCATTGCTGCAATATTCTCCAAGATATGCAGCAGAAATTATTGCAAAAATATTGAAATCCGCAGTAGCAAATGCAGAAAATAATTTGGGTATGGATATCAGCAAATTATATGTTGAAGAAGTAAGCGCAAATCAAGGTCCTACAATGAAAAGAATTCGTCCAAGAGCGCAGGGCAGAGCATATAGAATACTGAAAAGATCAAGTCATATATCCATAATCCTCAATGAGAGATAAGGAGGTTAATAATGGGACAGAAAGTAAATCCACATGGATTAAGAGTGGGAATTATAAAAGACTGGGATACAAAGTGGTATGCTGAAAAAGAATTTGCAAACTACTTAGTAGAAGATGTTAAAATTAGAAAATTTATTAAAAAGAAATTATATTCTTCAGGCATTTCTAAAATTGCTATTGAAAGAACAGCGGAAAGAGTAAAAATCACTGTTTTCACAGCAAAACCAGGTATTGTAATTGGTAGAAATGGTCAAGCGATTGAAGAATTAAAAGGTCAAGTACAAAAATTGACAAAACATAAAGTTGCAATCAATATTGAAGAAATCAAAAGACCAGAATTGGACGCACAGCTTGTTGCGGAAAACATTGCACAACAGTTGGAAAACCGTGTAACATTCCGTAGAGCAATGAAACAAGCAATGGGCAGAACAATGAAATTTGGTGCAAAAGGTATCAAAACTGCTGTTTCTGGACGTTTAGGCGGTGCAGATATGGCACGTGGCGAAAGCTATCATGAGGGTACTATTCCACTTCAAACATTGCGTGCAGACATTGACTATGGTTTTGCAGAAGCAGATACAACATACGGCAAATTGGGCGTAAAAGTTTGGATATATAAAGGAGAGGTACTTCCTGTAAAAGCAGTAAATAAGGAAGGAGGCGCTAAATAATATGTTAATGCCTAAAAGAGTAAAAAGACGTAAACAAATGAGAGGACGTTTAAAAGGCAAAGCGATGAGAGGTAACAAAATCACATACGGAGATTTTGGTATACAAGCGTGTGAACCAAGCTGGATTACATCAAATCAAATTGAAGCAGCACGTATCGCTATGACAAGATATATCAAACGTGGTGGTAATGTATGGATTAAAATTTTCCCAGACAAACCAATCACGGCAAAACCTGCTGAAACTCGTATGGGTTCTGGTAAAGGTTCACCAGAATACTGGGTAGCAGTTGTTAAACCAGGCAGAATTATGTTTGAAATCGGTGGCGTTGCAGAAGAAACAGCAAGAGAAGCGTTAAGACTTGCGATTCATAAACTGCCAATCAAATGTAAAATCGTTTCTCGTGCAGAGCAACAGGCGGAAATGGAAGGTGATCAGCAGTGAGAGCAAAAGGCTACGTGAATGAATTAGTTGGAAAATCAGCGGACGAATTGAAAAACGACCTTGTTTCTGCAAAAAAAGAATTGTTTAACCTGAGATTTCAGAATGCAACAAACCAGTTGGACAATACTGCAAGAATTAAGGAAGTTCGCAAAAATATAGCAAGAATACAAACAGTAATTACACAAAAACAAAAAGCGGCTGAATAATCAGTACGTGTGAAATGCGAAAGGAGGCACACCTCGTGGAAGAAAGAAATCTTCGCAAAACAAGAATAGGCAAAGTTGTCAGCGATAAAATGGATAAAACCATTGTAGTAGCTGTGGAAGATAAAGTAAAACATCCATTATACGGTAAAATCGTAAACAGAACTTATAAATTAAAAGCACATGATGAAAATAACGAATGTGGCATAGGCGACCGTGTAAAAGTAATGGAAACAAGACCATTATCAAAAGATAAAAGATGGAGACTTGTTCAGATTATGGAAAAAGCAAAATAATACTGTTACGGGAGGAGGCATATACTATGGTTCAACAAGAAACCAGATTGAAGGTAGCAGATAATTCAGGTGCAAAAGAACTTCTCTGTATCAGAGTGCTTGGAGGTTCTACAAGAAGATATGCAGGTGTTGGTGACATTATCGTTGCTTCTGTTAAAGATGCAACACCCGGCGGTGTTGTAAAAAAAGGTGATGTAGTAAAAGCAGTTGTAGTAAGAACAGTAAACTCTGTTGGCAGACCAGACGGTAGCTACATTAGATTTGATGAAAATGCAGCAGTAATTATTAAAGACGATAAAAACCCAAGAGGAACACGTATATTTGGACCTGTTGCAAGAGAACTGAGAGAAAAACAATTCATGAAAATATTATCTTTAGCACCAGAAGTATTGTAATAGGAGGTGTGTCAAGTGGCGAAAATGAAATTAAAAAGCGGCGATAAAGTAATTGTAATTGCTGGAAAAGATAAAGGCAAAGAGGGAAAAATACTCAAAGTAGACCCAAAAAGCAATAGAGTGATTGTTGAAGGCGTGAATATGGTTTCTAAACACGTAAAACCAAACCCAATGAATCAACAGGGCGGTATTATTAAAAAAGAAAATTATATTCATGTGTCCAATGTAATGTATTTGCACAATGGCAAAGCTACAAGAATTGGAACAATCATAAAAGACGGCAAAAAAGTAAGAATTGCTAAAAAAACAGGAGAAGTAATTGACTAATACGTGAAAGGAGGGTAACAATGAGTAGTAGATTAAGAGGTTTCTATAATGATGAAATCGTTCCAGAAATGACTAAGAAATTTTCTTATAAAAATAAATTAGCAGTACCAAAAATTGAAAAAATCATTATCAACATGGGTGTTGGTGAAGCAAAAGATAATGCAAAAGTATTAGATGGTGCAGTAAAGGATTTAACAATTATATCCGGACAAAAACCAATTATTACAAAAGCAAAAAAATCTGTTGCAGCATTTAAACTTCGTGAAGGTATGCCTATAGGCTGTAAAGTAACATTGAGAGGCGACAGAATGTATGAATTTGCAGATAGATTGATTAACATTGCATTGCCTCGTGTACGTGACTTTCATGGTGTAAAAGCAAATTCATTTGATGGACGTGGTAATTATACAATGGGTATTAAAGAACAATTAATCTTCCCTGAAATTGAGTATGATAAAGTAGATAAAATCAGAGGTATGGATATTATATTCGTTACAACTGCAAAAACAGACGAAGAAGCAAGAGAATTATTGAGATTATTCGGAATGCCATTCGCAAAATAATAGGGAGGGACAATAATGGCTAAAAAATCAATGGTCGTAAAGCAACAGAGAAAACCAAAGTTTTCCACAAGAGCGTACACACGTTGCAGAGTTTGCGGCAGACCCCACGCTGTATTAAAAAAATTTGGAATTTGCCGTATTTGCTTCCGTGAATTAGCATATAAAGGACAGATTCCTGGTGTAAAAAAAGCAAGCTGGTAAAGGGAAAGGAGGATTTCATATGTCAATGAGCGACCCAATCGCAGATATGCTTACAAGAATTAGAAATGGAAACACAGCAAAACATGATACAGTTGATGTACCTTCTTCAAAAATGAAGAAAGCAATCGCTGATATATTGATTGCTGAGGGATATATTAAAGGCTATGAAGTGATAGAAGATGGTGTGAAAGCAACTATTCGTATCACATTAAAATATGGAAAAGATAAAAACGAAAAAGTTATCACAGGATTAAAAAGAATTTCAAAACCAGGACTTAGAGTATTTGCTGGAAAAGAAGAACTTCCTAGAGTGTTAGGTGGACTTGGTACAGCAATCATTTCTACAAGCAAAGGTTTGATGACAGATAAACAAGCAAGAAAAGCTGGCGTTGGCGGCGAAGTAATTGCTTTTATATGGTAAAAAGTATAATAGGAGGTGCAGACCATGTCACGTATTGGTAAACTGCCTATTGATATTCCAGCAGGAGTGGAAGTCAAAATTGGCGAAGGAAACCATATTACAGTAAAAGGACCAAAGGGAACTTTGGAACGTAAATTGGCTGATGACATGAACATCGCAATGGAAAACGGACAAATCACAGTAACAAGACCTAGTGATTTGAAAAGACACAGAGCATTACACGGATTAACAAGAACATTGATATTCAACATGATTGTTGGTGTAACACAAGGATATGAAAAAGTGCTTGAAATCAATGGCGTTGGTTATAGAGCAGCAAAATCAGGTAAAAAATTGACATTGACATTGGGTTATTCTCATCCAGTGGAAATGATAGACCCAGAAGGTATTGAAACAGTACTGGAAGGACAAAACAAAATCACTGTAAAAGGTATTGACAAAGAAAAAGTTGGACAGTTTGCAGCAGAAATCAGAACAAAAAGACCACCTGAACCATACAAAGGTAAAGGTATTAAATATGCTGATGAGCATATCAGAAGAAAAGTTGGTAAGACCGGTAAGAAGTAATTTTATTATGGTTGCGTAATCATAATTATTTAAAATATTTGAGGGCGTTGCCCTCAAGCGCCTAATTCCTTTATTAAAAGAAGAGAAGCGAAAGAATTTTAAATTATGCTTACGGAAGTAAATGTAATTATTTATATCGGAAAGTGACTAATTGAAAAGGAGTGAATCCAAATGATTAATAAGCCATCACGTGCTGCTGCTCGCATCAAACGTCATTACAGAATTCGTAATAAAGTAAATGGCACAGCACAACAACCAAGACTGGCTGTATTTCGTTCTAATAAACACATTTATGCACAAATTATTGATGATGTGGCACAAAACACAATTTGCGCAGCATCTACAATGGAAGCAGACATTGCAAGCAAAGTAGCACACACATCTACAGTAGAAGCAGCAAAAGTAGTAGGAGAAGCGATTGCAAAAAAAGCAATGGATAAAGGTATCAAAGAAGTTGTATTTGATAGAGGCGGATTTGTATATCACGGAAAAATTCAGGCACTGGCTGACGCAGCAAGAGAAGCCGGCTTGCAATTCTAAGGCAAGGAGGAAGACAAATTGAAAAGAATTGATCCAAGTACATTAGACCTTCAGGATAAAGTCGTTACAATCAACCGTGTTACAAAGGTTGTAAAAGGCGGACGTACTTTCAGATTTGCTGCATTAGTTGTAGTTGGCGACGGCAACGGACACGTTGGCTGCGGACTTGGCAAAGCGGCAGAAATTCCAGACGCTATTCGTAAAGGCAAAGAAGATGCTATGAAAAATATTGTAACAGTAGCAAGAAATGAAGTTGATAGTATATATCATGGAACAACAGGAAAGTTCGGCAGTGCAAGCGTATTGCTTATGCCAGCTGCAGAAGGTACTGGTATTATTGCAGGTGGTCCTGCACGTGCCGTATTAGAATTGGCAGGTATTCGTAATATCAGAACAAAATCATTAGGTTCTAATAACAAACGTAATGTTGTTAGCGCAACGATTGAAGGTTTATCCAGAGTAACAACACCAGAAGCTGTTGCAAAACTTCGTGGCGTAACAGTGGAAGAACTCTTGAGTTAAGGAGGAATGAACGGTGGCTGAAATTAAAATCACATTAGTGAAATCAACAATCGGAGCAATACCAAAGCATAAAAAAACAGTGCAGGCTTTAGGTTTGAAGAAACTCCACAGCAGTAAAATCCATCAAGACAACGTGGCAATCCGTGGCATGGTAAAACAGGTAAGTCACCTTGTAAAAGTGGAAGAAGTGTAAAAAGAATAAAGGAGGTGCCGAAATGAACTTAAGCGAATTAAAATCCGCAGAAGGTTCCAGACAAAATAACTGGAGAAAAGGCAGAGGTCATGGCAGCGGAAATGGCAAAACAGCTGGTAGAGGTCATAAAGGACAAGGAGCACGTTCTGGTTCTGGCGGAAAAGCAGGATTTGAAGGCGGACAAATGCCTTTATATAGAAGACTTCCAAAGAGAGGTTTTAAATGCAGAAATTCTAAAGAAATCGTTACAGTAAATGTAGGTTTATTAAATGAAAGATTTGAAAATGATGCAGTAATTGATATTGATGCTTTAAGAGCTGTTGGTTTAATCAGCAATCCAAGAGATGGAGTAAAAATTCTTGGCGTTGGAGAGCTTGATAAAAAGCTTACAATTAAAGTACAGCAGTTCAGCAAATCTGCTGTAGAGAAAATTGAAGCTGCCGGCGGAAAAGCAGAGGTGATTTAAATTGTTCAACGTTTTCATCAACGCTTGGAAAGTAAAAGAAATCCGCAATAAAATACTTTATACATTGATGATATTTGCGATTGTCAGATTAGGTACAATTATTGCGATACCAGGAATTGATGTAATGGGAGTGAAAGAGGCACAGCAGTCGGCTGGTTTGGGAACACTTTACAGTATGATTGCGGGAGGCGCAAATTCACAATGGTCCATATTCGCAATGGGTATTGGTCCTTATATTACATCATCTATTATTATGCAGTTATTGACGATTGCTATACCAAAATTGGAGCAAATGTCAAAAGAGGGAGAAGAAGGACGAAAAAAAGTACAATCTTATAGCAGATATTTAACAGTTGTGCTTGCATTATTGCAGGGAATTGGTGTAACATATAGTTATGAGGGCTTGTTTATAGCTGATAGTATGTTGCTGTATGTTAGTTCTGTTATCACATTGATAACTGGTTCTACATTTATCATGTGGTTAGGAGAACAAATTTCAGCAAAAGGCATTGGTAATGGTTCTTCTATGATTATCTTTATAAACATTGTTTCCAGTTTGCCTGTTGCGGTAAAAAGTATGTATGATATGGCAGCAGGTTCTGGCGCAAAAGGTGTTGGAACAGTAGCGGGTATACTTGTCATACTTTTGATAGTATTGGTATTTATTGTGTATTTAAATGACGGAGAAAGAAGATTGCCTGTGCAATATTCTTCTAAAATGGCAGGAAGAAAACAAGTCGGCGGAAGAAGTACATTTATGCCGATTAAAGTAAATACTTCTGGTGTAATTTCTATCATTTTTGCGATTTCTTTGTTACAGTTTCCAGAACAAATTGGTCAATTTATACCAAATAAAGGTGAAACGTTTACAAAGGTAATCGAAACACTTCGTATGACAAATCCTGTCGGAGCGTGTTTATATGTTGTACTGATTATATTATTTACTTACTTCTATACTTCAATAGTAATTAATCCAAATCAGATAGCAGTAAATATGAAAAAAAGCGGCGGATTTATCCCAGGAATTAGACCAGGGCAGCCAACAAGCGATTATATTACAAGAGTAGTAAGCCGTATTACATTGGTAGGAGCAATATGTTATGCAATATTGGCTATGGCACCAGTGGTAATGCAATGGATATTTAAAGTAAACGTTGGTTTTGGTGGTACAACATTGATTATCGTGGTCGGCGTTGCTTTAGACATTGTAAAAGCATTGGAATCCCAGTTGCTTATGCGGCACTATAAAGGATTTTTAGGACATTGATGTTTTGACCTTTTGGAAATGCCACGCATTTCTAAAAGGTTGTATGGGTAGGAAGACGTAGAAGGGAGAGAAAACCGTATGAAATTAGTATTGATTGGTGCACCAGCGGCAGGAAAAGGAACGCAAGCAAGAAAATTGATTGACCGTTTTCAATTAGCATATATTTCAACAGGAGATATGTTGAGAGAAGAAGTTAGCCGTGGTACTGATTTAGGAAATCAAGCAAAAAGCATTATGGCAAGCGGTGGTTTAGTACCAGATGAATTGATTATTTCTATTGTAAATGAAAGAATCAAACAGGGCGACTGCAAAAATGGTTTTATATTAGACGGTTTCCCTCGTACCACAGTGCAGGCAGAAAAATTAGATGAAATGGTAAAATTGGATAAAGCAGTTTATATCAATGCACCAGATGATGTGATGTTAGAAAGAATTACAGCAAGAGAAACCTGCCCAAAATGTGGCGCTTCTTACAACAAAATATCACTTCCATCTAAAAAAGCAGGCATTTGCGATGTATGTGGTGAAGGTTTAACACAAAGAAAAGATGATACATTAGAGGCAGGAAAAGCTCGTCTTGCTACATTCCATGAGCAGTCCGAGCCATTGGTAGAGTATTATAATAAACAAGGCATATTGTTTGAAGTAGATGGTATGTTAGGTGTAGAAGAGATTTCTAAAGCAATTATAACAGAATTAGAGGCATAAACATGGCAATTTATATTAAAACAAGAGAACAAATCGAAAAAATGAAAATAGCAGGTGCAATACTTGCTAGATTAGATGATGTACTCAAAAAAGAAATCAAGCCAGGTGTGACAACAAAAGAATTGGATATAATTGCAGAAGATTATATCAGAAGTCAGGGCGCAATACCATCTTTTAAAGGATATGGAGGGTTTCCAGCTTCTATATGCACATCTGTGAATGATGAAATTGTTCATGGTATTCCAAGTAAAAGAGTATTGAAACAAGGTGACATTATTAGCATAGATATGGGTAGCTATATAGGTGGATTTCATGGAGACGCAGCAAGAACATATGCTGTAGGAGAAATTACACCAGAAGCACAAAAGCTGATTGATGTTACAAAGCAATGTTTTTTTGAAGGAATACAATATGCTAAAAAAGGATGCTATTTAAATGAAATTGGTACTGCAATACAAAAATATGCAGAGCAAAATGGTTTTTCCGTTGTGAGGGAATATGTAGGGCATGGTATAGGAAGAAAACTTCATGAAGACCCTTCTGTGGCAAACTACAAAGAACAAAGTAAAGGTGTAGCGCTGAAGGAAGGCATGACACTTGCCATAGAGCCTATGATAAATATGGGTTCTCATAAATTAAAAGTATTAAAAGATGGCTGGACGGCAGTGACAAAAGATGGTCTTTATGCAGCGCATTATGAAAATACAGTAGTAATTACGAATGGAGAACCAGAGATTCTCACATTACTGCCATAAGAGGTGATGACAATGGAATATGAAACCGGACAGATTGTTTATTCAAAAAGTGGTCATGACAAAGGCGGAATATTTGTAATTTTGTCTGTTGAAGGAGAGTATGTATATCTGGCAAATGGAAAAAACCGCAGTTTGGAAAAACCCAAAAGAAAAAAGATAAAACATATACAGCCGACAAAATTTGTCAGCAGCTCTTTGCAGCAAAAACTCAATCAAAAAAGCTATCTGCTGAATGCTGATATTGTAAAAGTTTTGAGGGAATATAGTAGAAATAAAGGAGGTTTCTAGGTTTTGTCAAAAGATGACGTAATTGAAGTAGAGGGAACTGTATTAGAAAAATTGCCTAACGCAATGTTTCAGGTAGAATTGGAAAACGGGCATCAAATATTAGCTCATATTTCTGGTAAACTTCGTATGAATTTTATTAGAATACTACCAGGAGATAAAGTATTAGTGGAAATGTCACCATATGATTTAACAAAAGGAAGAATCATTTGGAGAGCAAAATAAGGAAGGAGCGATTCACAATGAAAGTAAGACCATCTGTAAAACCGATGTGTGAAAAATGTAGAATTATCAAAAGAAAAGGTCGTGTAATGGTCATTTGTGAAAATCCAAAACATAAACAAAAACAAGGCTGATAATCTATGTATGGTGGTGGAAGGGTCAGCAATCCTTACCAATACCGGAAAAGAAAATCCGTCATGTGCAATGAAGGAGTATACAGTTAATAGTGGGGACAGCTGATAGATGACGGTCTATTTTCTCCATTTGTAATACCCAACGTTGCTAATATAATAAAGATAATAAACGATAGTTGTATATATAAATTAGGATATATTTTTTCAGGAGGTGTAATTGATACATGGCACGTATTGCTGGTGTAGACTTACCAAGAGAGAAACGAGTTGAAATTGGCTTAACATATGTATATGGTATTGGACGTCCAAGCTCTAACAGAATATTGAAAGAAGCAGGCGTTAATCCAGACACAAGAGTAAGAGATTTGACAGACGAGGAAGTATCTCGTATAAGAGATGTGATTGACCATTCTCAAAAAGTAGAAGGTGATTTAAGACGTGAAATCGCTTTAAATATCAAACGTCTGATTGAAATTGGTTGTTATAGAGGAATTCGTCATAGAAAAGGTCTTCCTGTAAGAGGACAAAAAACAAAAACAAATGCAAGAACAAGAAAAGGTCCAAGAAAAACAGTAGCGAATAAGAAGAAATAATCATATTTCGTAAGGAGGTTTGAGTGTAAAATGGCAAAAAAAGCAGTAAAAAAGACAACGACACGTAGACGTCGTGATAAAAGACGTGTAGAACGCGGTCAAGCACATATTCAGTCTACTTTTAATAATACAATCGTTACAATTACAGATGCCGCAGGAAATGCGCTTTCCTGGGCTAGTGCAGGACAGTTAGGTTTTAGAGGCTCAAGAAAATCTACACCATATGCTGCACAACAAGCAGCAGATACCGCTGCAAAAGCTGCATCTGATTATGGTTTAAAAACAGTTGAAGTTTTTGTAAAAGGTCCTGGTTCTGGACGTGAAGCTGCAATCCGTGCATTGCAGGCTGCAGGTCTTGATGTAACACTTATCAAAGACGTAACACCAGTACCACATAATGGTTGTAGACCACCAAAACGCAGAAGAGTATAATTCTAAAGTCTAACAGGAGGTGCTATAAGAAATGGCAAGAGATAGAGTTCCGGTATTAAAAAGATGTAGGTCTTTAAATTTAGACCCTATCTTTTTAGGAATTGATAAAAAATCTAAAAAACAAAACCAAAAAGCTGGTAAAAAAATGAGTGAGTATGGTTTACAGTTAAGAGAAAAACAAAAAGCTAAATTTATATATGGTGTATTAGAAAAACAATTCAGAGGATACTATGCAAAAGCAGAACAGATTGCAAAAAAAGAAGGTATTCCTGGTGAAAACCTGCTTATGATTCTTGAATTGAGATTAGACAATGTTATGTTCAGATTAGGATATGGCAGAACAAGAAAAGAATCCAGACAGATTGTACGCCATAAACACGTATTGGTAAATGGAAAACCAGTTGATATTCCATCTTATCAGGTCAAAGTTGGTGACACAATAGAAATTAAAGAAAAATATAAATCCATGCAAAGATATAAAGATGTTTTGGAAGTAACTAGTGCAAGAATTGTACCAGAATGGTTGTCTGCAAACCATGATGCATTAAGCGGTACAGTATTGTCCAAACCTCAAAGAGCACAAATTGATGTGCCTGTTGAGGAAACACTGATTGTCGAATTGTACTCCAAATAATAAAAACATAAGTCAATTAATCAGATTATTAAAAACATTAATGGTGTTGCTCTCAAAATTTTATTATGTCTTTTAAAAAAACATAGTTTTCGTTTTGAAGTTTTCTGTTTCTAAAAAAATAGAGGTTTGAGGGCAACGCTCTCAATAATTTAATAAGCTGAATTATTATGTTACAGTTTTGCTGTGACAAACTATCATAAAAGAGGGAGGTTTGCATGAGTGTTTGAGTTTGAGAAACCTCGCATTGAAATTGATAAAATGGCACCAGATGGAACATATGGTAAATTTGTTGTAGAGCCTTTAGAAAGAGGCTATGGCACAACTTTAGGTAATTCATTAAGAAGAATATTGCTTTCTTCTTTGCCTGGTGCAGCAGTAAGTAATGTAAAAATAGATGGTGTGCTTCACGAATTTAGTATTATTCCTGGAGTCAAAGAAGATGTTACAGAAATTATATTAAATTTGAAAGGTCTTGCAATTAAAAACACAAGTGAAGGCAACGAACCAAAAATTGCATACATTGATGTAGAGGGCGAATGTGAAGTAACGGGCGCTGATTTGAAATCTGATAGTGATATTGAAATCATGAATCCAGAACATCACATTGCAACATTAAGCGGTGGTGCAAATACACGTTTATCTATGGAAATTACCATAAATAAAGGACGTGGTTATATTGGCAGTGATAAAAACAAAAGAGATGACCAGCCTATTGGTATGCTTCCTGTTGATAGTATTTTTACACCAGTGACAAGAGTAAACTTTTTAGTAGAAAATACTCGTGTTGGTCAAATTACCGACTATGATAAATTGACATTGGAAGTTTGGACAAATGGAACAATTGCGCCAGACGATGCAGTAAGTTATGGTGCAAAAATATTAAATGAGCATTTGAATCTTTTCATTGATTTGTCTGATAATGCTAAAAATACAGAAATTATGGTGGAAAAAGAGGAAGGCAAAAAAGAAAAAGTGCTTGAAATGAGCATTGAAGAGCTTGATCTTTCTGTACGTTCTTATAACTGTTTAAAACGTGCTGGCATAAATACCGTAGAAGATTTAGCAAATAAAACAGAAGAAGAAATGATGAAGGTAAGAAATCTAGGACGTAAGTCTTTAGAAGAAGTTCTTAATAAAATGGCAGAATTAGGCTTGGCTTTACGCCCAAGCGATGAATGATGCATTCTGTAAAATGACTCAATGATATAAAAAGGATTATACTGTGCAAATAATTACACATATTTGTAATGAGGATAGCAATATGTCAGAAGATTTTTTTTCTATACAAAAAATAGATGACCTTTTTATAGATAATTACAATCAAAATGCAAATAGAAAACAAAATAGCAAAAAAAATGTGCTTGAAATGGGTATTGAAGAACTTGACTTGGAAGTACGTTCTTATAATTGTTTGAAACGTGCCAGTATTCACACAGTAGGAGATTTAATTGATAAAACAGAAGATGAAATCATAAAAGTGAAATATCTGGAACAGAGGTCATTAGAAGATATTCAATATCAATTAGCAAAGTTAGGTTTGACTTTACGCTCAAGCGATGGATAATAATATTCTGCAAAATTACGAAAAAACGTAATACCAAAGAGTTGTTTTTTCGGGTTCAGTTTTGCAGGCGATAACAAGGAGGATACAGATTATGCACGCATCTGGTTATAGAAAACTTGGACGCACATCATCACAAAGAAAGGCTCTTTTGAGAAACCAGGTAACAAATTTATTGTATCATGGTAAAATCAAAACAACTGAAACAAGAGCAAAAGAAGTGAGAAGAAT
Source organism: uncultured Clostridia bacterium (assembly GCA_910587735.1). GTDB lineage: Bacteria > Bacillota > Clostridia > Lachnospirales > Anaerotignaceae > Coprocola. The sequence goes on from CAJUNT010000005.1 coordinate 141,432, forward strand.
TGCTGAAAAGCTGATTACATTGGCTATAAAAGAAAAAGATAACTTTGAAGAAGTAGAAGTTATGGCAAAAGTTGCTAAAAAAGATGCCAATGGCAAAAGAGTAAAAGAAATCGTGGACGGTAAAAAAGTGACTGTTTATGAAGAAAAGAAAAAAACAATCAAAAAAGATAAACCTTCCAGATTGAATGCAAGACGTAAAATATTAAGTGAGCTTTACCCTGTTACAGAAGTACCAAAAGATGGCAAAAAGAAAAGAAGTCTTACTAAAAAAGTAGATATGGCTGCAAAACTTTTTGACGAAATCGCTCCAAAATATGCTGACCGTAAAGGCGGATATACTAGAATGATTAAAATTGGTATGAGAAAAGGCGACGGCGCACCAGAAGTAATAATTGAATTAGTATAATGATAAAACCCTAGCATATTGCTAGGGTTTTTGCTTTTGGGAGGAATGACAATGAAAAAATGGATTTGTTTGATATTATCACTATGTATATTATGTAATATACCCATTATACAGGTATTTGCAGAACAAACAGAACAAAATACTATAAAATGGCATAATCATATTACATTGACACCATCTCCATATACAGAACAAGATTTTGATAATAGTGGTGCTGTAACATTACGCACAGAATACAGCAAATATAATAATGATGTAGAGAATATTACATATATTTTTCAAAATAATACAGCAATGAGTCCAACATTTGGAATTGATACAGAATTAGAAATTTATTTGAATGAACAATGGTATCAAATACCCCTTCATAGAGGTATTGATGATGTAGCATTTGTAGTAAATGCAAAATCAGAAGCAAAAAATATGTTTCGGTGGAATATAGAAGATTATGATTTGTCAGAAGGAAAATATCGCATCATAAAAGAATTGAGTGATATGCAGTATGGTAAATTGGGAGCATTTGGCAAAAAGAAATATTATGCAGTATTTGAAATAAAAAATCTTACTGCTCAAAAAAGTATACCCCAACATACCATTATGTGGAATGATATGGAATTAAAATCAACAAAATATAGTAAACAGGATTTTGACAGAAGCAATGATGTAGAATTTTATACACAACATACTGTATATGATAAAGACATCAAAAGAATTGCATATATGATTGAAAATCATACAGCATTAGAACTAAATTATGGTTATCATGATGAATTAGAGGTATTTTTAAATGGAGAATGGTATGAAATACCCCTTCACAGAGATATAGATGATACAGCAATGACATTACGTGCAAATGGAAAAATAGGAGATGTATTTTACTGGAATAAAGAAGAGTATGATTTGCCAGAAGGAAAATATCGTATGATAAAAGAATTAAACGATTTTGTAGGCGGTGTAACAGGGGAATTTGGAAAAAGAAGGTATTATGCAGTATTTGAAATAGGAGATTCTCAGTATACAAATGATACACCTTATGGTTATGACAAATTGGAGCATTTACCCAAAGAGTATACACAACAAATGGCAATCAAAAATGATGATGTGGTATTAATAGAAGGAGGAAAATCGATAAATACAGGAAATATACAGTATTTTATGGAAGATGTTGCGTTAGGTTTACCTTCCTTTTTGAGAATAACGAGATATTTAAAAAACGGTGATGTGATAATAACAGATTTGGAATATACGAACTGGGGAAGTGCTTGGACAAAGGGTTTTGGATATGAATATTATTATACTTGTGACAGCACAAGAACAAAAAATAATACGATTGCTACAGAAGTATATCCCTATATGATTACGGATGGAAATAATGCATATTTAAGTCATTGGTCGAGTTGGGAAAATAAACAAAAATATCAAGGAGAATCAGTAAAATATTTATTTTCAAAATCAAATGGACAGTTGGCAGAAAATGCTATAAAACAAATAGAAAATGATATGAAAGAACGTATGAATAGACAGAGTGCGGAATATAAAATGTTAAAAAGAGGAAAAGAGTATCATGATTGTGATACATTTTATTTTAGAAGAGAGAAAAACACAGAATATATTTTGCAAATGGAAAGAAATAAAGGACGAAAAAATCCCCAAATTACAGATATAAAATGGTATGATGAAGGAAAGTTTTTGATAAAATTAGTTTCAGATGATAGAAAAGAGGGCTATCGTGCGTTATATGACATACGTTATAAAAGCGTAACAGAATGTTAATGATATTTTTTGATATTTTTGCGACTAGTAAAACATTGTTTTATTAGTCGCAAATTTTTTTAATAGTGATAATAAAATGTTTTTGTTTTTTCATTCTAATAAAATGTGGGAGGAGTATAATTATAACGTACTGCCATAATAGCATATTTTACAGGAACATATAATATACCATCTTTCATTTCTGCATTGACTGGCATTTGTATGCTGTCTTTTATTGCTTTAGGAGAATAATCTTTATGATATGCATCAAAAATTTGTGCTATATTTGATTGATTTTGAAATATCACATTTCTTTCATAAATCATTGTTGCGCATTGTTTTTTGCATTCCATAGTAAGTTCCTTAATATATCATAAGTATCATGATATCTATAACTATAACAATAAGAATTTTCTACATATTCATCATATTTTTCATTTGGTAAATAATACGTCCCTCTTTCTGTTTCTTCTACATAAATATAGTCAGGAATTTCTTCATTTTGTTATTCAGCAAATACTATATTTGCAAAAAGCAATATAAATATACAGAAAAAAGAATAAAAACGTATTTTTTTCATGTTATCACTCCTTTTGTTACAAAATAAAAAGACATTATCAATACAGTATACTATTAGTATAACACAATATGGTATTGATATTAATACAATATGGAAATTGTAACATAGTTTTAATATATAAGTGTTTTCTACCAGAAAATCAACTTTTAAAAAATTTTAATATTGTGTAGTATTTTTTGTTTAAAATGACTATTGAACGCTGTCTAAACCTGCAAGCTTTTTTGAAAAAAAGCTTGACAAAAAACTTTAAATCGCCTACAGCGAACAAAAATTGATTTGTGTGTGTTTTCTATGAAAATGATTGCTTTTTCAAATAGAATACATTATACTATTTCTAGCTGTGAGCATATTGCCATAGACTACAATAACAGGCGGTGGAAATATGGAAATGATAAAAGCCGATAATCTGTCTTATGAATATATTAAAATTACAGAAACAGAAAAAGGCACAAAACAAGAAAACATATTAGCATTAAATCATGTTAATCTGTCCATTGAACAGGGGAGCTTTGTTGCAGTATTAGGACATAATGGCTCTGGAAAATCTACATTTGCAAAACATATCAATGCTTTGGTGCGTCCTACAGAGGGTGTATTGTGGGTAAATGGATATGATACAAAAAATGAGGAATTGATTTGGGATATTAGACAAAGTGCAGGTATGGTATTTCAAAATCCAGATAATCAATTGGTTGCCACAGTAGTAGAAGAAGATATTGCTTTTGGTCCTGAAAATATGGGTGTACCTTCTGAAGAAATACGAAAAAGAGTAGATGAAGCACTACAATCAGTAGGTATGCTGGAATATAAAGAACATAGTCCATCAAAACTATCAGGAGGGCAGAAACAAAGAATTGCCATTGCGGGTGTGCTTGCTATGAAACCCAAATGTATTGTTTTTGATGAGCCTACAGCAATGTTAGATCCAGTAGGTAGAAAAGATGTTATGGAAACCATATTACGCCTAAATAAACAAGAAGGCATGACAATTATATTGATAACACATTATATGGATGAAGCGGTACAAGCCGAAAAAGTATTTATAATAGATGATGGAAATATTGTTTTAGAAGGAACACCAAAACAGGTATTTCCACAAGTGGAAACATTAAAAAGTTATGGGCTTGATGTGCCTCAAGTAACAGAAACGGCTTATGAACTGAAAAAAATGGGTATAGAAATATCACAGGATATTTTGACTATAGAAGAAATGGTAGGTGCGATATGTCAATTAAAATCAACCATTTAAAACACGTCTATAATGCAGGAACAATATTTGAAAAAACCGCTTTATATGATATTAATATTACAATACAAACAGGAGAATTTATAGGGCTGATAGGACATACAGGTTCTGGAAAATCTACATTGATACAGCATTTGAATGGTACGATTTCTCCCACAGAAGGAGAAATATTGCTTGATGATGAAAATATACACAAAGATAAAGCAAAATTGAGAGAAGTTAGACAAAGAATAGGACTTGCTTTTCAATATCCAGAGCATCAGCTTTTTGAAATGACAGTATATAAAGATGTTGCTTTTGGTCCAAGCAATATGAAACTTTCAGAACAAGAAATTGACAAAAGGGTAAGAGAGGCGTTACAGACAGTAGGGCTTTCTGAAAGCGTATATGAAAAATCTCCTTTTGAATTATCAGGGGGACAAAAAAGACGTGTAGCAATCGCTGGAGTACTTGCCATGAATCCAGAGGTATTGATATTGGACGAACCAACCGCAGGATTAGACCCAAAAGGCAGAGATGAAATATTATATGCTATTAAAAAGCTACATGAAAAAAGAGGTATCACAATTATACTGGTATCTCACAGTATGGAAGATGTAGCAAAATTGGCAGACAGGTTGATTGTTATGGAAAAAGGTCGTGTAGCAATGACAGGTACACCAAAAGAAGTATTTGCACGAGTAGAGGAACTAGAGAAAATAGGACTTGCTGCACCTCAAATTAGTTATGTTTTAGCAGAATTAAAACAAAAAGGGTATGACTTGCCTAATGATATTTATACAGTAGAGGAAGCTGTAAAAGCGTTATATACATTATTAAAAGGGGAGGAAAAATTATGATTAGAGATATTACAATAGGACAATATTATCCTGTGAACTCTCCTATACATCGTATGGACGCAAGAGTGAAGTTAATTATTACATTTTTGTTTATTGTGACATTGTTTACAGTAAATACATTTTTAGGCTATTTATTTGTAGTGCTGTGTATGGCAGCAGTGATTAAAACGTCAAAAGTACCTTTGAAATTTATGTTAAAAGGTATTAAAGGAATATTTATTATTATTGCTTTTACAGCATTTATAAATGTTTTTATGACAAGAGGAGAAAATATATTATTTGAATGGGGTATATTTACTGTTACAACAGAGGGTATACTGATAGCAATTAAAATGTGTATCAGACTTGTATTACTTGTGATAGGTTCTTCTATATTGACATTAACAACAACGCCTATACAATTAACAGATGCCATAGAATATATATTGCGTCCTTTTAAAAAAATAGGTGTACCAGCACATGAAATTGCTATGATGATGACCATTGCGCTCCGTTTTATCCCTACGCTTTTGGACGAGACAGATAAAATTATGAAAGCGCAGCAGGCAAGAGGAGCAGATTTTGACAGTGGCAATCTTTTACAAAGAGCAAAAAGTTTAATACCAATATTAGTACCATTATTTATATCTGCATTCCGTCGTGCTGATGAATTGGCTATGGCCATGGAGGCAAGATGTTATCATGGTGATGAAAATAAAACACGTATGAATGTTATGGTATTAAAGCAGTCAGATTATAAAGCGATTGTAATATTAGTAGCATATTGTATTGCATTAATAGTATTACGTTTTGCAACAACACGATATTTTATAATATAAGTGGTGATAGTATGAAAAAAAGAATATTATTTACCATTGCCTATGATGGTACAGAATATGCAGGGTGGCAAAAACAAAAATATGATAGTGTGAAAACAGTGCAGGGTACGTTGGAATGTGCTTGTAAAAAGCTGTTTGGACAGCAGTATATAGAAATAATTGGAGCGAGCAGAACAGATGCAGGTGTTCATGCTATGGGACAAAGAGCAGTAATTGATGTTGAAACATCTATACCTGTAAAAAAAATTCCTTTTGCTATACATTCTTTATTGCCAGATGATATTGTAATAAGAAATGCAGAAGAAGTGGCTGAAAATTTTCACCCTAGATATGACTGTATCAAAAAAACATATTGTTATACGTTTTATATTGACGAATTTCAAAATCCTATGTTTAGAAAATATAGTGTATTTGTTCCTCAAATGTTGGATATACTTGCTATGAAACAAGCTACAAAATATTTAATAGGGAAACATGATTTTAAATGTTTTTGTGCTTCAGGAAGTAATGTAAGCAGTACTGTCAGAACAATATTTGACTGTAATATAGAACAAAAAGGGAATTTTGTAACAATTACTATTACAGGAGATGGATTTTTATATAATATGGTAAGAATTATAGCAGGAACATTACTTGATGTGGGAAAAGGTAATAAAAATCCCGAAGATATGATTGCTATAATAGAAAGCAAAGACAGAACAAAAGCAGGCATGACAGCACCAGCAAAAGCATTGACATTACTTGAAATTTATTATTGACAATTATGTATTTTTGTAATATAATAATTAGCGTTGTATTGATTTGACTTTAGAGCCTTTTGGCTTTAAATATATGTTTCACAGTGGGACTCAATAAGTTATGCTTTGTCATAATGGAGATTATGTGTTGCTGTTTCCCATAGCAGTGCATAAAGTCAACGAGTCAAAAGTATATTAAGGGAGGTAAAATACTATGAGAACAACATACATAGCGAAAATCGCTGATGTAGAAAGAAAATGGTATGTTGTAGATGCAACAGACAAAACATTAGGACGTTTGGCATCTGAAATCGCAACCATTTTGAGAGGAAAAAACAAACCAATGTATGCACCAAATATTGATGCAGGTGACTATGTTATTGTTATCAATGCAGAAAAAGTAGCAGTAACAGGCAAAAAATTAGACCAAAAGGTATACACACATCATAGTGGTTATGTTGGTGGTTTAAAAACAATTACACTCAAAAAACAATTAGAGAAAAAACCAGAAGAAGTGTTGAAACACGCTGTAAAAGGTATGCTTCCTAAAAACGCTCTGGGCAGAAAAATGTTCAGTAAACTTCATGTTTATGCTGGTCCAGAACACGCACACGCAGCACAAAAACCAGAAGTATTGGAATTAAAATTTTAATAGGAGGAGGAAGCAAATATGGCAGCAGCTAGATATTATGGTACAGGTAGAAGAAAATCTTCCGTTGCAAGAGTATATTTAATGCCAGGTAGCGGTAAAATTACAATCAATAAAAGAGATATTGATGACTATTTCGGTATGGAAACATTGAAATTGATTGTACGTCAGCCATTAGAATTAACAGAAACAACAGCAAAATTTGATGTGCTTGTAAATGTATATGGTGGCGGTTTTACAGGACAAGCAGGTGCTATTAGACATGGTATTTCAAGAGCATTGTTGGAAGCAGATGCAGATTATAGACCAGCTTTGAAAAAAGCAGGTTATTTGACTCGTGACCCAAGAATGAAAGAAAGAAAGAAATACGGACTCAAAGCAGCAAGACGTGCACCTCAGTTCAGCAAGAGATAATTTTACAAAAAACAATACCCCCAAGAATGTTGTATTCTTGGGGATTTTTTTGTTTCCATATCTATAAAAATGTTAAAATTTTTATGTGATAGTAACACATTAGTAACAAGATAGTAACACTAAATTTTGTTGATTGCTTCTAATTTTACAGGTAATTCTAAATGTGTATAAACTGTTTCTGTAATACCTTGCCCCTTATGCCCTACAATTTTTTTAATAATTCTTTCATCTACGCCCGATTTTGTGAGAAGGGATACACAAGTGTGTCCATACGATATAATTAAGACAAATCAGAAAACCCAGTAAAATCAAGGGTTGGAACGGTTTGTCTTTTCTTTTTATATCCTTTTTCCAATAGATTTTATGTTCAAAAAATGCACTAAAAATTGAATTTGTCATAAACACGACAAAAAAATAAGCAAATGAAAGGAATGGTAAGTATGGCAAAAGTAATAGCTATTTGTAATCAAAAAGGTGGAGTAGGCAAAACAGTTACTACTGTCAATTTAGGAATCGGTTTAGCAAGAGCAGAAAAAAAGGTACTATTAGTAGATATGGACGCACAAGCGTCATTGACATTAAGTTTAGGATATCAACCAGAACAAATAGAAATGACAATCGCCAGTATTATGGGGCAATATATGAGTGAGAGTAACATCAAAAGCGATGTATTCAAAAGTATTTTACATCACAAAGAAAAAGTAGATTTATTACCTTCTAATATCGAATTATCTGGATTAGAAGCAGCACTTGTCAACACTATGAGCAGAGAAACTGTATTGAGAAACTCTTTAAAAGTATTAAGAGATAAATATGATTATATTATAGTGGACTGTTCTCCATCACTGGGAATGTTGACAATTAACCCTCTCGCTTTTGCAGATACCGTGTTAATACCAGTGCAGGCACAATATTTATCTATAAAAGGTTTGGAGCAGTTAATCAAAACGATTTCCAGAGTAAGAATGTGTATCAACAGAAAACTAGATATAAGTGGAATACTGATTACAATGGCAAATATGAGAACCAATTATTCTAAAGAACTGGTAACTCTTTTACATCAAAATTATGATAAAAATGGGAAAGTAGCAAAAGCATATGAATCATTCGTGCAGGAGGTATTGACATGGTAGAAATAAATGAAAATGCAGAAAAAACGAATTTTCATGCAGAAGAAAATAGAGAAGAAACAGTTTTTGATGAAGTGGAAACAGAAGAAACAAAAGAAGAAATGAAAAGTAGTGCCAAAAATGTAACATTAACACCTTACGATGAATTATTGTTAGGCACAAACTCTATGGAGATTGTGCAAAAAATACAAATTGATAAATTAATTCATTTTCAGAACCATCCATTTAGAATAAAAGATGATGAAAAATGGAAAAATTAGTACAAAGTATTGCAGAAAAAGGTGTTGTAGTGCCTATTATTGCTCGTTCTATAGATGATGAATATTATGAGATAATATCAGGACACCGCAGAAGATACGCTTGTATGAAATTAGGGATAGATACTATGCCTGTTATCATTAGAAAATTAAATGATGATGAAGCAGTAATAGCAATGGTTGACTCAAATATACAAAGAGAACATATATTACCAAGTGAAAGAGGATTTTCTTATAAAATGAAGTTAGAAGCAATCAAACATCAAGGACAAAGAAAAGATTTAACTTGTTCCCAAGTTGGGAACAAGTTAAATAATCAAAAATCCATTGAAATTATTGCAGAACAAAATGATGTAAGTAAAAATCAAATTCATAGATACATTCGTTTGACAAAACTCATACCAGAATTACTTCAAATGGTAGATGACAACAAATTAAAATTTAACATAGGCGTGGAATTATCCTATTTAGAACCAGAGGAACAAATAAATTTACACAAATTTATGGGAAAATTAAATGTTATTCCTTCTTTGGAACAGTCAAGCAAGCTAAAAAAATACAGTCAGGACAAAAAATTAAACGATGGTGTCATAGAAGTCATACTGACACAAGAAACAGAAAAAAACAGCAACAATATTACATTAAAAAAGAAAGATTTAAAACAGTATTTTCCCAAGTTTTACAGCAAAAAGGATATGGAAAATGTAATATTTGAACTTTTAAAACAGTGGCAACAACAACAAAGTGTTACAGAAAAAGAAGAATAATTAGATTGAAATATGATTTTCACAAATTTAGATTTTTGAAAACAAACAACAAAGGAGGCGTTAAAAATGAGTAGAGTATCATTTGATTATTATTATGGGAATGAATCAGAGCAATTTATATTTTATAGAATACCAAAATTACTTTTTACAGATGACAGATTTTCAGAATTATCCATAGAAGCTAAGGTTTTGTATGGTATTATGCTTGACAGAATGGGGTTATCTATCAAAAATAAGTGGTTTGATGAGCAAAAAAGAGTTTATATTGTTTTTACAGTAGATAAAATTATGGATTTATTGCATTGCAGAGAGCAAAAAGCAAACAAATTACTCAAAGATTTAGAAGAAATCGGCTTAATTGAGAAAAGAAGAAACGGTTTAGGCAAGCCAAATTTCATTTATATCAAAAATTTTTTAGGTTTTTATAAAAAAAATGATGATGGAATGAAAAAAACAGTAGAAACTCCAGAAAATTTAGAAAATTCAGAGGAAGAAACAGAAATTGCAGAAGAAATACAATTAGAAACAGATTATTTTTCAGAACAAGATTATTTTTCAGAACAAAATGATGAAAATTTACAAAAATCACAAATGCAGAATTGTGAAAATCACAATTCCAGAAATGTGAAAATCACAAATCAGGAATTGCCAAAATCACAAAATACGGATACTTTTTTGACAAATGACACGGATTTTTTAAAAAATACAGAAAAAACAGAGTAATTTTTAGAGCCAAAACAGCAAAATGATGAAAATTTACAAAAATCACAATTCCAGAAATGTGAAAATCACAAATCAAGAATTGCCAAAATCACAAACTATTAATACTCTTTTGATTAATGATACTGATTCTAGTGATACTAAAAAGATTAATCATATTGTTTCTATAAATAATAATCAATATAATCCATCTTATCTATCTAATCTATCTCATAAAGAAAAACAGTTAGAACAAAAAACAGATAAGATAGATGAGATAGATACTATTATTTATTCGGATACAGAGAAAAAAGAAGAAAAAAGTATTATTGACAAAGACTTAGAACAACAGCTTTATAAAAGCAATAGTGATGAACTACCCTATGGTTATCCAAAATGTTTAATCAATTTGCAAAGAGAAGTTGCACAAAAAAAATTAAAAGAACAACAGCAAGCAGACCAAATGAAGGACACAACAAACACAAATACAGAGGAAAAACCAAAACAACAATTCTTTATTGACAAAGGTTTACAGGAACAAATGTGTAAAGCCACCATTTTGAGAAATATTGACTACCGATTTTTGGCAGAAAATGAAAGAACAAAATATAACATACAGTTGATTAACAACATGGCAGACATTATGGTAAGCGTGATAATAAGCAATAAAACAACAATACGCATTAGTGGAGAAGAAATTCCCCAGCAAATGGTAAAAGAAAGATTATTAAAATTAAATTCCGAACACATAACATATGTATTGGAATGTCTGAACAGAACAAAAAACAAAATACATAACATAAGAGCCTACTATATTTCCGCATTATATAATGCTCCCGAAACAATAGACGCTTATTATCAAGCAGAAGTTAACTATGATATGTATAGATAATGAAAAAAGGCAGTAACAAATTGTTGCTGTCTTTTTTCATTGCAAAAATAAAAGGAAGGAGTGTGAAAAAAATGAAAAAGAAACTATTTTTATTGCTGTTGCTTTTGACAATACATTGCCCTATCAATACCACATTGGCAGAACAAACAGAAAGTATCCCCTTTTTGATTTCTTCAGAACAAAAGCAAATAGATGGCAGTATTTTTTTAACAAAAATCTATGAAGTGGCAGAAGATTTTGACCCTTCAAAACTAATTGAAAATGGCTATAAAAAAGAGGGATACTTATTTGCTTATCATAAAACAGATAAAAAAGTGAATGAAAACAAGCAAACAAAACAACTTTCTGAAAGTATTGCCATAGAAACAGCAACAGACAATAAACAAGGCATATTAAACCGCTTACCCCAAACAATAGATTACAGCAAAGAAGATTTTACAGGTGTTTTGTCATTAGATAACAACAGCATTGATACAAAACCAGCAGCATACAAAACCCAAAACACAACAGTATCTACTGTAAAAGAATACACAGAACTGATGGCAGCAGACAATTCTTATATTCCTCAAACAGCGGAAAAAGAGGGACAAACATTGCAATTAACAAATGTCAACTGGGCAGTGATGGGAACAGGTCTAGCAGGAGATACGCTTGTACCTACAGAATACAAAGCAACTGCAACTTATTCCAAAACCATAAGTAATAAAGTGCCTTCCAGTTATGTCACAACAGCAATATACACAGGAACAGTGTCAAAACCAGAACCAACCACAATTACATACACATTAACTTATGTTGGTACACCTATTAAAGAAAACAGCACAATTATGGAAAAGGCAGAAAAACAAGCAGAGGAGGAATTTAAAAAACAAAATGAACAAGAAATTGAAACAAAAGAAATAAAGGAAATTAAACAAAACGATACTGTTTTTATCAAAATGCTATTTGGTGCATTACTTGGTATTTTATTTTCAAGTGGTATGGTTTTGCTATTTCATAAAAAATCACAGAGAGGCGTGAAAATCTGTAACTTGCAAGAGGAAGAATATATTTGTATTGGATACCAAAAAATGGGCAAAGAAGATTTTGTAATAGACTTAAACCCTTTATACGAACTGATACAAAGTTCTTGCTTTTATTTTGTCACAGATAAATATACTGCAAAACAATTATATGGCAAAACAATATCCATTACACTACATGATGAAACAAAAGAACAAATGATAATGCCCAACAGCGTGAGCGAATACGGACAGCCGTATTGCTTTATGCTAGAGATAGGAGGGAAAGAACATGAGAAATAGATACATCAAAATTCCTTTGTTATTCTTGATGACAGCAAATGTTTGTACTTGCTGCAATATCAATGCTTTTGCAGTAACAAGCGATTTAGATTATCAATTCAAAACAGAAAACAAAGAAGAATTTTATATCACTGGAGAAAGCCACATTCATTTTGATGGAGCAGTACCAGATTATTTACTGGATATTTATGATTTAGCACCACAGAAAAGACATGATTCTGAATATGGTGCAACAATTATCACACCAACAGAACAAAAACCAAATGTAACAACATACGCCCCAGCAAATGCACCAGCAGGAAAATTTACACAAAATGCAAATGGTTTTGTAACAGGTGCAACACAAGGTACACAGCAAACAACAAATTTATCAAATACGACAAAAACACAAGGAACAACACAGCAAGGCAATCAAAGTAATATAACAGATAACTTTTACCCCTCTACATCAACGAACTTGCCAAGTGGAAATACAAACAATGTTGTATATTATGCCAACAATGAAGAACAAAAACTACAATATCCTCTCACCACAATAGAACAAGTGAGAAAATCAGACGGCAGTATTGGCACTTTAAAAATACCATCTGTCAAATTGACTGTAACAGCATATGATGGTGACACTTATGCAGCAATGAAAAAAGGCATTGGGCATATTTCTTCCACTTCTACATGGAATGGCAATGCAGGCTTTGTGGGACACAACAGAGGTTCTAGCGGTTATTTTCAAAAACTGAAAAATGTTTCTGAAGGCGATGAAATCACATACACTACGACACTTGGCACAAGAAACTATATTGTGCAGTCTGTTAGCAGAATATCAGAAACAGATTGGACAAAACTGGAATATACCAATGATAACCGTTTAACACTGATAACTTGTGTAGAAGATGTGCCAAGTCAAAGACTTTGTGTGCAGGCAGTAGAAAAAAGATAATCTGAAATGACAAAAAATAAAAGAAAAAAGATAGGAGTGAGAAAATGAAGGAATTAAAAGTATTACAGCAACAGCAAATATTAGGCAAACCGCTTACATTATATGGTGATTTTGAAAATCCCTTATTTTTAGCAAAAGAAGTTGCTGAATGGATAGAACATAGCAACCCAAGAATGATGTTGCAAGCTGTTGATGACGATGAAAAGGGAGTAAACATTGCTTACACCCCTGGCGGAAATCAAGAAGTATGGTTTTTAACAGAATATGGCGTATATGAAGTGTTAATGCAGAGCAGAAAACCCATTGCCAAGCAGTTTAAAAAAGAAGTCAAAACGATTTTAAAATCCATTAGAAAATATGGTGTTTATATGACATCGGAAACATTAGAGCAAGTAATATTAAATCCAGATACTATAATACAGTTAGTAGAAACTCTAAAAAAGGAAAAAGAAGAAAAGGAGCAGTTAAAAACAGAAAATTTAAAACAAAGGCAAATGATAGGAGAACTCCAACCAAAAGCAGATTATACTGACACCATATTAAAAAGCAAAAAAACAGTAACTATCACACAGATTGCAAAAGATTATGGTATGAGTGGTATAGAAATGAATAAGTTACTACATACATTGAATGTGCAATATAAGCAATGCGGACAATGGTTATTGTACAAAAAGTATCATGATAAAGGATATGTTCATTCTGAAACGTTTTGTTTTGAATATTCCAATGGCAAAAAAGATAGCAAAATGCTTACAAAATGGACACAAAAAGGCAGATTGTTTTTATATGACTTGTTAAAGCAACAAGAAATATTACCTTTGATAGAACAAACTATATTATGAGAGGAGAAATAAATATGCAGAAAATAAAAAAAGTAATATCGCTGTTTATGTCGTTTGTGTTTTTGCTTTCCTCATTTTCGGAGGTGTTTGCAGGGACTTCACTTGAAAATGCTTTAAACAAAGTTCACCTTTATGTCAAAGAAGGCAAAGGACAACAGTTATTGACATGGAAAGGTGTGATTGACGCAGACAACTTTGCACCAGCAATAATTGTATATCGTTCTGAGGACGGCAACGAATATCCCGCCTATTGTGCCAATCCCAACAGACCAGGTGTAGAAGATTTAATTGCAAAAAGTTACGACGTTGACGTAGATAAATTGGACACCGACCCTCATGTATGGGGCGTTATTACAAATGGTTATCCTTACAAAAGTCCTCAAGAACTGGGACTTTCTACAGAATATCAGGCATATTATGCTACAAAAATGGCAGTTTGGGCAACAGTTCACGCCAATTACAGCAACTTAAATGACTGGAAAGCAAACGGTTCACACAATCAGCCTGTAGAAGCAGCTATGAAAAATTTAGTAGCAAAAGGCAAAGCAAATGATGTTGTATATGCTACATGGCTTGCAGTCAATCCCAAATCACAAAAAGCAGAAGTGGACAGTATTGACAGTAATTACTATTCTCAGGAATTTGAAATCAAATCTAATGTCAAAATTGATAGTTTTAAAATTGTATTTGATGGAAATGTGCCAGAAGGTGTCAAAGCAACAAATTTACAAAATGAAGAACAAGAAACATTTAGCGGTGACACAAATGCAATAAAAGTGTTAATTCCTAAAAAAGATGGTGGAGAACAAAAAGGCACATTTAATGTTATTGCAAAAGGAAAATTGGAAAATAAAGCTGTTATGTTTGGCATATCTCATAGTGGTAAAAAACAAGATTACTATGTTGCACCCATACCATTTTATAATGGGGATTCTATTGGAAAAGTGACTTATTATGCAGACGGCACAACTCCCCCACCAGATGAGCCAAAAGAGCCAGACAAACCTGATATAACTGACACTCCCGACACACCTGACATACCAGAACCAGGAAAAGGCTTACAGATATTAAAAGTCAAAGCAGGTACAACACAAGGACTTTCTGGTGCAGTATTTCGTTTGACAGACGCTGATGGTGGTATCATTGGAGATTATGTGACAGACGAACAGGGAGAAATTTCTATACCAGATTTAGCAGTTGGTGCTTATTATGTAGAAGAAATTGTTGCACCAGAAGGATATTTATTGGACAAAAATAATCATAAAGATTTTGTTATCAATACGGTTGACCCTGTAATTATCACATTTGCCAATGAAGAAATGGCAGAATTAGAAGTCAAAAAAGTAGACGCTGATACAGGAGAACCATTAAGCGGTGCAAGTATAAGAGTTGCTTATGATGGCGGAAGTGATTGTTATGATGTTTATACCAATGACGCAGGTACAGCAACATTGTCAAATTTAAAAAGTGGTACATACACTGTAACAGAAATCACTGCACCAGAAGGCTATTTATTAGATAGCACTCCTCAAAGTATCAAATTAGAAGCAGGCAAAAAAGCGACCATCACAGTAAAAAACAAAGCAAAACCAGGACTTTTGATTAAAAAATATGATGAAGATACAGGTATGCCTTTGCAAAATGCAGAGTTTTCTGTAGAGAAAAAAGACGGCTCTATTGTATATGAGGGTATGACAGACAAATCCGGACAGATTAAAATAGAAAATTTAGAGCCAGATTGGTATACCATTACAGAAATTGCACCACCAAAAGGCTATTTGATAGCAACAGAAAGCAAAGATGTTAAATTAGAGCCTAATAAAGTTACAGAAATTAAATTTGATAACAGATTAAAACCAGCATTACAGATTATGAAAATTGATAGTCAAACAGATAAGCCATTAAAAGGTGCAGTATTTAAAGTGGTGAAAACAGAGGACAGCACAGAATCTGAATATACTACAGATGAAACTGGAACAATACTCATACAAGATTTAGACGAAGCAATTTACACCGTTACAGAAGTAAAAGCACCAGATGGGTATTTGTTAGACGAACAGCACAAAGATATTAAATTAGAATGGGGCAAAACAAAAACGCTTGTATTTGAAAATAAAGCAAGACCATCACTTGAAATACTTAAAATTGATGAAGCAACCAAAAAACCACTTGCTGGAGCAAAATTCAAAGTCACAAGCACAGAAGGTAATACCACATCAGAATATGTTACAGACAACAGCGGTAAAATATTGATTGAAAACCTCAATGCGGAAATCTATACCATAGAAGAAATCGTTGCTCCTGATGGTTACTTGCTGGAAGAACAGCACAAAGATGTAGAGTTAGAATGGGGTAAAACAAAACAAGTCGTATTTACAAACAAAAAACGCCCTGCCCTTGAGATATTGAAAATAGATGAAGCAACCAAAAAACTGCTTGCTGGGGCAAAATTTAAAGTCACAAGTACAGAAGGCAATACCACATCAGAATATATTACAGACAACAGTGGTAAAATATTGATTGAAAATCTCAATGCGGAAATCTACACCATAGAAGAAATCGTTGCTCCTGATGGTTACTTGTTAGAAGAACAGCACAAAGATGTAGAGTTAGAATGGGGTAAAACAAAACAAGTGGTATTTACAAACAAAAAACGCCCTGTCCTCACCATCAAAAAAATAGATAGCAAAACAAAAGAACCCTTAGCAGGTGCAAAATTTAAAGTTACAAAAACAGAAGATAAAACAGTGAGCGAATATACAACAGATAAAACAGGTACGATAACAATAGAAAAATTAGACGAAAGCATTTATACAGTGGAGGAAGTTACTGCACCAGAAGGTTATATTTTAGAACCCCAACATAAAGAAATTGCTTTAGAATGGGGAAAAAATAAAACACTTGTGTATGAAGATACTAGAAAGCCAACACTGATTATTACTAAAACGAATGCTTTGACATATAAACCAATACCCAATACAACATATAAAATTGAGTATGAGGGACAAAACGGTGGTATTACAACACTTGGTACATACACAACAGACAAAAATGGACAAATTATATTACCAAAAGTTCAGCCAGGTTGGTATATCATTACAGAAATTCGTCCAGCACAAGGTTTTAGCAAGCCATCTAATGTTGTGACAAGAAAATATCTTGCACCAGGTGAAAATGCTTATACTGTAGTGAATACGGAAGAAAATACACAACAAAATGAAAATAGTATTACACCTCCGTCAACAAATATAAATAATTCAAATAATACTACTCCCCCATCAGCAAACAAAGATGGTGTAGCAAATAAAGATAGTGTAGCAGATAAAGTAGAAAATATTTTTACAAGTATCATAGAAAACAATAAAAATAATCAAACTTTAAATAATAATGTAGCAGTCAAAGTTACATCAGGAAGTGCTTACAACTTAGGGGAAGAAATTGTCAATTATCCTTTAAACAGTATTGTGATTAAAAAGGTTGACGCAAATACTTCTGAATTGCTTGACGGTGCAGCATTTGAAGTGCGAAAAGTGACAGAAGATATTTCTGGAAATTCTGGCACAATCATAGGCAGATATACTACAGATAATTCTGGTGTCATTGTGATTACTGGACTTGAGCCAGGAGGCTATATTATTGAAGAAGTAAAACCACCTACAAATTACTTACTTTCTGAAAATAGCCAGCAACAGGCATGGTTAAAGGCAGATGGTACATCTATTGTAGAAGTTACTTTCTCCAATTATCCTTATGGTAGCATATTGGTATCCAAAACAGACGCATTGACAGGAAAACCGCTTGCCAATGCTAGATTTAAAGTGACAACAGGTGCAGGAACAGCAGCAGGTAGTAGCAATGGAGAATTTATAACAAATGAAAATGGTGAATTTTTAGTGCCAAATTTAAAACCAGGCAGTTATGTTGTAACAGAATTAGAAGCACCTCAAAATTATGTATTAGACACGACACCACAAACGGTTAATATTGGTACAGACGGCAAAGTTTACAAACTCAGCTTTAAAAATCAGCCAGTTAGTACTCTGGTAATATTAAAAATGGATTCCAATAGCAAAAAACCATTAGCAAATGCAGAATTTAAAGTCACTACAAGCAAAGGCGATGTAGTAGGAAAAGGGAATGGCATATTTAAAACAGATGAAACAGGAACGATTACCATACCTAACTTACAAAAAGGCAGTTATATTGTAGAAGAAATCAAATCTCCAGAAGGTTATTTGTTAGAAAATCAATCAAAAACCATATCTATAGAGTATGGCAAAACATACACTCTCGAATTTTTTAATAAGCCACTTGCCTCTATGATTATCAAAAAATTTGATTCTGAAAATAAAGAGCCTTTAACTGGTGCAATATTTAAAATTTCTAAAAAAAGCGGTAATGTGATAGGAGAATATACCACTGATAGAAATGGCATGATACAAATAGATGAATTACAACCAGGCTGGTACACTGCTGTAGAAGTAAAAGCACCAGACGGTTATTTATTAAATGACACAATAAAAGATTTTGAAATTAAAACGAGCAAAACGGTTACAGTAGAGTTTTCAAATCAAAAATTAACATCACTTATCATCAAAAAAATTGATGAAAAAAGTGGAGAACCTCTAAGCGGTGCTAAATTTTATGTAGAAAAACAAAACGGGGAACACGTTGGAGAATATACTACTGACAAAGACGGCACAATCAATATTGCGACACTCTCCCCTGATTGGTATGTGATTAGAGAAAAACTGTCACCAGATGGCTATTTGTTAGATGAAACACCTAAAACTGTTGAAGTAAAAACAAATGTACCCACTATTGTTACTTTTACAAATAAAAAGCTAACGGCTTTACAAATCAAAAAAGTTGATGAAAAAAGTGGAGAACCTTTGAGCGGTGCTAAATTTATTGTAGAAAGACAAAACGGTGAAAAAATGGGAGAATACACTACTGATAAAGCTGGTAATATCAATATTCCACAACTTTCTCCAGATTGGTATGTTGTAAAAGAAGTAAAATCACCAGATGGGTATTTATTAGACGAAACACCTAAAACTGTTGAAGTAAAAACAAATACACCTACTGTTGTTACTTTTACAAATAAAAAACTAACGGCTTTACAAATCAAAAAAATTGATGAAAAAAGTGGAGAACCTTTGAGCGGTGCTAAATTTATTGTAGAAAGACA
>CAJUNT010000005.1:160991-161494 GCA_910587735.1 uncultured Clostridia bacterium
AAACGGTGAAAAAATGGGAGAATACACTACTGATAAAGCTGGTAATATCAGTATTCCAGAACTTTCTCCAGATTGGTATGTTGTAAAAGAAGTAAAATCACCTGATGGCTATTTGTTAGATGAAACACCTAAAACCGTTGAAATTAAAACCGATGTACCAACACTTGTTACATTCACAAATAAAAAATTAACTGCATTAGAAATCAAAAAAGTAAGTGATAGCACAGGTGAACCTTTGAGTGGTGCTAAATTTGTAGTACAAAAACAAAATGGAGAACAAATAGGAGAATACACTACTGATAAAGATGGATTTATCAATGTGCCAACATTAGAACCTGGTTACTATGCTGTATCAGAAATGAAAGCACCAGACGGTTATTTATTAGATGAAACGCCGAAAACCGTTGAAATAAAAACAAATACTCCTACTGTTGTTACTTTTACAAACAAAAAATTAACTGCATTAGAAATCAAAAAAGTAAGTGATAGCACAGGTGAACCTT
>CAJUNT010000005.1:161594-165872 GCA_910587735.1 uncultured Clostridia bacterium
TAAGTGGTGCGAAATTTAAAGTAACAAAACAAAGTGGCGATGTCATCGGCGAATATACCACAGATAAAGATGGATTTATCAATGTGCCAACATTAGAACCTGGTTACTATGTTGTATCAGAAATGAAAGCACCAGACGGTTATTTATTAGATGAAACACCTAAAACCGTTGAAATAAAAACAAATACTCCTACTGTTGTTACATTTGTAAACAAACCATTAGCAGCATTACAAATCAAAAAAATTGACGCACAAACCAATGCTCCATTAGCAGGTGCAGTATTTAAAGTAACAAAACACAATGGAGAATTGATATGAGAATACAAAACAGAAACAGACGGTTTTATCAATGTTCCAACATTGCAACCTGGTTATTACACTATATCAGAAATGAAAGCACCTGAAGGTTACATATTAGATGAAACACCTAAAACTGTTGAAATAAAAACAAATACTCCAACACTTGTTACTTTTACAAACAAACCACTCTCTGGTTTAAAAATTATAAAATTAGATTCTGTCACAAGAGAGCCATTAAAAGGTGTGGAATTTACCATTGCAAAAATGAATGGTGAAAAAGTAGGCAGTTACAAAACAGATGCTACTGGTATGATTTCCATTACAAATTTAGAAGATGGCTATTATACTGTAACAGAAACAAAAGGCTTAGAAGGATATATTTCTGATAAAGAGCCAAAAACAGTTGAAGTTAAATCTGGCAAACCTACTATATTAGAAGTAATGAATGAGCCTTACCCTTCTCTTGTGATATATAAAAAAGCAGGAAACAGTGGAAAGCCATTAAAAGGTGTCAGCTTTTTGATAACAAAATTCAACGGTGAACAGATAGGCACTTATAAAACAGACAAAAGCGGTATGATTGTCATAGAAGGATTGGAGGAAGGCAAACATTTAGTAAAAGAAACTGAAAAGGTAAAAGGCTATGAACTAGATACAGAAGCAAAAGAAGTGAACATCAAATATGGCAAAAGAACGACATTAGAAATAGTAAATAACCCATTATCTTCTGTCATTATCAGAAAAATTGATTCTGTTACAAAAGAAGGTATTTATGGTGTTACATTTTTACTTTATGATGAACATGACAATCCACTTGGACAGTTTGTAAGTGATAATGAAGGTTATGTTTGGTTAGATAGAGAATTAGAAGAAGGCAAATATAAATTAAGAGAACTTCAACCAGCAGATGGTTATTTACCAGATGATGTGCCAAGAACAATCTATGTCAAATCTGGACAAACCACAGAAATCACTTGGGAAAATACACCACAAAAAGGACAGATTGTGATTACAAAGCGTTCTGCTGATTACAATGCTTTAACAGGATTGCCAGCAGGCAGCCCATTAGCAGGAGCAAGTTTTGAAGTCTACAATATGACGGGTAATTTAATAGATAAAATGGTATCTGCTGAAAATGGTGTTGCAGCCTCCAAACCATTGCCAACAGGTGTATATATGATAAAAGAAGTATCTGCACCAAGATATTACGCTATCAATACCAAAGAATTATATGCAGAAATTAGGCACAATGGCGATATTGTAAAATTTGAATTTTTAGATAACAGTATTGACCTAAATCTAACCATAGATAAAAAAGGTGCGAATCAAATTTCACCAGGACAAACCATTGCTTATGAATTGTACAACATCAAAAATCAATCTTCCGCCGTATTGGAAAATTTCTATATTCATGACAGAATACCAACAGATGCAGCAAGAGTAACAAAAATTGTAACTGGTACTTACTCCAAACGATTGTATTACAATATTACATACAAAACAAACTACAAGGATTACAGAGTGCTTGCAGAAAATTTATTAACCAAAAATAGTTATGAATACAGTCTGCACTCTAATGCACTTGGTTTGGCAGCAGGAGAATATGTTACAGATGTACGATTAGAGTTTACAAAAGCAAGCCCAGGATTTCAGTCATTAGAAAATATGACAGTATTTTGTGAAGTTATGCCAACCATACCAAAAGACTACAAAGTCGTAAATAGAGCAGATTGCGGAGGCAGATATGGTAATGAATGGGAATCTGCTAATACAAGTTGGACAACAGTTGTATGGAAACAAGATACTCCAAAAACACCACTACCAAAAACAGGCTGGTAATCACAATCAGAGAAAAACGAATATTACATTGATTTACTTTTACGCCCAAGTGATACTTGGGCGTTTTTCTATGAAAAAATGGAGGATAACAATATGAATAAAAATATGATAATAAACGGAAATTGTATTAGTGAAATGAAAACAATACCATCAAACAGCATAGATTTAATATTTGCCGACCCTCCCTATTACATGAGGACAGAAGGAATATTAAACCGTCCAGATGGAACAGTTTATAAAGGCTGTAATGATGATTGGGATAAATTTGAAACAATAGAAGAATATAAAAAATTTACATATCAATGGTTAAGTGCTTGTTATAGAATATTAAATCCAAACGGCTCTATATGGGTAATGAGCGGAATGCAGTGTATTTATACCATAGGTTATATTATGCAGGAAGTTGGATATTGGTTTATTAACAATGTCATATGGCACAAAAAAAATCCTACTCCTAATTTTAGAGGAGCAAGGCTTTGTAGTAGTTATGAAACTTTATTGTGGGCAGTAAAAAACAAAGAGGCTAAATTTACATTTCATTATAATATTGCAAAAGAATTAAATACAGATACTGTAAGTGAAACAGATTATAAATATGGTATTCGTAAACAAATGGGTACAGTATGGAGTTTTCCAGTATGCTCTGGAAAAGAACGACTCAAATGTGAAAATGGAAAAAAATTGCATAATACACAAAAACCACAAAGACTTTTAGAAAGAATTATTTTAATATCTTCTTGCGAAGGAGATATCATACTTGACCCTTTCGGCGGAACAATGACTACCGCTGCTGCTGCAAAAAAATTAGGACGAAATTATATTATGATAGAACAAAATAAAAAATATTGTCAGTTTGGTGAAAAAAGACTTTCTGAACAAAAAAAATAAAAAACAATATAGTAAATATTTTTAAGGAGGGAGGATATGCAGGAAGAAGTAAGAGATAAATCTATTGCTTTTGTCATTAAAATGAGTAAAACAGGAGAAAAATTAACTGCAGATATGCTGAAATGGGCAATACAGCAATATTTTAAAAAATCAACAATAAAACATGGCAAACAAAGTATTAAGGATATTGTAAAACAAAATGCAAGTGTACAAAACATTGAAATTACAGACAAAAATATCAAATCATTTGAGTCTGTAGCAAAAAAATATGGTGTAGATTATGCACTCAAAAAAGATACTTTTTCTCAGCCGCCAAAATATATTGTATTTTTTAAAGCAAGGAACGCTGATATATTGATGTGTGCATTGAAGGAATTTTCAAATAAAGCACTGGCAAAAGAGAAAAAACCTTCTATATTAAAGCAGATGGCACAATATCAACAAAAAATCAAAACTATGGCAAAAGATAAAGTGAAAAATAGAAATAAAGGAGGGCATGAGTTGTAATGCGTAAAAGTAAAAATGTTTAGTAAAAAGAAACAAAACAAAAATGAAAATAGAAAACAAAATAAAAAGCAAAAAAAGAAACAGTTCAAAAAGCAATTTAATTTAGCAACAATAGATTTCAAAAAACAATTACAAAAAAATTTCCCTTATATATTTGTTTTTTGGATTTCAAACAGATTAGGAGAATATTTTAGACTTTCCTATCAAACAGATATTTTTTTAAAAGTGATTGATTCTCTAAATGGTTTAGCAAATTTAGGAACTGAGCCTTTTCCAAGTTTGCACCCTTTTGATATATTTATTGGTATTTGCGGTGCATTTGCTATCAAAGAAATTGTTTATTTCAAAGGAAAAAATGCAAAAAAGTATAGAAAAGGGATAGAGTATGGCTCTGCACGATGGGGAACTTCAGAGGACATAAAACCTTTTATTGACCCCAAATTTCAAAACAACATCATATTGACACAAACAGAAAGAATTATGATGGGAAGAAACAAAATTCCGAAATATAATATCAATAAAAATGTGCTTGTGATAGGTGGTTCAGGAAGTGGCAAAACTCGCTTTCACGTTAAGCCGAATTTAATGCAAATGAATAGCTCATATATTGTGACAGACCCAAACAGATAAGTATAATAAGGTTATAGGGAAGCGCGCACCCTCAAAGAAAGGAGGTTACACACCATGAAAAAGCAGACAGAGAAAGACAAACTCACCGCCCTATACGAAAGACTTTCCCATGACG
>CAJUNT010000006.1 GCA_910587735.1 uncultured Clostridia bacterium
TGAGAACGCAATTCATCCCCCACCTAAGAGGTGGGGGAATTCTTGCTGAAATTAGTTAAAATGCAATCATATTTAGAATGCATCACTCCACATTTGAACACCATCAATGTAGCAAGTAATCTGTCCATCTCCCGAACCTGAAATTGGCACAGAAAATGGTAATGATTTTTGTTCATCTAATACAACACTTTCACCATTATCATCTGTTTTTACAATTTTAATGTGTGCCTTTGTCACACCTGCCGCTGGCGGATTTACAGTATATGTTTTTGTTTTTGTATTTTGTATAGGTTGCTGTGGCTGTTCTGGTGTTTGATTTTCTGGTGCTTGATTTTCTGGTGTTTGCTCTTCTGGCTGTTGTGTATTTTCTTCAGGTTCATTTTGTTGTGATTTTCCTAGGCTAATAACAAGCCCTACTTCTGTTCCCTCTGGTACTTCTTCTCCTACCTCTTTTGTTTGTGTTATTACAATACCTTCTTCAACACTATCACTTTCTGTTAATGTAACATCTCCCACATTCAATTTAGAAGATTTTAACGCCTTTTCTGCTCTGGATTGTGTTAAGCCTTCTACTTTTGGCACAATAGTCGTTTTGGTTTCTTTTCCTCTCGAAACAACAATACTAATTGTTGTTTCTGCTGTTATTTTAGTACCCTGTGAAGGCGTTTGTTCCATAACGGTTTCCATTTCTGCATCTTCATCATATTCATAGGATACTTTTGGCTCTTTTCCTATCAAATTTTTAATTTTTTCAACAGCAATTTCTTCCTTATCACCTTTCAAATTTGGCATGGCTTCTTCTGTTGTTTCTTTACCCAGACTAACCGTAACGCCTACCTCCATACCTTTTTTAATATCGCTATTTTCTTCTGTAGACTGTGCTGTAATAATACCTTGTGCATATCTTTCGCTATAAACAGATTTTTCTTCCACAACACGATAACCGTCTTTTTGTGCCAATTCTTGTGCTGTTTTTAATTCCATTCCTACAAATAACTTTACTTTTGCCGTTTCAGAACTATCTCCAAACAATCCTGCTTTTGTACCAAATGCTTTTACACCAATCGCACTAATAATCGCAATAATAATCAATGCTGTTGCAACTGCTGCAAAAACAACTTTTTTTTCTCTTACCTTATCAAATCCTTGTTCATATTCTTCCTCTTGTCTTGGATTTCTTCTATTCTGCATATCCAATTTTGGGCGTCTACTTCTTCTAACAGGCTCTACTTCTTCATATTCTCTTTCAAAATCATCATCTTTTGAAATTCTAATATTTTTAATACCTTGCTTTTCTTGTTTTGCCATCATTTCCTCCGTCGCAGATAATTCCTCTTGTCTTGCCTGCTCCATTCTTCTTGCTTCTGCTTGTTTTTTATTGTTGTCTACTGTCGAAAGATATTGTATTTCAGGCTGTGAGGCTCTTGTTCTGGAAGGCATTTGCTGTGCCATACCATTTGTTTCATTTTTTGCTGCTGCCAATTCTTGTATCATTTCCTCTATTGTAGCATATCTCTCATCTGCTTTTTTTCTGGTTGCCTTTCTAATAATCATTTCCAAACTTGCAGACACTTTGGGATTATATTGACGAATATCAGGCAATTCTTCATTAATCTGCTTCATAGCAACAGCAACAGAAGTATTTGCTTGAAAAGGAAGTTGTCCTGTTACCATTTCAAACATTGTAATACCCAAAGAATAAATATCGCTTTTTTCATCTACATAACCACCTCTTGCCTGCTCAGGCGAAAAATAATGCACAGAACCCATTGCTGTTGTACTAGTTGTCATTGTTGCACCATTTGCCGCTCTTGCAATACCAAAGTCTGTTACTTTAATAATGCCATCTGTACCTACTAATATATTTTGTGGTTTAATATCTCTATGTATAATATGGTTTTTGTGTGCCTGTGCAATACCAGAAGCAATTTGCATAGAAACATTAATTGTTGATTTAGTATCAAAAGGTGCTTTTTCTTTAATTGCCTGTTTTAATGTATCTCCATGCACATATTCCATAACAATAAAATAGACATTACCTTCCTGTCCTACATCATAAACACGCACAATATTAGGGTGAGAAAGTCTTGCAGCAGCTAAAGCCTCAGAACGAAAGCGTGTTATAAATTCTTCATCGCCTATAAATTCTTCTCTTAGTATTTTCACAGTGACATATCTTTCTAATGTTCTGTCTTTGCCTCGAAACACAATAGCCATGCCGCCTGAACCTATTTGTTCTAGCAATTCATATCTGTCTAATAATACAGTACCGATTCGCAACATGATTATTCACCTCTTTATATTTCAATTAATATTAATGAAATATTATCCAAGCCGCCTTTTTGATTGGCAAGGAGTACTAACTTTTTGACTTTTTCTTCTGTGGAACATTCTTGCTTTAATATTGTTGCTATTTCGTTTTGAGATACCATATTACTTAGTCCATCTGTGCAAAGCAGTATTTTATCCCCTTGTTTAATATCTTCTATTACAACATCTGCCTCTACATCTTCCCTGATACCGATTGCTCTTGTAATGATATTCCTTTTAGGGTGAACTTCTGCCTCTTCTCTTGTAATTGTGCCACTTTTTACCAACTCCATAACATAAGAATGGTCTGTTGTAATTTGTTTTAAATCATTTTGTCTATATAAATATGCTCGGCTATCCCCCACATAAACAACAAATACTTTACCTTTTTCTATTGCTGCTGCTACCAGTGTTGTACCCATATCCACAAATTCTATGCTTTGCTTCGACTTTTGAAATACTTTTCTATTGCATATCATAATGGATTTCATCATTTTATCCAATATTTCCTCATTTTTAGATTGTTCCATTGCATCTGCAAAAGCAGAAATTGCCGTACTGCTTGCTACTTCTCCAGCATTACAACCTCCCATACCATCTGCTACTAAATACAAATTTTTTTGCTCATTAATATAAATTGCATCCTCGTTATTCGTTCTTTTCATACCAATTACACAATTGCCAACTGCTTTCATAATGAAAACACCTCCCAAACACATGGTTTTGTTTTATATATCATAATAAAACTTTATCAAAAAAGTCAAATAGATTACTAAATTTACAAAATCACATTATCTTTTTGATAACTTCTTCTTAACTGTCCGCAAGCTGCATCAATATCACTGCCTAATTTTCTTCTGATTGTTGTTTCAATACCTCTTTTTTGTAATATCTGAGCAAAATGCTGTATCTGTTTTTCATTACTTTTGCTGTAATTTCTTTCTTTTACATCATTAACAGGTATCAAATTAACATGACAAAGCATATCATGCAGTTTTTCAGATAATTCCATAGCACAGCTTTCGCTGTCATTTACACCCTTTATCAAAGCATATTCAAATGTAATACGTCTTTTTGTTTTATCGCTATATTGTTTACATACATTGCATATTTGTTCCATACTATATTTTTTTGCAATAGGCATAATGCTTTGTCTAATATTATCATTTGACGCATGGAGAGATACTGCTAATGTAATTTGTAAATTTTCAGAAAGTAAATCATATATTTTATCTACAATACCACAAGTAGAAAGTGTAATATGTCTTTGTCCTAAATGCAATCCTTTTTCATGGTTTAACAAATGTATAAATCGTATCACATTATCATAATTGTCTAAAGGTTCTCCGCTTCCCATAAGTACTACACCTGAAATACGTTGTCCTACATCTTTTTGTATTTCATAAATTTGAGAAAGCATTTCTCCTGCTGTCAAATTTCTTTCTACACCATCTAATGTCGAGGCACAAAAACGACAACCCATACGGCAACCGGCTTGTGTTGAAATACAAACTGTATTACCATAATCATATCTCATCAAAACACTTTCTATAAGCAAATTATTTTGTATTCCAAATAAATATTTTGTTGTACTGTCTATATTAGAAATCAACTTTTTTATTTGTTTTACACCAGAAATATCGCCATATTGCTTTAACTTTTCTCTTAAATCTTTTGGAATATTTGTCATATCATCTATTTCTGTAATATGCTTGTTATGCAGCCAATCAAATATTTGTTTTGCTCTAAAAGACGGCTGTTTCCATTGTTTGATAATGCTTCCCCATTCTTCTAAAGTCATAGAAAGCATATCCATTTTTTCCATGTTTTGTTACTCCTTTCGTATAAAACGAGCAATAAAAAAACCGTCTGTATGATGTATATGAGGGTACAATGTAACATATCCCTTTTCTGCTGTTTCTGAATAAAACTCAGAAGGCAAATAAGTACGAATATCCTCTAATTCAAAATTTTTATACTGCTCTAAAAACCATTCTACATTTTTTTCATTTTCTTTTTTGCATATTGTACACGTACTATAAACCAGTATGCCATTTTGTTTGACATATTGCGCTGCTTGTTTTAATATATTTTTTTGTACTATCAATATATTATCAATATCATTTCCATTTTTTTTCAATCGTATATCTGGTTTTTTTCTTATCAATCCCAATCCAGAGCATGGCGCATCTACAAGCACTCTATCAAATGACTTTTCATACTGCTTTTGATATATTGTACCATCCTGTTGTTTTGGTGTAATGATAGAAATAGATAATCTTTCTGCTCCTTCTTGCAATAATTCCAATTTGTGCTGGTATATATCGCATGAGTAAATATTTCCTTTATTCTGCATTTTTTCTGCTATTAAAAAACTTTTTCCCCCAGGAGCAGCACAAATATCTAATATACTTTCATTGGGTTGAGGAGAAAGCACTTCCACTGCTGTTACAGAACTTTCATCTTGCACATGAAATTTTCCATCATGATAGCTTTGCAATTTTGCAATATTTGCTGTTTTTTGCAAATGCAGTACATTTTGATAATATTTGCTTTCTTTTACCACTATATCACATTGTTCTAATTCCTTTCTTAATTCCTGCTTTGTTGTGCATAATGTATTTACTACAATACTGACATCTGGAGCTACATTATTTTGTATACAGAGTGCTTTTACAAAATCATAATCATATTGATGTAGCCACATTTTTAAAAGCCATATTGGGTGAGAATATTTTAAACAAAGATATTCCACAGCATATTCCTTTTCATCTGGAAGTACTATGCTATCTTTCTGTCTGATAGCATTTCTCAGCACAGCATTTACAAAACCTGATAAACTGGTTAAACCTCTTTTTTTAACTAATTTTACAGATTCATCACAGATAGCATTTTCAGGAACTTTCATAAAATATAATTGATATATAGCCGTTCTTAACACAGCCAATATATAAGGTTTTATTTTTTTCATTTTGACATGGGAAACATTATCTATTACAAAATCAATATAATATAAATTTCGTAATGAACCATTTACAATTTCCGTTACAAATGCCCTATCTTTTGGAGGCATTGCACCATTTTGTCTAAGTAATTTTCTTAATACTGTTGTGTTATATTTTTCCTCTTTTAAAATTTCCAATAGAGCTTGTACTGCAATCTCTCTTGGATTGATTTGTATTGTCATTGTTTTTCTCCTAAAATATTACTGCACTTTTTTCAATCTAAATTAAAACTACTATATCATTTTGAAAATGATTATTTTCCTCTTATAAAACTATATTTTACATGATACACAGCATTGTCGCAACTATTTTTATATTACCATTTTCTTAAAAATATAAAGGGGAAAGACACTTTTTTAGTATCTTTCCCAAATCGCCAACATTTTTAATCTTTTTAATCTCTGTTACGTGATGAAAGTAATGAAAACAGTCTTAATAAATTGACAATAGCTGTTGCTGCGGCAGCAACATATGTCATAGCAGCAGCCGTCAAAACTTTTTTTGCACCACTTAATTCTGTATCATATAAATAACTTTGATTTTCAAGCGTATATAATGCCCTTCTGGAAGCATCAAATTCTACTGGTAACGTTACCAGTGTAAATAATACAACAAGTGAAAAAAGTAATACACCTGCTAATATTAAATAATAACTCAAATGTCCATTAATCAGCAATCCTATCATAACCAAAGGAATAGACAAATTAGAGCCTATATTGCTAAGAGGTACAACAGCACTTCTTAACCACAAAAAACTGTAATGCTCTGCATGCTGTATAGCATGACCTGTTTCATGTGCTGCAACGCCCAATGCTGCCACAGACTGACTACTGTATACAGATTCAGATAATCTCAATACCCTATGGCTTGGGTCATAATGGTCTGTTAAGTTTCCTGCTACTCTTTCAATTCTAACATCTGATATCCCTGCTGCATTTAACATCTGTCTTGCTACTTCTGCACCTGTCAATCCTCTGCTATTTGCAAATTTTGAATACTTTTTAAATGTGCTGTTTACACGGAATTGTGCTACAACACTAAATATCATTACAATAAAAAATAATCCCAAATACGATGTATTATATCCCCAAATCATATTTACATTCCTCCATTTCCATTATGAAAAATGTTAGCAATACTTTTTTATTTGTTAGTTATATCATATTTTATAAAATATGATACACTAACAAATACAGTCAAATGTATTCATGCAATTTATTTACAAATACATATAACTGCGAAATCAATATTTTTTATATGATTTCATAACACCATACGATATTTTTATTATTTTGTTTGCTTTTATGCCAATATTGTACCAATTTCAATACTATGTCCTCTTAAATAGGCATCTGCTGACATTCTTTTTTTGCCTTTTGCCTGTACTTCTGTTATCACAATACTTCCATCACCTGCTGTTACAACAAATCCTTTTTTGTTCACTGCTGTTACTTCTCCTATTTTTCCAGATGACTGTTCTATTTTTTCTGCCTGCCATATTTTAATCATATCATCATGATACATAGTATATGCCGTAGGTGTTGGGTCTAAACCATGTATCAAACAAATAATTTCATCACATTTTTTTGACCAATCAATATGCCCTGTTTGTTTTGTAATCATAGGCGCATAGCTTGCCTCTTGTTCATTTTGAGGAATCCTTTGGAGTGTGCCTTTCTGTAATCCTTCTATTGTTTTCAAAAGCAATTCCGCACCTATTACAGACAATTTATTATGAATTCTACCATATGTGTCATTTGGTAAAATATCAATACTTTGTTTTAAAAGCATATCACCTGTATCCATACCTTTCGCCATATACATTGTTGTTACGCCTGTTTGTTTTTCTCCATTGATAACAGACCATTGCAAAGGTGCTGCGCCTCTATATTTTGGCAACAAAGAGCCATGTACATTAATACAGCCATATTTTGGCATATTTAATATTTCTTCTGGCAATATTTGACCAAATGCAGTCACTGCAATGCAATCTGCATGATATGTTTTTAATTTTTCTATAAATTCTGTTTCTCTTACTCTTGCAGGCTGAAGTACTTCAATACCTAATTGCAATGCTTTTTCTTTTATGGGAGAAAAAGCCACTTTTTTCCCTCTGCCTTTTGGCTTGTCTGGTTGTGTGATGACAGCAAGTACATCATAATTTTGAGAAAGTATTTCTAATGAAGGCACCGCAAAATCTGGTGTACCCATAAATATTATTTTCATTCTTTGTCCTCCCATATCGTTTCAGTATCTGGCAATGCTTTATCTGTATAAAGTATACCGTCTAAATGGTCTGTTTCATGACAAAGTGCTACTGCTAACAGTTCTGTACCTTCCACAACAATTTTTTCTCCATTTCTGTCAAGTGCTTCTACTTTTACATATTCTGGACGTTCTACTTGTGCAGTTTTTCCTGGTAAACTCAAACAGCCCTCATCTCCTACTACTGCTCCTTTTGTTTCTACCACAACAGGATTAATCATCTCAATTAAGCCTTCTCCTGTATCAATTACAACAACCCTTTTTAATATACCCACTTGAGGCGCAGCTAATCCTACACCATTTGCCTGATACATCGTATCAGCCATATCATCTAATAATGTTGTAATTTTAGGTGTAATTTCTTTTACCTCTTTACATTTTTTTCTCAATATTTCATCGCCTTTTAAACGAATTTCTCTGATAGCCATTTGTTTTTTCTCCTTTCTTAATTTACAGTTTTTC
The DNA here is from genome assembly GCA_910587735.1 of uncultured Clostridia bacterium. GTDB lineage: Bacteria > Bacillota > Clostridia > Lachnospirales > Anaerotignaceae > Coprocola. The sequence continues at coordinate 8,043 of CAJUNT010000006.1, forward strand.
TGAATCATAATGAAATTTTATTACTATACTACATTAACTGGATTCATTGTTAAATTTAAAAGTACATCCCATTTTTTATGTGCGCTCCATTTTTGACAGCAATACAGCACAAAATCACGCAAAAGTTCCTCTTGCGTACATTTTATTAGTATTCTCCATCGATATTCCTGACGGAATTTAGAAAGTATTGCTGGTGCTGGTCCTAATATTTGAAATAATCCCTTACGATTATAATATAACATAATATCCGCCAAATATATAGCACTTTCTTTTACCTCTTTTTCATTTTTTCCAAAAAGCAGTACCGTAAATATATTTGAAAAAGGCGGGTACTCCATCATCTGACGGATTTGTATTTCTTGTTCATAAAATGTTTCATAATACTGTTTTGCTGCAAGTACAATACTGTAATGTTCTGGAGAATAAGTTTGTATAAATACCTCTCCTGCTAATTCGTCACGTCCTGCCCTGCCTGCGGCTTGTGTAATAAGCTGAAAAGTAATTTCACTTGCTCTATAACTTGCCATATGCAATGATAAATCTGCTGCCAATATTCCTACTAATGTAACATTAGGAAAATCATGTCCTTTTGCAATCATTTGTGTTCCTATCAATATATCTGCTTTACCTTGTCTAAACTGTTCCAATATTTTCTGGTGACTATTTTTAGACATTGTAGTATCTAAATCCATACGCAATACATTTGTCTCTGGAAATATTTTTTTAATTTCCTGCTCTATTTTTTGTGTTCCTGTACCAAAATATTTAATATATTTTGAACCACATACAGGGCATACAGAAGGATTCTGTATTCTTTTTCCACAGTAATGACAAACAAGTTCCTGCTCTGAATAGTGATATGTATATGCAATATCACACTGGTCACACTTCATTACGTGTCCACACTGTCTGCAAGATACAAATGTAGAATGTCCTCTCCTATTCAAAAAAAGTATTGTTTGCCTTTTTTGTTGTATATTTTGTTTCATTGCTTCCAAAAGCTGTCTGCTAAATACAGAACGATTTCCCTGTTCCAATTCCTGACGCATATCTGTTATTGTTACATGAGGTAAATGACTTCCTTTTGTTCTATTTTTTAATTTTAAAAGTGTATATTCTCCTTTCATCGCTTTGTGATATGTCACTAAATCTGGCGTAGCACTTCCCATTAAAAGCAAACAGCCTGTCATATGGCTCATTTGTTCTGCTATATCTCTTGCATCATATTTCGGTGTAATATCAGAGCGATAACTGCTTTCATGTTCCTCATCTATAATAATTATGCCTAAATTTTCAAAAGGCATAAACAATGCAGAACGTGGTCCTATAATAATTGATATTTCTTTATCTCTTGCTTTTTTCCATTGGTCATATCGTTCTCCATAATTTAAACGACTATGTGTTACAGAAACTTTTTCGCCAAAACGAGATAAAAACCGTTCTACCATTTGAGGTGTCAACGAAATTTCAGGTACAAGAACTATCGCTTGCTGTCCTTTTTGTATCACCTTTTCAATCATTTGCATATAAATTTCTGTTTTGCCACTTCCTGTAATGCCATGTAAAAGCACTGGCTTTTTTTGTTTTTGCTCTAATATCTCTGTTAATGCACACAATGCTTTTTTTTGTTCCTCTGTTGGTACAAATGCCTGTGTATGAGATACAGTATATTTTGTTACCTGTCTTTTCTCTATTTTTCTAATTTGTTTCAAAACGCCTTTTTTTAATAGTGTTTTAATAGGGGAATCTGTTAAAAGCAATTTCTGTTTCATATCGTCTGCAGTTGCCTGTTTGCCGTCTGACAAATATTCCATTACTTTTTTTTGTCCTAGCATATTTGTTTTATATTTTGCTTTTTCCCATGTTTCTGTAATGATGACATCATTATCACTTAATGTATATAATATTACTTCTTTTTCATAATTTTTTTGTTTCATGTTTTGGCGTAATACAATGATTTCTTTTTCTTTTAAAGATTGTATGGCATTTTGTGCATTTTTTCCTAATTCCTCTATGATATCCTCTACAAAAGCAATATTTTGTTTTTGTTTCAAATAATCAATTAACATTTTTTCTGTGGAAGAAATAAACATATCTTTTTCCACTTCTTTTTTTAGCATAATTTGCCATTGAATTTTTGTTTTGATACCTGCTGGCATCATTGTCTGAAGACATTGACTCAATGTGCAAAAATATTTTTTTTGCATCCACTGTGCCAGTGCAATACTTTGTTTTGTAAAAATAGGTTTTCCGTTATCAAGCACTTTTATAATACTTTTCACTTTTTGAGGAGGTACTTCTGTTTGTTCTGCAATATCTACAATATAGCCTTCTGTATTCTTATTTCCCTTTCCAAAAGGAACGATGACACGAACGCCAACACAAACAGGGCAATATTCTTGTGGTACAATATAATCAAATACTTTATCTACTTCTTTATTTTTTAGACTTAATATGACTCTTGCATACATAAAAATTGCCCTCCTTGCTGTATATATGACTTTATTTCTATAACAAAATTATGTTCTATAATATTAAAATGCAAATATATTATTGTGTATTGGTCAAATAAAGGGAAACTTTCTCGTTTCCCTCTTTCATGACATTACTTTTTTACTTTACTATACAGAAATATGATATTACATTTCTATATTTTCCCAAGCCTCATCTTGTTCTTTTGCAGAAGCATCATTTTGTATAATTTTAATTTTTCCTTCATACAACTCATTTACAGCAATGGATACAGGACGGTCTATTTTCGTTTTTGTTGTCATAGGTTCAGCATGGTCTACAAGCTGTCTAGCTCTTTTTGCCGCAACAATAACAATGGTGTAACGGCTGCTTACTACATTATCTGCATCTGCATCTTTATTTAATACTTCCAATAAATCTGTATAAGATGGTCTTAACATGATGTAATCTCTCCTTTAAATTGTTTTTTGATATTGATATTTCTACTACTTTTCATACCTTCCACTTTTACAATATCACAAATAGCATTTACTGCACAACAAACAGTATCATTGATAACAATATAATCATATTGTGGTACAAATTCCATTTCTTCTATTGCACGATTGATACGACGCTGTATTGTTTGTTCATCTTCTGTTGCTCTTTCTGTCAATCTTTTTTTCAGTTCCTTTGCGCTAGGAGGTATCATAAATACTAATATACAATCTTTATAAATCTTTTTTATTTGCAGAGCGCCTTGTACTTCAATTTCTAATATCACATTTTTACCTTCTGCCATTTGTTGCTCTACATATTCTTTAGGTGTGCCATAATAATTTCCGCAAAATTCTGCCCACTCTAAAAGTTGATTTTCATTTTTCATTTTTTCAAATACTTCTCTGGTATAAAAATAATAATGTACACCATCTATTTCATTGTGTCGTGGGGAACGTGTTGTAGCAGAAACAGAAAGCGCAAATTGTTGCTGTTTTTCCACCAATTCTTTTACAACTGTTCCCTTTCCTGTGCCAGAAGGTCCAGAAATAATCATTAACATTCCTTGTTTTTTCATTCCTCTGTTATCCTCCCTTCATTTGCCTTCTCTATTTGTTTTGTTGAATCCAATCTACTACCTATTGTACCAGGTATATTTGGAGAAAGCACAACCTGTCCTGTATCCATCATAATCACACTTCTTGTTTTTCTGCCATATGTAGCGTCAATCAGCGTTCCTTTTTCTTTTGTTTCCTGCACAATTCTTTTAATTGGTGCAGAATCTGGATTTAATATAGCAATAATACGGTTTGCAGAAACCATATTGCCATATCCTATATTTAAAAATTGTATACAATCCATTTTATTCTCCATTATTCTATATTTTGTATCTGCTCTCTTATTTTTTCAATTTCACTTTTCATTTCTATTGTAATGCCAGTAATTTCAATATCATTTGCTTTTGATGCAATAGTATTCACTTCTCTATTCATTTCCTGCACCAAAAAGTCTAATTTTCTACCAATTTGTCCGCCTTTCTGGAGTATTTCTTTTAACTGTATGATATGACTTTCCAGTCTTGTAATTTCTTCATCTACACAGCTACGGTCTGCAAATAATGCTGTTTCCATAGCAATACGCTGTTCATCTGCTTCCATACCAGATAAAAGTTCTTTAATTCTGTTTTGTAGTTTTTCTTTATATTCTTTTACTACAATAGGACTTCTTTTTTTTATTTGCTCTGTCATTTGTTGTATCAATTCTCTTTTTTTCAATATGTCATTGACAAGTGCTTCTCCTTCTTTTTGGCGCATTTCCACAAATTTTAATATTGCCTCATCTAGTGCAGGTAACAATGTTTCCCATAATACATCTTTTTGTTCTTCTGCTTTTTCTACTGAAATAACATCAGCAAAACGTGCCACTAAATCCAATTTATATTTTGAATAAACACCAAATTTTTGCTCCAATTCATAAAGTTTTTCTGTATATGCTTTTGCTAATGGTTCATTTATTTTGACTACAACATCATTATCAGAAAATGTTTCAAATGTAATATAAATGTCTGTTTTTCCTCTTGCAATATATTGCATAGCCTTTTTACGGATGGCATCTTCTAGTTCATTCATAAAACGGGGTAATTTTACGGAAATATCATTGTATCTATGGTTTACAGATTTCATTTCTACTACAAAACGATAATCGTTTGCCATATGTTCCCCTTTGCCATATCCTGTCATACTTCTTACCATACTATTTACCTCTTTTCTAAAAAAACATTTGTAAAAACAGACTTTATTTATGTATGGTCAAAAATATGTCTGTTTATATGATTGTCTGTTTTTACTGTGATTGTTTTTTTGAATCCTTCCTATTATATAATATTGTTCCCCTTTTTATCAAGTATTTTATCAATATCAAGCAATATAATTATTTTAATTGCTTATTATAATTATACCAAAAAATTGCCAATGTTTTTATTTTTATATCATTTTTGTTATTTTTTATGTTATACTAATTTCTAAAAAAGCAATTCAGAAAGGAAATGTGATATGGCACTTGATGGTATTACCGTTGCGGGCATTGTGTCCGAATTAAATAAAAAATTACTGGGAGGTAGAATTGACAAAATTTATCAGCCTCTTGCTGATGAAATTATATTCACTGTCAGAAGTATAGGACAAAATTATAAAGTTCTAGTTTCTGCAAATTCTAGTCACCCTCGTATGCATATTACACAAATACAAAAACAAAATCCTATATCAGCACCTATATTTTGTATGGTTATGAGAAAATATATTGCTGGTGCAAAAATCACAAAAATATATCAGCCTGATTTTGAACGTGTGATTATATTAGAAGTAGAATCTATGAACGAATTAGGGGACATAACTCCTAAAAAATTGATATTGGAAATTATGGGAAAACACAGTAATTTTATTGTTACAGATGAAAACAATAAAATATTAGATGCTATCAAAAGAGTTTCTCATGATAAAAGTTCTGTAAGAGAAGTATTACCTGGAAAAGAATATAGTATGCCTCCCTCACAACAAAAACAAAATCCTCTTTTTATGACAAAAGAGCATATTTTTGAACAACTTCAAAAACAATCTGGTGCAAAAGTACAAGAAGTACTTTATCAAAGTTATACTGGTATCAGCCCTATATTTGCTAGTGAAATCTGTTTTAGAGCAAATATAGATACAAGTTACTTTTGTGGACAACTTACAGAGCAAAACAAACAGGCAATTTATAACGCTTTTTACAATGTATTAGAGCAAGTAAAACAACAACAATTTTGTTACTATATTTATTATGATGAATATAAAATTTTGGATTTTAGTGTATTAGATATGGAGCAATTTCAATATTTTTCAAAAAAGCAATATGAATCTATATCAATGCTTTTAGAAGATTACTATGCAGAAAAAGATAATTTATATCATATACGACAAAAATCACATGATATGCGTCGTATATTATTGTCTAATATAGAGCGTTGTGCCAAAAAGAAAGAAATACAAAAAAAGACAGAAAAAGAAGTTGCTTCAAAAGATAAATGGAAAATAAAAGGAGAACTTTTAACAGCAAATATTCATGCTATATCAAAGGGTATGAATGTTTTTCGTACTGTTAATTTTTATGACCCAGAATGTAAAGAAATAGAAATCGCCATTGACCCTACAAAAACACCTTCAGAAAATGCACAAAAATATTTCAGCAAATATAACAAGGCAAAAAGAACGCTTGCCGCATTGGAAATACAAAAAAAGCAAAATGATGAAGAGCTTGCTTATTTAGAAACCATATTTCAATCATTAGAAACAGCAAAAGAAGAGGCAGATTTAGACGAAATCCGTATGGAATTGGCAGAACAAGGCTATATGAAACGGAAAACAGCAAAAAAAAATAAATCTCAAAAATCTAAAAAAACAAAACCTCTCCATTATATTTCTTCAGATGGTTTTGATATTTATGTGGGAAAAAGCAATATACAAAATGATGAATTGACATTACACACTGCGCAAAGTAATGATATTTGGTTGCATACAAAAGATATTGCTGGCTCTCATGTCATTATTAAAACAAATGGTATTGATGTGCCTGATAGTACATTATTAGAGGCAGCAAATATTTCTGCTTATTTTAGTAAAGGTAAAAACAGTTCTCATGTGCCTGTTGATTATACATTGAAAAAATATGTTAAAAAGCCAAATGGTGCAAAACCAGGTATGGTAATTTATGAAAGAAATAAAACAATTTACATTACACCAGATGAAAAAAATATTAAAAAATTAGAGAGTGTTCAAAAAGAATAGCTTCAAAAATAATTTTTATTTCTGTTTGTTATCAGTAAAACGAAATTTTCCATAAAAGTTTTTGTTTCATTTTTTTAAAAGCGAGTGAGAGTTTAAGAGCAAAGCTCTCAATGTTTTAACAATATAAAGTGGTACAAATGATTTTATCATTTGTACCACTTTATTATTTTATGTAATAAATCATATTATTCAATCATTCACATCTTAAATATTCTGACATAGTAGCAATAAATTGGCTATTTGTAGGTTTTACCATAGGATAATATCCTGCCATTTCATAAAAAATTTCTTTTCCTGTTCTTTTCCACGCTGTTTCAATAGCATGACGCATTGCCCTTTCCACTTTTCCTGCGGTTGTATTATATTCTTTCGCAATATCAGGATACAGCCCTTTTGTAATAGAAAGTATTGCCTCTCTATTTTCTATAACCATCATAACACCTTTTCTAATAAAATGATAGCCTTTTATACTTGCTGTAATACCCATTCTATTCAACAATTTAGAAATGGTACTTTCCAATTCATATTTATTTTGTTTTTTATTATAATCATTTCTATCTGTTTCCATTTGTGACAAAACCGCCTTTTGTTTGATACATGACATTTCTTCTGGTGCAGTCAATACTTGTACCATTTTTTCTAACAATATATTATTCTCAGTAGGTTTTATAATATAATTTGTTGCACCTAAACTCATGGCACGTTTCATAACATTGCCCTTTTCAATAGCAGATAATATAATACAATTACTGTTAATTCCTTTTTTATTTAATTCTTCCAAAAGCCACAGACCATTCTTTTCCCCCAAAAGAATATCCATTAATATAATATCTGGTCTTTTTTGTTCTGCTTTTTGCAAAGCCTCCTCCCCATTGCTTGCCATATCAACTACTTTTACACTAATATTTTTTTCCAAGCCTTCTTTTGTCATTTTCATATAATCTGCATCGTTGTCCGCTAGAAGTATGGTTTTATTAGAAATATTCAACATACTATCATTTCCTCTCTTTATCGTATTTTCAACTTCTTCAGTAAAAAATGCAACAAAATGAGTACTTTTACAATATTGATAAGTCATCAAACAGATATTGCAATTTGTAAATCATACAAATTCATTTTATAAAAAGTATTCCCTTTCTCATTTTTATTGTGCATATTACCATTATATGACGTATTACGACTTTTTGCTATACTATATGTACGAAAGCATAACTTTTGTGCGCCAAATGATTTTTGTATGTCGTTTTATATGCTATTTCAACATTTCATGCAATATTTTGCACATTTCATGCAGAAAACAACAATGTAAAATGACCAAAAACTAGTAATATAAGTCTTTTTATACTGATATGAACAAAATATATTTTATACAGCAAATTATTTTTGATAAATCCTCTCAATATTATTTTAAATGTTATTTTATAAATATCTATATTGACATTATTCTCATTATAAAATATAGTATAATTTAGTGATGTTGAAATAAAACACCAGATATTTTTGTCTGATAAACCATTTCCATCACATACTGCAAACAGACAATGTTTGATACTATATTTTAGCATAAATCAAACATATTTGTTAATGTCTGACATTATATTTTTATTACAAAAAAGGAGGATACTTTTTTATGCTTTTCTCAAATTGTAGTATATTGCGTCCCAATGGGGAAATATTAGAAAACGCATATTTACAAGTTACAGACGACAAAATCACATACATTGGTACAAAAAAACCAACTCGTCATACAGGTGCTGTTTATGACTATACAAACAAACTACTTTTACCTGGATTTATCAACACACATTGTCATGTTCCTATGACATTACTTCGCAGTGTGGGTGCAGACTTACCTCTCGACCGTTGGCTTTCTGAAAAAATTTTTCCTTTAGAAGATAAATTAAATAAAGACTGGGCTTTTTCTGGTTCATTACTAGGCATTGCAGAAATGCTTCGTAGTGGTGTCACTTCTTTTTCAGATATGTATTTTTTTGGAGAATCTCGTGCAAATGCTGTTTTAGAATCTGGTATTAATGCAAATCTTTGTATGGGTATACTTTGTTTTGATGATAGTCCATTCGATAAAGCACCTATGGTACAGGAAAGCAAAGATTTATTCCATGCCTATCACAATGCAAATGGAGGACAATTAAAAATAGATATTGGACTTCATGCAGAATATACATCAAATCCTATGATTGCAAAAGCAGCTTCTGACTATGCCAAAGAAATCGGTGCAAATATGCATATTCATATTTCTGAAACAAAAAAGGAAACGGACGAATGTATTGCAAGACATGGTAAAACACCAGTAGCTTATTTTAACGATTTAGGAGTTTTTGATAATCATGTTACTGCTGCACATTGTGTTTGGTTAACAGAACAGGATAAGCAAATATTAGCAGATAAAAAAGTATCTGTTGCACATTGCCCTATAAGTAATTTAAAATTAGGTAGTGGTATTGCAGATATGTTTTCATTGATGGAAAAAGGCATCAATATTTCTATTGGTACAGATGGCGTAGCAAGTAATGATAATTTAAACTTTTTAGAAGATATGAAACTAACGGCGTTACTTCAAAAGGGTCTTCATAGAAATCCTGCAATATTTCCTGCAAGTGAAGTATTTAAAATGGCATCGCAAAATGGTGCTTTGTCACAAAACCGTATGCAAACAGGTGCTTTAAAATTAGGTAATCAAGCAGATATTATTGCTATTGACTATCATTCTATCAATCTTTTACCTTGTATTGATGTCATTTCTTCTCTTGTTTATGCTACACTACCATCTGATGTAAAAATGACAATGGTAAATGGTAAAATACTTTATGAAAATGGTCAATTTCATACGATTGACATTGAAAAAGTGATGCACGAAGTAAGTCGTATTGGTAGAAAACTTTATTAAAACAAACTGAAATATTTTATAACGCTATACGAATGAATCATCATATAAACAGTGAGAAACAGAAAAAATCGCATGATATCATAGTATTGCAATATTATGTATCATGTATTTTTTCCATTACACTGTATTATTGATGATTTTTTTCATATTGTAATTATTGTATATTGTAATATTCCATAAAACTAATAATTGCAATATTATTGTTAATACGATATAATCTTATTATATTACATTTGTTTTCAAGTTTACCATACTTATTCAGTCATTATCATTTCACATTTATTAAAGGGGGCTTTTTTCAATAGATATTTCTGTTTTTATCAACAAAATACCCGCTAAAACAAATTTACATTATGTATTTTATCAATATTTGTTGTTTTTTGGGGAAGTATAACACTAGGGGGGAACCTTAATTATGAAAAAATCAATGAATCAATCTACTCTTATTATTATATTAAATGGCATTTCTGTTTTTGTATTGTTGTTAATGATATTTTCATTACTGATTTATCACAATGCAAATAAGCAATTTGATATTGCTATGGAAAAGCGTTTTGAACTTACATATAACGCTAACCGTTTTATGAATGCATCATCTTATTTAACAAATGAAGCACGTGCCTTCGCAGCTACTGCAAATCAGGAGCATTATGATAACTATTGGAATGAAGTAAACAATGCAAAAAATCGTGATATTGGTGTTGCTACAATGCAAGAAATCGGTATCACACAGCAAGAACAACAAATGATTAATGATATGTCTTCTCTTTCCAATGAATTAGTACCACTGGAAGAAAATGCTATGAAAGAAGCACAACAAGGACAGAATCAAATAGCAATAGATTATGTTTATGGTAAGGAATATAGTACTTCTATTGCTAAAATCAATTCTTTAAAACAACAATTTTTAGACACACTTGACGCAAGAACAGCAGAAGAAGTCAAATCACTTGATTTAGAAAGAAATATTATTCAAATTTTTATGATATTCACACTTGTTTTAGTTGGTGTAATGCAATTTTTAAATATGGTGATTATTAGAAAACGTATATTACGTCCTGTACTGGCTGTAAAAAATCAAATGACAGAAATATCTCAAGGTAATCTTTCTATGGATTTTCCTCTTCAATCTGATACATCAGAAATGGGACTTTTGATTGCATCTATACACGAAACAAAACGGGAATTAAAAAAATATATTAAAGATATTGATACAAAACTTGCTGAAATGGCAAAAGGAAATATGTCTTTAACAGTATCAAATGATTATAGAGGAGAATTTTTACCAATACAAATTGCTATGGGGGAAATTTTAAATTCCCTTAATGACGCACTTTATCATATCAATGATACAGCAGAAAATGTTTCATTACAATCTAAAAAAATGGCTTCTAGTGCAGAAGTATTATCAAACGGTGCAGTACAGCAAGCCGCTACTGTTGAACAGCTTTCACAGGGTATACAAACAATAGCTAACCAAGTCAGTCGCACTTCCTCTGATGCAAATACTGCAAAAGACTGCTCCATAGAATCCACAACACAATTAGAAATCTGCGGCGAAAAAATGAAATCTCTTACTGGTGCAATAGAAGATATTGCAACATCTTCTCGTCAAATTGCAGGAATTATCAAAACGATAGAAGATATTGCTTTACAAACAAATCTTTTAGCACTCAATGCTGCCGTAGAAGCAGCACGTGCGGGAGAAGCTGGAAAAGGGTTTGTTGTTGTAGCAAATGAAGTACAGACATTGGCAAGTAAAAGTTCAGAATCAGCAAAAAATATTACAAAACTGATAGAAGAATCTGTCAGATTAGTAAAATATGGTACATTTTTGTCAGAAGAAACAACATCAGCATTATCCTCTGTTGTTTCAAGCGCACAGCAAACAATGCAGATTGTAGAAGGCATTGCAGATTCTGCCGCAAACCAAGCAGAATCTTTACAGCAACTTACACAAGGTATGGAACAAATTTCTACGATAATACAAACAAATGCTACTACAGCAGAGGAATCCGCTTTATTTGCAAAAACATTAGATACACAAGCAGATGAATTAAAAAACTCTGTGCATAGATTCCAATTAAAACGACAGTAAAATATTATCTTAATTTATAAAAAAGACGAGTACAAATAATTTACTCGTCTTTTTTATTTTATTATAATATTGCTTTTTCTGCTTTCAACATATTTTCTATAAATATGCCATATCCCTTTGTAGGTTCATTTACAAATACATGAGTTACAGCACCTACAATTTTATCATTTTGTAATATAGGAGATCCGGACATTCCTTGCACAATTCCTCCTGTTTTAGAAAGCAATTCTTCATCTGTAATTTTAATTACCATACCTTTACTTTCATTTTTACTATAACGGTTTACACTTTCTATTTCCACATCATATTCTTTTACTTCTTCTCCTTCAATATTAGATAATATACTTGCTTTTCCTTCTTTTATATCCTGCTGTAATGCTATGGGAAGTTTTTTTCCAGTAAAATAACTCTGTTTCCCATCTTCCACAGTGCCATAAATTCCTACCTCTGTATTGATAGCAATGCTACCTAATACCAAATCTCTGCCTACATTTCCTGTTAAAGCTCCTGGTTCTCCCTTTTCTCCCTTTTTCACATCAATAATAGAGGATTGTGTAATTTGTCCATTTTTAATCTGCATCAATTCTTGTGTATCCACATCATAAACACCATGCCCTAATGCTCCAAAAGTATTATTATCTGGGTTAAAATAGGTAATCGTACCAATGCCTTGTGTAGAATCTCTTACCCAAATACCAATTTTACAACTATTATCTTCTTGACTGAATACAGGTGTAATTGCTACTGTTTGTTGTACACCATTTCTATCTACTAAAAACTCCATAGATTTTTCTCCATTTTGTTCTACAACCTGCATTAAATCTTCTTTATTTTTTAATATTTTTCCTCCTGCCTGCAATATCATATCACCTGCTTGCAATATACCTTTTGCAGGTTCATATACCTTATTTTCTGTACCATTTACATATCCTGTACCCAATACCATAATACCTCTTGTATCCATAGACACTCCTACGGCAATACCTCCTGCAACAATTTCTGTTCTAGGTATTACATTCGCTTGCACTGTTTTTAATGGCAATACTCCCATTAGTGATAACTCTACTTTTGCTGTTCCTTGGTTTTCTGATTTTACAGTAAATGGTTTTGTCATATCAATATGAATATTTTCAGTAACAGGCTGATTATTCACACTCAGTACACCTATATTTTCTTCTATAATATCCGCTTGTATAGGTAAATTTCCTTCAAATACTGTTTCTTTTCCTTGTATCATATGAATTTCATCAGGAATAGAACGTGCAAAACTGCACCATGATATCATAAGTGCTACAATACAAGCCAAAGGTAATACTATTTTGACATATTTTTTATTTTGCTTTATAAACATTTTTTTCAACTCCTGACTGTAAAAAGGTATAAAATTTTATAAATATGCCATGCTATTAACATCATACAATATTGTTTTGCTGTTTGTTGTATTTTGTGAAATATTCTGTATCATTTTGTCATTTCACTTCAAAATATTAAAAACAAAATTTATTGATATAGTCACAAAATATAATATTTTTTTATAAATAGTGTCTATTTACAGCATACTTCTTCATATAACTGCTATATCATATTTTTCAGCAAAAACAATGCTACATATATTAAATTAACCCAATTACAATAGAGTTATACAGCCAATACTTGTGAACTTTCTGAAGTATACTATTGTCATAAAAAAACAAGAGATATTTTAAAATATCTCTTGTTTTTTGTGTGAATCTATTTTGTATACTCCATATATTTTAATGTGTTTCAAAATTCTATTTTTCTTTATAGTCTACATCAATGCAACCATCGTCAATAGGAATAATGCAAGCACAAATAATATACAATATCACTCCTGTTAAAAATGCCGTCATAAAAGAACCTGCAATCCAAAGTAATCTAATAATTGTAACATCTACATTAAAATATTCTGCTAAACCGCCACACACACCAGCTAATTTTACATCTTTTGAAGAACGATATAATTTTTTATTCATAATCCATTTTCTCCTTTACTATATTATATTTTGTTATGGATAGTATACTCATAAAAATCAATATTGTCCGTTTTTTTATAAAAGAGCAGAAATTTTTTTTATTTTTTAACATTAGCAAAATATTAGAAAAAATATCATATTAATAGCAATCATCATTTTTAATAAAACCATTATCAGCAAAACTAAAATAATCTTCTCCAGATGTAATAATATGGTCTATCACATTTATCCCTACTGTTTTTAGCGCAGATATCAATGCTAGTGTTAAATTTATATCTGCCTTGGAAGGATATAAATTTCCTCCTGGATGATTATGAGCAAATATTACTGAAACTGCTTTGCTAAGCAATGCTTCTTTTACTACATCTCCTATTTCTACCTGCACTCTGGATTGAGAACCATGAGAAATACATATCGCTTGTATCAAATGATTACCTGCATCTAAACAAAGCATATAAAATTTTTCTGTTGTTTCATACATCATTAAATCTGACGCATATTTTCCACTCATTTCTGTGGAGTTTATAAATGCTCTTCCTTCAATTCTTTCTTTTTGACACCTTTTTACAACTTCTCCTATTGAAGTTAAAAATATTGCTGTGTTGATAGAAACATTACATTTTGACACAATATCTCTATAATCACTATTTATCAATATATTAAAAGAATTATCAAAATTGTCCATTAGCCTATGTGCAATAGGATTTGTATCCTGTATAGGAATTGCATTATATAAAAGTAATTCTAATAATTCATGTTTTTCAAATGACTCTCCGCCTTGCTCTAAAAAACGCTTTCTAACTCTCTCCCTATGTCCAGCGTGAGGGTTTGATTTCTTTTTTTCAGATGTACTCATTTTTTCAACCCCATTTCAAAATACAATTCCGTTTTTTGTTTCCATGTACCATTATATATTATAGTAAGCAAAGCGTCCAATCTATAAAGTGCTTTTTTTGCCAAATCCAAAGACAATATATTTTTTTCTAATGCCTCTGCAATTTCTGCTATATCCACTACTTTTATAAAACCATTTTCATATATCAACACATCTGCAAGCAAATCTATAAAAATATATGTATTATTTTGAACAATATATTCTGTTTCTATGATATCACAATAATGGTAAACAATGTTGTCATTTTTATTAATAAAACGACTGATTTTATAGCCTTCCTTCAGAAAATAGCAAGAAATGCCTTTTGAAAAGTCTTCTCTTGGTTTTAATGCATTCCATTTTGTTACAATTACATCTTCATTTTGAAATACAATATTATCATCTTTTAATAAAATAGTTTCCATTGGAATAAAACGCTTACGATATAATGTTGTATTCATTCTCCTTTTTCCCCCCAATCAGTATATTGATTATTTTAATAAATCTGGACGCTTTTGTTTTGTTCTTAATATAGATTGTTCTTTTCTCCATTTTTCTATATTTGCATGATGCCCCGAAAGTAAAACATCTGGAACAGCCCTTCCCATAAATACTGGTGGTCTTGTATATTGTGGATACTCCAAAAGTCCATATGAAAAGCTCTCTTCTTGAAAAGATTCCTCTTTTCCCAATACATTAGGTACTAATCTTGCAACAGCATCAATCACAGCAATCGCTGCAATTTCTCCTCCAGTTAATACAAAATCACCAATAGAAAGTTCTTCTGCACACAATTCCTCTAATACTCTCTCGTCTACACCTTCATAATGACCACAAAGAAATACAATATTACTTTCTTTAGATAACTCTTGTGCTATTTTTTGTGTAAATGTTTTTCCTTGGGGTGATAAATAAATAAAACGACCTTTTTTTTCATGTGGTATACTTTGATAGGCATCATATATAGGTTGTGCTTGCATAACCATGCCTGCACCTCCTCCATATGGATAATCATCAATATGTTTTTGTTTATTTTTAGAAAACGCTCTAATATCTACTGCGTCAATATGAATATGCCCTTCCTTTTGTGCTCTTGCTAATATACTATGTGAAAATGCTTGCAATATCATATCTGGAAATAATGTTAAAACAGTATATTGTTTCATTATCTCAGTCCTTCTAATAATTTTACAATCATTTTATGATTTTCAATATCTACTGATAAAATACATTGTTTGATTGCTGGAATCAAAATATCTTTTTGTCCTTCTTTTCTGATAGCATATACATCATTTGCGCCTGTCTTATAGATATCTGCCAATATACCTAATCCTTCTCCTTGTTCTGTAAATACAGCAAGTCCATACAAATCACGCATATAATATTCATTTTCTTCTAATGGAAGTGCATCTTCTTCTGGTATCCAAATGCCTGCGCCTTTATATAATTCTGCCTCATTAATATCTTTTAATTCTTTTACTGTTACCAGCACAAACTTTTTATGATAAGCAATTTTTTCTATGTGAAAGGTTTCTCTTTTTCCTTTATTTTCTACTATAATTTGTTTTAACAACTCAAAGCGAGATGGTTCTTCTGTTGTAGGAAATACACGTAATGTTCCCTTTAATCCATGCGTTCCTGCAATTTTACCAATTTCAAAATAACGCTCCATAATTCACCTCTTTTTTGATGTAGTATAAAATACAAAATGCACAGGGAAAAAACCCTGTGCCCAATACGTCAAAATATCATTGAAGTTTTTTCCCTCAACAAATGACTTTATGGATAGTAAAAATATTCAAATAGACACTACCCATTCTATAAAGCCAATGGGCTTTTTTGTTTTATTCAGTATCATTCATATCTGAAAAACTTTTAAAATAAAGCTGTCAATATTATGGCTGCTTTATTTCAATAATGACTCTTTTATCTTCATGTATTGCACACGCTTTTACAACAGTGCGTATCGCTTTTGCAATTCTTCCTTGTTTTCCAATCACTTTTCCCATATCTTCTGGTGCTACATAAAGCTCCAATATCAAAGAATGTTCTTCTGATATTTCTTTTACAGAAACTTTTTCAGGATAGTCCACAAGATTTTTTGCAATGACTTCCAATAAGTCTTTCATAATAAAAACCTCCTGCTTGCTTTGGTTTTTATTCTCCAATTACACCAGCTTTTTTCAGCAATGCTTTTGCTGTATCAGAAGGCTGTGCGCCTGTAGATAACCATTTTTTTGCTTGTTCAGCATCTACTTTTAATACATTTGGTTCTTTTGTAGGGTCAAAGTAACCAATTTCTGCGATAGACTTACCATTTCTTGATGTTCTGGAATCTGCAACAACAATTCTATAAAATGGAGCCTTTTTTGCGCCTAATCTTTTTAATCTAATTCTAACTGCCATTTGTTTCACCTCCCATATTTTTTCATCATTCTGTTATAATAAAATCATACTGATTTTAATTGCCTTTTTATAACAGAATTTTTTCTGGCAAATTTATCTAAAAAAAGGAAATTTCATTTTTCCTCTTTTGCCCTTTTGCATATCGCTCATTTGTTTCATCAGTTTTTTCAGTTCTTCAAACTGTTTTAATAAGCGATTCACATCAGCAATGCTTCTACCGCAACCATTAGCAATTCTTTTTTTTCTAGGACCATTCAATATAGAAGGGTTTGCCCTTTCTTGTTTTGTCATAGATTGTATAATTGCCTCTGTACGACTCATTTCTTTTGCAGGGTCTACATTGTTTAAAGCGTCCATATTGATTTGACTCATACCAGGTATCATACCAATCAAGTCTTTAATAGGACCCATTTTTTTCACCTGCTGCATTTGCTCCAGAAAATCATCTAATGTAAAATCATTTTCACGCATTTTCTTTTGCAATTCCATTGCTTGTTTTTCATCAAAATTTTGCTGTGCCTTTTCAATTAAAGAAAGCACATCTCCCATACCTAATATACGAGAAGCCATACGGTCAGGGTGAAATGGTTCTAAATCTTCCATTTTTTCTCCCATACCAATATATTTAATAGGCTTATTTGTAACACTTCTAACAGAAAGCGCAGCACCGCCTCTGGCGTCGCCATCCAATTTTGTTAATATAATACCATCTACACCTAATTGTGTATCAAAGCTTTCTGCAACTGTTACAGCATCTTGTCCTGTCATAGCATCTACCACAAGCAGTATTTCTTGTGGACGTACAGCAGTTTTAATGTTTCTGAGTTCTTCCATCAATTCTTCATTGATGTGCAAACGTCCTGCTGTGTCAATCAATATTACATCATGTTTTTGCTCTGAAGCATATTCCAGTGCCTTTTTTGAAATTTCAACAGGACTTACAGTATCCCCCATTTCAAAAACAGGTATATTATATGTTTTTCCTACTACTTGCAGTTGTTTAATTGCTGCTGGACGATATACGTCACAAGCTACTAAAAGAGGATTTTTACCTTGTTTTCTTAAAAGTCCTGCCAATTTACCACTGCTTGTTGTTTTACCAGCACCCTGCAATCCTACCATCATATATATTGTGGGAGGTCTGTTTGCAAATGTTAATTTGCTTTGTGTAGTACCCATTAAGTCAATTAATTCTTCATTTACAATTTTAATCACTTGCTGTCCTGGATTTAATCCTTCTAATACTTCTGTACCAACAGCACGCTCTGTAACTTTTTTAATAAATTGCTTTACAATTTTAAAATTGACATCTGCCTCTAAAAGAGCAATTTTGACTTCTCTCATAGCAGTTTTAACATCATTTTCTGTCAATTTTCCTTTGCTTCTGAGTTGTTTAAATACTTCTTGTAATTTGTTAGAAAGACTTTCAAATGCCATATGCTTTCTCCTTTATTCACGCTAATATTTCAGCGGCAATTTTCTGAATTGTTTCAATATTATATTTTGCTTTATCAGAAAAATGTTCTTCTTTTTCCATTTCTTCAATAATACTTTTTATTTTCTGCACAGCCGTTTTTTGTTTTAAAAACTTTTGAACAAGCTGTAATTTACTTTCGTATTGCTGTAATATTTTTTCTGTTCTTTTTAATTGGTCACGAACAGCCTGACGGCTGATAAGAAGTTCCTCACCAATTTCTGTAAGTGATAAGTCATTCTGATAATACATTTCATATACCAATTTTTGTTTTTCTGTCAGCAATTCTCCATAAAAATCATAAAGTAATGTGATATGCAAAATATCCTTCATACTGCTCGCCTCCATATAGGCTGTAAAGTATTTTTACTTCACTTGGGATAGTTTATAATATTTTATCCATTTTGTCAACACTTTTTACTTTACATTGTAAAAAAATTTTGAAATATAGTAAGGCAACAAAAAAGGGGAATTTTCATTTTCCCCTTTAGTATAATAGATTTTTCACTTTTTTGGTAATACCTAGTATTCTAAAAAATAGAAAGAGAACTTTTTTATAAAGCAGTTCTATTTGTTTCATTTCCCCACACTTGTTGTTTTGTCATTGTAATAACACTATCAAAAGGAACGCCAGCAATACTACTTCCCAATATAGTCAATTCTCCACTGTTCATCATAGCAGCAAGTTTTGCTTTAGCCTCTGCCTTTTCTGCCATTTGCTGAGTAGAAAGCGAAGGCATATCAAAAGATTCAAAAGATTGTGCTAAATTCATTAAACCAGTTAAATTTGCTGCACTTAATGTACCACCTACAAGGTCAAATAATCCAGATGATTTTGGAGTACCTGTTAAACCATTTATAAGCATTTCATGTCTTAATTGTCCCTCTAATTGTAATTGCATAAAATATTTATGGCGCAAAGAACGTTTTGTCCAAAAATCTAATGCCATATCAGTACCTGAACCGCTACTGCTTTCAGAATAAGAAAAACGACCTTGACTATGTGATTGCGCATTCACAATTTCGCCATCTTCTCCTATTGCTACACACCATGAACTTCTAGCAGTAATACCTGGCATCATTGCCTCATTTCTTAATTGGTCAAATGTAAACCATGTTTCAATTCTTTTCATAATTTCTTTTGCATATTCTGGGTCTTTATCCATTTTTTCCTGTACCTTTGGATGTATCACTACTGCTGTTGTACCTACTGGCACAGAACTCAATGCTTTTATTTCTTTTGGAGCAGTAAATACACCACCAATAGAACCATAAAAAGGATTTTCACCGCTTGGCTTCCAATTTTCCAATGCCTCTGTGTCAATGTTATCTTGATAAAGTAAATAGTGAGGATAATCATTTCTTGTGCGCCAATAACTACTACTTGCATCAAAAACATGATATTTCAAATTTGGATATTTTTCTCTTAACATACTTTCTAATGAAACTGCTTGACTTTGTGAAACAGCATTTGTATGCATTTCCTGTTTTACTTCTGAAACATCTTTTATATCTTTTGCTGTATTATCTGTATTTTGATTTTTTTTTGCTACCATATCCATAAATGTAGTATTTGATTTTGATGTGCGAAATTTGTGTTGATTTGCTTTTACCATTTGCACTACATTCGATTTTGAAACATTTGCCTTTACTGTTTTTGCTGTATTTGATATCGGTTTACTAGCCTCTGTAAAATTTACATTTTTACTCATTGCCTGCATATTGTTTTGCCCCCATTCTAAAAATATTTTTTATAATCATTTTCCCTTATCCTATATTATACGGCTCTTATATTATAATATCGTCAAAATGTGGTAATACTTTACACTTAAAAAAATAAAACTACTCTATACAGCAACATAATTTAATCTATCAAAAAAAGTGAGGCGACAATATCACACCTCACATTTTTATTATTTTATTCTCCAAACAAAGCCTTAGCAAATTGTTTTGCATCAAATTTTTGTAAATCCTTTATACCTTCTCCTACACCTATATATTTTACAGGCAATTTCAGTTCCGATTTAATTGCAATGACAATACCACCTTTTGCTGTACCATCCAATTTTGTTAATATAATTCCTGTAATATCTGCTGCTTCTTGAAATACTTTTGCTTGTTGCATAGCATTTTGTCCCGTAGTAGCATCTAATACAATATAAACTTCTTTATGTGCCTCTGGATATTCTCTGTCAATTACTTTTGCAATTTTTTTCAATTCTTCCATAAGATTTTTTTTGTTATGCAATCTACCTGCTGTATCACATATCAATAAATCAGCCTTTCTATTTTTTGCTGCATTTACTGCATCAAATACTACTGCTGCAGGGTCAGAATTCTGTTGATGTTTAATAACATCAATATCTGCTCTTTGTCCCCAAACCTCTAACTGTTCAATCGCTGCTGCTCGAAATGTATCCGCTGCTCCCAACAAAACACTTTTTCCCTGTTCTTTAAAATTATATGCTAATTTTCCTATTGTTGTTGTTTTTCCAACACCATTTACACCAATTACAAGCATAACAGTAGGAGAAGGCAATTCTTTTTCCTCCTGTGCATCTTCTTCTAATATTGCCGTAATTTCTTCTATCAGCATACCTCTAATTGCTTGCGGGTCAACAATATGCTCTTTTTTTACACGTTTCCTCAAATTTTCAATAATATTCATAGTCGTTTCTACACCCAAATCCGCCATGATAAGTGCTTCTTCCAGTTCTTCAAATAAATCTTCATCTATTTTAGTAAACGCTCCTAAAACATTATCTACACCACCCATAATATTCTTGCGAGTTTTATCCAAACCTTCTTTTAATTTTGCAAAAAAGCCTTTTTTGCTTTGTTTGTTTTCTTCTGTATTTTGCTGTTGTTCTGTTTGCTCTACTTGCTCAATTTGTTCTGTTTGTTCTATTTGTTTTATTTGTTCTGTCATTTCTTGTTGCTCTGATTGCTGTTCTATATTTTCTGTTTTTGGTGTAGACAATTCTATTGCTTTTGATAATGCTTGCTGTATTGTAATTGCTTCTTGTTCCGTTAAAGGCTTTGGCTGTTCTAAATCTGGTTGCTCCTGATACAACTTTCCTCCTGTTGCACTGTATAATTCAACATCTTGTTTATCAATCGCTTTATGCACAGCCTGATTGATAGCAGTTGTATTATCTTCTCCTACTAAATTTAATGAAATTTCATTTTGCTGTGTTTGTTCAGAATGTAATGTGACTTCAATACCATCACATTCTATACTATCACTTTTCATTTCAATATTATTTGTTTCTTCTTTCTTTTTTGATTTTAAAAAATCAAATAAACCCATTTTTTATACACCTCATTTTCATTTATACATATGCCTCATCATCAAAATGGACAGAAATCATTTTTGACACACCTTTTTCCTGCATTGTAACACCATACATAACATCTGCTGCTTCCATAGTACCTTTTCTATGTGTAATCACAATAAACTGTGTATCTTTTGAAAATTTCTTTAAATAATCCGCATATCTTTTTACATTGGCATCATCTAATGCTGCCTCTATTTCATCTAATATGCAAAAAGGGGAAGGTTTCATTTTTAATATAGAAAATAATATTGCGATTGCTGTCAATGCTCTTTCTCCTCCTGATAAAAGCATCATATTCTGCAAACTTTTTCCTGGAGGTTGTGCAATAATTTCTATGGAAGATTCCAACACTTTTGTTTCATCACTTAATTTTAAATATGCCTTTCCTCCTCCAAACATTTCCCGAAACACTTCTCCAAAATTATTTGAAATCATTTCAAACTGTTCCCGAAATCTATTTTCCATCATTTGTGATAAATCAGTAATCAATAAATTTAATTTTTGTTCAGCATCTAATATATCCGCCTTTTGTTCTGTTAAAAATGTATATCTATCTTTGACATCTTTATAATTTTCTATGGCGTCCACATTGACATGACCTAATTCTCGTATATCATTTTTCCATACTTTTACATCAGATTTTAATGATTGATAATCTGTTTGATTGATTTGATTATCATACTGTTGTTTTATTGTGTCGTATGTCATTTGGTATTCTTCCCATATTTCATCATAAAGTCTTTGTTTTTGTTCTGTAATTTTTTCTTGTTTTGTTTCTATACGAAATACCTCGTTATTTAAACGAGAAAGTGTTTCTATTGTTTGTTTTTGCTGTTGTTCCAATGCTTCCATTTGTTGCTTTTGTTGCTGTTTATTTTCATTTAATGCTGTAAATACAGTTTGTTGTTTTTGTTGCTGTTGTCTATATTCTTCTGCATATTGTTCTAATTGTTTCTGTTCTGTTTGTTTTTCACTGCATTGTTGTTTTAATACTATAATTTCATTTGTTGTTTCATTTTTCTCTTGTTCTAAAAGCGTACTTTGTTGTTGTAAACGTTGTATACTTTCAAGCACTGCTTTTTTATTTTGTTGTTGTGCAGATAAATCTACTTTTAATTCTGTCATACTATTTAAAAGCTTATCTCTTTGCTCTTTTTCTTCTGCAACATTATTTTGATATGCAGAAAGTTTTTCATTAATTGTATTTTTATATTGCTCAGCTTGTTCTATTATTTTTTGAAATTCTTTTAATTCTTTTTCTGCCTCTTTACTTTGCTCCGTTAGCTGATTTTGTTCTAAATCATATAATTTTTGTTTTTGCTGTTTTTCTAAAAGTAAATTTTGAGTATTTTGTTTATCTTGTTCATTTTTTTGCAAAGATAATATTATTTGCTGTATTGCAGTATGATTTTGAGTAGTATCTTTTTCAATTTGTTCTATTTGATTTTGTAGCATTTGTATTTGTTTTTGACCATTTTGAAATATAGCATTTTCTTTTTGAATACTTTCTGATAAATCAGCTATTTCTCTGCTTCTGCTGAATATACTTGTTGTTTTTTTTGCTGTGCTACCTCCTGTCATAGCACCTCCAGCATGAAACAATTCTCCATCTAACGTCACAATACGATATTGATAATGATATTTTTTAGACAATGTAACTGCTATATCCATATTTTCTATAATAACCGTTCTGCCCAAAAGCGACTGTATCACATTATCATAAACCATATCATATGTAATTAAATCACTTGCTACACCCAATACACCCACTTCTGACAATATATCTGCATTTTCTAATTTTTTACCTTTCACTGCTGTAATGGGTAAAAATGTAGCTCGTCCAAAATGATGCTGTTTCAAATATTGTATTGCCTGTTTTGCATCATATTCTGTTTTTGTAACAATATTTTGTAAATTGCCTCCTAATGCAATTTCAATAGCAGTTTCATATTTTTCAGCAACATGAATCAGTTCTCCCACTGCACCACATATACCCTGCCACATTTCATTTTGACTATTTTTTAAATGGAGTATGCTTTTTACACTTTTATAATATCCCTCATGTTCTTTTTCCATATCAGAAAGTATTGCAAAACGAGAGCGTTTTTGTGAAAGCTGCTGTTCTATTTGTTTTTGTTTCATAGAAAGCTGTTGTGTTTGAGTATACAACTCATTTTTTTGATTTTCCAACTCTAAAAGTAATTTTTCTAATTTTTGCTGTTCTGATACTAATTCTTGCTGTTGTTTGAAAAGCACTTCTATATGTATATTATGTGTGTGAATTTGGTCTTTTACATATTCCTTTTCATTCAAAAGTTGTTTTTGTCTTTGTTGAAATTGCTCTAATATGGATTGTCTTTGATTTCTATCGCCTTTTGCTTCTGTGCTTATACGTATTTGTTCCAACATATCCGCTTTATAATCTTCCATATTTTTTTCGCTTTCATTCAAATTGCTGTTTAATTTTTCAAATATGCTTTCTTGTTGCTGTAAACGGTCTTTTGTACTTTTTTCAGCCATATCAATTGCTGTTTTTTTTGACAAAAGTAGTTTCTGTTCATTTTGATACTGTTCTTTTTTTTGTTCTTTTGTATCAATTTCTTTTTCCATTCTCTGTATATTCTGCAAAATGTGTTGTATTTGTTCTTTTGCTAATAATATGTCACCCTCTGTTTTCTGCTGTTCTGTGCGACTGGCTATTATTTGCTGTTGTGTTTGCTGTATATCATATTCTAGTTTTTCTATCTGCTTTTGCAATATTTGTTTTTGCTGTGTTTGTTTTGTATTTTCTTGTTCTGCATCTTTTTTATTTTGCAACGCAATTTCTTTATTTTTTTGATGGTGTTGGTATTCTTGCTCCATATTATCTATATCTGTACAAAACATAGATAACACTGCATATTTTATTTTATCCCTTAAATTCAAATATTGTTTTGCCTTTTCGGATTGTTTTTGCAAAGTATGCATCTGTCCCTGCAATTCTGAAATAATATCCTCTATTCTAATTAAATTTTGCTGTTCTTTTTCCAATTTCAATATTGCTTCATTTTTGCGTACTTTATATTTTACAATACCTGCTGCTTCTTCAAATATACGTCTTCTATCATCTGCTTTTGAACTTAATAACTCATCAATACGTCCCTGTCCTATAATAGAATAGCCTTCTCGTCCTACTCCTGTATCCATAAATAGCTCATGAATATCTTTTAAACGACAATTTGTACCATTGATTTGATATTCACTCTCGCCCGAACGATAAACACGACGTGTTACTGTTACCTCTGTATAATCAATAGGCATTTTTTGGTCTTGGTTATCAATAGTAATCGCAACCTCCGCAAAACCTAATGCTTTTCTTGTTTCTGTACCAGCAAATATAATATCCTCCATTTTATCACCACGAAGTGACTTTGCTTTCTGTTCTCCCAATACCCATCTTACTGCATCAGAAACATTACTTTTGCCACTACCATTTGGACCAACCACAGCCGTAATACCTTTATTAAATTCCAATTTTACTTTATCAGAAAAAGATTTAAAACCATGTATATTTAACTGTTTTAAATACATTTTACACCTCTTTGATTATAAAAATTATGTCAATATTCTTCCTCCTACTATGGTACAAATCACTTTTCCTTTTACTTTTGCACCTGCAAAAGGAGAAAATTTTGCTTTTGAAACAAATTTTTCGGGGTCTATGGTATAGCTTTCGTCCAAATCTACTATTACTAAATCGCCGTCCATACCTTCTGCAATACTTCCCTTATTACGCAATCCTAATATCTCTGCGGGCTTCGTAGAAAGCAGTTCTACTAATTTTGTTAATGGTACTTTTTGTTGTTTTACCAATTTTGTAAAACTTAATGAAAATGCTGTTTCAAATGCAGAAATTCCATAATCTGCATTATCAAATTCTTTATGCTTGTCTGTCAATTTTGTAGGACTATGCCCTGATGTGATTACGTCAATTGTGCCGTCTAATATTCCCTGTAATACTGCTTTCACATCTTCTTTTGTTCTTAAAGGCGGTTTGACTTTTGCTAATGTATTATAATTTTCTACTGCATTTTCTGTCAATAAAAAATAATGAGGACTTGTTTCACAAGTAATACGTGTACCTCTTTTTTTCGCCTCTCTAATTAACTGTACAGAGCCCTTTGTTGTTACATTAGCAATATGTAATTTCGCTCCTGTTCCTTCTGCTAATATAATATTTCTTGTTACAATCACTTCTTCTGCTTCTTTTGGTATACCCAAAAGTCCTAAACTAGATGACATATATCCCTCATTCATAACACCTTTTCCTGCAAGGTTTTTATCTTCGCAATGTGTTAATACAGGCATATCAAACATTTTAGAATAGCGGAATACATTTGCCAAAAAAGACGCATTCATAATAGAACGTCCACCGTCTGCAATACCTACAATACCAGCTTCATGCATTTCTCCTATTTCTGCCATATTTTCTCCCAAACAACCTACAGACATACTACCATACGGAAAAATATTCACAATAGAATATTCTTTACTTTTTGAAACAATATATTCTACAACCGTTTTATTATCTATCGCTGGATTGGTATTGGGTTCACAAGTAATACTTGTAAAACCGCCTTTTGCTGCACTGCATGACGCTGTTTCAATATCTTCTATATATTCATATCCAGGGTCACAAATACTACAATGCATATCAATAAAGCCTGGTAGTATATATTTCCCTTCTGCATTTAATATTTCTGCACCATTTTCCTCTAAATTTTCTCCTATTTTTTTAATGATGCCATCTTCCATATAAATATCTAGTTTTTTCTGACTGTCAAATCCTTTTTCTATAATACGACCATTTTTTACAATGCTTTTCATCGCAATCCGCCTCCTATCTGTGACAAAATATAAAGTATAGCCATACGTACTGCTACACTATTGGCAATTTGGTCATTAATAATACACTGCTTGCTGTCTATGACATCAGCAGAAATTTCAATACCTCTTTGTATAGGACCAGGGTGCAATACAATCGCATCTGGTTTGGCATAATGCAATAAATTTTCATCTACTCTAAAAAAATGCTTATATTCTGTTAATGATGGTACAAGATTTTTATTTCTTGTTTCCGTTTTCATTCTGCTTGTTAATATAACGTCTGCATTCGTTACTGCTTTTCTGGCATCATAATACACATCAACACCAAATTTTTCAATATCAGGCGGAAGAAGTGTAGGTGGTCCAGAAACACAAACATCTGCTCCTAATTTTGTTAATGCCCATATATTGCTTTTACATACACGACTATGTATTAAATCGCCTATAATCGCTACTTTAAGTCCTTTAAAACCACCTTTTTGTTCTTTAATTGTCATCAAATCCAATAAGGATTGTCCTGGATTTTCATTAAATCCATCTCCTGCATTCACAACAGATGCGCTTACACTTTGTGCTAACAATCTTGCTGCTCCTGCCATAGGGTGACGCAATATAATAAAATCTGCTCCTGTCTGGTCAACAAGTTGTCCCATATCTTGTAATTTTTCTTGATATACATTTGTTGCCATTGTCATATCTACAACATTTGCACTTAAATGTTGTGCAGCTAATTCATAAGATAATTTTGCTCTTGCACTTGGCTCATAAAATAATATAATAACAGATTTTCCTTGTAAATGAGGTGATTTTTTATTCTTTTGATTCAATATATATTTCATTGTTTCCGCTGTACTTAATATATAACGTATTTCTTCTGATGTTAAGTCACGCATACCAAAAAAATCTTTTTCTTTGAAAACCATGTAATACCTCCTGTCTGTTATAAAATACTCTGTACTATTGTAATCATTTTTATTTTCATAATTTTATTATATACTAAAAAACATTATATACGCATTTTTAATTTTGTTATTATTTTTGAAAAATACTCTGGTAAAGGTGTTTCAAATTCCATATATTGATTGGTACTTGGATGTATAAAACCTAATATTTTAGCATGAAGTGTTTGTCCTTGCAATAAAAAAGGCTGTTTTTTTGAACCATATACTGTATCTCCTAAAAGTGGGTGTCCTATATATGCCATATGCACTCTAATTTGATGTGTGCGTCCTGTTTCAAGCTGCGCTTCAATATAAGTATAATTTCCTAATTTTTGAAGTACTCTATAATGTGTTACAGCATTTCGACTATTTTTTTCTGTAACAGCCATTTTTTTTCTATATTGTGTATTTCGTCCAATCGGTTTATCCACTGTTCCTTGTTGCTCTTTCATACCATTTAACACAATAGCATGGTATTTTCTTGTAATACTATGCTCTGCAAGTTGTAATGCTAAACTTTGGTGTGCTTTGTCTGTTTTTGCTACCATAAGTACACCTGAAGTATCTTTATCAATTCTATGCACAATACCAGGACGTTGCTCTCCATTGATGCCAGAAAGCTGTCCTCTGCAATGATACAAAAGTGCATTCACAAGTGTTCCTGTCATATGCCCTGGTGCTGGGTGTACTACCATACCCTGAGGCTTATTTACTACAATGACATCTTTATCTTCATATAATATATCAATATCTATATTTTCGGGCAATATTTCAACTGGTTCTACATCTGGTATGGTTAATGCTATGATATCTTTTGGTTTTAATTTATAATTTGACTTTACATTTTTATCATTTACTTTTAAATATTGTTGTTCTGCCAATTTTTGTATTCTACTTCTGGAAATAGTATAATCCATTTCTTCTAACTCTTCAGCTAAAAATACATCAATTCTTTTTGATATACATTCCTGTTCTACTGCCCATTTTAAAACTTCCATACTAACTCCTTTATACTTCTTTTTTTTCATCTTCTTTTATAACAAAAAGACTTAAAAACAATATCAAACAAGCCCCTATTACAACATAAATATCAGCTAAATTAAATACAGGCCATTTTATAAATGTGATTTCCAAAAAATCTACTACATAACCCCTTACCATTCTATCTATAACATTGCCGAATGCTCCCGAAAGCACAAGAAGTAAACCACATTTTAAATAATAATACTCTTTTGTTTTTGGCAGTTTATAAAAACTATATACAATTCCTGCGGCAACAATCGCTGTCAGTACAATAAAAAATACTCTTTGTCCTGATAATATACCAAATGCTGCGCCTCTGTTTTCTACAAATGTAAAATCTAAAAATCCCTTTATCACTACCCTATTTTTAATGGGTTTTAATTTAGTGAATGCCAACCATTTCGTGAACTGGTCTAATATTACCAAACATATTACAGTAATAACAGAAATGATAATAAATTGATTTTGATTATTTTTTCTCATATTATTTCACCACAAATTCTATTGCTTTTATAATGTCATGTTCTGATAGTTCACTTGTAGTATAAACTTCTCCTATCCTCTTTGGCAATACAAAACGAATTTTATTTTGATTTACTTTTTTATCTAAAAACATTTGCTGATATACTTTTTCTTTTGAAACATCACTTACAAAAAGAGGCAAACCAAAATAATGTAATAATTCTCGTATTTGTTCTAACTGATATTGTGTAATATTTCCTTGTTTTACAGCCAATTCCAATACTGCAAGCATACCTAATGCAACACATTCCCCATGAAGCATTTTAAAATCAAATATTGTCTCTATGGCGTGTCCTATGGTATGTCCAAAATTTAATATTTCTCTTAATCCGTTTTCTTTTTCATCTTTAGATACAACATCTGCTTTAAATAAACAGCATTGTCTAATCATTTCTGTTAAAACATCATGTTGCATAGACAGAATACTCTCTTTATGATTTTCCAAATAATGAATAAAATCATTTGAAAGTATACAGCCATATTTTATCACTTCTGCCATACCTGCCGAAAACTCTCTTTTGGGTAATGTTTTTAATGTTGCTGTATTGATATATACTAGTTCTGGTTGATAAAATGCACCTATACTATTTTTTGCACCATTAAAATCAACACCTGTTTTTCCTCCCACACTGCTATCTACTTGTGAAAGTAATGTTGTAGGAATTTGTATAAAAGGAATGCCTCTTAAATAGGTTGCGGCTGCAAATCCTGCCATATCTCCGCAAACGCCTCCACCTAATGCTACCACAACTGTTTTTCTATCAAAACGGTTTTGTTGAAAAAATTCATAAAATCGACTGATTGTTTCTAAATTTTTATATTTTTCTCCAGCCGAAAAACAATAGCAATACACATTTTCTGATACCTTTTCTAATTGTTTTTTGACTTCTTCACAATATAATTGATGTGTATTTTCATCTGCTATCATACACATTTTTCTGCCAGTAATATTTTGTTTTTTTATACTATCTGCTAATAATTCAAATGACTGTTCAAATAATATAGGATATGTTTTATTTGGTGTTGTTACAAATATACTTTCCATAATTCACCTCATAATATAATAATAATGAAAAACAAAATTTTTTTACAAAACAATATTTACAAAAAGCTGCCGTAAATACTGATAATACAGCATCCACCGCAGCTTTTTTATTAAGATTGTTGTGGATTTTGAAATGTTTCTCCCTCCTGTGGATAATCTGCTTCTTTTTGAGAAATAATTTCATTTTTATCCAGCAATTCAATTTCTGCATATAATAACAGTTTTACACGAGTTTTCATTAACTCATAGCGACTTTCCAGTCTATGTATATCCTGTTCTAATTCAAAAGCTCGTGTTCTTGCACTGCCAATAATTTCCTCTGCTTTTGCTACAGCACTTTCTGTAATTTGTGCTGCTGCTGCTCTAGCATTTTCTTTTGTTTCTTCTGCTACTCTTTCTGCTAATGTTAATGTTTTTGCTAAGGCTTTTTCAATGGACTGGCTTGTTTGCTGTGGTGAAAGCGGTGCAGTTGGTACTGGAGCTGTTTGTTGTTGTGCTTTTGGCAGAGGTGCTGTCATTTGAGAAACAGCAGTATTATTATTTGCCATATTATTTAGTTTCATTTTCATTTCCCTATTTTCTCTAAATAACTGTTCATAATCCACACATATTTCATCTAAAAAACGGTCAACCTCTTCTGGAGAGTATCCAACTGCAACTTTTTTAAACTCCTTATCTTCAATGTCAGATGGTCTAATCATAAAATATAATCCCCCTCGCTGCAACAAAAGCAGTATTATTCCCGCCCTATTGTCACACAAATCCTATCTTTTTTTGTTATATTCCCTATTTCAAAAATTTTAATACGTCCAAAACCTCTTATTGAAATCATATCTCCCTGTTTTAACAAACAAGAAATATTTGTTGTTGTATTCCAATTTAACTGAACCAATTCTTTTTTAATATACTGCTGTACTTTTCCTCTTGCCATATGAAATGCACCGCCTGCAACAGCGTCCAAACGCAAAGATGCAACTGTTATAGTTTGATATTTCCACTCTTTTTCAGGCAATGTGACAGTAGAAATATCACTTACAGATACATCTACTTTTGTACGAGAAACATATTCTAATGTACTTTTTACATATTCTGCTAAATCTTTATGAACATAGCATATTGTTTTCTGTTCCAAAACAATAATATCTCCTAATTTTGCTCTGTCTATACCTAGGGCAAGTATAGAACCTAAATAATCTCTATGGTTTAAATCTGCTTGTCCAAATTTTTTATTTTTGGTAATATGCAATGCTTGTATAGGAAAATCCTGCTCTGTTAATTCCATATAGTCTGGAGCAAATGCTATCATACGTCTCTCGCTTTGCTCATGTCCTCCAAAAACCATTGCTCTTACATTTTGAATAGATTTCACTTTTTCAAAAAAAATTTCACTTTTATATCTGTCCATAAAATCTGTTGTTGTTTTTTTATGATGCAATGCACTACTTTGTGCAGCATCTAATACTTTTGCAAACAAAAATTTTTGTTGCTGCTGTAATTGTTTCTGCAAAGGAATATCCTCCCTTTAAAAATATGGTTTTGTTTTAACATTTTTTACATTCACTAGCAATATATAAAAAATATTAAAACAATCCTAACACAATATTGATTAAAATCATTTGTATAAAATACAGCAGTATCATTGCAAACCAAGCAGAAAAGTCAAGCATCATACCTCCCAAAGGTGATTTATCAAGCAATGACCTTATTGGTGAAAGTATCGGCTCTGTTAATGCATATAGCATCTGTACCAATGCATTATTCCTTCCCAAAGGAATCCATGACAATATGACACGAGCCAATATTAAAAACTCTAACAGTTTAAAAAATGTATTTACTGTTTGTATCAATACTATTCGCATATACTCTGCCTTTCTTTGTATTATTTATTATTTACTGTTTGCCCATGGGAACACTACACTGCTCCTGCTTTTAATTTCTTCTTTAAATTCACCAGAAATTTCTACATTTTCAGGTGCAATTACAAATATATTGTTTGCTACTCTTTGTATGCTTCCCTCCAATGAATAGCAAGTACCACTTAAAAAATCCATAATCCTTTGTGCGATTGGATATTCTACCTGTTCCAAATTTACAACAACAGGCTTTTTCGATTTTACTTGGTCACAAATCTGCTGTGCATCTTCATAACAAGTAGGCTGTATTACAACCACCTGCATCTGCACATTGGTGTTAATACTATATACGTTAGGGTTTGCTCTGCTGTTTGAAGAATTTCTTCTGCTTGGAGAGCTGTATTCCGGTTCTCTATCTTTGTTTACATCTCTTAAGGGTGTACGACGTGTTTCTCTGGCGGGTTCTTCTTCATATTCCTCATCATCATATTCATCGTCATCATATTCATCATACTCGCCAAACATCAAGTCCCTTAACTTATCAAACACTTTTGGCATGTTACAAATTCCTCCTATATGTTATTTGACCCTGTGCCTATCCTTTCTCCTTTCTATAATTACTCATTACTGTTGAGGATAAACTCTTTTACCGAAAATATTGGTTCCCACTCTTACAATGGTTGCACCTTCTTCAATGGCCACCTCAAAGTCATTAGACATACCCATTGATAAAACGTTCATATTTACATTATCAATTTTTTCTGCATTAATGTCAACCAATAATTGCCTCATTCTTCTGAAACAATCTCTGTTTTCTTCTGGATTATCGACAAAAGGTGCTACCGTCATAAGACCTTTTATGCGAATATTGTCTAAAAAAGCAATATTTTTTATAAAAGAAAGTGTTTCTTTTGGCGTAACACCAAATTTACTTTGTTCGTCTGCTATATTCACTTCCACCAAAATGTCCATAATCACATTTGATTGCTTTGCACGCTTATCAATTTCTTCAGCTAATTTTATACTCTCTACGGAATGTATCATTTTTACTTTATTGATGATATATTTTACCTTATTTGTCTGTAAATGTCCAATTAAATGCCAACAAACATCTTTTCCCATAGTATCATACTTTTCTAATATTTCCTGTACTCTATTCTCTCCCAGTTCTTTTAAACCGCAGTCCACTGCCTGTTTTATACGTGGTACATCAATGGTTTTGCTTACAGCAAGCAATAATATATCTTCTCTTTTTCTTCCGCTTTTTTGTGCTGCTGCTGTAATTCTTTGCTCTATATCTATAATATTTTGCTGTATTTCTCCCATATCAATTTACATTCCTTTCTGCAAACACTTAATATAATGTTTGATTTTCACCTATATTTTTTGCATCTGAAACAATAATATCATATGCCTGCAATTCATAAGAACTGCTACCTGGATTCACAATAGTATATTCTTCATTCTGTCCTATTACAGTAATCGCTGTAAATTTTGCAATAGAACTGTTTCCTACAAATACACCTTTCATTGTTTCCACATCATTGATGGTATAACTGCCTGCATTTTCACCAATAGCATAACTACCATCTTGTTGTTCTGTTCCTTGTGATACCATATCTCCTACTTTTAAATTACTGAAATCTTGTACTACATATCCAAAGCCTTCTACTGCACTATATCTTATTAATTGTAAAGGAATAAATTCTGTTTTCCCATTTACAATTTTATAAACACCTTGCTCTCCTGCATTTTGTATAATACAATTTATAGGTATTTTCAATACTGTTTTTTCTATAATCGCATTGTTTGGTATTTTGATACCTTCTAAAGAAGTACTTTGTATACGGAAAGAAATATTTCGCAATCCAATTACACTTAATATATCCTGTGTAGCACTAAATACTACTCTTGCTTCTTTTTCATTTATAGAAAGAGAATCTATACTCATAGTAAATCGTTTTTCTTCTTCATTAATTGTTGCATATAAATATTTTGTTTGTCCTTCTTCCCAGCCACTTACTACTTCTGGAGGCAAATAGGAAACAATATACCATTTATTATTTGTTACAATTTTAAACATCACTTCATTTTGTTCCACTGCACCTGTTTTAGAAAGATATTTCGGTGTAATTTGTGTAGAAACCTGTTTTTGCTCTATCATATCCAAATTTTCAGGTGTCAAAACATCTTCCTGTCCATCAATTTGAAAAGATATCAAACCACTTTTTTCTGCTTTAATTGTAGAAATACTATCTGCAAGCTGTTGTTGATATTGATTTTTTTCTTCTGAAAGATTTGATATTCCTTCAATATTTTCAGTCAGCCATATTTCTGTTCTTTGATTCATTTCTGATGCAATTTGATTTTTTAAAGAAGCAATATCCATAATATTTTCACTCATAAATTTTCCATTATAAGTACTAATTAATTGTGAAATATTGTTTTCTACACGAGAAACATCTTCTTGAAATACAGAAAGGTCACTTCTTTTTTGCAGTCCCTTTAATATATCCTTATCTATATTATCAATTTTTTGTTCTATTACAGCAGAAGTTTCTTCATCTCTTATAATACATATTGTTTCTCCCTTTGGTACTTTTTCATTTTCAGAAAAATTATATACTGGCATACCTGTCCTGTCACTTGTTACAACATATTCTTCTCTTATTATTAGTCCTTTTAGAGAAGAAGCATTTTCAATACTGCCATATGTTACCTGCTCCACAGGAATAGATGGTCTGTTTAAAAAAACCCATATATAGCCACAAAGATATATTGTAAAAAACAAAAATATCAGCACTGTAAACACCTTATAACTACCCTTTGGTGCTGGCATTTTTTTTGCAACACGTTGTCTTTTTTTATGTACTGGTGCTTTTTTTGTTTTCGGTGCTGTCTTTTTTACTCTTTTTTTTGCAGATGATTTTGCATTATTCTTTTGATTTGTTTTTTTTTGGCTGCTGCCTTTTTTTCTATTATTTCCTGCCATAAACACCCTCCTTTACGTTACGCATTTAGGCATTGTAATATTATAATATATTTTTTTACGTAGGTAAACCCAAAATTGCAGAAATATGACAAAGCTTAGAGCAATATGCTAAAAAACAAACATCTGTTTGTATAAACTCTATTGCATATCATACAATATTGATTCATATATTACATTGTATGGATACATTTTAAAAAAGCAAGGGAGGATTTTATTATGGAACAATTTGATATTTATAAAGACATTGCAGAACGTACAAATGGTTGTGTCTATTTGGGCATTGTAGGACCTGTTCGCACAGGAAAATCCACTTTTATAAAACGCTTTATGGATTTACTTGTATTACCCAATATAGAAAACAATTATGCCAGAGAAAGAGCACAAGATGAATTACCTCAATCTGCATCAGGCAAAAATATTATGACAACAGAGCCAAAATTTGTACCAAATGAAGCTGTTGCAATTACAATAGGAGATGATGTTAATTTAAAAGTTCGCATGATTGACTGTGTAGGTTATATTGTGCCTGAGGCAGAAGGACATATGGAAGAAGAAAATACACCTCGTATGGTACATACTCCATGGGCACAGGAACCTATGCCATTTTTAGATGCGGCAGAACTAGGTACAAAAAAAGTTATCACAGACCATTCCACAATAGGTATTGTTATCACAACAGACGGAAGTGTAACAGATTTAAGCAGAGAAAGTTATCAAGATGCAGAACAAAGAGTAATCAATGAATTGAAACAGATTGGGAAACCTTTTATTGTTCTTTTAAATACTTCTCGTCCTTATAGTGATGATACCATGACATTACAGCAAGAACTTTCTGAAAAATATGGTGTTCCTATACTACCTGTCAACTGCGCACAGTTAAAAACAGAAGATATTAAAAATATATTAGAAAAAGTTCTTTATGAATTTCCTATGAAAGAAATACGCCTTCACTTTCCAACATGGATTGAAACATTAGAAGAAAATCATTGGTTAAAACAAAGTATTATAACCAGTTTAAAAGATTTAATGAATGTTGTTGAAAAATTGACAGATGTAAAAGAAAACTTAAATGCTTTGGAGCAAAATGAATACATAAAAAAAGCTTATACTGATGGTATTATGTTGGGAGAAGGTGCTATTGATATTGCATTATCAGTAGATGACAGTTTATTTTATAAAATATTAAGCGAAACAATTGATATGCCTATTGAAAATGACTCTCAGCTAATTTCTACAATCAAAATGCTTTCTGATATCAAAAAGAAATATGATAAAATAGAATGCGCACTCCATGATGTAAAAAGAAAAGGTTATGGTGTAGTGTCTCCTGTATTTGAAGAAATTAAATTAGAGCAACCTGAAGTATTTAAACAAGGCTCTCGTTTTGGCATAAAATTAAAAGCAAAAGGCGAATCCATACATATGATTAAAGCGGATATTGAAACAGAAGTTTCTCCTATTATAGGAAATGAAGAACAATCAAAAGAATTTATTGACAGTTTAATACAAGATTATGATGCAAACCCACAAAAAATATGGGATTTGAATATATTTGGAAGGACACTACAATCTATGGTAAGTGATGGTATGCAAAATAAAATTTATAGAATGCCTGAAGAAGCACAAATGAAATTGCAAGAAACATTACAAAAAATTGTAAATGAAGGTAACGGCGGATTGATTTGTATTATATTGTAATCTATTCTATTTTGATAACATAAAGGGATACCTTTCGGTATCCCTTTTTCGTGTCTAAATTATAATCCGTTTACCATTCTTGTTAAACTGGATTTTTTTCTGGCAGCTGTGTTTTTATGATAAACACCTTTTGTATATGCTCTGTCAATAGCAGATACAGCACCTTTTAATGTTGCTGTTGCTGCTTCTTTATCTCCTGCATTTACTGCTACCAATACTTTTTTAATTGCTGTTTTTGTTTGAGATTTAATCATTTTATTTCTTAATGTCTTTTTTGTAATGACTTTAATTCTCTTTTTTGCAGATTTAATATTTGCCAATTTTTGTTCCTCCTATTTATTATATATTTTTTACGAATTTGGATATTTAGGGAATATCACTTATTATACTTCTATTAACCGCAAAAGCATTTTTTTATGCTTCGACACGTCTGCGATTAATTCAACACAATATATTTTAACCGAAAGCAATGCATAAGTCAATGTATATATTTAAAATTGAAGGTAAAAATAATGGCAAAAAAATTAAAGTTTTTGTTCATTTCATAAAAATATTGTATTTTATAAAATTTTTTATGAAAAGGCTACTCTTTTACTGTTTGTTATAGTAAATGAACAAAATAAAATTACAGGAGGGATAATTATGAAAAAGCAAAAACAAAATAAAATAGCATGGAATTTCAGCCCCAGAACAGACCTTGCTATTGAAGCAAGAGAATTTGCACAGCAACAAAAACAAAATACTGAAGAATTAGACGGCGTAAAAGTTGAAATTAAAAATACAGATATCTATCAAATTACACACGTTAAAATATTAAATGAAACAGGTAGCCAAACAATGGGAAAACCAATAGGCAATTATATTACCATAGAATCAGAATTATTAAAACAAAATGATATTACAAGTCATGAACAAATTATGAAAACAGCCGCAGAACATATTGCTGGATTGTCAAAATTAAGTCAAAAATCCACAATATTAGTAGTAGGTTTAGGAAACTGGAATATTACTCCTGACGCATTAGGTCCTAAAGTAATTGATAAAATACTTGTTACAAGACATTTAGATGGTGTATTACCAGAAGAAATACAAAAATCTGTCAGAAGTGTTGCTGCAATTAGTCCTGGTGTAATGGGTATCACAGGTATTGAAACAGTAGAAATTATACAAGGTGTTGTGGAAAAATTAAAGCCTGATTTAGTCATTGCTATTGATGCTCTTGCAGCACGAAAATTCAGCAGAATAAACAGTACAATACAAATGTCTGATACAGGTGTTGCTCCTGGTGCTGGTGTAGGAAACAAAAGAATGACATTAAATGAGCAAACACTTGGCATACCTGTGATTGCCTTGGGAGTGCCTACTGTTGTAGATGCTGCAACACTGATAAACGATACTATGGATAGAATGTTAGAAGAAATGATTGCACAAACAGAGCAAGGCAGTGCTTTTTATGAAATGCTTCACAATATGGATACAGATGAAAAATATAAATTAATTGTAGATATATTAAACCCTTATGTTGGAAATATGTTTGTGACACCAAAAGAAGTAGACGCTGTTGTAGAACGTCTTGCTAACATCATAGCAAATGCTATCAATATCGCAATACAGCCAGGCATTACTATGGAAGATATTAATCGTTTTACTTATTAATAGTATTCACTTTAAAAGGAGAAATAAGCTTTTTTATGTTTTTTCTCCTTTTTCTATTGCAAAAATAATATTTTGTGTATACAATGTTTTTGTAAAAGGTAATTATAAAATGTTTTGTTTTTTAATATAGCAAAACATTACAAAAATGAAGGAGGATATATATGAAAGGTATTATAACAGTATTAGGTAAAGACCATGTGGGTATTATCGGAACAGTTTGCACATATTTATCAAGAAATGATATTAACATTTTAGATATTTCTCAAACAATCGTAGGCAGTTATTTGAATATGATGATGATTGTAGATTTATCTATTGTAAAAAAGGAATTTACTGTTTTAGTAGATGAAATGGTAGAATTAGGAGAAAATATGGGTGTTGCAATCAAAATGCAACATGAAGATATATTTAACTCTATGCATCGTGTTTAAGGAGGGTCTTTTTGTGATTACAAGGAGTGAAGTATTAGAAACAAATAAAATGATAGAAGATTACAATTTAGATGTCCGCACAATTACTATGGGCATCAATCTTATGGATTGTGCAGATTCTGATATTGATAAATTTAATGAAAAAGTATATCATAAAATCACCACTTGCGCAAAAGACTTGGTAAAAGTGGGAGATGATTTAGCAAAACAATTCGGCGTACCTGTGGTACATAAAAGAATTTCTGTAACACCTATCGCCATTGCAGCAGCAGGCTGTCAAACAGATTC
Organism: uncultured Clostridia bacterium; assembly: GCA_910587735.1. Lineage (GTDB taxonomy): Bacteria > Bacillota > Clostridia > Lachnospirales > Anaerotignaceae > Coprocola. Next base: position 47,220 of record CAJUNT010000006.1, read on the forward strand.
CTATGTTAGTGTAGCGCATACTTTAGACAGAGCGGCAAAAGCAGTTGGCGTTAATTTTATAGGTGGATTTTCTGCACTGGTACAAAAAGGTTGTACAAAATCAGATGAAATTTTAATCAACTCTATTCCTCAAGCATTAAAAGAAACAGATGTTGTTTGTTCTTCTGTAAACATTGGTACTTCTCGAAATGGTTTAAATATGGACGCTGTGAAAAAAATGGGTGAAATTATATTACAAACAGCAGAATTAACAAAAGAACAGGATTGTTTAGGCTGTGCTAAATTAGTTGTATTTTGTAATGCAGTAGAAGATAATCCTTTTATGGCTGGTGCTTTTCATGGTGTAGGAGAAAAAGATTGTGTTATCAATGTAGGTGTAAGTGGTCCTGGTGTTGTAAAAAAAGCATTACAAGAAGTAAGAGAAGCAGATTTTGAAACACTTTGCGAAGCTGTGAAAAAAACTGCATTTAAAATTACAAGAGTAGGACAACTGATTGCACAAGAAGCATCAAAAAGATTGAATGTTCCTTTTGGTATTATTGATTTATCACTTGCACCAACACCATTGATTGGAGATAGTATTGCTGAAATTTTTCAAGAAATGGGATTAGAAGAAGCAGGCGCACCAGGTACAACAGCCGCACTTGCTATATTAAATGATAATGTAAAAAAAGGTGGTGTGATGGCATCTTCTTATGTAGGTGGATTGAGTGGTGCCTTTATACCTGTCAGTGAAGACCATGGCATGATTGTCGCTGCTGAAAAAGGCGCATTGACATTGGAAAAACTGGAAGCTATGACTTGTGTTTGTTCCGTTGGATTAGATATGATTGCCATACCAGGAGATACTTCTGCTGCAACACTTTCTGGTATCATTGCAGATGAAGCGGCTATCGGTATGATAAATAATAAAACAACAGCAGTTCGTTTGATTCCTGTAATAGGAAAAAATGTAGGAGATACTGTAGAATTTGGCGGACTTTTAGGTTATGCCCCAATTATGCCTGTCAATACGTATAGCTGTGAAAAATTTATAAAAAGAGGAGGCAGAATACCCGCCCCTATTCATAGTTTTAAAAACTAATTTAATATAAGCCTTGAGAGTAAATACTCTTAAGGCTTATATTTTTTTATTTTCTCAAAACTCAATTTGCTTTTGCAATGTAAATATATTTCTTACACCACCATCAGAACGCTTTTCTTGTTGCAATGATATATAACCACATCTCACAAGTAACTGAAAATGAGCCTGATAAACATCTTCTGTCATATTCAAATCTTCTAATATTTTATTTAATGGAGGGAAAAGAGATGCTTTCCCTTCTGAAAAACTACAAAAATAAGCATAAATTGATTTTGAAAGAGCGGAAAGTCTTCTATCCTCCATAATCAAACGTGGAATATAGCCATATCCCTTTTCGTAAATATTATGACGCATAATTAACGCTCCTTTTTATATATTTTCCATTTCTTTTGTAATGTCTGCCTCTTTTGCCTCCACAAAAGCAATTAGCTTTTCTGGAGCAATCAATATTTGCTGTCCTCTTATGCCAGCACTGACAGCAATTTGTTCAAATAGAATTGCTGTTTCATCAATATAAGTAATATACTTTTTTTTCATGCCAATAGGAGAACAGCCTCCTCTAATATATCCTGTTAAATTTAATAAATCCTTCATATGTGTCATTTCTACTTTTTTATTACCCGAAACAGAAGCCGCTTTTTTTAAATCCAATTCCATATTAACAGGTATACAAAAAATAAGTATACCTGTTTTATCGCCTTTTGTAACAAGTGTTTTAAAAACCTGTTCTTCTGGCAAACCGATTGCCTCAGCAGCATGAACACCCGAAAGATTATTTTCATCATATTCATATTCTGCTGTATCATAATCAATATGACTTTGCTCTAATAAACGCATAGCATTTGTTTTTGTCATAATATCATTTCCCCTTATTCGTCCAATACAATAAATGTTGGTGCATTTTGATTATCTAATTTCATAGAATCTACTGCATCAATTGCAGATTTTACTTTTTTAATATCCCAATCATCATTTAGCTTTTTGCCTAAATATCTGTCACCACCATAAAGAACAATATAGCAATAATTTGTAGTACTACATATGTATTGTACTTGACTTTGTTGTTCTATCAATTCATGATATATCATATTTCTTAATATATCTGAAAAATCCACTTTCATATCATTTTTATAAAAAAATATGTTATATGATGGGAGCAGATTTAAATTAAAATCTGGTAATACACTATTTACAGCATAATGCAAATTGGATTGTTTATGCAAATCATTTATTGCTACCTCCCAAAAATTATCTTTATTCACCAATACATACTGCTTAATATTATTCGCACTATTTTGTGATGAAAATGTAACAACAGCATATTTTGAATCTAAACGGATATCTCTTACATAATACTTATCATAATTCCCTTCATAAACACGTATAAAATTTAATATTCTTTCATATTCGTCCATTTGTGGCGAAAGTATATGTATTGCGCCATGATAGTTCTGATATTTTTTTAATAATTTTTTGTAATTTTCCTCTGATATACTTGCTACTTTTTTCGTAGGAGAGCAAATCATCATTTTATTACCAGAAGGCTGTTTCATTGCTGTAAATATTCCCATATCCATATGAGAAATATCTATATCTGTATATTCTGCAATATCACTACCCTTTAATAAAAGAATATCACAATCGAAGTCAGTAAAATCTTTTTCCAGTAATCCATTATTTACGAAATAATTTGTTGTAACATAATATGCTGTACTGCTGTTATAAAGTTTTCCACCTTTACTGAGCAATGTGAAACGACTGCCATTATCATCATAAAATAATTGTGCTGTTTCTGCTACTTTTTGTAATTTTTCCCAATATTGGGCATTAGATTCTCCCCAATGTAAAAAAGGTGTGGATTTTGTTTTTTCTGTTGTATTAGATTCTGTTATTTTTTGTGTTGTTTTTTGTTCTGTTTGCTGTTCTGTCTGATCATAATGTTCATCTTTTTGTTGTGTTTGTTGTTGTTCATTTGTTTGAGGAACACTTTCCTCTTCTATAATAATTTGTGGTTCTGTTTGTTTTTGCTTTTGTGTAAAAGGGGGGTGTGTCGTATTTTGACACGCAGTCATACCAGCCACCAGCATGATAAAAGTAGAAAAAATTTTAAAAATTTTATTCAATATAATCATCCTTTTTGTCTGCTATTGCTTCATATACAGAATACAATTCTTTTTGATGCGATTGTAATATATCACAAAGTTTTTGCTCCATTTCCTTCTGATTATCTGAAAAAGGAAATGATACCAGCCATACAGGATTGTATTCTCCTTCTAATTCTTCTATTGCATTTACAAATGGTTTTACTGTTTCCATATCATAATAATCTAATATTGCATTATATTCCCAATCCGATATTTCTTTTTCACAAGTTAATTTTGCAAAAACAGTAATCTCATTTTGCTCATTTTGTTCTGCGTAAATGTTAAGTAGTATATTTTGTTGTTCTCCTAAATGATAGCAACTTAATTCTTTTTCTAAAAATCCCGTTTGTTTGTCTTTCAACATAATTACAATAACTGTTTCGTCCATAAAAACCTCCTTGATAACAATATAATTTGTCATACAAACTGTTTTGAAATCAATTAAATGATGTGTTATATCAATTAATGTATTTTTTCATTATAATACGGAATACAAAGAAATGCAATAATATAGAAATTAGCTTAATAAAAATGAAATATTTTTTGTAAAAAACTGATAAAAAAAATTGTATTTATACTATGGAAAATTTCGTTTTCCCATAAAAGTTTGTAGATGTAAACAAAGTTTACAAAAGGAATTTATCAACAAGCCAAGGAGGAATTTTCCTTTTAGAAAAATTCCTCCTTAAAAATTTTTTAATAATAAAGCAAAAAATATTATATTTGTTTTAAAAATGCAATCAAAACACAATATCAATCATAATAAAAAATATACCAATTTCCTCCTTTTTATTCTTGTTATGTTTCTGATGCATTGGTGTTATCCTCCTTCAATTCTCCTATGATTTCAAGTAAATTTTCTTTTGGTCTTGCTCCTAAATAATATTCTCCTATTATATTTCCTTGTCTGTCAACAAAAAATGTTGTTGGAAAGGCACTAATATTTTTTAGACAGCCGTCCATTAAAACATCATCAGGTAATATCATGTCATATGTGACATTGTATTCTTTTTGTATTTGTTTCGCCAATTCTTCTGATTGTTCCTTTTGATTTTGCCAAGCATCGTAAACAATACCAACTATATGAAAAGACTGTTGTTCTGATTTTTGATAAGTGTATAATTCTTCCAGTTCTTTTATTTCTAATAAACAAGGCTCTGCTTGTGTTGTAAACACATTTACTAATGTCATATCATATTCTGAAAAAATGTCTTTTGTAACAGCATTTCCATCAATATCATTTGTTTGAAAATCTCCTATACTAGGCTTGTTTTCTGATGATTGTGCAAATATGCTCACACCTTCTGTAAAAGGTTTGCTTTCGTATATTGTTACAAGTGTTCTGCTAAAACGTTCTGCTGCTTGCTGTACTTCTGTAATATCATTGCTACTAATATAATATTGCCATGTGCCATCTGGTGTCTCGCCTATATTTTTATTTTTAGTGCAGTTTGTCAATACAGCAATATCTACTTGCTCCAAAACATCTCTTTTATATGCACCAATATAACCCAATATTTGTGCTTGATTTTTCCACTCCTGTAATTTTTGTTCATCATTATCCCATGTTTGCTGTCTATCTTCTGGTGAAACATATAATATTGCTTGGCGTGCATATTCTAACTCTTTTGTATGCTGTGAATAACTTGCATCAAGATACATAAATAATTTTCCTTGTTCTAGTGCTTTGTTCACTTCTTCTCCTAACTGAAAGCGCATTCCCAAATAATCATATACATATTCTGTTTGTAATGGCATTGAAAAAGCAGATAATTTATAAGTTTCTGTTTTTTCTTGTGATTGATTTTGTATTGTGTTGCTGGAACACCCTATAAAACTCATAATAATAAAACAGAACAGTATTATTTTTGTTAAAAATTGTTTCATAACTTGCTCTCCCTCATATTTTATATTACTTTTTACCTTCTCTAATGATTTTTTCTATCATTTCAGGTAATTTAGATTCACATTGTTTTGATAAATTTTCTGTTTCAATAGGCTCGTGTATATATACATTTACTTTTGCTGGACAAATGCGATATTTACTTCCTTCTAATATTTTATATGAGCCATCTATTGTAACAGGCACAATAGGCACTTTTGACTTTGTAGCAAGTTTAAAACTTCCAGCTTTAAATTCTCCCATTTCATCACATTTACTTCTTGTTCCTTCTGGGAAAACCACCATAGAATGACCGCTTTTTAATAATTTAATGCCTTCTAATATTGTTTTTGCAGATTGCTTCATATCATTTCTGTCTAAAAAAATACAATGTATTCTTTTCATCCAAGCACTTAAAAAAGGAATTTTTTCAAGTTCCACTTTTGCTACAAAGCCTTCTTTTTTTTCGGGTATCATAGCTAAAAATATGGCGATATCAAAATCACTTTGATGATTGCTTACAAAAAGTACTGTTTTATCTTTGGGTATGTTTTGTTTACCATGTACTGTAATTTCTGCACCACTGTCTTTCACTCTTGCCATAGCCCAACGAGAAACAATATCATAAACATATTCATTATAAGCATTTTCACCTTTTTGTTTTAATATTTTGTCTGCTTTTTTTGCATCGACTGTTTTTAATATTAAACAAAAAACAAATTTAAAATACCATTTTATTGTACGAAACATGACTCTACAATCCTTTCTTATTTTATGTGATAAATTTTTCATATTAACTATTATATACATAAATATTACGAAAAAAAAGGATTTTTTATAAAATGACAAGGTAAGCGCATAAAAATAGGAGTATCCAAAAAGAATTGTTTTAAAAATCATTTTTATTTCTGTTGCAATTAGGAAAACGAAGTTTTCCTTTAAAAGTTTTGTCCAACTTTGAGGGAAGTTGGTGGAGTTTGAAAGCAACGTCCTCACGGTTTTAAATGCATGTTTAGCCACTCTCATTTGTATCATTTTGTTGAAATATAAAATTGATTATGATTATACTAACAAAAGCAGTCATGATGGGTGGGGCACCCTCTCAATGTAAAGCTTTTTAGTCTAAAAGTTTGCAGTTATAGACAGTATCTGCAAAAAAAAGGAAAACAATGTTTTCCTAAAATAATATCCCTTTTTGTAAATTTGAGTCTACTACTATAATTGGTATTCCCTTTCTTAAAGCAAACATGATTGTCATGTGTGTTCCGCTACGTACTATTCTTCTTCTATTAAATACAGCAAGTAAGCAATCTGCTTTATCCACAATATATTCATTTCTTTTTTTATATAATTCTTGTTTAGGTTCTTTTTTAGTACCTATAACAACAACTTTGTCTGCATTATCTAAAATATTATTTAGCCTTTCAGAATACTGTTTTTTCCACATTTTACTATATCCTTCAAAAGGTATTGCAATCATGATTTTGATATCGCTATATGCTTCCTCTTTTTTTAGTTCGATTAATATTTCTGATGACCACATATCAACACCTAATGCGCCTCCAATCCAAAATGTGCGTATACCTTTTTGATATAAATCTCTTAAATTGTTTTCTATTTTTATTTTTAACATTTGACAAATGATATCACTTTCATCATTTTTAAATGGGAATCTGGAAGGTCTATGACCTGTAATGGCACAAACTTGCATGATATTCCTCCTATTTTTTTATCTAACTTATTTTTCTAAACCTTTAAAAAATTCAGAAGGCGTCATTTCAAAAAATATAATAATATTAAATAATTCTTTAAGGGAAGGTAATGCTTTTTTACTTGTAATTGACCGAATATAAGAACCAGATTTCCCTAAGCGAAGGCTTAAAGCGTGTTCAGATAAATTTTTTTGTATTCTTAGCTCTGTAATTCGTTCTCGTAAAAATGTTTCATATTTTTGTATATCTAATTCTAAATATAAATCTTTATCCATTATCTTCCCCCCTTATCTTATTATATTTTACATTTATTTTTTATCTAGTATTGGTAATTATTTTTCCAATTTTTGACGATAATATTATCAATTTTACTTTTTACATTATAATATTTCAAAATTCGTATTTTATTTTACTCTTATTTATAGCAATACGTTAAATATTCATTATTTAATATTTTTTCTATTTTTCAAAAAAACAATGATATAATACTTAAAATAAAAGCTATGAGGCATATAACGAGATTAAAATAAAAGACATACCAAAAAGGTATGTCCTCAATCTGTCAATAAAGTCTTTTTGTGGACGCTGTCCACACCTGCAAACTTTTTTGAAAAAAAGTTTGACAAAAAACTTTTATGGGAAAACTTCGTTTTCCCTATTACGAACACAATTTAAGCGCAATTTGAACGCAATTTTTTAATATATCAATTTTCTATAATTCTTTGCACTTTTGCCCCTTCAAAATAATGTTCTAATATCTGCTGATAATCAAAGCCCTTTTCAGCCATACCCATAGAGCCATATTGACTCATACCAGCACCATGTCCATTTCCTCCACCATATATTGTAACACTTTCTAAATCATTTTCAGGTGTTTTTTGTTCCTCTATAACAATAAAGGCACTTGGCAATATAGCATAATTGATTTTTTCACTACCATCTTTCAACTGCAATATTACATCTGTTTCGTCTTCTCCCACTGGTTTTAGCACATTTCTAATAGCATACTCTGTTTTAATGCGAGCGCTACCCTTTTCCCCTGTTACCGTCAAAAACATAGCGTTTCCGCCTTCTCCTCTTTCTGAAACGCTAATACCCTGAATTTTTCCTAAATCAGAAGGGCGAGATACTTTCCATGTGCCATCTTGCTGGAGTACTTCCACCAAATTATGATTAGAATCATAAACTTGCAATATTCTTTCATTCAATTTATTTACCACTTGTTTTGGCAATGTTGTTTTCCATCTAAACCAAGGAGAAGTACTATCATAGCTTTCTACTTCCCAATTTTTAAAAAATGATTCTGCATTTTCTGCTTTTGTCAAATCTCCAATTTCTTTCGTTAATCCTTGTTGTTTACTAATTAAATACCCCTTATTTTCAGATGGAAATGTTTTTCCATTATCTGTTGCCCAAACTTCTCCCGAATTTGCTGTCACACCTGCCGATGTAGAATAAAAATTAGCATTTACTACTTTATCTCCATATGTTACGCCCATACCTTTCGTTTCTTCTACTGCTCTGTCCGAAATTTCTTGCGTTTGACTGCCGTTATATACTTGACTGTTTGTAGAATCGTCCACATGAGCGCCATAATCGTTATATCTGTTCGCAAAAAATTGATTATATGCGTAACTCCTTGCCGAAACAGCCTGCACTTTTAAAGGTTCTAAGCCAAAACTAACAGGCATTTCAAATGGTACAACACCCTTCAAATAAGTTTCAAAAGGTACTTCGTTAATCATAATAAAACCGTTTGGTGTTTTTTCTAATTCCAGACTACCTCTATATTGCGGAAAAACATCATTTCTTGTAATATTTTTCACTATAAATTGTCCATCATCTTCTGTATTAATATATACCCTACCTTTTTCAAAAAGTCCTAAATCATTTTCAGTTGTCAATGTCAATTCTTCTCCAGCTTGAAATGTTTTTATAACATCTCCTCCTTTTACTGTAAAAGGTCTATCTGCTGTAATTGTCACATTAGGGTGTGTATAGCTATTATATGCTGTATTACTCAAAAGCACTCTGATATTGTTTGGTGTTGCCTCTCTACGTATGACAGCCGCTGCTACTTTTCCATCTTTATAATAAAAATCTGCAATATCTGTACCACTGATTAAACGTGTTACAGGGCGTCTTGTTACCACACCGTTTATATCTTCATATATTTTGGCATTTTCTGCCCATTCCAAAACACCTTTATTTTGTAGTTCTATACTATTACTTGTTGCTTTTTTAATGACATCACTGCCACCATTTTCTATGGGTGTAATAGAAAGTATAGTATCCTCTTGTATTTGTATATCTGCTATACCACTTTGAGGTAAAGATTCTGTATTTTCATATTCATAAAATACAATACCATCTCCCGTATTTACTTCTATACCATCATCTGTTACAGTAAAAAAAGCATTTTGTATTGTAGGATTTTCGTCCAATATTTCTTCTATTGCAACAATTTCTCTATCTTTTTGAAGTACTTTTATTTTTTTATTTTCTAATGCTTTTAAACTGCGCCCTGTTGATGTAAAAATGCCATCTTCCATTAAAAGTATTGTGCCATTGTCTGCTGTATCCAATAGTACTTGTTCTCTGGGTAGTATACCATAAGAATATAAGCTATTTTCTGCACGCCTTCCCTGTAATGCTTCTTGAAAAAGTTCTAGCCATAAACTATATGCCACAGATTTATTTTTATTTTCATCATTTATTGTAATTTTTGTTTGATTATCTGGATTCAATCTATTGATTAAATATTGCGTTTGTTCTAATGTCACATCTTCTTCTGGTAAAAAGCTTTCTCCATCCCCCGAAAGATATCCATCAGTTACCGCTGCATTGATATAAGGGTAATACCAATCTTCTACACTGACATCATGAAATTGAATATTATTTTTCATACCTGCTATTTCTTCAGGTGTATAAAATGATAATGCAATCATTTTTGCCATTTCTCCCCTTGTAATAGGGATATCGTCACCAAAACGCCCTACACCAGAGTATTCTGTTTGCAGTAACGTACCTGTTTTGGGTGGTTGCATAGGTTGCTCTCTCGTTTGTGTATTCTCTTTTTTGCATCCTCCTAATAAAAGCATAGCAATACAAAATAAAAGAGTTGTTTTTTTCATTTTTTAATCTCCTTCCTCTTTTGCAGGTTTTGTTTTGTAAACATTATTAATGTTTACAAAATCAAAAATTTGTAGTTGCGAAATGTTTTAGACTTGTACCACTTTTTAAAATACAAAGCAGCATAAATCAATACCTATTATTTTTATCATTCTATTCCAAAAAATGTAATTTATTCCTAAAATAACACACAAAAAAATGCTCTATTATTTTTTCAAATAATAGAGCATTAAAATTTTTCATCCCAAAATGCCGGTTCCTGCCTCTTGACACCTAGCCTAAGCCAGGTGGGCAACCGCAGCAAAGACTCTGCCTTCCTCTGCCCAAGGGGAATTATGTTGAGGCCTGACATATCGTTTGCGTATAGGAATCCCGTTAAAGTCATGTAGGTTCAAATATGACAGGATTATCGAACACCTCAGGAATAGAAAACAATCATGTAATATTTTGTATTATATTTTATATTATAGTATGTTTTTGTCATTATGACAATACCTATTTTATATCATTTTTCATTTTGTTTTTTTATATTTGAAATCATAAAAAGTATGGCACCTATGGCTATAAAAATATCAGCAATATTAAATATAGCACTACCCTTTCGAAATACTTTTTTCATATTACCATAACACTGTTTATCGCAACATTCAAAATATAAAAAGTCTGTCACTTCACCATATTGTATTCTTTCTAAAAAATTACCTAATGCGCCTCCTAATAAAAATGTACAACCAATATTGTTCATTTTATCGCCTTTATGCATATGAAAAGCACAATATAGCATACCTATTATAGAAATACATTTTATAACTGGCATATGTCCTTCAAAGCTATTATATGCTGCTCCTTTATTTTTTATGTGCCAGAAATAAATCCGTTTTTTTACAATTTCTTTTTTTTCTCCTATTTTTATGTTTTTAGAGACCATTTTTTTTGTAAAAATATCTGTTGCTAATATTGCTACTACTGTCAAAAAATGATTCATATATTCCCTCCTTTTGTTAAAGTATAACATATTTTTGACGAAATTGTTTTAAAAAATATCAAAAACTCTTGTCACAAACTCAATGCTGTATTATAATTTAACTGAAAGTATTTGATTCAAAACTTTTATAGAGAGAAAGAGAGAGGTGTTTTAAAATGGCTTTAGTTACAACAAAAAAAATGTTTGAAAAGGCTTTTGAAGGACATTACGCAATCGGTGCATTTAACATCAATAATATGGAAATTATACAGGGTGTTGTAAATGCTGCAAAAGCACAAAATTCTGCTGTAATATTGCAGGTTTCTAAAAGTGCTTTAAAATATGCTGGTCCTCTTTATTTAAAAGCAATGGTTGACGCTGCTGTCGCAGAAACAGGACTTGATATTGCTTTGCATTTAGACCATGGTCCAGATATTGAAACAGTAAAAGAATGTATTGCTGCTGGCTTTACATCTGTTATGTTTGACGGTTCTCACTATGATTATGAAGAAAATGTTGCAAAAACAAAAGAAGTTGTTGACTTTGCACATTCTCATGGCGTTGTTGTAGAGGCTGAATTGGGTAAATTGGCTGGTGTAGAAGACGATGTAAAAGTAGATGCTGCTAATGCAACATATACAGACCCAGACCAAGCAGTTGATTTTGTAAAACGTACTGGCGTAGATTCTCTTGCTATTGCTATTGGTACAAGCCATGGCGCTTATAAATTTGCTGGAGAAGCAAAACTTGATTTTGACCGTTTAGATACTATTACAGAAAAATTGGAAGCTGCTGGATTCCACAACTTCCCTATTGTACTTCATGGCGCATCTGCTGTTGATGAGTCATCTGTTGAAACTTGCAACAAATACGGCGGAAAAATTGCTGGTGCAAAAGGTGTTCCTAATGAAATGCTTCGTAAAGCTGCATCTAAAGCAGTTTGCAAAATCAATATGGACACTGACTTAAGACTTGCTATGACAGCTGCAATTAGAAAGAGCTTCGGAGAAAAACCAGAAGCATTTGACCCAAGAGGTTACTGTGGTGATGCAAGAAAATTGATTCAAGAGTTAGTTGAAATGAAAATTAAAGATGTACTTAGCTCTACTGATTCTATGAAATAAAATATATTAATCATTTGAGGCTATCGATAATATCGATAGCCTTAAATTGTTTATAGTGTTTAGGGAGATGATAAAATGTATGAATTGGTTCAAGTAGCAGAACATACCTATTATATAGAATGTCCTGCAAAAATAGGCATATATGAAGATACAGACGGTGTTTATGTTATAGATAGTGGAAATGATAAAGATGCTGGCAGAAAAATCAAAAAAATACTGGAACAAAAAAATTGGAATTTAAAAGCAATATTGAATACACATTCCAATGCAGACCATATTGGTGGCAATCAATTTTTGCAAAAACGTTTTGACTGCCCTATATACTCCACACCTATGGAAAATATTGTAACAGAAAATACAATATTAGAGCCTTCTTTTTTGTATGGAGGATATCCTTTTGGTGCATTGCGTCATAAATTTCTTATGGCACAACCCAGCCAAACACAAAATATAGCGGATGCTACATTGCCAGAAGGCTTTGAAATACTCTCTTTACCTGGGCATTTTTGGGATATGATAGGATTTAAGACACCTGATGATGTGTATTTTTTAGCTGATTGTGTTTCCAGTGAAACAATATTAAATAAATATCATATTTCATTTATATATGATGTTAAAAAATATTTAGAAACACTTGATTTTATAAGCACATTAAAGGGAAAAATTTTCATACCATCTCATACAGAAACCACAGAAAATATTGCTACACTTGCAGATGTAAATAGAAAAAAAGTTTATGAAATTATGGAGCTTTTGCTTTCATTCTGTCAAACACCTTCCACAGCAGAAGAATTGTTGACAAAAGTGTTTGACCATTATCAATTAGTAATGGACGCAAGTCAATATGTGCTTGTAGGTAGTACAATACGCTCTTATCTGTCTTATTTGGTAGATGAAAAAAAATTGATGATAGAAATTGTAAATAATCGTTTTTTATTTCATACAGCAGAGTAAATTTAAAATAAGGAAACAAAGTTTCCAAAAAAAATTTAGGGTCAAGCCCTTTTTAAAGGACTTGCAGGGGGTGAGACAACGTCCCACGGTCTTTATGCTTACAGGCGTGTTTTTGAAGGGGTTTGGGGAAACTTTTCACAAGTGAAAAAAGTTTCCCCAATATTATTATAATAATTTATTTGTAGATTTTCTTCATTCTATTTACTTTTTTAATATTTTCATTCTACTTTTGCAGTATATTCTTTCATTAGTTTTTGTACTTCCTTTTTTACTGCTTGCATAATATCCCGTTTTGCTATGATATTACTTCTTTTCTCTGTCATACCATTTTTTTCTGTTTCAAAAGAATCTAAAAATGAATAGGTATCTATCATCATTAAAGCACCTATTTGATAACCATACACAAATTCTTCCACTCTAATATCAGATTGTAATTGTGCAATCATGTCATCATATTCATCAAATAATTCTTTTCCATCTTCACCTAATTTATCTATTATTTTTTCTTCTAATATTTGCCTTTTTTTAAATTTGTCTAAATAGTCAGTTGTGTAATTAAAATCTCTTGTATCAACTTTTATTTCGTCTTGTGCAAATAACTCTAAAATACTTTTCATAATTATGCCCCTTTCAAAATACAATTTAGTCATTTTTTTATTACACTCTATCAATGGTATGGTCTTTATAAAGACACTACCATTAAATCCATTTTACATGGATAATTAATAAAAAGCAAGTATTATTTTAAAAAAGGTAGGGGATATATAATGATAAAATATGACCGTTTGTGGATAACTATGAAAGAAAGGGGAATTACACAATATGAACTTTATGAAAAATATCATATATCTCATTCTTTATTAGATAAACTACGTCATAACAAAAATGTCCAAGTTAAAAGTATTGATAAACTCTGTAATATTTTACATTGTAATGTTGAAGATATCATGGAGCATTATTAATAATGGTATACTTTTCGATATATGTATTTTATCTATAAAGTTCTTTTTGTGGACTTCGTCCACACCTACAAACTTTTTTGAAAAAAGTTTGACAAAAAACTTTACTGGGAAAACTTCGTTTTCCCTATATTGAACGGAATTTATTGGACGGAATTTATTGAATGAAATTTTAACAACAAATATTTTTTCACAAAATAAAAGAACACACCATTATGGTATGTTCTTTTATTGTATAAATAAGGAATGAATTTATTACGAAAAAATATTATAATTTTCCAATTTGTTTCAAGAATGCTTCAATTTTACCGATAGCAAATTTCAATTCATCCATAGAGTAAGCATAAGAAATTCTAATAAATCCTTCGCCACAATCACCAAATGCTGTACCAGGAACAACAGCTACTCTACCTTCAAAAAGCATTTTATCGCAGAATTCAGCAGATGTCAAACCTGTCAACTGTATAGATGGGAATACATAGAATGCGCCTTTTGGTTCAAAGCAAGTCATACCCAATCTATTAAATTCGCTAATTAAGTATTTTCTTCTTTCATCATAAGATGCTCTCATTTCAGCCACGTCTTTATCACATTGTACAGGGTCTTTCAATGCTTCAATACCTGCGTATTGGCTCATTGTAGGAGCACACATAATAACATAAGCGTGTACTTTATTCATAGCTAATATCAAATCTTTAGGACCTGCTGCATATCCTAATCTCCAACCTGTCATAGCAAAAGATTTTGCAAAGCCATTCAATACGATTGTTCTTTCATACATTCCAGGAATGGAAGCGATAGAAACGTGGTCTAAACCGCCATAAGTAAGTTCTGCATAAATTTCATCACTAATAACAAGTATGTCATGTTTAATCAATACAGGAGCGATTTTTTCCAAATCTGCTTTTTCCATAATACCGCCAGTAGGGTTATTTGGATATGGGAATATTAATGCTTTTGTTTTAGGTGTAATAGCAGATTCCAATTCTTCTGGTGTTAATCTAAATTCGTTTTCAACTTTTGTTGTTAAAACAACAGGAACACCACCCTGCAATGTAATACTTGGTTTGTAGGAAACATAAGAAGGTTCTACAACAAGAATTTCGTCGCCTGGTTCAATAATTGTTCTTAATGCAATATCGATTGCTTCAGAAGCACCAATTGTACAAAGAATTTGGTCAGCAGGGTCATATTTTGTATGGAATCTTCTATCAAGATAATCAGAAATTACTTTTCTTAATTCAGGCATACCTTGGTTAGAAGAATATCTTGTCTTACCTTCTTTTAAAGAGTCTATTGCAGCCTGTCTAACGTGTTCAGGAGTTTTAAAATCTGGTTCGCCTACGCCCAATGAAACAACATCTTCCATTGTTGCAGCAACATCAAAAAATTTTCTAATACCAGATGGTGGCATTTCTTCAACGTGTTTTGCTATAAAATTTCTCATTGCAAATCAATCCTTTCAATAATTAAATGATAGAAACAATTTGTATTACTTCGTTGTATTTTATTTCATTGCTATACTGCTTTTTGAAGAATTGTGTTATTTTTTCAACATTCTTCATTGTTATATCAATAGCATACAATAAAATGCCATAAAAATCAATAGAAAAATACGATTTTGACAAAAAATATTTATTTTTATATTTTGTTGTGGTATATACTGCTATTATTTTAATAGATAATTGCCTAAAAATATTATTTTTAAATGATTTATTTTACTTCTAAAATATGCCTTATATGACTAAAATGAATACATTTGACTAAAAAAATTTTCAAACTTGTGAAATATTTATCTGCCTTTTCAGACATAAATTTAAAATGATACATTTTATAAAATTATACAATATTGAAAACATACATTCTTTCTGAAATACCTTCATTATCATTTACCATACACAAAAAGTTCCAACCACATTTTTCATAAAATGTTGTATGGTCTGTCACTAAATACAATTTTTTTATATCCATACTTTTCATATCTTTTATTACAAAATGTAATATCTGTTTTGCAATACCCTTTTTACGATATTCTAACTCAACAAATAAAGCACATAAATTTGGTCGAAGATGTGTATACTCATGAAAATCATTTTCTATCACTCCAGCACCTGCTATTATGTCATGATTTTCATTTATTACAATATACCATTGTGGTATATTATATTTTTTATTTATACATTGCTGTATACTATTTTCATACTCTTTTTGAGATATTCCCCACTTTGACGAAAACCATATTGCTGCTTTTTGTGCAAATTGTGAATTTTTACGTAATTTTATTATTTTATTTTGCATAATTTCATTACTTCCTTTATTGTCATACATCACTTTGTTATTTATTCAAATTTTACATTATACAATGCATCACTTTTAGGCTGATTTAATATACTAACTTTGCCATTTTTTATTATCTGCTTTTCTTTTTCTGTAATTTTTCCTATTATTGCACTTTCAATGCCTTGTTCTGACAGTGCCTGTACTATTTTCTCACCATCAAATGCCGTAATAATCATACTTCCGCTTGATATCAATTCATAAGGACTAATATGCCCTGCATGACAAATTGCTTTTGTTTCTTCTTTTACAGGTATTTTTTCTAATTCCACAGTAATACCTGTACCCGAACAATCTGCCACCTCCCAAACTGCCCCTAATATACCACCCTCTGTTACATCATGCATTGCAGTTGCGCCCATACTTTTCGCAATTTTACTTTCTTTTATAACAGATAAAAAGCCTCTCATAGATTTTGCTTTTTGAAGTAAATGCTTATCTATTTTTTTATATAATATTGTTTCATATTCTTTTGCCAATATTACTGTTCCTTCCAAACCAGCACATTTTGTCATAATGACATCTTGTCCTACTTTTGCGCCTCCTGTTGAAATAAAATGATTTTTGTCTGTTCTACCTATTACAGCCGCAGAAACAAGAGCCTTATTTACAGCATTTGTTACCTCTGTATGTCCCCCTAATATTTCAATACCTGTTTCCTTTGCCGCCTCATAAGCTCCCTCCATAATATCGGATAATACTACTTCACTGCTCCCCTCTGGTAACAATATTGTTAACAGTATGCCTATAGGTTCTGCACCGCTTGACGCAATATCATTACAATTAATGTGTACTGCAATATAACCAATATCCTGTTCTGCTCCTGTAATAGGGTCTGCCGACAATATACAAAGTTCTTCCCCAAACAAAACAGCAGAGCAATCCTCTCCTGTTTTGGGACGCAAAAAAACATCATTTCTTTTTAAAGCAAAATGATTGATGGGATTTAAAACAATTCTATTTAATATTTCTGGTGGTATTTTTCCAATTTCCATAATAAAATCCTCCTTACTTTTATTAAAATATCTTTTTTCCTAGCCATACTCCTATCATACAAAATACAATACTACATATGATATAACAATATGCCATACCATTATTTTTTTGTTCTATTAATGTTATACTTTCTAATGAAAATGTAGAAAATGTTGTAAATCCTCCACATAATCCTGTTTTTAAAAATAATACTGTTTTTTCTGATAAAGCATATTTTGCTGTTGCACTTACTATAATACCTATTAAAAATGCACCTGCAAAATTTGTAAATAATGTAATAATAGGAAATGTCGTTTCAAAAGGTAACTGTATTTTTGTCAATAAATAACGAAATATTGCACCTATACCACCTCCTAATGCAACCATGAAACATTGTATCATATTTTCTCCTCTTTCTGTTATAAAGGTTTTATCAAATAACATTTTTTGTATTTGTCTATATAAAAAAACACAAAAGCGTATCGCATAAGCCGATACGCTTTTGCATTATTCTGCGCCTATTGGTGCAGTATCTACTATTAATGGCTGTTCTTCACTATCATTATCTGATGATGGCGTAGTTTGTGTTTCTGGCGTTTCTGGTGTTTCATTTTGTTCTGGTGGTGGTGTTTCTTCTGCTTTTTTAGTGCCTATTGTTACCTCATCAGGTGTAGCACGATACGTTGAACTAGAAAACCATTCTTTGCTAACTTCTTTTCCATTTTCTGTTACAATTTTATAAGTGCTGACTTTACTACCTGTTTTTCCTGTATAAGTCACTTGTCTATACCCTTCTGGTTTTGTAGCATCTTTTGTTATTTTTTCTGCTGGTTTTGGTATTGTTCCCTCAAATACCATTTCAAAATCAACTTTATGTCCTGCATCATGTATTTCATGTCCATAAATATTACATACCACTTTGCCATCTTTAGCATATGCCTCAATATAAACAGGATACTCTGTATCATTTTTAAATTTCAAATCTTTATAATCTCCTGCTACTGCGGCATCTCTGCCTAAAGGTACATATCCTACTGTCATAGAGTGAGGATATCTTTCTACAATTTCCAGTTCTGCCAATATCACAGCATTATATAATGTAGATGTTACTTGACAAACGCCTCCTGCAACACCCTGCTCTACTTTTCCATTGACATATACACCTGCATCTTTATAACCATTCGCATATGTTTGAGGACCAAGTCCCACATTCATAGAAAATACTTCTCCAGGTGCAAGCACAGTACCATCAATATTATTACAGCCTACACGGAGATTTTCATTTCTGCCTGCGGCATTTGCAGAATAACTCGTGTTGTAACTTCCTATTAAATCAGTTACTTTTTCATTATCTGCTTTTGTTATTTTAGGTTCTGTAACTATCACCTCAGGCTCTACAATACCTCCTGTATTTTGTTCAAGCATTTCCTCTACTTTGGGTGCTGTTTTGTTGATATCCATAGCATAGCCTTTTTGTTCTTCTGTAATTTGAAAAGCACCATTTTTTCGACTCATTGTACTGTCTTTTGCTTCCACATTAAATTCTTGTGCAATTTCTTCTAATTTTTGTGTTACCTTTTGTTTATCATATGTGTATGAAATTGGAATATTCAATTTATCTTGTGCAACATCTGTTACAACTTTATATCTTTCTTTCAATTCTCCTGTTCTTCCAGTTTCCCATGCCTCATCTACAGCTGCCTCTATATCATACTTTACATCTAAATCCGAAAATGGAATTTCCCAGCTTTTTTCCTGTTGCTGTATTGTAATTTTTTGACTGCCTAAATGCACATCGGCTTCCTGCTGTAATTCCTGCAATGCTTGTTGTTTTGTTTTACCTGAAACGTCAATATCATTTACAGAAATACCATTATAAATTGTATCAATATTTACAACTTCTTCCATTTTGTTTTTCATGTATTGACCATAAGCAAATACACTTCCTCCTGCAATGACACCAACTGTCAATACACCAAGTATAAGCATTTTACGCTTTGCTTTTTTTCTTCTTGCTGTTCTTTTCTGTGTTCTATTTTGATTGTGATGATGATTCTGCTGCACAGTTGGCTTCCCCCTTTCCCTTTATCCTTTTCTATACTAAATATGCTTTTATGAAAATATATGAGCCATATTTTCAAAATATAGTTTGCCCATTCAAACACAGCATATTATTTTATAATAACGGAGCAATGTTGAAATATGGTATCAATTATATTAAATTTTCTTTACAAAGTTATAAACTATTATAAAACGACTATTATAAAACGTCATATCATAACAATATATGACAATATAAAATGTCAAATAAATAAGCAGCACTATAATACTGCTTATTTATTATAACATAAAATGTTATAGAATAGTTTTATTTATACATATCATAAATGGCAATTTTATATTTTACTTGTAACTATTTGTAAAAGAGGAGATATGTAAATGTTTGACAAAAAACTTTTACTAATAACATTTCAAAACTATCTTTTTCTTTTTTTCTTTGCTTCTGCCAATTTCAAAGCCATATCATTTTCTTTTTGCTGTTCTTTCTGTTCTGTTTGCTCTTTTGATTTTTTGTATTGTTTTTGCTGTCGTTTTTGTGCCTTTTTCATTTCGTTTTCAAAATGTTTAGACTGCACTGTTTCACTTGGTATTTTCTGTTTTTTATATTTTTTAAAATGTTTTATCAAATTTTCTATATATTGTGTTGCAACATAAAATCTTCTAAAAAATACATCAATCAAAAATGTTATGAAAGCCAATACCAAAAATAGACTTGATAAATTTTTGCTTTCTGTAACAGCTTGAGGCTTTTCTGTAAACACATCTGCACCATTTGTAAGTATACGTCCTCCTGTTGTTTCTGCAATTCTATTTAATAAAACACTTCCTTTTCCCCAATTTCGTCTATCATACTCTTTAGGGTAGGCAATAGCAAAACCAGTATTGACTGTATCTGTTTGTCCTTGTTTGTCTGTTATTTGCAGATTTAATATATATCCTCCTTCTGTAATGCTGTCAATGATACCTGTATAAACATTAGGGGCTGTTCTGTTTAATACTACATCATATGTTTTATTAAGATTAGAAACAACAGTACCCTTTACCATTTCTACATTTTCATCATATGCCATATTAACAGTCAAAATTGTTTTTTCGCCCTCTATTTCTGCACTCACATTTACATTTTTATCACTTTGTTTTTTCATGACCCATGAAACAGTATTTTGTAATATTTGTCTTCCTTGCTGTGAGGCAAGCCAATTTTGTGTCCATTTTGCAGAAACATCACTTGTCCAAACAGCAGTTCTACCTAGTCCATACTGCCATGTTGCTAATATAGGCTCTTGTTTATCACTTTCTAAAACAACATCAGCCCTTGGCTTTGCTGTTGTACCAATATATCCCCCTAAACTTACCATACTATCAATATCCGCCATAATTGCAGATGCATTTTTTTGTTTAGGATAAAATGTTCTATTGTTGATATATTCTTTACCAGCAAGTAATGTTTCTTTTGCAAATATTTCAGGTAAATCACTAAATTCATTTGTAAAATAATACCTTCCACTACCCTGTTCTGCTAATCTTTGCAACAATAAAGTGTCCGCTCCTGTTCCTACAGCAACAGTTGATAATGTAATACCATTTGTATTCATTCTTTCTATTATAGCATCATATCCTGATTGTTCTGCCTGTCCATCTGTCAGCAATATAATATGTTTTTGTTTGGTATTTGCATCTTTCAGTATATTATATGCTTCATTTAATCCAGGTAATATGCTTGTACCTCCTCCAGGCTGTATACTACCAATACCCATACGAATATCTTCTATATTATTTTGCACACTTTGAAAGGGTACTGCCCATTCTGCTATATCATCAAATGCAATAACACCTACACAATCTCCTGGCATAAAACTATTTAAACTTCTGATTGCTGCCTCTTTTGCCATTTCCATTTTAGAAACACCATATGCACCACCGTCCATACTGCCTGAACGGTCAATCACCATTATCATACCAAGACTATTGTTTTCGCCTTCTGTTTTTAATTCCATTTCCACAGGCAATATTTCTTCCAGTTTTGTTTTATAATATCCCCCTAATGCAAAAGAATGTTCTCCGCCTGTTACAAAAAGTCCTCCGCCTGTTGTTTTGACATAACTTTCTAATGCCTCCAAAAATCCTTTTGGCATTTGTTCTTCTGGCACATCTGCCAATATCACACCATCATAATGATTTAACTGCTCTACTGTAACAGGAGCATTTTCAATTGATACTTTTGTTACAGCAACTTGACTATTTTGTAAAAAATCTTCCCAAACACTATCACTTTGCTGTTGCTCTATCAATAATATTTGTACCACATCAGTAACATAACAATAGCCATATGCCTTATTGTTTTGAGAAAGTGTATCTTGTTCTGCTGTCAATTCTGCACGATATAATATACTTCCCCCATTTTCTGTTTTATCTGAAAATACAATATTACTATCTCCTTTTGCTACTGCAATTTGTTCATTTGCAATCAATGTATTTCCTTTAAACAATTTTACAGTTGCATTTGTATCAATATTACTACTAATTTGTAATGTAACATCATATTCTGTATTTTTATTTATAACATTTGCAATTTTGCATCCTGAAAGCTGTACCTCTGGCTGTTCTTCTGGTTCTAAACAATATACATCTACTGCAATACCTTGTGCTTGTAGTAATTTTGATTGTGCTAAGGCATCGCCTGCTGTTTCAATACCATCAGAAAGTAATACAACTCTTTTTCTTGTTTTTTCTGGTATAACAGAATATGCTAAATTTAACACATTGCTTATATTTGTACCATTCTTTTTTACATAAGATAAAAAGTTCTGGCTAAAAGGCACATTATGAACAGGTGACTGCTCTAACACAGCATCCGCTCCAAAACAAAGCAGTCCAATATCGTCCTTTTCTGTTGCAGTACTTTCCGCTTGTTTTAAAAATATTTTGATATTTTGTTGTGATTGCTTTGTGCTGTCTGATAAATCCACTGCAAATATTGTTGTGACACGCTGTGATGTTTTTTGTATAGTAATATTACATAATGCCAATATCAAAAACAATGCGACGATACTTCTTATTAATATAAAAAAACGGCGAAAAAATGTATTTTGAAAACTTCCTTTTTTTGCTATGTACCATAATATCACAGGCACAACAAAACAAAGTAAAAGCCATAAAGTATTACCTATATCAATGTTCATCGCAATTCACCTTCCATTCTAAAAGCAGAAGCAAAAGCAATGTAATGATTACAAATGTTTGAATACTTCTTCCTGTTTTTATCACTTTTTTAGTATGCTCTTTCTGCTGTTGTTCTGTTTGATATTTTTGCATCAAATCAGATTCTCCTTCTGTTTTGGCATTTACAGCAAATGCATTTTCTTGTTGTATTTCATTTTTTTGTATCAATGTATAAATGCCTGTTTGTTCTGTATCTGTAAAAGGCAATGGAGGAAAAGGAGGTGCAATATTAACACTTTTTCCATCTGGAAGTAATACAGATGCCTGTTTTGTTTCTGGCAAAAGAGAAATCTCTAATACTTGTCCTGATACAATAGATTCTAATGACTGTTGTATATTTTGTGAAAAAAACCAATTTTGTAGATTATATATGAATATAGGAAATTCTTTTTGTAAAGGTAAATCTGTATCATGTATATCAAATGCAAATATTGCCATTTTTTTGCCGTTTTGTTCTCCTGCAATAGCAAGTGGTTTTTCATCTGCCTGTAATATTGTAGATGCCCACATAGGTACATCAAACGATTTTGATTTTTCAATATCAAATGTCAATGTTTCTGCTAATGTCATATTTCCGTAGCCTTGTGTTGTTGCTGGTTTATCAATTTTTTGTTCTGCACCCATATATAGTATATTATTTTCATAAGGCATATTCCAAAATACAAAAAAGCCATCATCAGGCAGTGTTCTTGGTATCACACCATCAAAAATATAAAGAGAATATCCTTTCAACTGTTCTATATTTTTGGTATCTGTTTTATATAATTCTACATCTGGTAAAAGACGATACACTTTTTCTAAAAATATATTTTGCTCTGAAACTAAAAGCACTTTCTTTTTTGTTTGAGAAAAAGAGGCATCATATGCTCTATCGTCTGCTTGTAAAACATCTTCAGGTGTTAATGTTGCCATAATATGTTCTGTCTGTTGAGGAATTTCTGTAAATATTACATCTTTACTTTTCCCTCCTTCTATTGTAATTTGTTTCCTGTCAAACGCTTTTCCATCACAAAACAAATTGACTGTTTTTGATATACTGCCCTCTCCAAAATAATTTATTTTAGCAAGTACCTGCCAACCGTTTTCTCCCTGACTATGAGAAAGTAATGTAATTGCAGTATTTTCGCTATTTTTTCCTAATACAATTTGTTCTATATCTATGTTTTGCAGTAATTCTTGATATTGGTCAGTAAAAACAATCATATGTGCATTTTCTGCACCCGCAATTTGTAATAATTCTTTGCTGTTCTGCCAATTTACACCACCATTTGTTGCTTTTACATTTTCTACTTGTTTGAGCAATGCCTTTTTATCAGTGCTACTGCTTAATACTATTTCTGGTGTATCTTTTAAAAATACAATACTAAATTTTTCATTTGGTGATGCCTGTTCTATTTGTTTTTTGATTTCTGATACTGCCTGTTCTAAACGGCTTTTACCTTCTTCAGCGTCTTTTGCCTGCATACTTAAAGAGCAGTCCAATGCAAATACTGTGTGGCTTGTTTCTGTTATGCCCATAATATAGGGATTAGCAAGTGCTGCCGCCAATAATAACACAAATATGATTTGCAATATCATCAATAAATTTTTTTTGAGTTTTTGCCATGGCTGTTGTGCCATGCTGTAACTTTCTGCTTTTTTCCATAAAAATAAGCTGGATACTGTTTGTTCTTTATATTTTTGTTTTAATAAATACATCAATATAATAATAGGAATCCCTATCAATGCAAAAAATCCCCATGGCTGAAAAAAACGCAATGATTTGCCTCCTTTCTTTTTGATATGCTATCATACAATTATTTTTGTCAGTTTTATTTATCAAACTATTGCAGGAGTGTCTAAAAAGAGTAGTTTTAAAAATAATTTTTATTTCTGTTTGTCATCAGGAAAACGAAGTTTTCCAATAAAGTTTTTACCTCGCTTTTTTTAAAAAGCGAGTGAGGTGTGGAGCAACGCTCCAATATTTTAACAAAAGAATATTGTTTTATTTGCGAACGCTGTCTGGTCGACGCTAAACGAATGTCCACCAGACATTCACCGCCTTGTAAACTTTCCCCCAGAAAGTTTGACAAAGAACTTTATCTTTTGCTAACGCAATGATGTCGCTATTTAGAAAACAACATTTTCACGGTTTTAAATGCGTGTTTAGCCACTCTCACTATTGCTCTAATGTTGAAAAATATTCTGAAACCAATTCTCTCATACCATATGGCACATCACTATTTTCAATGTCTCTCAAAGCATTGTTTCTATAAGAATGATAAACCTGTTCATATGGTACACTTTGTCCGATTTCTCCTATTGTTTGCTCTCTTGTAATATTGGTTTGTCCTTGTTCATTTTGCTGTCCTTGCAGTTGTGTGGAATAACCTGACATATTTTCTGCTTTTCTAGTATAAATTTTTTCTGTCTGCTGATGTCCGCTTCCTCTCCCCTGTCCTGAATTACTACCTTCTCCACCGCCTTGTCCACTACCACCTTGTCCCATACCACTTTGTTCGCCTTCACCCTGTCCTTGTCCTTGCCCTTCTCCTAATTGCCCAGACTGTCCAGAGTGTTCTGTTTTTGATGTAGTATTCTCAGACGCTAATGCTTGATTTAGATTTTCCATATTTTGAATCAATTCTTTATTTTGATTCGACAATGTAGCCAATTTTCCTTTTAATGCTTGTCCTTTTATATTTGCCTGTGCCAAATTACCTTTAGAAAGCTGTTCCGATAAATTTTCAAGCAATTCCTTTAATTCTTCATCACTTAATTCCTTTACCATATCATTCATTGCTTGTGCAATTTGTTCCAATTCTTGTTGACTCATATTTTCCATTTGAGAAAGCAACTTATCCATTTGATTATTGATTTGCTGTGTATCTCCCTGTTCTAAAGCATTTGCCAATTCTTTTGTTTTTTCACTTTGAGAAAGTTTTTCAGCAGTTTTTTTCAAATCCTCGGGTATACTGTCTTTTTCAAGTGCCTTGATTGCTTGTTGTGCCTCTTCCACTAATTTTTTACTTTCTTCTAATGTCTGCGCTCTTTTCAAATTTTTAGTTATGCTATCCATTTCTTTGTCAAATGCTTTCAAAACATCTTCATCAAATTCCTTTTCTCTATCAATTTCTTTTTTTACTTCTTCAATTTTTTTAAGTTGTGCAAAAGAATAGCGTTCTGCCTCTTTTTGTTGTGTTGTAGTAATAAAACTTGTACCAAATAATACAGCAAAAAGTAGCACAAGTATTTGTATTTGTTTTTTTGGTAATGTCAGTTGATATTTTTTATGTAATTCACATTCATTTGCTTTTTGAAAGGCGTCTTTTACTGCCAGCTGTTCCATATTATTCAATACTGTATTTTTTTCTAACAATTCTAATGCAGTAATAAAACGTTCCTCGTATCCTAATTTATCCGCTTGCTCTGCTGTTTTCTGCCATGTAATACGTTTGAAATATGTCATTGCAAAAGAACACAATAAAACAACTGTCAATACAATTATAAAAAATAATTTGCTGTCACATAAATAATTCCATTTTGAAATCACAGCAAATACTATCATCATTATCATACCTGCTATAAAAAATTTTAAAAATAGTTTATACCATAATTCAAATAATAATTTTATTTTTAATTTCAAAAGATATTTTTTTAACTGCTCCATATGATACCCTCCCCTCTACATTATAATATTGATTTTATAATGAAAAATTTCGTTTTTACAATAAAGTTTTTGCTTCGCTTTTATGGAAAAGCGAGCGAGAGTTTGAGGTGCAAAACATAGACCAATGCTCCCAATATTTTTAACGCTTGTTTAGCCACTCCCATAAAAAAGACTTTACTGACAGACTGATTTTATATTTATTTTCTTTTTTTCACTGGACTAACAAATATTGTCGCCAAAAATATAAACACCATAGAAATAACAATATCAAATACAAAATTTACTACCCAATAATGTTTTACTATTGTATTTAAAAAAGAAGTATTTTTATAAGCATAATAAAGTTGAGAATATATCATATCTGTTCCTAATTGATTATCAATCAATGAAAAGAAACCTACACCTGGATTAGAGCAAAGTACAACTAACGGAAATGTTAAACCAGGGTCTGTTTGATACATTGTGTAATAAATTCCTCTTTGAAGTACTACTACTATCAATGTACCAATACAAAATACTCCTCCTATGAGCAAATACACCACAACCATAGATACTACTGTCTTTTTAAATATGCATGAAAAAAATATAGATATAGAACACGCCATACAAGCTGTGGCAATAATAAATAAAAACATTATCAATAATGAAAATATAGAAACACCACCAAAATAAAATACTATAGAAAATATAGGCAATGTAGCTATAATAATCAATATTAATGTCGCCATAGATGACATCAATTTTCCCAATACAATAGAAAGAGGTGACATTTTTGTCATTAAAAGTAAATCCAATGTTTGTCGTTCCCTTTCTCCACTGATACAGCCTGCTGTCATTGCTGGCGCAGCTAAAAGTATTAGCCCCATCTGTATGGCACAAAGTACCACATACATCCATGTAATTTCTTCTGGGTCAAATGAATAATCATAAGAATTGAACATCGTGCCATATATAAATATCACTGCGCCTATTGTCACTATGGCAACATATGCCGTAAGTACTGCAAACATTTTCCAGCTTCTTAATACTGTTTTGATTTCACGACGCAATACAGGATTCATCATCATTTTTGTTCCCCTCCCGTCACTTGCATAAATATTTCTTCCAAATTACCTTCTTTTTCTCTAAAATACAATACATCAATATCTGCTAATACAATTTGTTTTAACAATGATGCTAATTCTTTATCTGTTTGTTGAAATGAAAACTCAACATCAAATGTATTTTCTACAATATTTTCTACAAAAGGCTGTTCTTCAAGCAATTTCAAAAGTATATCCATATTCTCCAAGGGTCGTATTTGTATTCTTCTTGTTTTTGTCATTTGTTTCATAATTTCCTGTACGCTACCCTGTACAACAATATGCCCTTTGTCAATGATACCTACTTCTGTACACATTTCTGCGAGTTCTGGCAATATATGAGAACTTATCATAATTGTTTTTCCCATTGTTTGAAGTTGTTTTAAAACCTCTTTCATTTCTACTCTAGCCCTTGGGTCAAGCCCAGATGCAGGTTCATCTAATATCAACACTTTAGGGTCATGTATCAAACTTCTTGCAAGGCAAAGTCTTTGTTTCATGCCTCGTGAAAGATTATCAACATAAGAATCCTTTTTATGAGAAAGGTCTACAATTTCAAGAAGATTATCAATTAACGCCTCTCTTTGTTCATAAGGTATATAATATGTTCCAGCATAAAAATCCATATACTCTGATACTTTTAAATCATCATAAACACCAAAAAAGTCAGGCATATATCCTATACGTTCTTTTAATGCTTTAGGATTTTTCGTAACATCTACATCATCAATCATAACACTTCCGCTTGTTGCTTTTAAAAGCCCTGACATAATTTTCATTGTAGTCGTTTTTCCTGCCCCATTTGGACCAACAAAACCAAATATACTACTTTCTGGTATACTCAAATTCAAATCGTCTACCGCAGTAAATTTACCATATTTTTTTACAAGATGTTTAATTTCCAGCATATTGTCCTGCCCCCTCCAATCTAATTTCTGGGTATCTGACTTCCGTTTGTTTTTGGACAAAATATTTTACCATAACATAATTATTTTGTTGTTCTGGCATATCTGCATATGAATCAGTATTGATATACTCATCAATATC
The DNA here is from genome assembly GCA_910587735.1 of uncultured Clostridia bacterium. Lineage (GTDB taxonomy): Bacteria > Bacillota > Clostridia > Lachnospirales > Anaerotignaceae > Coprocola. Next base: position 75,548 of record CAJUNT010000006.1, read on the forward strand.
ATAATAAGTATCACTTTTTAATGCTTCCCATGTACCTGTTTTTGCATTATAAATTTCAGGTGCTGCATAAAAATTGCCTGTATCATTTAAAGAACGGAACTGCATACTTTTTATATTTGTATTTGCTGGTAATGTAAATCCCCATACTATTTCAGATGACAATTCTGAATACAGAGAACCATCTCCATACTCTCTTATATAAACTTCATTTTCATTATCAATTACATTTCCTGACAATATACCAAAAGGTATTTCAAAACTTTGCGCATTAGATAAAGTAACATCATAATCTATCATATATAAATTTAATGTATTTTCTATTGGCTCATTTTGATTCACATAAAATGTTTGGGGTAATATACCTTGTTCATCAAAAGCATACAAATATACTTTAATATTTCCTTCATTTAACAATTTTCTTTCTGATTCGTTCCAGTTAATATATTCTTGTACTAAATCATTTTCTCTCATTATTCTATAAGCGTCTTGTCTTGTAATTTCTCCTGCTTTAATTTTTTTGTTTAATGTAGCTCTATCACTCAAATTATTAAATATTTCCCACATTCTAACAGAAACATTTGTATTTTGTTTATCTATCATTTCCTCATTAAAATCTATGCTTTCTCCTGATTTCAAATGGTCTATCACTGATACTTTTTTACCTGCAATAACAATAATATCTTTTAAATTTCTATTGGTATGATTGGCAATATTTCCAACAAGTCTATCATTTTCCATTTTCATGTCACAATCTATTGTACCACCTAAATCTGTTAAAGTTTCCATTTCAAAATCATTGCTTTGCCAGCTTCTTCTATTCAAATATGTAATTTCTGTTTTACCTGACAACAATACCTTGTTAATACATTTTTCTTCTGTAATATCATTATATCGATAAGCATTTTTCATAGGTACTGACAAATTAGCAAACTCATCAGATGTCAATGTAATATCTCCCTTTTTTCTGGACTTCACATAACCATATATATCTGTTTTTGCTGTACTTTGCCCCTGTTTTATTTCTGTTGCAGAAACAATATTTAATATACCATTTTTATATTGGCTGTTTATACTTAATACAAATATTGCTATCATAAATATTGCAGAAAGTGCTGGAATCACTACCCAACCCATTTCCCTTTTATCTTTTCTTTTTAATATGATATACACAATAGGACCTATTACAACAACATATATCGCCACAGTAGCTAATATAATATAAATACTGCTTGTTTTTAATTCTGGAAATCTTCTTGCTACATACTGCATAGGATTATTCTCATAGCTATCTGTATATTCTATTAATTGTAAACTTTCCGAAGCATACTCACAACATTGTTTGATATTATTTACAAATCCTGCTATATTTGTTACTGGTGCTAATGATAATGAAATATCATATAATATAACAGAGCCTGTCCCTATTTTTATGATAGAAGCATTATCTGTAATTGTTTCAACACCATCTATTTGAGATAGTTCCAACTGTGCTACATCTGCTCTTGCTCTTTCTCCTTCTATTACAATACTTTTTGATATGGTATCATAATTGGAAACAGAAACAATATTTTGCAAACCGCCTAATGTTTTAGAGGCATTTACTCCAGTACCTATTACACAAACACCACCATATTCTATCCATTCTAAAAGCGCATCTTTTTGTTGTTGTGATAATTCTTTTGTATCAAAATCATCTATTACAATTACTTTAAAATGATTCATAGATGCTTTTTCACTAGGGAATGTTTCTTTTCCTAAAAAAACAGTTTTGGTATAATCTCCTGTATAATCCTCATTTTCTGCAAAATGTATTGCAGATATATATGACATATCTGTTGGTCTTTCAGAAAGTACACCTACTAATATTGTTGCAGGGTCAAGGGGTTTTGCACTAAAATATTTTTTATATACTACTTTTCCCTTTTTATCTACTAATGTCACTTCAAAATCTTTTTGTATTGTTCCAACAGGTATTGAAAAATTGATTTGTTTTCCTGCACCTTTTTGCAATTCCAAAGGCTGATAATAAATACCATATTCCTTACCTTCATTTTGATTATAAACTGTATAATCTACTTTTATTTGAAATTCCCCTTTAAAATCCTCCCCATTATTTACCATAATAGCAGATACTGGTACTGTATTCCCCACAATATACTGTTGTTCAAAACCAATAAAAGTATTTACTGAAAAAATATCTGTACCAATTTCATTTTCTTTTTTATAGCTTTCAGAAAGTTGTAAACCATTTTTATTTTGTTCTGTAACTAATTTTGTAGTCATTTGTGTTGCCATTGCTCTTGCAGAAAATATGGGTGCAATTAAACTAAGTACCATAGCAATGACAAGTACAATGGCAATGATTGCCGCCATACGCCTTCTTTTTTGTTCTTTTTTGTTATTGTTCATATCACTACATAACCTCCCTTATTTATTACCTTAATCATAAAACAGCAAAATTTATACTATTAGCATAACAAAATATTTTTACTGTCACTATTATATCAATTTGCCAAAAATATAAATACTAATTTTTTCTTACACTTTTATGATATTCGCTATAAATTTTATTTACAGACTTTATTTTCACTCACAAAATTTATATTTTATCAGCATTATTTTTCATTTACTTTATTACAAACCAATTTCTTTTAAAAAGCAAGAGCGTTTTGTTTTTTTGTCATGTCTTTGTGCAATTTCAGAAATATAAAGTTTACTTTTTGCCCTTGTAATTGCCACATAAAATAATCGTCTTTCTTCTTCTATCTGTTCTGGTGTAGTGCTTTTTTTATGAGGTATGATTTCCTCTACAATACTCGGAATAAATACCACTTCAAATTCTAATCCTTTTGCAGAATGCATAGTAGAAAGTGTGACACCTTGTATTTGTTGTTCTGTATTTTTTCGATTTTCCTGCTCCATTTGCATTTCCATATACTGTAATTTTTGCAAAAAACTTTCTATATCTTTTGTATCTTCTGCAAACTGTGTGATTTCTTCCGCAATTTCCAAATATCCCTCCAAACTTGCTTTACTAAATTTTGCATACTCTCTTAAGTAATCATCATATCCTACAATATTTCTTATGTATTTTATTGCCTGTAAAGGATTTCTTTTTTTAATCTGTGCTAAATACAACTGCAAATCACTTAAATTTTGTTGCTGATATTTTCTAATATTAGGAAGTGTAAATAATGTTCTAAAAAGAGGCATATTTTCATTTTCTGCTGATTCCAGCAATTCCCTGCTGATATATCTTTTCGGTTTATTCACAATACGGCGAAGCTCCCCATCATTCTCTATATTTTGTGATAATTTTAAATAAGCACTAAAATCTTTACTAATCCAATGGCTATATAAATTAAAACTTTTATCTTTTAATAAAAATGGTATGCCTTTTTGTGCTAATGCTCTTGCAAAAACACCTCCCTGCAAATTTGTTCTGTAAATAACAGCCATTTGTTGATAAGGAATACCCTTTTTTCTAATTTGTGACAATTTCAAAGCAATTTTTTCTGCCTCATTATGAGCATCTTTTTCTGTAAAAAATATGATTTTTTTTCCTTCTCCTTTTTGTCCATGCATATTTTTTTCAAAACGCTTTTGATTGTGGCTAATCACTTTTTCAGATAATTTAATAATTTTTTCCGTAGAACGATAATTCACACATAATGTTATTTTTTCAGCATTTGTATATTTTTGAGTAAACTGTAATAAAAAATCTGGACGTGCTCCTCTAAAACAATAAATACTTTGGTCATCATCTCCCACAGCAAAAATATTATTTTGTGGTTCTGCAAGCAACGAAATACACATATTTTGCGCTTGATTGATATCTTGATACTCATCTAATAATATATATTCATAATGATTTTGCCAATATTTTTTACCTTGTTCCTCTGTTGTCAAATATTCATAACATTGTGTCAACATATCATCAAAATCAATTTTATTTTTCACTGCTTTATATTGCTCATACTTTTTTACCATTTTTTGAAATAATTTTTCTGAAAAATTAGTAGAGTGATATTGTTTTAATGGTATCAATTCATTTTTCATAAGCGAAATTTCAGAAAGCAAATCTTTTATATATTCCTCTTGGTCATTTGTTTCGATACCCAATTCCATAATTAGTTTTTTAAAAAAATTCCATTTTTCATCATTATTTATAATCTGCTCTAAGCGATAACCATACGCTTTTCTTAATATTCTAAAAAATACATTATGAAAAGTACCAAATATTACCGATTCTCCTCCCAATACACTCAACTGCATAAACCGTTGTTTCATTTCTGTTGCTGCTGCTTTTGTATAGGTTACAACAAGTATTTTTTGAGGTGGTACATTATATTGTTCTATCAAATATTTTACACGATATATAATCACCGTTGTTTTGCCACTTCCTGGTCCTGCAAGCACAAGCATTGGTCCTTTATGATGTTCAATTGCTTTTTTTTGTTCTACATTAAAATCCATGTTACTACTCCTGTTCTATCATATACTGCTTTTTTTAATAGTATCATATCACAACAAAATATTTCGTCAAATATATTCGTCAAATTCTTTCACAAAATTACAAATCGTATATCAATTATTACATGATATTTGTAAAATTCTGTCGCTTTTCTTACGTTATATACACAATAGTTGCCAATACTCATTTTTTGTATTAAAATGCCTTTAGGTCTTAAGTATCATAGCAAATAAATTTATCAATAAAATTTTTACGTATTTATACATTTTTACTCATGCAATTTTACCATAATTTATAAAATAATAGTAACAGTTAGGAGGTTTTATTTGATATGAATATTGGATTATTTACAGATACTTATTTTCCACAAATCAATGGCGTTGCAACATCTGTTCATACGCTTGCTGGTGCATTAAGGGCAAGAGGACATAATGTTTATATTTTTACACCAAAAGACCCCAATACAACAGCAGAGCAAAGCGATGAAAATGTCATTGCTATGCCTAGTCTGCCGTTTATGCTTTTACGTAACTATCGTGTAGGATTAATCTATTCTCCTCGTGCTTTTAATCAAATTTCACATTTGCATTTAGATATTGTGCATACACAAACAGAGTTTCCATTAGGTATATTTGGAAAACTGCTTTCTACTGTAAAAAAAATACCTATGGTGCATACCTATCACACTATGTATGAAGACTATGTGCATTATATTGCAAAGGGATATATCGTTACACCAGCTATGGCAAAAGAATTTAGTAAATTGTTTTGCAACAGTGCTACAGCCGTTGTGGCACCAACAGAAAAGGCAAAACACTTTTTGGAAGAATATGGTGTGACAAAGCCCATTGAAATTATACCAACAGGTATTGATACCTCTTTATTTGCCAAAAAAAATTTTTTAGAACAGGATACCATAGCATTAAAGCAGTCTTTAGGGCTTGAAAAAGATACTCCTGTTATATTATCATTAGGTCGTGTAGCAAAAGAAAAAAGTATTGATGTAATACTGCGAGCATTACCCAAACTTTTTCAAAAAATGCCTCAGGCACGTATGGTAATTGTAGGAGATGGTCCAGAAAGGGAAAATTTAGAGCATTTAGCAAAAGAACTAGATATTGCACACAAAGTACTTTTTATAGGTGCAAAGCCTTGGACAGAAATTGGAAGATATTATCAAATTGGTACTGTATTTTGTAGTGCTTCTGTATCTGAAACACAAGGGCTAACATTCGCAGAGGCTATGGCTGGTGGTATTCCTGTTGTAGCAAAAAGAGATGAATCCATAGAAAATATAATAGAAAATAATAAAACTGGATTACTTTTTGAAACAGAAGAAGATTTAACTGAAAAACTTTATATGCTTTTAAATACACCAACATTACAAAAAAGACTTGCCAATGCCTCTATTACCAAAATGGAACTGCTTTCCGTAGAAGCATTTGCAGAACATATGGAGCAATTATATGAAAATACCATTGCTGTTTATCATTCAGACACAGCACAAGAACATTTTGTAAAACGTCCTCTTTTTGCTGGTGTAAAAACAGTGAAAAGTATTTCAAAGTTACCTAAAAAAATAGTTAAAAAAGGTACTGGCTTATTATATTTACCATTACTGCGTAAAAATAATATTTCTCATACAGAACAAAGCAATATAAGCGATACAGAACAAAATCAAAGAGAAAACGATAGTACAAAAGAATGATGAGGTGAATGAATTATGTCAAATTGGGAAAAAAATCTTCGTAAAATAACACCATATGTTCCTGGAGAACAACCTAAAAATAGCAATATTATAAAATTAAATGCAAATGAAAACCCTTATCCACCTTCTCCAGAGGTAATCAATGCACTTAAAAATTTTGATGCAGAACATTTGCGTATGTATCCAAATTCCTCTTCGCTCAAATTAAAATCTGCTATTGCAAAACATTTTAAATTAAAAGAGAGTGAAATTTTTGTAGGAAATGGCTCTGATGAAGTCATTGCGCTTGCATTTATGGCTTGTTTTCATTCTTCAAAGCCTATATTGTTTCCAGATATCACTTATTCTTTTTATCCAGTTTGGTGTTCTCTTTTTGATATAGATTATCAAACAATACCACTAGATAAAGATTTTTGTGTAAATATAGCAGATTATAATAGAGAAAATGGAGGCATTATATTACCAAATCCTAACGCTCCTACTGGTATGGGATTATATAAAAATGATATGGAAGCACTGTTTGAACAAAATAAAAATTCAATCATTATAATTGATGAAGCATATGTTGATTTTGGTGCATATTCCTGTATAGAATTATTACATAAATATGATAATGTTATTGTTATACAAACATTTTCAAAATCTCGTTCACTTGCTGGTATGCGTATTGGTATGGCAATGGGCAATGAAAAAATCATACAAACATTGGAAGCGGTCAAAAATTCTTATAATTCTTATACTATGGATAGCATTGCCATAGAAGTAGGTACCGCATCTATTGCAGATGAAAATTATTTAAAACAAACCTGTCAAAAAATAATAGCAACAAGACAACGCACCACAAAAGCACTTAAAAATATGGGATTTCATGTATTTCCTAGTCAGTCTAATTTTTTATTTGTTACACATAATACCGTACCTGCAATAGAAATTTTTGAAAAACTAAAATCAGATAATATATTGATACGTTATTTTAATCTGCCTCGTATCAATAATCATTTGCGTATTACAATTGGTACAGATGAACAAATGGATATATTATTACAACATATTTCAAATATTGTTTCCATGTCATGATATCATAAAGGGAAGAATTTTTTTTATCATTCTTCCCTTTTATTTGTTACATAAATCATACGAATATAATATAATATTATATCATACCTCCATCTATTACCACAATTTGACCAGTAATAAAAGAGGCACTATCTTCAGCCAAAAAAAGTGCCAATTTCGCTACTTCTTCCGCTTTTCCTATACGCATCAATGATATTTCTTCAATCATCATTTGTTTTTCTTGTTCATCAAAACATTGATTCATATCTGTATCAATTATACCACAGCTAATAGCATTTACTCTAATACCTGAAGGACCTAATTCTTTCGCCATAGCTTTTGTAAAAGCGTCCACACCGCCTTTTGATGCGGAATAAACTGCCTCACAAGATGCGCCTTTTTGTCCCCACATAGAAGAAATATTGATAATGCTGCCTTTATGACAATGCAACATATATTTCAATGCAATATGTGTACAATGTAATACAGACTCTAAATTGACAGATAATACTCTTTTCCATTGTTCTGGTGTCATATCAGAAAACAAACCGATATGTGCAATACCAGCATTATTTATCAATATATCTACACCACCATACTTTTTTTCTATTTCATAAAATAACATACTGCACTGCTCATATACAGAAACATCTGCCAATACAGCAATACAGTCTATACATTGCTCTGTTAGCTCATTTTTAGTATTCTGCAATGCTTGTATATCTTTACTGCCATTTAACACCACTGCATAACCATTTTTTCCAAAAAGTGTAGCAATCGCTTTTCCAATTCCTCGAGAAGAACCTGTCACTAACACCGTTTTTTTTGCCATATTATCTATCCCCCAATTTTAAACTAGGGTTTGCATTCAAATCTAAACCATATGTAATACCATTTTGATATTCATAATAAGCTGCACAACCTATCATAGCAGCATTATCTGTGCAAAGTATAGGAGAAGGAATATTTAATGTATATCCTCTCTTTTCACATTCCTGTTTCATTCTTTGTCTTAAAGCACTGTTGGAGGCAACTCCTCCCGCCAAAGCAACATGATAAACTCCTTTTTGTTCTACAGCTCTCATTGTTTTTTCTGCCAAAACGTCTATTACTGCCGCTTGGAAACTAGCTGCTACATCTTCTGGTATAATCGTTTTACCCGCCATATTGCATTGATTGATATAATTCAATACAGCAGATTTTAGTCCGCTAAAACTAAAATCATAGCTATCCCCTTCTAAAAACACCCTTGGAAAAGCAATCGCTTGTGGATTTCCTCTTTTTGCAGCTTCATCTATTTTAGGACCTCCAGGATATCCCATACCAATAGCACGTGCTACTTTATCATATGCCTCTCCTACTGCATCATCTCTTGTTTTTCCTAATATTTCATATTTTCCATAATCAGGTACAAAAACAATATGAGTGTGTCCCCCTGACACTACAAGAGCAATAAAAGGAGGCTCAAATTCTTTATTTTCTATATAATTAGCACAAATATGACCCTCTATATGATGCACTCCTATCAAAGGCTTTTGTATAGCAAAAGAAAGTGCTTTCGCCTCCGCAAGCCCTACAAGCAACGCTCCCACCAATCCAGGACCATATGTTACAGCAATCGCATCAATATCATTTAATGTAACATTTGCTTTATGAAGTGCCTCCATAATCACGCCATCTATATTTTCAATATGTTTTCGAGAAGCAATTTCAGGTACAACACCACCATATAGCGTATGTAATGCAATTTGAGAGGAAATGATATTAGAAAGTACTTCTCTGCCATTTTTTACAACTGCGGCTGCTGTTTCGTCACAAGAGCTTTCTATGGCAAGTATTAATTGTTGTTTCATATTTTTTTCTCCTTTATAACGTCAAAACATTATTTTTTGTTTAGAATATTGATTTAGTTTACTCTTATAAACTCATAAAACAATATTATCATAATTTATTATAAATCCTTTTTAATAATATCTCTCATTTTTTTACGGTCAAATTTATGTTTTTGTTCAAATTCCACAGGCAGTCTACACTGATACACAAAATAATATAAAAATATAAGCATATCTATTCCTAAAGCAAACACAGGAAATACAAAAAACAAAAATGCATTCCCTATCATATACACGCTTTCAAATAAAAGCATTACAAAACCACCTATCATATAATACAAATAAATTTCACCTTTTATACGAAATTGCTGTAAAAGCAAATAGCCTAAAAAAATCATAATGGGTATTCGTCCAAAAGAAATCGCAATATGTGTAAGTAATATCATAATACCACCTATTGGTAATCCAACAATGGAACAAATAAAAATAGCAATCACAGAAACTATCATAATATATAATGTGATACCTGTTTTTAAAACAGTATTGCCTTTTTTTAAAAGTATCATAGTACCCTGTTCCCACACAGAGCGAAATAAATATAATACTAAAAATCCAATAGCCATTTGTATACCAGCAACAAAAAACAACAGCCATTTTATAGGAATATTTTGCAGTATATAAAATATTTTTGTTAATCCAAAATACTCTATAATATTTCCTGCTAATTCTACAAAACTATTTAAAAACTGCACCAAACCATAAGGATAACCTTTTGAAATTCTCAATAATGTAATACCAATTACAACAGTAATATATATCAAAAACCAATCAGCTTTTTTCATTTTATCCATTTATGCTGTATCCTATCTCTTTCTTTTTTTCTTTTTAATATCATATATTGTACAGCACAAGCAATGCAAAGTAATACTAATACAATACCAAAACTATTTGTAATCATTTTATCTGTCCATAATATGATATTTTCTGTTGCCACTTGTACTGCTTGCTTTTGTTGTGTAATATTTTGCTCAATAGGAGCAATATTTTGTACCCATTTTTTAAAATATTGTGTATTTTCAAGTGCATTGATAATTGGTTTTTTATAAAATACAAGTATCGCACCTGTACCAAATACTACCGTAAATGTCCCCCATATATGCCCTAATATACGATTTTTTACAAAATTTCTTTGTTCTGTTTGTTCCAATGCCTGTATTTTCATCATTACATTTATTTCAAAATCTTCTGGAGCTTCATGCATAGGCATTTGTTCCAAAAGTTGTATCATATTGTCATAAAATAAAAAACTTTCTTTACAGTTTTGACATTCTTTTATATGTTGGTTTAATTCTTCTCCTTCTTTTTGAGAAATCTCACCGTCCATATATTTCATAATATATTTTTCCGCATCGCAGCATTTCATAGCCCTTCACCTTTTCCCTTTTCCAAACTTTCTTTGAGCATTTTACGCCCTCTGAATATTCTGTTCTTCACTTTAGATAAAGGCTCGCCTATTATATCCGCAATTTCCTGATAATGCAAACCTTGTTGATGATACAGAACAATAGGAATTTTATATAAATCTGGCAATGTTTTTATAGCATATTCTAACATTTTACCTTGTTCTTTTTTAATATATTCCCCTTCTGGTGTGCTTTCATTTGTCAGCTCATAATGCACTTCTTCCATGCTTATTATTTCGTGTTTTCTTTTTCTGTGATAATCAATGACGTGATTTGTACTGATGCGAATTAGCCACGTTGAAAATTTATACTCTGGCTGATATTTATCCAAATTTTTATATAATTTAATAAAAATTTCTTGTGCTAAATCATTTGCTTCTTCTATATTATTTACCATACGCAACACCACAGAATAAACAAGATTTTTATATCTGCTTAACAGTTCTGCAAAAGCATTTTGGTCGCCTGATATAGCCTGCTTTACTAATTCGTAATCTTCTGCTTTTTTCAATTTGATTTCCTCTTTCCAAAACACAACATTGCATTAGCCTAATATCTGCTATATACGAAAAAAATATTGTATTTGTTTTCTATATTATCAATTTTACAATATTTTACCATGATAGTATTTTTACTGCAATCATTCTGTAAAATAAAGAGAAATGACTTTTCTTTCTTCACCTAATTCTGTTTGTTCAAAAATCTGTTTTGCATTTTGTAAATATAATTCTGGTTCTAAAAGTGCAGGGCTAAAATGTGTCAGCCATAAACGAGATACATTCGCTTGTTTCGCTAATCTTGCCGCCTCTGAAAAAATCATATGTTTTTTTTCAATAGCCTTTTGCTTTTTTTCTTCTTCTCCATACATTCCCTCACATATGAGTAAATCAGCATATTTTGAAAAAGTAATTAAGCTATCTATAGGACGACTATCTGTACAATATATTACAGATATGCCCTTTCTAGGTTTTCCCATTACCATATCTGCTGTATATTCTTTATCATTATAATAAGCAATACCTTCTTTTTGAAGTTTCGACCATATTGTTTTAGGTATATTTAGCTGTTCTGCTCTTTTTAAATCAAATTTTCCTTTTCTTGGCACATCAATACGATAAGCATAACAACGAACCATATGCTCTACTAATATATAAGAAATATGGAATCCGCTTATTTCTATGGTATTTTGTTGTTTTAATTCAATATACTTCAGCGAAAAAGGCAATTCTGGTGCGATTCTTTTTAATCCCTCTACAATATATTGTAGTCCTGGTGGTCCAATGAGTGTAAGAGGTTCTGTACGTCCTGCATTTCCTATTGTTAAAAGCATTCCCGGCAAACCTGAAATATGGTCTGCATGAAAATGTGTAAAACAAATGACATCTATTGTTTTAAATCCCCACCCTAATAATTTCATAGTAACTTGTGTTCCTTCTCCACAGTCTATTAAAAGTAATCGACCGTTCAATCTTGCCAACATAGCAGTTAAAAATCGGTTGGGAGTGGGCATCATACCTCCTGTTCCCAATAAACAAATATCTAACATAATATTATAATCTCCTTTTTATGCATTTCTTTTATTCAAAAAATAAACCTTGTATGATATCAACAAATACATTTTTTTCCTTTATAGTGTGTGGTTTTCCATGCCACCACATTGTAGTATTATTTGCTTCTATATTGATATCATTGCCATTTTTCATATGGTATGTAATAGAAATAATAGGGCTACCTTCCATTTTTCCTTTTATTTTATAATTCAAAAGATTTGCAGATTTTATCAACAATGCTATATTTTCATTATCTATTATTTCTATTTTTTGTGTGGCATTATAAACAATGGTAACACTTTTTACAGATTCTATTTTTGGCAATCCTATAATAGGGATGCCATGCAAAGCAATCCATATAATAGAATTGATGATACAGGATAATAGTATAACACATAATGTATTCCATAAAAAAAATTTTAATGTCTTTTTCTGACTTTTCATATGCTTTTTCTCCTATACATTCCCATTTACTACCATTACACTAATGATTTATTTTATCATACCATAAATAAATTTGTTTTGATACCCTTTTCATATACTCATTTTTAAACAATAAAACAATCAAAGGGCTTTTCTTTTTTTCATTTTTATAGTATGATACAATAGTTTTCTATGCATTATGATAATAATGAAAGGAAGTTAAATTTTATGGACAGAACAACAGCAACTAATTTTACAGTACTTTTTATGTTTTTAAATTTACTATTTTGGACATTGGTATGGGAACCTGTGGCAAACACATTACATATGCCTACACTTTTTCAGCTTGCATTTTTTCAAGTATTGCTTTTTATTATACCATGTGGATTATATTTGTTTTTCACAAAATCCTCACCAAAATTAGTACTCCGAATACATAATATAAGTTTTAAAAACATCATATTGATTATATTCATTGCCATAAGCATACAGCCTGCTATGACACTGCTTTCTTTTTTATCTTCATTTCTGTTTAAAAATAATGTTTCTGCTACACTTTATGCAAACAGTGATTCTAATTTATTTTTACTTTTAATTTCTGTTGCTGTTGTACCAGCAATATGTGAAGAATTATTTTTTAGAGGAATTGTTTTTTACAATTTTCATAATTTACGATTGGGAAAGGCGTGTTTTGTTACAGGACTATATTTTAGTTTTATGCATATGGATTTACAGCAAATTTTGTATACATTTGCCATAGGTACATTTTTTTGTTTTTTGGTATATAGAACAAATAGTATCTATTCTTCTATATTAGCACATTTTGTTATCAATGCCAGTCAAACAATATACAGTGCATTAATGCTAAAGCTCGAAAAACAAGGTATATTATATAATATACAAACTTTACTTGCTCCAAAAGGAGAATTGTATTCCATTATAATGCTATTTTTGTTTTCTATACCATTTTTTGCGGGGTTTTTATGGTTATTTTGTAAAAATAATATTCCACAGCCTATACCAACAGAAGAAGATTTTCCAGAATATCACCCCAATAGAAAGTGCAAAGAAACACCTTACGATATATTTTTTTATAGTGTAATTGGTATTTATATTGCTGTAACAGTCATACCACTATTCACATAAAAATAGAAAATACAAAAAAAGACTCTGTTTTATTATAAAAACAAAGTCAAACAAAACATTTTCTATAAAGAATCACTCTATTTAGGGGCAGTAAAAGATATAAAAAATATTTTTGTTATAGTGATTAAAATATATTACCTTATTATACTATTTATTATGATACTTTTATTTTTGCCACATTTTTATAAGGGACAGTATAAAAATGTGGCTATGATTTTGAGACACTTCTAAATTTCCATTTCATTATATAATACTTTTTTCTAAAAAAGTATATTATATTCTGTTTTATTTTAAAAATTTTGCCTCACTTTTTAAAAAAGCAAGGCAAAAACATTATGTTTTATAAACATAGTTTTTTAATTTCCATATCTGCTTGTAGCTGTATAATCTACTTTTCCATCTGCTCGTGTTCTTTTCAAAACATATGTACCATCTGCTTGATATATCACATCTATTTTAATATTTCCTATATTCGGATTTTCAGGTGCTAAAAATCTTACTTTTATTGTACCATTTTTCATAACAGACTCTATTTTTACTGGCACATCTAAATCATTTCTAAATTTAAAATCAATACTACCCCAAGAAGCTGTGGCATCTCTACCACTAGGCATATATCCCACTTTTAAAGAATGGTTTCTTCTTTCTGTAATGGTCATACCAGAATAAAGCGCTGCTTGATATAATGTTGATGAAATCTGACAAATGCCACCACCTATACCTGTTGCTGCTTTGCCATTAGAATAGATACCTGCTGCTTTGTAATCTTTACCATTATGACTATTTTTTAATATCACATCATTATAAGAAAAACTATCTCCAGGCTGTAATATGATACCATTTATAGAATCTGATGCCAAATGCATATTATAATTTCTGTTATTAGAATCTGCTCCTGTATACTTTGTAGTATAAGATGCAATATCATAATCAAAATTGATTTCTTTTGGTTTTTGTTCTTCAATAGGTTCTGCTGGCACTAATTCCGTCATAGGTTCTTCTATTATAATAAATGGTTCTTCCTGTTGTTGTTCTGTTGTGGTATTTTCTGATATAATTGGTGTTGTTTCATATTCTGCTGGTACTTCTGTTGCAGGCACATTTCCTGCCACCATTGTTAATACCAATATATCCGCCACTGATTTTAACATATGTACTCACTCCTAAATTTTCAATATTACAGTAATACTGTGATATCATTATAACCCTTTTATACAATGTATGCAATCCTTTCTATGTCCCACATTATGTCAAAAAAATTGATATATTTTTTTACATAAAAAAAGGTTAGAATAACATTCTAACCTTAGTCTGTCAATAAAGTCCTTTTTGTGGGTTTCACCCACACCCACCAACTTTTTTAAAAAAGTTGTACAAAAAACTTTATTAGAAAAACTAACGTTTTCCCTTATAAAATCAATACTTTTTAAGAAAACGTAATTTCCACTTAAAAGTTTCGGTCAAGCCTTTTCAAAGGCTTGTGGGAGTTTAAGGTCTAGCCCTCAAGATTTTTTAACAAGTTGAGGCTAGAACAATATTCTAGCCTCCCAATGTATTCTATTTTATTATTCAATAGGTTCTACTGCACCTTGATATTTTTCAGAAATAAAATCTTTTATTTCATCACTTTTCAATACTTCCACTAATTTCTGCAATTCTGGACGGCTTTCATCGCCTTCTCTTACTGCAATAATATTAGGATATGTTTTTGCGCCAAGAGAATCTTTTTCTTCTTTTGCTAATGCATCACTCATATTTAATCCAGATGCCACTGCATAATTACCATTGATAACTGCAAAATCTACGTCTTGTAAAGTACGTGGTAATTGCGCTGCTTCCATTTCTACAATTTCCAAATTGTGAGGATTTTCTAATATATCTAATTTTGTTGCATTGATACCTGCATCTGCATTGATTTTCAAAAGACCATTTGCTTCTAATAAAAGTAACGCTCTTGCTTCATTTGTTGGGTCATTTGGTACAGAAACTTTTGCACCGTCTGGAATTTCTTCTAATGAAGTTGTTTTTCCAGCATAAATACACATTGGTTCATAATGCACATTTCCCATAGAAACAAGATTTGTTCCATTTTCTTCATTAAAAGAAATCAAATATGGTTCATGTTGGAAATAGTTTGCATCTAATTCTCCACTAGCCAATGATTCGTTTGGCAATATATAATCTGAAAATTCCAATATTTCTATATTGATTCCTTCTGCTGCTAAAGCATCTTTTGCTTGCTCTAATATTTCTGTATGAGGTGCTGGAGATGCTCCTATTTTAATGGTAGTACTTTCTCCTTCTGTAGAAGGTGCTTCTCCTTCTGTTTTTTGGCTGTCATCTGTTTTTTCTGGTTCTGGGCTACTGCTACAACCTGCAAAAACGCCTGCTGTCAATACTGTACCTAACAATAATGCTAATACTCTTTTTTTCATTTTTTTTCCTCCCTTAAAAACTATTATAATCTTTTATCGCTTATATTTGCGACTTTCATGCCAATCTCTTGCATAATCTGTACAATTATAACAAGAAGTATGACAGTAATAAACATAATATCTCTTTGGTATCTGTATAAACCATAATTCATAGCAATTGCGCCCAAACCGCCACCACCTATAATACCTGCCATAGCAGAATATCCTAATATTGTTGTAACAGAAATCGCAGCACCTACTAAAAGAGAAGGCTTTGCCTCTGGTAAAAGTACTCTAAACATAATCTGAAAAGGAGACGCCCCCATAGATTCTGCTGCTTCTATCACACCCTTATCTACTTCTTTTAATGAAGATTCTACTACACGTGCAATAAAAGGTGCTGCTGCAATCACCAAAGGTACTATTGTTGCTTTTGAGCCTATTGTTGTGCCAACAATTTTTCTTGTTACAGGTATTACTGTAATCATCAATATCAAAAACGGCACAGAACGCAATATATTTACAATGAAACCTAATAATTTATTTAACCATATAATAGGATAAATACCATCTTTATCTGTTGATACAAGTATCAGTCCCATAGGTAAACCAATTACATAAGACATAAATGTAGAAATCAATGTCATATATAAAGATTCATATATACCCATGCCTAGCATTTGTATCATTCCCTCTTTAAACATAGTCTACCTCCTCAAAATTAACATCTTGTGTTTCTAAATAAGCAATTATTTTTTTCGCTATACGTTCTTCTGGGGGAAGCTGTACAACCATTTGTCCATATGCCTGCCCGTCAATATTTCTTGTATTTGCATATAAAATATTAACAACACTTTGACATTCTAATATCATATTTGCTAATATTGGTTTAAAAGAAGTCTCTCCATCAAATACAATTCTACAATATCTTTTATTTGTATCATCAAATTCGGCTTTTGGCTCACCCTTAGGTTTGCTTTCACTGTAAACAAGCTGTTTTCCTATATTTGACTTAGGTGCAGTGAATATCTTCTCTACTGTACCAATTTCTGCAATTTTACTACTGTCTATAATTGCCACTCTTTGACAAATTTCTTCTATTACACTCATTTCATGTGTAATGATCACAACAGTAATACCAAGCCTTTTATTGATATCTTTTAATAATTCCAATATACTTCTTGTTGTATTTGGGTCTAATGCACTTGTTGCCTCATCACAAAGTAATACTTTTGGATTTGTTGTCAATGCCCTTGCAATCGCTACTCTTTGCTTTTGTCCTCCCGAAAGCTGTGCAGGATAAGAATCTTTTCTTTCTTCTAGTCCTACAATTTCAAGCAGTTCTTCTGCTCTTTTTTTTGCATCTTCTTTTTTTACACCTGAAATTTCAAGAGGGAAACAAACATTTTCAAGTGCTGTTTTTTGCATAAGTAAATTAAATTGCTGAAATATCATACCCATAGACCGTCTCGCTTGTCTAAGTTGTGCAGGTTTTAATACTGTTAAATCCTGTCCATCAAATATCACTTGTCCTTCTGTTGGTCTTTCCAGTAAATTGATACAGCGTACTAATGTACTTTTGCCTGCACCACTCATGCCTATAATACCAAATATTTCTCCTCTGTTTATTTTTAAATTGATTTTATCTAGTGCGTGTACTACACCATTTTTGACCGTAAAAGATTTACTCATTTCTTTTAGTTCAATAATTACATTTTCCTGTTCCATATTCCACCTCAAAAGTTTGATACACCATTATTTACATAAATTTCACAAATTACTTGTATTTTTCCAATCATATGCTGATGCATTTTTTCCATTGCTTGTGCCAAAACCCATATTTCTTGTTGATAAGAAGCTCCAACTGTATGGATATCAAAGTGTTGAAAATATTCATCATCAATTTCAAATTTTGTTACATAGCCCTTGTGGTCATCATTATATTTTGCATTCCATACTGCAATTTCTGTTGCATATTTTTCATTTAATACAGGATAAAATATCGGCTATTCTGGTAATCGTGCTGGATATTTCGTGTATTCACTTTGTTTAATCAATTCTAATTCCTTTGTTCCAACAGGACGATACAATATCATATTTTAACGCTCCTAAATTTAATCCACAAAAAAACTCTCTCCCTAGGAAAAAATTCCATAGGGACGAGAGCATAGCTTCGTGTTACCACCCTATTTTGCCCATATCTCACGATATAAGCCTCATCAAGTGCGAGTTATAAACTGACACTCTAACGCTGTTACGGGCGTTCCCGTCATAGCCTACTTGCAAATTGCTTTCAGTATGCAGCTCCAAGACCATGTTCTGCCTTTTCCAAACCATCCCTTTTCAGCTTTCAGGACTCTCTGTTGATTCTTTCAAAGCGTACTCTTCTTTTCATTGCCTTTATGATTGATTACTTAATGATATTTATTATACGTTTTTTATTTTATTTGTCAAGTGATTTTTTAAAACTTCCAGAGCAAACACATAAAAAAATACTGTACAATAGTTTATATAAATAAAGATAAAAAATTGATATTATAAAATTTAATTTCTTTATTTCCTATTTTCTAAATCCTTTGTAGGAGTATCGAAACATATATTTCTTTTTAGTTTGGAGTTATTTATAATTGAGCTTCTTTTTAACTAGTTCCTCCAAGACGGATGATATAACTGCACAAATAATTATGGTAGTCCATATAATACAAAGATTATTCGTTTTTCCGCCAGCAGGCTCAATACCATTTGTTTGAAAAATCAGACCAATAACAAATCCTACAATATATGAAAGAGAGACAAAAATTGGAATCAAACTTGTTTTAACAAAAAATGATATAGCTATTACAATTAAGCAAAATAAATCAAGTGGTCATTATTTCATTCCATGAATTGGAAATAAAACATACCTACACAATATAAATTCTAAACATACCACACAGAAAGAAACTAACTGTAAAATCATATTTTTCTTTGCCATTTTATAAGTGTTCCCCCTTTCAATATTTACTCTGTGTTAAATTACGTACAAATTTGATTATCAAAATATGCTTCGTGAAATCGACGGAGCTTTTATCAGCAACACTAATTTTGAGCAGGGAGTTTAAAACTTTTATTGCTGTTCAAATGGTATATCGTCATATATAAATTTTTGGAGCATATTTGTAGCTTGTTCCAAATCATAGTGATATACCCATAATTCTATGCCTTCCACTTCTGTTTTTGTTTTATAACCATCTGTTTGTATGTAATCATTAGGAAAACTGTCTTGTTCTAGTAATAAATCTTTATTCATAGCAACAGGTGCCAACTGCAATATTTCTGAATCTGTCATAGATGTTTCCATCATAGGCATAAGCATTTTAACATAAGAAGGATATTGCATAGGGCTAATTTCCTTTGCTTTTTCAAACAAACACATCATAACTTTTCTTTGTCTGCCTGTTCTCATATCATCATTATCATTTTTTCTAATTCTGGAATAGCTGACAGCCTGTTCACCATTCAAATGCACTGCACCCGTTTCTTGTATTTTTTCTACTCCTGGCGCAACATATTTATTTAATTCCTGTCTTTCTCCTTCATTAATTTCTACATCAATACCACCCATTTGTTCTATAATTTGTGCTAATTGTTCAAAATTCACAGTAATATAATCTGTAATATCCATGCCAAAATTTTCATTTAATGTTGCCATAGCAAGTTCTGGACCCCCATAAGAATAAGCATGTGTAATTTTTGTTTTACCATATTTTGGTAGATTTACATAGGTATCTCTTGCAATAGAAACCATTTTTATTTTTCCTCTTTTGCCGTCTATAGAAACAATCATAATAGCATCTGAATTACCTGTATCCTCTCCATTTCTGGAATCTACACCAAACACAGCAATATTTTTAATTTTCATTTCCATAGATTGCTCTTTTTTCACTTCATTTACACTTAATACCGTTTCATCTATTGTTTCTCTTTTCATATCTTTTGTATAATATTTGAATGCTGCAAATGCTGCCCCCAAACATATAAATAATATCAAAAACACAATCAGAAATGTTTTTACAAATATTCCTATAAAACTATGATGTTTCTCTTTTTTCTGTCTTTTCTGCATTCTTGTTCCCACATTATTCGTATTTTGTCTACTTTGTTGTGGTCTGTTGTCCATTGTTTGCCTTTGTCTATTTTGTGGCGGTCTGTTGCTCATAGGTGACATTTGTCTGTTTTGTGGTGGTCTGCCCATAGGTGACATCTGTCTGCTTTGTGGCGATCTGTTGCCCATAGGTGACATCTGTCCATTTTGTGGTGGTCTGTCGCTCATAGGTGACATTTGTCCATTTTGTGGTGGTATATTGCCCATTGGCGACATTTGTCTGCTTTGTGGCGATCTGTTGCCCATAGGTGACATTTGTCTGTTTTGCGGTGGTCTGTTGCCCATAGGTGACATTTGTCTATTTTGTGGTGGTCTGTTGCCCATAGGTGACATTTGTCTATTTTGTGGTGGTCTGTTGCTCATAGGTGACATTTGTCTGTTTTGCGGTGGTATATTGCCCATTGGCGACATTTGTCTGTTTGTAGTTTGTCTATTTCCCATTGGGGGGGATTGTCTATTTATCTGTCTTCTGTTTTTCTGTTCCCAATTTTCATTGCTCACAAAATCTCCTCCAAAATATTAATATTCATAATTTTAAATCATATTATATACAGTATATTCTTTACAATATATGAAATAATATCATTGCAGTAACATTCTATATAATATATTTTAACTAATTTGTTTGAATCTGTTTAAAAAACACGATTTTTGTACTATACTATTGCTCAGTATACCATAAAACACTGTTTTTTGACAATTACAATTCTATTAATCACAAAAAGACATCTATAAAAGATGTCCTTTTGCCGTAAAAAAATATTGTATATTTATAAAAGTGTTATTATTTTACTTTCATGCCTGCTTTTTGATATAATGTATAAAAATGATTTGTTGGTCCAACTCCTTTACCAATATCCAAAGAATGAGCAATCGCAACTGTAATATATTCTTTCGCATTTTGAACCGCTTGTTTTACAGTCTGTCCTTTTGCCAAATTTGCAGCAATCGCAGAAGATAATGTACAACCTGTACCATGTGTATTTTTTGTGTGTATTCTTTCTCCTTTTATATAAGTATATTTTTCACCGTCAAAAAGTATATCTGTTGCTTCATTTTCCATATGACCACCTTTTATCAAAACATTTTTTGCGCCCATATCATATATTATTTTTGCAGATTTTTCCATATCATCTAAATTTTTTACGGACATACCTGTAATTATTTCTGCTTCTGGTAAATTGGGTGTTACAATATAAGCAAGTGGAATCAATTCTTTTATCAATGTTTCTTTTGCCTCTGACTTCATCAAATCAAAACCGCTTTTTGAAATCATAACAGGGTCTAATACTAAATTTTTTACATGATATTGTTTTAATTTTTCAGAAATTGCTTTAATCGTTTCAATTTGAGAAACCATACCAATTTTTACTGCACTCACTTCAATATCTGTAAATATGGCATCTATTTGTGCCTTTATGATATCAGGTGTGATATCTTGGCATCCAAAAACCCCCTGCGTATTCTGCACTGTTACAGCAGTAATTACACTCATGCCATATGTGCCTAATGCAGAAAATGTTTTAATATCCGCTTGTATGCCTGCTCCTCCACAAGTGTCACTTCCTGCAATGGTCAAAACGTGTTTCATATGATATCCTCCTTATTCTCTTGTTATTTTATTTGCTGTTTTTATCAATATTTTTGATTGTAGCATAATCACAGCAATGAAACTACCTCCTACTGAACTAATTAAAAATGGTACAATATATGCAAAAGTACCCACAGCATTTCCCATAATAAATATTGCGATTGGTACAGCTAAAAATCCTCCTAATATACCAGTGCCAAACACTTCTGCAAATGCTGTCATATAATTATTTTTTGTGATACGATATATTTGTCCTGCTAAAAACGCTCCTACCATACTTCCAGGAAAAGCCATTAAAGAACCTGTTCCCATAAAATTTCTTAAAAGTGAAATACAAAAAGCATTTACTACACCATAATAAGGACCTAATAACACAGCAGAAAGCACGTTGATAGTATGTTGCACAGGAAAACATTTTGATGCTCCTAAAGGAATATAAATGAATTGTCCCGCTAAAACCCCTATTGCAATAAATAATGCAGATAATGTTAATTTTTTTGTTTTCATAGTTATCCTCTCCTCTTTTACTACAAATAGAACATCATGAACTATTTAACAATTTCATATCATATTGCGTATTACTATAAAACAAAAAAAGCATAACAAATATTGGTATATTTGCTATGCTCTATGCACCAAACCGCTTTCCTACGTCGGCATTACCCGATTCAGGTTCAAGGGTACAAAATTTACATTTTGTTCTCAGCCAAATAGATGTGGCACCCCTAGCAATACTAATTTTAATATTAGTATAATATTCTTTTTTTAAATTGTCAATACTTGCTGTTGCTAGGTTACGGAAATCAACTTTTGTTCATCGTAGGCGATTTAAAGTTTTTTTCCAAGCTTTTTTTCAAAAAAACTTGCGGGTTTGGGCAGCGCCCAATTATCATTTTAAACAAAAAATATCATAAAATATTAAAATTTTTTAAAAATTAATTTCCCTGTTACTAGGGAGTAGCTAAACAAGCATTTAAAACATTGAAAGCGTTGCTCTCTAAGTAACAATATCATTGTGTTCGCAAAAGATAAACTTACTCGCTTTTAAAAAAGCGAGGCAAAACCTTACTGGAAAACTTCGTTTTCCTGATGACAAACAGAAATAAAAATTATTTTTAAAACTACTCTTTTTGGATACTTGCTGTTGCTAAAATATATCCTTTGCTATCCTGTCTTTTTTCTGCACTCATTCCAAACAGTTTTGCTAAATCTTCTACATTAAAATATAAATCACCATCTATTGTATAGCACTGTATATTTACTGCTGTACCGTCCACAGCAATATTATAATTACTTTTTTTAGTGATATATTTCTGGCTTTTATCTAAAAGCATTTCATTTCCTATGGAAGTATATACACCGCCTTTTATGATGTTTACTGTATTTGTTACACTATCATATTTTATTTCAAATTGCGCATCTGTACCAGAAACAAGTATAGCAAAATCTCTTAACTTCATATAATCTTTCCCCATAATGGTATTAAAATTGATATTGCTTTCTTTTTGATTTATCATCATTCTTCCAGCCCAAAAAGGTGTTTTTTTCATATTCACTAAATCTAAATCATATGGTTTAATATAATCGGTATAAATGCCATAACAACCAGCGTCTAACATTCTTTTAAAATCTAATATCCTATTCACTGTATGCGCATATACTTTAATACCCTTCGCAGTTAATTTCTGAATATTTTCTTTTTTAACCGCTTCATAATTAATTGTAACCACATCAACACCATTTTCTGAACAAAATGCTGCAATCTGCTCATAATCAGGATTAGGCGTTTGATATAATGTATATATCCAATTTGTAAAAGGGTGAATTTCTTTTATTGTTGAAAGCATTTCTGTATTATAAATTTGCACTACAATTCTATCTAATATATCTTCTCTACCCATTGTTTTTGCTGTATTTACAATGGCATGAAATTGTTTTTGTATTCTTTCTGTATCTGTATATTTTGTATCTGTAATTAAATATACATCTTCATATTCTGCCATTAAATATAAAAGTTGTGTTGCTGTCAAAGAAGTATATCGAAAATTGATTTTTTCATTGCTGAAACGGCTTGTTGTCATTTCTGTACTGCCATTTACAATTTGCTCTAAATTATAATAAGAATCTTGGTCAAAATCGTGTCTTACTACAAGTGTGTCATCACTTGTTAAACAAAAATCTGCTTCCATCACTTTATAGCCATTGCTCCAAGAATGTATAAAAGCCTCTTTTGAATTTGTTTCTTTTTTATCTTCTATTGCGCCCAAAGCGTGTGCTACTAACCTATTTTCATCATACCATTTTTTATTTTGTTCTGCATAAACAGGCGTACATAAAAATATTGATGTCAATAAAACCGCTATTATTTGTTTTAATTTCACGTTTTCACCTCACATGATACTATTCCCCCTGTAAAACATACAAATGTATACAGGGGGAAATGAATTATTTATTCTTCTTCCTCATATAAATCATAAAATGCATTAGAAACTTTTTCAAAATCTGCGTCATCTTCTATAACATCTAATACAATTTCTTCTCCTTCTTCTTTATACTCGTAAATATAAACTTCTTCTCCTTCTAATGGCAGAAGTGCAATATATTCTTTTCCTACCATTCCTTCTACTTCAAATACACCTAATATACCACATTCTATTTCTGTATCATCGTCTAATGTTAATGTCATTGTTTCCAATTCCATTTCTTCTTCGTGGTCATGCCCACAGCCACAATTATGTTTGTTATCACTCATATGAAATCCTCCTTTTGCCTTTCATTATTTGCTTGTTATACAGTAATATTTTATAAAATACCTTTATTAGTATACATGATATAGCACACAATAACAATTATTTTTCATTGTTATTATAATGATTTTTTTTGCTGTTTTTTTTATTCTGTTTATTATGATTGTATTTTGTTGTTTTTATTTTCTTTTTTGGGTATTGTTTTTTTGATTGGTATTGTTTTTTTACAGCACTGCTATCCGACAATTTTCCAAAAGACATCTCTTTTTGTTCAAATGTAATATGCCATGTCTTTTGATATTTTTGTAGCCATCGCTTTTCATAAGGCGTAACAATAGAAATCACTTTTCCTTGTATGTCCTGTCTGCCTGTTCTGCCTGCTCTATGTAAATAATATGTTGGGTCTTCTGGCATATCCATATTGATAATATGTGTAACACCTTCTATATCTAACCCTCTTGCGCCAATATCAGAAGAAACCAATATGTTAATATTTCCTTGTCTAAAATTTTCTAAAGCATTTTGTCTCTCTGTTTTGTATGCTGTGCCATATATACCATCTGCTTTTAAACCATGATAGCAAAGTTTATCCACTATTACAGCAATATTTTCTTTATTATTTAAAAATACAATCGCTTTTGTTGGTTTTTCTCCAGCAATAATTTTTCTCAAAATAATAAATTTTTGTCTTTTTTCACTCAAAATATAATTATGTGATATACTATTCGGCATAATACTATTTTGTATAGCAATTTCGACTGCATCACATTTCATAATGTTTTTTGATTCTTCTATTGTTTTTGCTGTTATGGTAGCAGATAAAACAACTAATTGTCTTTGTTTTAATGTTGTTTTAATAACCGCTTTTACAGCATTTATATTTAATTCATCTAAAAGCCTGTCACCCTCATCTAGTACAATGGTTTGCACAGTATGCGCAGAAATTTTTCTTTTTTGTATCAAGTCTAATATTCTTCCTGCTGAACCCACTACAATATGTGGTTTTTGTTTTAATTTTTCAATTTGTCTTGTCATGCTTGCACTACCTATTATGAGTGCGCTTTTGATTTCCATATTCGAAAATTTAGAAAGCAGTTCTATTTGTTTTTGCACCTGTGCTGCCAATTCATGTGTTGGTGTCAATATTATCACTTGCGTTTTTTTAAGCGCAACATCTATTTTTTCAAATAAAGGTAGTAAATATGCAAATGTTTTGCCTGAACCTGTTTCAGAACGTGCAATCACATCAGTACCTTTTAATATTGCGGGTATGACCTCCTGTTGTATTGCAGTAGGCACAACGATATTCATATCATTTAAACCTTTTTCCAATGCCTCTGAAATACCCAATTTTGTAAATTTCTTTTCATTCATAATGTTTGTCCTTTCTCGCTTATATTTTCAAATTATAGCCTTTTTCTATGTAAAAAGCAAGCACAGACAGCTATCAAAACAGCAAAATATATCGACAATTCATTTAATAAAATGAGTTTATTTTTAAATTAGAAAAATATAGTTATACTTATTTTATTTTTCTTTTTCAAAAGTAAAAGCATGGAAAAAATTCCATGCTTTTATAAAACAAAATTTTCTAATCTTCAATAATATAGGGAATTTGTGAAATCATATTATCAAAATCCTCAAACAAACTGCTTTTTGTTGTACCTAGTTTGCTTGCGGTATCAATATGTTGTTCTACCTCTTGATATCGTTCATTGATTTTATCAAAAAAACCGCATACAGTTCTTAAATCATTATGAGAATCATCAATTACCCTTCCAATTTCTGTCTGAACAGATGTCGCTCCTTCCGAAGCATCTATAATTTTATGAAACAATTCATATATTCTTTCTATTTTAAATGTGCCTGCTCCTATAGATTCCTGAGAAGTTTTAATACTGCCATTTAGTCCTTCTGTTCCCGTTTCCAATGCCTTCACACTGGCATCAACCTCTGTTGCAAGTTTTTTAATGCCATCAGCTAATGTTCTAACTTCTGTTGCAACCACTGCAAAGCCTTTTCCATGTTCTCCTGCTCTTGCTGCCTCAATAGAAGCATTGATAGCAAGTATATTTGTTTGGTCTGCTATGGATTCTATTTTTTCCATATATTGTTTTATTTTTTCCATATCCTGTTGTAAAAGTAAAAAAACATTTTCCATTTCTTTGAAATAGGTATTGACTTCCATAGAAATATTTTTTAAATCTTCTACTTCTGTCTGTGCCTCTGATACAGAATCTGATATATCACCTTTTACATCATCAAATTGATTGGAAACTTGACTAATGCTCTGAAAATTCTGCTCAAAATTATCTAATTTAGAACGAAATTGTTGTGCCTCATTCAAAACACCATCAAAAGAATGACTTATCATATTTAATTCAAAAAGTGCAGAAACTTCTTTCTGTACCAATTCCTTGTGGTATTCTTTTAAACTTTTTACAACGTGCAATATAGGGTAAATATTTTTTTCTGATTTTTGTTGTGTATTGTGTATTTCTTTTCTTTCTCCTTTTTTACGAAAGAACATATTTACTTTTCCCCCCTCATTCGAACACAACGCAAGACATAGACTGATTTACAAATTGATTATTAAAGTGTTCTCCATATCCAATAAAACCAGCATGACTTCCCAATGTGCTCATTTCTTTTAAATACTGTTGCATATAATTACTTTGGCTAAATAATTTATATCGAAATAAACAGTTTACAGAAAATATAGCAGATGGATTTTTAAAATCATGACGTATATTCTCTATTGTTTGCTGAACAATTGCCTTATAGTCTCCCAGTTCTAATAACATCAGTACGTCTGAATCATTTACTTGGCGAAAACAAGCCAAAGCATCTCCTTGTACCTCTTTGATAGAAACAATACAAGTATCATTACCACTAATTTTACCAAAGGGATTTTTAAATGTCTGTGTCAATATTTCCTGTTCTGTTACATGAAGTATATCTTGATATACTTTTTTTGCAGACTGTCCATTTAATGCTCCTATAATATATTTGCCCTTGTCTGTTTTAGAAGCAATAAATCTGTGGTTTTGCATTTTTCGATAAATATTTTCTTTATAAACTTTCACTTTTCCTTTATTATTTTTGATTAGCGCATAAGCTACTGCATCATCATAAATTCTGCCATTTGCTGACACTTTTCCGGCATCGCCTGTTCCGCCTACCAAAGAAACACCTAAAGGCTTTAAAACAGTATGTATTGTTGTTAAAACACAAGCATCATTATTAGAACAAAAATCAATACATATAGTATCTTTATTTGTTGCATTGATTTTTTTTACATCATTTTGCAGGCGAGCAATATACTTTACTGGCATAGTAGATGCATTTTCTAAGACATTTGCTGTAGCTTGTATGCCGTCATAAAAAGCAATGACTCCAACACCATTTTCTTCTACTTTTTTATGATAACTCATTCCTATGCAACCTATACTAGGTACTTGTGGATACATATTTTTAAGTTTTGCTACATGGCTTTCAAACTGTGCTTGATTTGACAATAACATAATAAATGAAGGATTATTCAACCCTTTCACTGCTTCCTCTAAATTTCCCTTGGGGCTATTTCCAAAAAACTGCCTCATTGCGAATGCTCCTCTCTTTTGTGCTATATGATTGCTTATTACATTATACTTCAATACTGTTTGATACTTCAACCATAATTTTTCAAAAACAATAAAAAAGGAGTTTTTAAATATATGTTACTATTTTATAATATGTTATAAAATCAGTTAATTGCTTCAATACCCTGTTTTTTTAATTCTTCTAAATTTTTTTTCATTTCTTGTATACTGCTTTGAGAATGACCTTCCCATTTTGTTATTTCGCCTATAATACGTAATGGTTGTCTACTACGATAAGACCTTGTTGGATTTCCTGGAAATTTTTTATCTGTTAAATTGGGGTCATTTTCAAATGTGCCCGTAGGTTCTACACAATAAATATGTTCTGGCATATCACCAAGCGCAAGTTCTGCTCCCCAAATTGCTGCATTCATAGTAGCAGAAAAATATACAAAATTTGCTTTTTGTCGTTTTCCATAATTAGAACAATAACCTGCTACTAATAAATCTCCCTGTTTTAAATCTGCCTTTGTACCATGATAAAAAGGACCTGCATCTAAAATATTAGCATTGTTTTCTTTGTTTTGATTCATGTTGTACCCTCCTTATAATCAATAATGAGAATACCATTTTACATTGTCATTACTGCAAATACAATACTAGTATTTTATAAATATTTATGATATAATAATAGAAAGAGGGACAATATCAAAATTGTCCCTCTTTTTGTTAATAAAATTCCTTTTGTGGACTCTGTCCACACCTGCAAACTTTTCCCCTAAAAAGTTTGACAAAAAACTTTTAAAGAAAAACTAACGTTTTTCATTATAAAGTCATTATTTCTCAATGAAATACAATACACTTTATAACTATTCTTCTTCTAATTTTAAAACACTCATAAATGCCTGTTGTGGTACTTCTACACTACCAATCTGGCGCATTCTCTTTTTACCTTCTTTTTGTTTTTCAAGCAATTTTCTTTTTCTGGAAATATCTCCACCATAACATTTTGCTAAAACATCTTTTCTCATAGCACTAACTGTTTCTCTTGCAATAATTTTGCTACCAATACTTGCCTGTATGGGTATTTCAAAAAGCTGTCTTGGTATTTCCTTTTTCAATTTTTCGCAAATTTTTCTTCCTCTTTCAATAGAAGTAGATTTATGCACAATAAATGATAATGCATCTACAACTTCTCTATTTACCAATATATCCAATTTTACTAATTCACTTTGCTTATAGCCTGTTAAACTATAATCAAATGATGCATAGCCTCTGCTTCGTGATTTCAATACATCAAAAAAGTCATATATAATTTCATTTAAAGGCATTTCATATATCAACATAGCTCTGTTTTCATCTAAATATTCTGTACTAATATATTCCCCACGTCTTTGCTGACACAATTTCATAATTGCACCAATATATTCTTTAGGCAACATAATTTCTGCTTTTACAATAGGTTCTTCCATATGTTCTATTTTTGCAGGGTCTGGCATATTGCTTGGATTAGAAATTTCTGTTTCTGTGCCATCTGTCAAAAACAGTTTATATATAACACTTGGCGCAGTTGTCACCAAATCTAAATTATATTCTCTCTCCAATCTTTCCTGCACAATTTCCAAATGGAGTAATCCCAAAAATCCGCATCGAAAACCAAATCCCAATGCAACAGATGTTTCTGGTTCAAAAAATAATGCTGCATCGTTTAACTGCAATTTTTCTAATGCCTCTCTCAAATCAGGATATTTTGCGCCATCAGCAGGGAATATACCACAATATACCATAGGATTTACTTTTTTGTATCCTGGTAATGCCTCCTTTGTGGGATTATCTGCATCTGTAACCGTATCACCCACACGAGTATCTGCAACATTTTTAATACTTGCTGTAAAATATCCCACCATACCTGCTTCCAATATATCTGTTGGTATAAATCTTCCTGCGCCGAATACGCCTACTTCTACTACATCAAATTCTTTTTCTGTTGCCATCATTTTTACTTTACTGCCTTTTTGCAATGCACCATCAAATACTCTCATAATAACAATAACGCCCTTATATTGGTCATATACAGAGTCAAATACCAATGCCTTCAAAGGTGCATTTCTATCGCCAGAGGGTGCTGGTATATCTGTAACAATTCTCTCAAGCACTTCTTCAATATTGATACCATTTTTTGCTGAAATCATAGGCGCATCTTCTGCTGGAATACCAATAATATCCTCAATTTCCTGTTTTGCCATTTCTGGATTGGCACTAGGCAAATCAATTTTATTGATAACAGGTAATATTTCTAAATCGTTATCTAATGCTAAATAGACATTTGCAAGTGTTTGCGCCTCTATGCCCTGTGCTGCATCTACAATTAACACTGCACCTTCACACGCTGCGAGACTTCTTGAAACTTCATAATTAAAGTCAACGTGTCCAGGGGTATCAATTAAATTAAAAACATATTCTTGACCATTTTTTGCTTTATATACAAGGCGTACAGCCTGTGCTTTTATTGTTATGCCTCTTTCTCTTTCCAAGTCCATGTTGTCAAGTACTTGTTCTTGCATTTCACGCTCTGTCAAAAGTCCTGTTTTTTGTATTAGTCTGTCTGCAAGTGTAGACTTTCCATGGTCAATATGTGCCACAATACAAAAATTTCTAATATTTTCTTGTCCTGTCAAAGACATATGATTTCTCCTTCCTTATTGTGTTCATTATTATTTCATAAAAGTTGTACAACATTATACCACAGTAAAACAATCAAAGTAAACATTTACATAATAGATAATCAAAAATATTACCATCAAAACTATTTTTTGAATAGACATTCTATTTTTTATAATACATTTTTGACACATAAAACCATATAAAAACTCACAAAATATATTTATAAACATTTTTATTAGAAAAAAAGACTGTTTTTTTTAACAAGGGTTAAGAATTTATTAAGTATTTATTCATAAAATGGACATATTTTTCCAGTATACTAATTTCAGAAGTTAAGAGAACCATAAGCATCCCTAACTTCTTATACCGTATCTCCCCGCCCCGGGAGATACCCCCCTTAATGAATAAAAAAAGAAGGCTTGTAATATGGCAAAAACAAAATTAGAAATTTTAGAAATTTATGATTGCGAAATAGTAGATATGAATAGAAGCAAAAAAATAAATAAACAAAAAAGCAAGCGAAAACTTCTTTTTGAAATAATTAAAAATTGCTTCGTATCAGCCTTCCCCAAGGTTGAATGACTATATATTGAATGTTTGACAATATGACAAGCTCCCCTCCTCACATTTGGAGCTGTGTCAACATAATTACCCCCCTCTCTTATGACTGATGATACCCCTTCATCAGTCATTTTTACTTGCTTATTTGTATATTAAATAAGCCCCTTATACCATATTAGTATAAGGAGCTTTATTTATGTATTATTTGTTATCAATCACTTTAATTTCATCATCAGAGAAACCGTCTAAGTTATTATCCCAAAGATATTTTTTCGTTTCAGAAACGATAACACCACTTAATCCTAACAATGCAATACAGTTAGGCCATGCCATCAAACCGTTTAATATGTCGGCAATCAGCCATACCAAGTCAAGAGCTGTTACACAGCCAATAAATACAACGATTGTCCAGCAAACTCTAAAAGGCATCAATGCTTTTTTACCTAAAAGATATTCCCAACATTTTTCACCATAGTAAGACCAACCTAATATAGTAGACCATGCAAATGTAATCAAACCAATTGTTAATACAATAGGACCAATTACTGGAATAGCAGAAAATGCGTGTGTTGTTAAATCGCCACCTGTATATAATGTGTTTGTTGCAGGATTGATTGCTGCTTCAGGCTCTTTAATAATTGTAGAAACAAGTACAAGTCCTGTCATTAAACAAACAACGATAGTATCCCAGAATACACCAGACATAGAAACCAATGCTTGACGAACAGGATTTCTTGTTTGAGCTGCTGCGTCTGCGATAGGAGCAGAACCTAAACCAGATTCATTTGTAAACAAACCACGAGATACACCAGAACGAAGTGCTACCATCAAACCGCCGCCCATGATACCACCAGCGATTGCTTGTTCTGTAAATGCACTTGTGATAATTAATTTGAAAGCTGCGCCTAAATAAGCACCATTTATAATACAAATGATAACACAGCCAAGAATATAAAGTCCAGCCATTAAAGGAACTAATTTTTCACAAACTTTAGCGATAGATTTTACACCACCAAGTATAACGCAACCAGTACCAACTGTTAAAACGATACCTGTAATAAATGGAGATACATGGAAGTTACTTTGTACCATTGTAGAAATAGAGTTGCCTTGTGTCATGTTACCAATACCAAAACATGCAACACCTGCAAATACTGCAAATGCAATACCTAACCATTTTTGTTTTAAACCATTTTCCAATGCGTACATAGGACCACCAAGCATCATGCCGTCAGCTGTTTTCACTCTGTATTTTACAGCTAAAAGACCTTCGCCATATTTTGTTGCCATACCAAACAAACCTGTTAACCAGCACCAGAACACTGCACCAGGACCACCTGCTGCAATCGCTGTTGCTACACCAACGATATTACCAGTACCAATTGTTGCTGCAAGTGCTGTTGCAAGTGCTGCAAATGAACTAACGTCACCGCTTGCTTCCTTATCAGGTGTTACAGAAAGTTTAATTGCTTTAAATGTGCTCGCTTGTATAAATTTTGTACGGAATGTTAAAAATAAGTGAGTCAGTACCAAAAGTATAAGCATGGGAGCACCCCAGAGTACATTATAAATACTTTGTAATACTTGCATTGTGTTTCCCCCTTTTCATTATTATAAAAATCACCATGTTTGTTATATATTTTGACATTTTATACAGAAAACTAATAAATAATAAATAATTTCTAAAACCATTTTTATGTATTTATATGTATTTAATAAAAGCTCCTTTCATCTCTTATTACGCAAATCTGTATTAAATGTTCAAAATATTGCTGATAATTATATTTTAATTGTCTTTTTTTATTTTGCAAGTACATTTTTTATCCTTTTTTTTCCAATTTTAATATTTTAGTCATACAAAATGAACAATAATAAAATTTTTTTTATATCTTTATTATTTATTTTTTCTATTTTGATATTTTTTATTCAAAATTTTGGTAAAACGCATATTTATCATTTTATTTTTAAAATGTCACTTTTAGTTTAATTTCCAAAGTAATTACATTTGTATACTGCTGTCATACAACAGAGAAAAATAAAATTTATTTTATTGGCATTATTTTATTTAATTTTATATTTTGACTGAAATTTATTATCATGAATGAAAAGTATACAAAAAAATAAACTGTTTTCTTAACGATTTCTTAACGGTAAATAAATACAAAATGGCTGATTTGTATTTATATGAAATACAAATTAATTATTATTACATTTTTCAAATATATTTATATTATCCATTAAAATAACGTTAGTAACTACTTTATCAAGTATATTACTAACGCTTTATAAAATAAATATCATACAGATTCTATATCAAAATAATTCATAATACCTATATATATTGCCCATGCTATTTTTTCTTGATATTCCTGTGTATTTAATTTCTGTTCTTCTTCCAAATTAGATAAAAAACCACATTCTACCAATGCAGAAGGCAATTCTGTTTTTTTCAATATATAATAATTTGTATTTTCTTTTATTTCTCTTGTATTTTCACTATCTACATATTTTTTAAGTGACTTTTGTATTTCTTCAGCCAATTTTTTACCTTCTTCTGATTGTTTGTGATAAAAAACCTGTGCTCCTTTTGCACTTCCTTTCGGAAAAGCATTTTGATGTATGCTTACAAATATATCGCCTTGACTTTCATTTGCAATTTTTTTTCTTTCTTTCATATCCTCCTGTTTTTTTGCTCCTAATGCTTCATCAGTATCTCTTGTTACATATACTATCGCACCTCCCTGTTCTAAATATTGTTTTAATTTTTGTGTAATTTGTAAATTGATATTCTTTTCATTGTCCCCCTTAGTACCTGTTTTACCAGGGTCCCAACCTCCATGACCTGCGTCCAATATTACCACTTTAGAATCAATAGGGAGCATAGTATTTACTGCATTTTGTTTTTTTACTGTTATACAAGCCCCTATTATAATCACCATAAGTAATACAATAATACTTAAATTTTCCAGTTTTAACGCCAATACCTTCATAATCAATTACCCCTTTTGTTTTTCATTTTTGTTTTTTAAATAAAAAATGATACAGCATTTCATTATAAAGCCTTTTTTACAGACTCTATTCACATCTGTAAACTTTTTTATATTAGTATATGTTTACAATATTTTATATAATACTTACAAATATATATTTTGAAACTCTTTACATTCTTTCTATCAGCGTATAAACTAAATAATATCAATATAAGAAAGGAAGAACATAACATGGAAATTAGAACAAGATTTGCTCCAAGCCCTACAGGCTATATGCACATAGGCAATTTAAGAACAGCACTTTATGAATATTTAATTGCGAAATCTCAAAACGGAAAATTTATACTTCGTATTGAAGATACAGACCAAGAGCGATTTGTAGAAGGAGCAACAGAAATTATTTATAATACATTAAACATGACAGGATTAAAACATGATGAAGGTCCAGATATAGGAGGAGAATATGGTCCTTATATACAAAGTCAGCGCATGGGAATG
This sequence comes from uncultured Clostridia bacterium, assembly GCA_910587735.1. Classification (GTDB taxonomy): domain Bacteria; phylum Bacillota; class Clostridia; order Lachnospirales; family Anaerotignaceae; genus Coprocola. Next base: position 110,390 of record CAJUNT010000006.1, read on the forward strand.
TATATGGATTATGCCAAGGAATTGATAAAAAAGGGACATGCATATTACTGTTTTTGCACAAAAGAGAGATTAGATACATTAAAATCAAGCAATGAAAAAGGTGATGCTTTTTCAAAATATGACCGTCATTGTCTAACACTTTCTCAAGAGGAAATACAAAAAAATTTAGATGCAGGTATGCCTTTTGTTATTAGACAAAAAATGCCTACTGAAGGCACAACAACATTTCATGATGTTGTATATGGTGATATCACAGTAGAAAATGCAGAACTAGATGACCAAATATTGATGAAAGCAGATGGATTTCCAACATACAATTTTGCAAATGTAGTAGATGACCATTTCATGAAAATTACACACGTTGTAAGGGGAAGTGAATATCTTTCTTCCACACCAAAATATAACCTCCTTTATGATGCTTTTGATTGGGAGGCACCTGTTTATGTGCATTTGCCTGCTGTTATGAGAGATGCACACAATAAACTTTCTAAACGTCATGGTGATAAATCATTTGAAGATTTAATTAATGAGGGATATTTACCAGAAGCTGTTGTGAATTATATTGCACTTTTGGGGTGGAGTCCTTCTGACAACAAAGAGATATTTTCATTAAAAGAATTAGAACAATGTTTCAATATAAGTGGTTTAAGTAAATCTCCTTCTATATTCGATATCAAAAAATTAACATGGTTAAATGGTGAATATATTAAAAATATGGATGCAGAAAGTTTTTATATATTAGCAGAAAATAGATTAAAAAATGCTATTAAAAACACAACATTAGATTTGAAAAAAATTGCTGTATTGCTTCAAAAGCGTCTTGAAACATTAAATGACATACCACGACTTGTAGATTTTTTTGATGCATTGCCAGAATATAGTACAGATTTGTATATACACAAAAAAATGAAAACAACAGAAGAAATTGCGCTTTCCAGTTTAAAAGCTGCATTACCAGTACTTGAAAATATAACAGATTGGACAGAAAACAATATACATGATGCACTGATGTCATTGGTACAGACATTAGGTATCAAAAATGGACAACTTTTGTGGCCTGTTAGAACAGCACTTTCAGGAGAACCAACTTCTCCGGGGGGAGCTATGGAATTAGCTGACATATTAGGAAAAGAGGAATCACTAAAAAGAATCAAAATAGGTATTGAAAAACTGCAAAATACTTTATCATAAAAACAAAAAACTGTCGGAATATTTCGACAGTTTTTTATTTTTGACATTATACAATCGTAATCATTTTTGTTCTGATTTTTGGTAATCCAGTTCCATTTGATATTGTTACTTTTACAATAACACTACCTTTATTTGTTGCCCTCAAAATATTTTTTTCAATAGAGGACATTGTGCCACCATCATTTGCAATACTCCAAACAGCATTTTGTAAATCTTTACCATCTGCCTTTTTCGCATACAGTACAATATCGCTGTTTGTTACAACACTTCCCATATAGCTTATTATAATGCTAGTATCTTCTGGTTGCGCTGGTACGATTGGCGTTGTAATCGTTTGTCCTGGTACCACTGGTGTTTGCTCTGGTTCTACTGGTGTCACTGGTTTTTGCTCTGGTTCTATCGGTGTCACTGGTGTTTGTTCTGGTTCTACCGGTGTCACTGGTGTTTGCTCTGGTTCTACCGGTGTCACTGGTGTTTGCTCTGGTTCTACCGGTGTCACTGGTTTTTGCTCTGGTTCTATCGGTGTCACTGGTGTTTGTTCTGGCTGCACTGGTGTCACTGGTGTTTGTTCTGGCTGTACTGGTGTCACTGGTGTTTGTTCTGGCTGCACCGGTGTCACTGGTGTTTGTTCTGGCTGCACTGGTGTCACTGGTGTTTGTTCTGGTTCTACCGGTGTCACTGGTGTTTGTTCTGGCTGCACTGGTGTCACTGGTGTTTGTTCTGGTTCTACCGGTGTCACTGGTGTTTGCTCTGGCTGCACTGGTGTTACTGGTTTTTGCTCTGGTTCTGCTGGTGTTACCATTGGAGCTTGTTGTGGCTCTGTAAATGTAATCACAAAGTCTTTTGTGTATGCAGTGCCATCTTGTGCGCCACCCTCAACATATGCCTGCATTGTAACAGTACCCGGTCTATCCATACGAACAGTATGACTATCTGGTATTTCTGCAAAACCTCTCATCAAATACCAATTTACTACAAAATTGTTTTCGCCTACTGTTTCCAGTTTTGCCTGACTCAAATCAAAGTCTTTACCTGCCTCACATTGCTGTGTAGGAAGTGTAATGTCTTTGATGTATGGTTTTTGAGCAGTTTGTTGTATTGCATTTTGTGCAGGCTGTTGCGCAATAACTTGAGGTGCCACATTGCGTACCGCTTGTGGTGGTGTAGTCTGTTCATTTTCACTTGGTTGTTCGCTTTGTTCATTAATACTCCTTGATGTATCTACAGTAAATCTCAACTGTGCACTTGCTTCTGCTTCACTAGTAATATCATCTATACTACTTTGAGTAAGATTATTATAGTCTACCCATGCTATTACATTCACAGCAGCATTTGTTTCAGTAGTACTAACAGTTAAAGTATTTGTTGTTCCTGTATCATGAGCTAATGAAATGCCAGTAGTATTATCAGCACCCTCTTTTTTCCAATATATTGTTCTGCCGTCTAAATGTTCTCCTTGCACAGTTAAGTTATATGACTGACCCTTTTGTACTGTAACATTTCCGCCAGAAGCAGGTGTGATTTCTGAACCATTATTTTCAACTTTGATACCTGTTATATTTGCCTTATCCTGAATATTGATTGTTACTGTTGCTGTAACATCTCTCAACTCATTTCCAGCAGCATTCAAATATCCATTTGGTATTGTTGCTTTTAATTTTACTGTTGTGGTACCTGTCGGTAAATTAGCTGGTACTACAAGTCTATTTGTTGATGGTATATCTACTTCATTTTGTGTTTCTTCTAATGTCCATACAATCTCACTTACCTGACTAGTACCATTCATAGCATTCAAAAAATAAGTAGCGCTAGAGCTGCTTGGTTTAGTTAGAGTAATTGTTCCTTTATCTTGTGCTGTAAATTTCTTTCCACTGTTTTCTAATTGTATTTCTGTAATACTTTTCTGTATAAAATTATTAACTTGAATCGTTGTTTGCGTAGTACTACCATTTGGTGTAGTGGCTTTTATCGTATGCGTTCCTGTAGGGAATCCAACGCCACCTACAGTATTACCCGTATCTAATGTTATTGTTTCTCTAGCATTTCCTAAAAATTTACTATGATCGTCATTATCGCAGCAAGTCCATGTAATAGAATGTCCATTTAATGAAGTACCTTCTCTTATTTGTGCTGTAAATGGTATACTTTGTCCATAATAATAAATTGGGTAATTTTCTTGTGTATTACCTCCTAATGCTTTTCCACCAACTGTAATGCCTTCTAATATAGCAGTACTATCAGGAATAGGAGTAGTTGCTTGTGAAATAGTAATTGATTTTTCTTTTGTTGCTACTACTGTATTACCTTTTTTCAATGTTGCTGTTACTTTTACTGTTCCAGTTGCTTTTGGAGTCAATGTTGCAGTTGCATTTGCAACTGGCTGCGCTCCAGTATTATTTACTGTTAATGTTGTTGATGAATTGGTAAGTTCTGCAATGCTAGTATTATTGAGTGTCCATTCTACAGTGTATCCGCTTACATCTCCAATATTTGCTGAAGCTGTCAGTGTTGCAGTTGGTGTTGTGTCACTGCTACCACTTTCTGGCAATGTTAAAGTATTTGCTCCTGTTAATGTAAGTTCTTTTTTCAATATTGTAATCATTTTTGTTACAACTTTATCATTTAATGTTGCTGTAATTGTTACAGTTTTATTCTGTGTAGTATCAGCATTATTAATAACTAATTCTGCTTTTCTTTTATCTTGAGAATCTACTGTTAAAGTAGTATAAGCATTTGTGTCATTTAATGCCCATACAATATTGTCATCTGCTTTTAAAGAATTTGTATCACCATCACTTCTAGCTGTTAATTTAATTCTTTCTCCTTCTACATATTGTAAATTTGAACGGAATGGATTAACATCTATGTCCTTCAATTCTGACTCTGTTGGTGTTGGTGGTGCTGTACCTTGTTTTAATATTGTAATTTCTCTTGTTGCACCTGTATCTCCATTATCCACTTTTGCAGTAACAGTAATTTTTTTATCACTTGCATCAGCTTTCAGTGCTTTAATTGTTGCAATTTGGCTATAAGTTGTATCTACTTTAATATCTACATATTCTTCATCTGAAGAAGACACTGACCACACTACTTTTTCGCCATCATTTAATACTTTATTGTCTACATTTGCTGTTAATACAATAGAACTATCTTTAGCTACAGAATACTGATTTGATATATTTGTAATACTAGTTACTTTTGACGCTGTTGGTGTTGGCGGTGTCACATTACCTGAGAATGTAATAGTAAAACTTTGTGTATATGCTGTACCAAGTGCTTTACCATTATCTATTGTTGCTAAAAGTGTTACCGTTCCATTTTTGGTTGCATTAAGTACTCTATCACCTGAAATGTTTGCACCTGCGCCATTTGATGTAATTGTCCATTTTACTGTTTTATATGATGCTGTACTTGGTGATACCACTGGTGATAATGTCAATGACTGTCCTGTTATACCTGTTGTCGGTATACCAGATATTCCTGTTACAGCCGTAAATGTTGATGTTTGGTCATTGTTTACAATGCCACTATCTTTTGTTACATTTTTATCTGTTCTAATTGTTTTAACAGTACCATTACCTCTCAAAACAACATCAGAACTAGAATCTAATGTACCAATATAGCTACTACCTTCCATACGGAAAACAACATTTCTACTTGAAATGACATTTACTTTGTCAATTCTTGCTCTGCTTGTTATTCTAACGTCACAGTCTGAATTCACTTGCAATGTCTGCATATTTGCATCAATAACCAAATCTTCATCTAATGTTCTTTGCACAGAAACGTCATTTAACTTAATACCATTTTCTGCTCTAATAATGGTGTTACCTCTTACAGTAATATCACCATCTATTTCTGTATCATCTTCAAATTCAAGTGCAACAGGCTCATCGCCATATCTGCTATCTGTATCTTTATCGCTTATAATATCGCCTTGTATATCACAATCACGGAATATAACGGAATTTTTACCTCCGCCATAAATATAAACATCACCACGAACAGTTACATCGTCCAATATAACTTCTCCGTCTTTGACATCTCTTGTAATTGTCAAACGATTATACACGATTGCATCACTGAATTCAACGCCATCTGCTTCAATGGATACATTATGATATTTTTCTCCATCTGCATCAAAATTTCTATCCTCATGGTCTATTGTCAAGTCGTCATATTGTGAGCCACTACTAGATGAACCACTACTTCCGCTTGTATAAGAAGGTTTTTCTCCGTCGCCTCTTGTTGTCAATTTATCTGGTTTTATGCTGGAACGGATGCCGCTTACATAAACTGTCATGTCATTGATGTCGCCCTTACCATATATGCGTATTCTGCCTCTTATTGTCATATTGTCAACTTCTGAACCGCTTGTAAATGTAACCTCGCCATCTTTTGCATCTGAAGTTACTTCTAATGTAGAAACATCTGCATTTTTATATAATTTCAAATTTGCATCTGTATCTAATTCCACATAATTTACCTCAGCGTCAATGGTTGCTTCTGATACATCATCATCTCTTACAACAACATTTTCATAACCTGTACCTTCAATTTTTGCTTTATTCAAAAATTCCAAATCTCTTACTTTTGTTTTGCTTTCGGCACGGAATACAACATTATTTTTATCCAATTCTACTTTATTAAAATCGCAGTTTTGTGCTTTAATTGTTCCGCCACCCTGTACTTTCACAGTACCTTTTACTACCACATTATTTAATGTAACATCTTTGCTATTTAAAGAACTGGATATAATTAAATCACCGTTTATTGTTCTGCCACGCAAAGAAGTATCTTCTAATGTATAATTTGCACTATTGTTATTTGTATTATTGTTGTTATTATTTGTACTGTTGTTTGTATTATTATTTGTGCTATTGTTGATATTTGTATTGTTGTTTGTGTTATTATTTGTATTATTATTTGTACTGCTATTTGTATTGCTGTTTACTGGTGCAAATATTGCATTTTCTAATGCAGTTACAGCTTCTGCTCTTGTCATAGACGTCTGAGGGCGAAATGCACCATTAGGAAAACCTTGCATTACTTTTGCACTGGACACTGCACCGACATAAGGTTTTGCCCAGTTTGCAATGGCATTATAATCTGTATAACTTGTTGAAGCATTGGCATTTGTTTGCAATTTTTTAATTTGTGCCATCATTACTGCTGCTTCTTGTCTTGTTACAGCTGCTCCTGGGCGAAATGTTCCTACAGAATCGCCTTTGATATAACCTGCTGCAACACCTTTTTGTATTTCAGCATATGCCCAGTACTGCGGACGTACATCACTAAATGATATAGATGCTTGTGTGTTATAACCAAATGCCTTATTTGCCAATGTTACAAACTCCGCACGGCTAATAGCATTGTTTGGACGGAATGTACCATCTGGATATCCACTAATATATCCGCTTGAAGTCCATTTATTGATTGTGCTTTCTGCCCAGTGTCCTTGCGTATCAGAAGCTGCAAGAGCCGTTTGTGCTGACGTTATCGTCATTGTACTGGCAAAAAGTATCATGGCCATAAATGATGATAATTGTCTTTTTGTCCTTTTCATAAATAACAACCCCCTTTATTATTAAAATCATATACAAAGTTTTTTAAAACAGTACTATAATTTATAAAAATATGTATCGTTTATTTACTGTTTTTCTCTTTGTAGTAATACAGTATATATTACTGTTTTCAAATTAAAAAACTGTAATATGGTCATAACACCTTATATCATTTATATGATAAGAATACAACGATTGGTCAAAATTTACAACTGGTTTTGTCTATTTGAAAGAAAATTGTAATATTAGGTACAAAATATGGAAATATACTACATGATATGACATAAATAAAACCGAAACTACTATTATGTATTCACTATTTTTATAACAAAAAACGGAGCGTTAACGCTCCGTTTTATTATTTCATTAATTATTTACCAGCCATTTGTTTTTCTTGTGCTTCAATCATTTTTTTCACCATGTATCCGCCTACATAGCCATTTTGTGCTGATGTCAAATCTCCATTATATCCTTTTTTCAATGGTACACCAATTTCGCTTGCTACTTCATATTTGAATTGTTCTAATGCTGCCATTGCCTCTGGTACTGCTTTTCTGTTTCTACTTGTCGCCATAATTTGTTACCTCCCTAATATAATAATTATCCCATGCAATACAAACAGCACGAATTGTTTCATTACAAAACATTTTTTGTTTCCTGCTGTTTCATTGCACTATTATTATGACACACACAAAAAAAATCATACAAGCACTTTTTACCACTTTTTTAGACAAATACTAGCAATTTTCATACTTTTGCTTTACCATGCTAATTATTGTACTAAAAAAAGATAGAGATACCAAAAAATATAAAAAATAAATATCTATCGTTTTTTTGAAAATAAATTCAGTATACAAAGCATTTTCTATTTTTTATAATAAAAGTATTCATATAAATATGATATCAAAAACAAACAAAGCAATAAAACAATATGATTTCTGCTTATTTTTTATAAAATCCATTTTTAAAAATAGAAATATCATTTATACAAAATAGTTTTATGATTTAAAATTGTTCTGATAAAAATACAAATTCACTGAAATTTTATTCATTATAAAATACCATTTCAGTACTTATCATGCATGAGGCATAATAAAATGTGCATAAAAAACGACTTGATTTTTTGTTTATTTTGTTTTAGTATTTTTCCATGCTACAAAACAGCATAACAAAATTATTTTAAAAGGAGTGAAAAAAGTTTTTTATTGCATTTATATTTTTTATTTTTTGAAACATATGCAATCATATTTTATAACACAACACTATAAGGGAGGAATATTATGGGAGAATTTGCAGAAACTTTAAACGGCTATGTCAGCATTGTAAATGGCTGGGTATGGGGTCCAGTGATGTTAATATTATTATTTGGCACACATGTTATTTTAACAATTAGAACAAGAGTAATACAAACACATATTTTTAAAGCAATCAAACTCTCTGTTACAAAAGATACTTTAGCAGAGGGTGATATTAGCCAATTTGGTGCGCTGACTACGGCACTTGCTGCTACAATAGGTACTGGAAATATTGTAGGTGTTGCAACAGCAGTTGCAGTGGGAGGTCCTGGAGCAGTATTATGGTGCTGGCTCACTGGTGTTGTAGGCATTGCAACAAAATACGGTGAAGCATTACTTGCTGTAAAATACAGAGTCAAAACAAATGATGGTACTATGCTTGGTGGTCCTATGTATGCATTAGAATTAGGTGTCGGGGAAAAATATGGCAAATCATTTGGCAGAATATGTGGCATTATATTTGCTCTTTTAGCTGGTATTGCCTCATTTGGTATAGGAAATATGACACAAGGCAATTCTATTTCTGGTATGGTACAAAATAATTTTCATGTTCCTAATTGGATAACAGGATTAGTATTAGCAGTATTAACAGGTGTTGTTGTAATAGGTGGTGTCAAATCTATAGCAACAATTTGCGAAAAATTAGTACCTTTAATGGCATTTTTCTATATTATTGGCTGTATTGCTATTATTTGTATTAACCGTGCTTATATACTGCCTGCATTAAAAGAAATTTTTTCAAGTGCATTTTCGGCACGTGCTGCTGGAGGTGGTTTTGTAGGTGCATCTGTTATTACAGCTGCTCGTTATGGTATTGCAAGAGGATTATTTTCAAATGAGTCTGGCTTAGGTTCTGCTCCTATTGCGGCGGCAGCAGCACAAACAAGAAATCCTGTTCGCCAGGCATTAGTTGGTATGACTGGTACATTTTGGGATACTGTCATTGTTTGTGCATTAACAGGTATTGTACTTGTTTCTAGTATTATAAAAGACCCTGTGGCATTAGAAGGACTTTCTGGCGGTGATTTAACATCAGGCGCATTTAATGCTATTCCTGGTGTTGGTCCTATTGTATTGACAATCGGCTTAATTACATTTGCATGGTCTACAATATTGGGCTGGTCTTATTATGGCGAGAGAGCATGGGAATACTTATTAGGTAAAAAAGCAATATTTCCTTATAGAGTACTTTGGGTATTAGTCGTATTTGTAGGCTGCGTCACAGCGCTTGACCTTGTTTGGAATATTGCCGATACATTAAATGCTTGTATGGCTTTCCCTAATTTAATATCATTACTACTTTTAAGTGGTGTAATTGTGAGTGAAACTAGAAAATATCTTTGGGAAGATAACTTGGACACAAATTCCACTGATGTTATCCCTCAAATTAAAAATTAAATACAATATATTATATTGCCAACCCATTTCATTATTATTTTTATACCCCCTGTAAACAATATGATGTTGTTTATGGGGGATTTTTATTACTTTTTCAGTGTACTATATGCAAATCATCATATTATATCTATTTTCTGCATACAATAAATAAAATATAATATAAAAAACTGGTGATATTATGCAAAAAAAAGTTGCTATTTACTGTCGTATTTCCAATCAATACCATACAAATAGCGAAAGCATACAAAATCAAAAACAAATATTAAAAAATTATGCTCAAAAAAAACGTTGGATGATTTATGATATTTATTGTGATGAAAATTATTCTGGATTATACGACAATCGTCCAGATTTTAAACGTATGTTAAACGATGCAGAAAATGGTTGTTTTTCTATTATACTTTGTAAAACACAATCCCGTTTTACAAGAAATATTGTAACAGCAGAAAAATATTTACATCATTTATTTCCTGCATGGGGGATACAATTCGTAACGATTGTGGAACATATAAACAGTAATGATAGACAAAATAAAAAAACAATGCAAATCAACAGCCTTATTAATGAATGGTATTGTGAAGAATTATCTGAAAATATTAAAAAAGTATTTCGGCAAAAGCAAAAACAAGGTCAATTTTTAGGAAATTATGCACCCTATGGCTATCAAAAAAGCAGTGAAAATAAGCATAAATTAGTAATTGATAAAAATACTGCACATATAATACAATTTATATTTGAACAATATGCCTATCAAAAAAAATCATATGCTACAATCGCGCAAATGCTTACAAGTCAAAATATCCCTACTCCCTCACAATACAAAATGTTACAAGGGAAAGATATGGGAAGAAAAGGCATAAAACAATATGGCGTGTGGTCGGCATCAACTATACGAAATATACTGCATAATGGTGTTTATATTGGACATATGATACAAAATAAAGAAAATAAAATCAATTTTAAATGTAAAAAAGTTGTTGGTGTGTCAAAAGAAAATTGGATTGTGGCAAAAAATACACATGAGCCAATTATTACATATGATTTATTTATGCTGTGTCAAAAAAATAGATAAATGATAAAAGGTATCAATTCGCATAAATTGATACCTTTTTATCATTTATTGTAATAGTTGTAATACTTGTTGAGGCAAAACATTTGCTTGTGAGAGCATTGCCTGTTGTGCCTGTGTCAATATTTCAAGTTTGACTTGATTCATCATTTCATGAGCTATATTAGTATCTCTTATTAAACTTTCTGAACTTGTCAAATTCTCCTCATAACTCGCCAATTCATTAAAAGAGTATTCTAAACGGTTATAATCTGCTCCAAGTATTCCCCTTGCTGATGCAATAGCCATGTTTGCATCATCAACACGTATCAGCCAATCTGTAGCGTCTTGTTCAGGGTCATTTAGGTCTACTACTTCGGGTGGATTCAAACGTAAATAGGTTAAATCTAAATAAGGCAGATGAATGGGTATAAATTGTGGTTCTGGTTCAGAGCCAACAAAAATTTTAACCTCAGAATTATGAAAGCCTACAGAATTTTCTCCTCCTGGAAGTATCAAATCCTCATTTTCAAATGTGTCATAAACAAAATTAGATTCTACACCTGTCTGCACTTTACCAATATAAAATTTATTTGGGTCATTAAAGTCTTTTATTTCGCCACGACGTTTATCACGAGCAATCAGAGTTGTAGGTGGTTCTCCTACCTCTACCGCTGTATAATGGTTTAAAGAAGGACTTACTTGACGAACAATATCCTCTACAATTTTATCGCCACTCGTAATTTTAGATAACTCTACTGGTATATTGTGAATGGTACGTATTTCTCCTGTTTCTTCATCAAGACGCTCAAATTTTAGTGGTACAGTTCCATCATTTTCCCAGCAAAAAAATACATTGATATACTCACCTGCACAAGTAGCGCAGTTAATTCGGAATCCTTTACCTAACAATGTTTCCACATTATCAGAAGTAATAGAAGAAAAGTCTAACTCTTTATGAGAATAGCCAACATTTTTACCACCCGAAAATTTTGCAGGGCTATCTGCCATAATGCCCTCTGCACCATCTGTAACACGAACATCTTGACGTGGTTCTTTTGTAAATGTAATTTTCATAATACCATTACTATCAATAGATACTTTATATGGATTGTTATTAGCATCTGAAGTATTTGACATAGCTTGCTGCATTGCCTTTTGTAATGAATTATAATCTGTACAACTTGAAATATCAATATCTGTATAATCTCCATGCTGTCCTGTACTACCATTACTGACACTCCCATACCTAAAGGCATGGGGTTCTTAATTACATAAACTTCTAAATATACTCGAAAGCATATAAAACTAATCTATTTCATTAAGACTTTCACTATCAAAGATACCTTTGTATCCATTAGCGATAGTATGAGGCTCGTATCAAAACCTTTTATTTTTATGGTTTCATTATACCATTTCTTGTTCATAAAAGCAACATTAACATATATCAATAAAAAAAAATGCTTTCATCCCACCCCTAAAGGAGTGGGCTTTTCGCATTTAGCTTGTAAACTCATATCTTTTATAAGTATAAGAGAAGTAACCAACTGCAACGCTAAAACCTTTTCCTATCAATTTATTGATATCTAATGGCTTACCTAAATCAAATGACACTTCAGCTTCTCTGGTAAATGTACTAAATATTCCTAATTGAGAGCTACTGCCACCAGTTCCTGATGTATATTTATAAGGTGAAACAGTAACTGCTTCTCCATAAACATAGGAACTTAAATTTAATTTATCTCCAATATTATTAGCTGTAACATTTAATGTATTTCCACTGACTGTTACAGTTCCTCCTCTTCCTTGTGCATAATTTTGAATTTTACTCAAAATATCCTTCTTTATATCATCTGCTGATTTTCCGTTGGTATCATATCTTACTGGAGTATAAAGAGAAGAATACTGTGTATTTTTATAATCTCCATGCGTCAACGGATTTTTTGAGCTGTCATAATATAAATAAGTCGTGCTTCCCAACCTAAAAGAAAGAGGTGTATTCAAATTGGAGGGAATTGTTATTGTCGTTTTTTCAGGTACTTCATGAGTCGATGGAGTAGTCTGAATATTGATTCCAAGTGCAGTGCTTGTCCATTTATTTCCATATTCTGTTTTGCCTCCAGAATTTGGAACAACTTTCTCTGAAAATGATATCGTTGCATTATATTGTATTGATGAGAAAGGTGCTTTTATACTAACATCTAAATTTTGTGTGGTATTATTGTATTTTGCTGTATATTCAATACCATTCACTGTTCCGCTTATCGCAGTAGCAAGCGCATTGCCCAAACCTGCTTTTGTCATACCTACTGTAATAGGAGGATTAAGTGTACTTAAGTCAATCGTTCGTCTTGTTGAACTGTTCACATTAAATTCAAGTTTGTTTTGCAGAAGATTATCCACTTGTGTCTGATTTAATGCTCCTGTGATACTTTGTAGTGATATTGTTCCTGTAACTGTTTCAGAATAATTAGGCTGATTATTTACTGCACCTATGTTATCCACTTGAAAAATAGAGACATCTCCAAGAGGATTTTGAGCAATCTGGTCATTCATACACTCAGCGTCACCATCTGTCGCTAAATAATTTGTCACTCTCCCATCAGCATCTACGGTATAAGATAAAGGCTTAAGCCTTGCTGTTAAAGTTACAGTTCTTCCATCAATTTCCACTTCTCCTATATCAGAAGAATAATATTTTATTGCCTCTAATGCAGTTTGTACTGTGTTATACGTCTTCAAATCTATTACTCTAGTATTAGCACTATTAGTAATATTAGAGGAAGCACTTAATGTGCTTGAAAATAAATAAGTTTCATTCTTAATTTTAATAGATTTCCCTTCTAGTGTATTAATATCATTTAAATCAATACTGTTAGCAAGTGTAAATGTTGTTTTTGCTGGTTGTGCCTTGGGTGCTGGGTCAAAGTCTTCAGATTTTATAAATGTCATTTCGCCCCATGTTGCAAACTCACCAGGAGGCAATTTATCAAAATTTTCTACTCTTTCATAATAATAATCTTCATAAATCTCACCACGAAACAAAGGAATACTATTAAATTTTGTTCCAGCAGTAATACGGTCAATTTCTTCAAAAAGTTGATTCATTTCATCACTAAATTTATCTCGTTCTAATTCGCCATATGTGCCGTTTTGTGCCTGAACGCACAAAGAATGTGCACGACGCAACATAGTATTTACTTCCTCCAAAGCTGCGTCAGCAGTTTGTGCTAAATTAATACCCTCTTGTATGTTATTTTGACAGCGACTCAATTCTGTTATTTGAGCTCGCATACTTTCTGATATACTCAGCCCAGCCGCATCATCTGCTGCTCTATTAATGCGAAATCCTGAAGACAACTTTTCTAAATTTTTCGACATTTCTCTAGTCGTTTTGTTTCTTGCATTCATCGCACGCAAAGATGAGCCATTCGTTCGTATAATCATAATGCCACTTCCCTTCGTAAAATTATATTTTTCAGAATAAAAAGTCTTTAAAAATTTTTTGAAAAAAGTACTTAGCAGTCCATATTTATCTGTCGAATATATGTAAGCAGGTGACATTTAAGTAACTTTAGTATTTTTATAATGGAAAAGTATACCTTTTAAAAAAGCATTTTTTTTGCATATTTTTCATTTTTATTAGACAATTTAAACAAATTATTTCATAGTAAATGTATAAAAATATATGAAAATTGCACTTGTTTTTGTAGCAGTATAAAATTTCTTAAAAAGTATACCTTTTCCAAAAGCATTTTTATAAAATATATTACAGTATTTTTTTCACAATACCACACATTATATGTTATAAATTTCACATTTATTTATAACTAATTTGTAGTATAGCACTATTCTTTTGTATTCTGTCATTTTATTGTAGTATATCACGAATAGAAAAAGATAGCAATATGCCATAAATAACTAAAATATCGCACAATAGTAATGTAAATGGCATAAATACAAATACTATCAGTCTATATTTTATACTAAATCCTCACAATATATAACTTTTTACTATCATTTCGAGTATATATTTGTCCCTTTTAAAATAAGTGTTGCTGGGATATAACTTTAGTGTTTTCACTAAAACGCTCAATAAATATGCAACTATATCCCAAATGTTAATATGTGTTGCTTGTGGCAATGGACAGTTTTACCTATAATAGTGGTAACAACTGAAAGGAGGTGATTCCTTATGCTTAACGAAAATATTAAAGCAATCAGAAAATCAAAAGGACTTTCGCAAACAGAACTTGCCATCAAGTTGAACGTGGTGCGACAAACGGTTTCTAAATGGGAACAAGGATTGTCAGTTCCTGATTCTGATATGTTGCTCTCCATATCGGAAGCACTTGAAACACCCGTGAATATATTGCTTGGGGAAACTGTCATTGAGTCGGAAGTTGATGACTTAAAAGCGATTTCCGCAAAACTGGAGGTGATAAACACGCATATTGCACAGAGAAAAACCACAAGAAAAAGAATCCTACATTGGTCTCTTATTTCATTGTGCGTTATTATAGCAGCAATTTTTGCAATCTTATTAGTATTAGAGAGTTCTTATTTGGGATGGGATTATAGTAATACTGAGACCGCCATTCTTGGAGTAGTAGTTCATTCATTTGAGTGGCTGTTTGTCAGAGTAGCGCCGGCTATTATTATTGGTGCAATGATTGGAATTTTCTTAACACGAGAAAAATAATAAAACTATTGAATTTTTTATTATTTTATTTAATGTACAGGGGGCTGTTATACTCAGCCACCCTGTATTTTATATACGTAAACTCGTCATTTTGACGGAGAATTAAAAAAATAGGACTTTAGTGACATCAATCTGAATAGTTTTAAAAATAATTTTTATTTCTGTTTGTCATCAGTAAAACGAAGTTTTCCATAAAAGTTTTTGCCTCGCTTTTTTCAAAAAGCGAGTGAGAGTTTGAGAGCAACGCTCCAAGGTTTTAATAGAAGAATATTGTTTTATTTGCGGACGCTGTCCGCACCTGCAAACTTTCTTGAAAGAAAGTTTGACGAAGAACTTTACATTTTGCAAACGCGATGATATCGTTATTTAGAAAGCAAAACTCTCAATATTTTAAATGCGTATTTAGCCACTCCTATATTTTCTATTACATTGCAAGTTTTATTTTTTTATGTTATGCTAATTTTAACATTAAATTTTAAGTATTCTGGAGGTCTTTTCATGATAAAACATATCATATCTCATCTAAAATCGCAGACACCTCTAATTCATTGTATAACAAATTATGTTACAGTAAATGATGTTGCAAATGTACTTCTTGCCTGTGGAGGTTCTCCCATTATGGCGGACGATATACAGGAAGTGGCAGAAATAACATCTATTTGTAGTGCTACTGTTATCAACATAGGTACATTAAACACAAGAACAATAGACGCTATGCTGACTGCTGGAAAAAAAGCAAATGAATTAGGACATATTACAGTACTTGACCCTGTTGGAGCAGGTGCAACAAAACTGCGCACAGAAACAACACTTCGCCTTTTAAACGAAATTCAATTTTCTGTTATAAAAGGCAACATTTCAGAAATCAAAACAATATATCAAGGTAGTGGTACAACAAAAGGCGTTGATGCGGATATCAGTGATATTGTAACAGAAAACAATATTGATGAAGCGATTGCATTAGCAAAAGAATTAAGCAAAAAAACAAATGCTGTAATTGCCATTACAGGTGTTATTGATATTATAGCAGACAGTAAAAAAGCATATATTATAAAAAATGGTCATGCTATGATGTCAAAAATTACTGGTACAGGCTGTATGCTTACAGCAATGATTGCCGCATATTGTGCTTCAAATACAAATGATATATTAGAGGCAACAGCGGCAGCAGTTTCTGCTATGGGACTTTGTGGAGAAATGGCTTATTTACAAACACAAAAAGCAAATGCTGGTACTTCCAGCTTTCGTATGCATTTAATTGATGCGATTAGTAAATTAGATGATGAAACATTAACAGGAGGTTGTAACATTGAAATTAGAGAATAAAACAATGCTTGTTTATGCTGTGACAGACCGTACATGGTTAAATGGAAGTACATTAGAGCAACAAGTAGAGCAGGCAATAAAGGGCGGTGCAACACTCATACAATTACGTGAAAAAGAGTTATCTTATACTGCATTTTTAGAACAAGCGATACAGTTAAAAAAAGTAACAGATAAATATCATATTCCACTTATCATAAATGATAATGTTGATGTTGCAAAAGCAGTTAATGCGGAAGGTGTTCATGTAGGACAAAAAGACATGGAAGCGGGCGCAGTACGTCAAAAACTGGGTGAAAATAAAATAATCGGTGTTTCTGTGCAGACAGTAGAACAGGCATTGCTGGCACAAAAACAAGGAGCGGATTATTTGGGTGTAGGTGCTGTTTTTTCTACTTCTACAAAATTAGATGCAAGTGAAGTTTCTTTTGAAACACTTCAAAAAATTTGTGATGCTGTTTCTATACCTGTTGTAGCAATAGGTGGTATCAATGCACAAAATATCATGCAATTAAAAAATAGTGGTATCAATGGTGTTGCTGTTGTTTCTGCTATTTTTGCTCAAAAAGATATTATACAAGCTACAAAAGAACTTACAAATTTAGCAAAACAAATTGTATCATACTGTTTGTAATAATAAAAATAAATTTTTTCTAAAATTCAATCTATTAAACAAAAAGAGTAAAACAACGATGTTGTTTTACTCTTTTTTATCAAGAAGTTATTTTCCATATTTCAAGAAGTGCCTTCGCATATGCTGTTTCATTAAATCGATATATCCAATCAAAAAATGATGTACTCATACTGACACGATAATGCTCATCTTTTATTACATTTTCAGAAGTAATAGAAAATGTTTTTACTGCTTTTTCATTTTGATATAATGTTACAGAATATCTATGTATTGTTTCATCTGCCTGATTATATTGTTTTTCAATTTGATATACTGTTGTATAATACAATATATCATAAATTTGTTGTAGCTGTTGTTCATCAGTTATGGTTGTAGTATAATTTGTCTTTTCATTTTTAATGACTACCTTTGTAAAAGGTTGTTGTTTTTCTATATTTAAAAACTTTTGTAAAGACATATCACCAAACAATGTATCAATATTACCATAAATTTTAGGTATTCCTCTTAATTTTTCCCATCTTTGATTGTCATTTATCTGTTGTTGTATGGATAATATTTTTAGTGTATTATCCCATACTGTACGATATCCTAATAACTTTGCAAACTGTTCCGCATCTACATATATTGTATTTTCTTTTATTTCACCTGCAAGTGTATTTTTTATATCATCTATATTTACTGTTTGTGTAACAACATCATAAATTGCATTTGCATTTAATACTGTATTCAATATTTCAAATTCTGCCATAATGCCATACTGTTCATGATAATAATTATCATGATTAGGAAATATTACAGCATTATCTTCCAACAGTATCATATTATTATAAAAATCAGATTCTAAAAAAGATTTTTTATAATTTTGTTTTGTTAATATCATATATTTTGCAAAATAATAAAAGTCATTGGGTTTTTCTTCTGGAAACAACACCCAGTCTTTGTTATATATCATTTCCTGTGTGATTTCCATTTCTTTTACCATAGTATCATTTTGATAAAACTTCATAATATAATTGCCTGTATTCACTTTATTTGCTCTCTTATAAGCATCATATGTTATAGCATTTGAAAACTTCATTTTTTCTAATATTTCATATGTCTTTTTTAACTCTTTTTCATCTACAATGTTCACTTTATTTCCGCTTGCTCTTTCCAATACTTCTATTCTTGTTGTTTTTTGACTATTTTCCAAATCAAAAAATTGTTTTTTATCAATTTCTATAGCAAATACCATAGTACTGCATAACATACAAAATAATAAAGTGAGCAATGTTTTTATGATTTTCATGGCTGACTCCTCCTACACCCCAAAGACATTTTTATTATGATAGCAATATCTATTTTTTTTGTAAACACGATTTTAAAAAGTGTAAGAAAAAATTAACTTATTTATATAATAGTACTGCTTTTTATTTATATGATTGGCTATATTATAGCATTAACGTCATACAATTTCAAATTTTATATTATAATGTATCTCAATACATACAATATATTTTGCTATATATTTCATAATAGTAGATAAGCACACATTTTTTACTAACGCATATTTTAGTTAATGTATAAAGCATTTCAAATAAAAAGGAGGGCTTGTTGTGAAAGAAATGTGTAATGATTTTGTAAATGACACGGTTTCTGCTATGGAAACAACAAGAAACTGCCGTCGTTGCCACAATCATGCCACTGGTAGCATGACAGGTAGTATGACTGGCGGTATGACAGGAAATATCACAGGCATAATAGGAGAGCAAAAAGATTGTAATGACTGGCTTATTGATAGAATTGGTTTAGCGCAGGCATATGTAGCACCTCAGCCCAATGCAGACACTATGTCACAAGAACAAAGTTTAATTTGTGGTACTGCTTTTGGTGATTTAGTGCAGCCTTATAAACAAGGCAGTAATTTAGTCAAATTTTTGTAAAGGAGGGTTATTATGAACAGAGAAGAACTTTTAAGCAGTTTAACACAATTAGATTTTATGGCTGTTGATTTAGGATTATATTTAAACACACATCCTGATGATACAGAAGCCATTGACGCATATAATCAAGTGATTGTTGCAGCAGATACGGTTCGTGCAAAATATGAAGAAATATTCGGTCCTTTGTGTTCTTTTAGAAGTTATGCATCAGATACTCAAAACTGGCAATGGAAAAATAATCCTTGGCCTTGGCAGTCTGAATTTAACTATTCCCTTGCAGGAAAGGAGTGTAAATAAATGTGGATTTATGAAAAAAAATTAGAGTTTCCAATTAAAATCACAACACCAGATGCAAGATTAGCAAAAATTATGATTGAGCAATATGGCGGTCCAGATGGTATATTGTTTTTATAGTGTATTACATATTTTTATAATATAATTCTATAAAATTACGTTTGCAAAAAATAAAGTTTTTTGTCCAACTTTTTTACAAAAAAGTTGGTAGGGTTTTAGGGACAAAGTCCCTAATATTTTTTTACAATTACAAGCATATTTTTGAAAGGGAAGTAAATTTTGCCTGTCTAGTATATTCTTCATAATTTATGTTGTTTTTTAAGTTCAAATTATTATAATTTGTGCAAAAATATGCGTTTGTCCTGATATAAATTCCATTTAAAATTAAAAAAATAAAGTATTATTATAAAAGTTTTGTCCAACCTTTTTTACAAAAAGTTGGACAAAAAATTTTACACTTCATTCATACTATTTTTTTATATTTTATTTAATCCACACAAGTCATAATTTTCAATATTTCTTTATCTGTTTCACGCATACCATCTTTTCCCAATCTACCAATATTTTTTATAGTATTTTCAATACCTTTTGATATGACACCATCTCCACCATAAAACTGCTGTCCTTTCAAATACATATCATATCCAAATATACCTGCATCTACCGCAGTAGCAATTTTTGCTGCACAAGATGCTTTTGCACCATCACATATAATACCAGATGTAATAGCAAGTGCATTCACAATAGTATGTGTAATATCTTTATATCCGCCACCTTTTAAATAGGCAATACCTGCTCCTGCTGCTGCTCCTGCACTCACTGCACCACAATATGCTGACAAATATCCTATACCTGTTTTTTGATGTATTGCAATTAAATTAGAAAGTATCAACGCTCTATACAATTTTTCTTTTTCTACATTCAATTCTTTAGCATATTCTATTACAGGCAATGAAACAGTCATACCTTGATTACCACTACCAGAATTGATTACCACAGGTAATTCACAGCCATTCATTCTTGCATCAGAGCCTGCTGCTGCTTTTGCTTTTGCACGATTTCTAATATCATCGCCGTATGTTTCCAATAATACACTACCTATATTTGCACCATAACTATTTTTTAATCCTTCCTCTGCTATGGCACTATTATATTCTATTTGTCTATCCAACACTTCTTTTACATCTTCTATATCAGCCATTTGCGCAAAATTATAAATTTCTTGTACTGAAAGCATACTATAATCAGGTACATCTTGCTGAACTTGTTGCACAACACCATTGTCTAAAAGTACATCACCATTTTTTTCTATATATACCACATTGCTATGTGCATTAGCAATACGAACAACAGCATAGTTATCTCCTTTATATACTTTTACAATAATGTCTAAAAGTAAATCACTTTCTGCTTGTTTTACTTGAAATTTTGTTGTTTTCATATATTCCAAAAATTCTTTTTTCTGTTGTTCTGTAACATTGCTCAATACTTCCAGTTCTAATTTTTCATCACCTGCAACAATACCAATGGCAGCCGCTGCTTCAATACCTTTTTCTCCATTTGTATTTGGTACAATAACGCTTTTTACATTTTTAATAATATTACCACTTGTTTCTATTACTACTCTGTCAGGTATTTGTCCTAGTGTTGCTCTTGCTTTCGCTGCACAATACGCAAGTGCAATCGGTTCTGTACAGCCCATTGCTGCAACCAATTCTCTTTTTAATATTGCAACATATGTTTGATAACGTAAATCATTTTTTTCCATAATTTTTTCTCTCCTTTATTTTTTTATATTTGAATCTATCATTATTTTTCTCTCCTTTCTTAATTTACAATTACAATCCATTTCATGATGATTCAAATGATGTTTTACAGTTTTAACACAGTTAACTTGTTTATTGGGGAAAACAAACAACAATATTTTATTTGCGTACACTATTCGTATTTGCAAATTTTATATTGATAGTAATACAATTCTTTATTATCTTTTTCCTTTATCATATATTTCACCCAAAGCACGAGGTGCTTGATTATGTTTTGAAAAGAATATCAATAAAAGTAATGTCAAAGCATAGGGCAATATCATAACCAAATCAGAATAACTACTTGGCATTTGCAATATCTGCACAATACGATAGCCTCCCGAACGGGCAAAACCAAAAAGCAGACACGCACCCAGTGTAGGGAATATTTTCCAATTTCCAAATATCAACGCTGCAATAGCAAGATAGCCATATCCTACATATATAGATGATGAAAAATTAGCAGATATAGAATAAGCAAAACTAATACCAGCAATTCCAGAAAGTGCTCCAGACATCAATACAGCAATAAAACGTATTTTTGCTACGTCAATACCTGCTGCGTCCACAGCATGAGGATTATCTCCACATGCTCTCAAATACAAACCGTATTTTGTTTGATAAAGCAAATACCATGCTACTATTGCAATCACAACTATCATAATTTCAAAAGGATAGATATTTGTAAAAACTGCTCCTAAAACAGGTATATCTGAAAGTATTGGTATTGTCCAACGAACAGAAACTCCCAACACAAATTTATCAGAAGCTGCGCCAAATACCGTTTTATTTACTTGTTTTGTTAAAAATGATGTTAATGCCATTGCCAATATATTTATCACAACACCACTAATTACCTGATTTGCTTTAAATTTTATACACAAAAGTGCGTGTATAGAGGCATATGCCATACCACCTAATACAGCAAAAAGCATTGCCATATAATAGGGAATTTGAGAATTTGTCGAAAAATGACCTGCAAGCACAACAGCAACAAGTGCTCCTACAAATGCGCCAAATCCCTGCAATCCTTCTAATGCTAAATTTGTGATACCACTTCTTTCACTATAAATGCCCCCTATTGCCATAATGAAAAGAGGTAATGTAAATGATAACCCATCTATAATTACTGTATTCATTGTTCTTCCCCCTTTTCTTGTTTTTGCAATACACTTTTTTCTGCTGTAATATCATATTCTAACAATTTTATTTTCTGTTTCATATAAGCACCACAAGCACTAAACAAAAGTAATATACCCGTTATAACAGATGCAATTTCTGCTTGTATGCCTGCTGCAGAACTCATGTATGTACTTCCTTTGCTTATAATAGTAATCAAAAATGATGAAAACAATATACCAATAGGATTACTATTACCCAAAAGAGAAACCGCAATGGCATCAAAACCTGTGCTAACAAGCACTTTAGGCTGTATCGAACCAAAATAACCTAAATAATATGTTACACCAGCAAGCCCAGCAAGTCCGCCAGATATTACCATTGTTAACACCATATTTTTGCCCACATGAATACCCGCATATTCTGCTGCCGTAGGGCTTGCGCCTGCTGCTTTTAATTCATATCCTAATGTTGTTTTATCAATTAAAAATTTGATAAAAAATGCTGTAATAATAGCAAGCACAACAGCTAAAGGAATATCCATTTTTAAATCACCTACTAATGTATCCATAAGTGTTAAACGAGATCCTGTACTGACAGAAACAGACTGACGAGAAACAGGGTCTACAAAATAGGTGTTAATAAAAAAACTAAAAACATACTGCGCAATATAATTTATCATAATAGAAGAAACCACTTCATTGATATTAAAACGATATTTTAAATATCCTATTAAACCACCTACACAAGCTCCTGCAATGATACCTACAATCAATACAAGAGGTTTTGCAATCACTGAAGGCATTTCACTATATCCTACTAACACATTAGCAAAAAATCCTGCTGTAAGCATTTGTCCAGAAACACCAATATTAAATAAACCTGCTCTCAATGCAACAGCAACAGCAAGAGAAGCAAAAAGCATAGGCGTCCAAGCATTTAAAAAACTTGTAAAATCTGTTAACATACTTTTATAACCAGCATAAGATGGCTTTGGCAAAAGCCCAGAACCTTGCAATAAATTTTGATATGCAGAAAGTGCATTTTTACCCAAAAGTGTAATAATCACAGCTCCTACAATTAAACTAATCAATATTGCAAAAAGGGGTATTGTAATAGACTGATATTTTTCATTTCCAAAACAATTTACAAAAAATCGTTTCAAACCATTACTTTTTGTTTTCATGCTTTCACCCCCATCATAAACTGTCCCACTTCATTTGTTGTTAATTCTTTTGCAGGTGCAATTTTTTGTATTTCTCCATTATATATAACACCTATGGTATCTGCACAATTCATAATTTCTTCTAATTCCAATGAAATCAATAATATCGCACGTCCCTTATCTCGTTCTCCAATAATTTGTTTATGTATATTTTCAATCGCACCAATATCAAGCCCACGTGTAGGCTGTACAAATATCATTAAAGGGGATTGCAATTCAATTTCTCTTGCTATAATTGCTTTTTGCTGATTACCCCCACTCATAGAACGAACGATTGTTTTGCCACCTTGTCCGCTTCTCACATCATATTTTGATATCAGTTTTTCTCCGTATTTTTCAAATTCTTTTTGTTGTAATATGCCCTTATTAGAAAAAGGCGGTTTGAAATAATCTTTTAAAGCGATGTTATCATCTAGTGTAAAATCCATAACAAGCCCATAGTGATGTCTGTCTTCTGGTATATAAGAGATACCATCTAATGTTCTTTTGCGAATAGATTCATTTGTAATATCTTTTCCATTCAAATATACTTTACCACTGTGTATTTTAGAAAGCCCTGCAATAGCATCTGCAATTTCAACTTGTCCATTTCCTGAAACACCTGCAATAGCAAATACTTCTCCTCCTCTTATAGAAAATGAAACATTTTTTACTACATCAAAACCATTGTTATTTTTTACTGTCATATTTTCTACTTTTAATATTTCATTTTGAAATACTGGTTCTTTTTTTACTGTTTCAAATGATACCTCACGCCCTACCATAAGATTCGCCATTTCTTTTGTAGATGCAGTTGCTACATCTAATATATCAATCAATTTTCCTCTGCAAAGTATGGCACATCTATCAGCAACTTTTTTAATTTCTTCTAATTTATGAGTAATCAATATAATTGTTTTGCCTCCATCACGCAGTCCTTTTATAATTTCAAGCAAAAATTCAATTTCCTGAGGTGTCAATACAGCAGTAGGCTCGTCAAATATCAATATTTCTGCCTCTCTGTAAAGCATTTTTAATATTTCCACTCTTTGCTGTATAGAAACATTAACATCTTCTATTTTTTGTGTAGGGTCTACTTCCAAGCCATAACGCTTTGATATTTCAGCAATACTTTTGTTTGCAGTTTTTAAATCTACATAGGGAAAAACACCAAATGCTTTTTTAATCGGTTCTATACCCATAATAATATTTTCTGTTATGGTATAATTTTGTACTAATTTAAAATGTTGATGTACCATACCAATATTTAATTTTGTGGCATAATTGGGAGAAGTGATTTTTTCTTTTTTGCCTCGTATATAAATTTCTCCCTCATCTGGCTCATACATACCAAAAAGCATACTCATAAGCGTAGATTTTCCTGCGCCATTTTCTCCTAATAATGCAAATATTTCCCCTTTTTTAATTTGCAGTGTGACATCATCATTTGCAACAATACCCGGAAATCGTTTTGTAATATGTTTTAGTTCTACAATATAGTCTGACATATTTCCCCTCCTCATAAAACTGTTTTGAGTGGTCATTTTCATATTGTTTATGTAGTTTTTTGATACAATTTATGAAAACAAAAAGCCGTCCGCTGTTTGGCAGACGGCAAATTTTTGTTATTTACCCAAATCTTCTGGCAATATACCATTAAAATTGGAAGCTGGAACAACTGTACCACTTTTTACCAGTTCATAAACTTCATCTAATTTTGTAATTGTTTCAGCAGAAAGTTGTTGTCTACCTTCTTCTTTTACATATCCTGTAGAGTCTGTATCTGCACCAAGCAAATCATTTTTGCCTCCAAATGTGCCATCTATTACAGCATTTAATTGTTTTTCTACATTTTTATCCATAACTTTCAATACAGATGTCAATACAATATTACTGTTACCATTTGTACCATCATCATATTGGTCAACATCACAGCCTATTACTTTTACATCAGTTGCTTCTTTTGCTGCTGTAAAAACGCCATTTCCAGAACCACCTGCTGCTACAAATAAAATGTCACAACCTTCGTTAATCAATGCATTTCCTACTACTTTTCCTGTTGCTTCATCTGCAAATGTACCTACATAATTACCGCCTACATTTGCACCTGTCATATCTGTACCAGCATAAGATGCAATTTCTACTATTTCAGCACTTGTGCTTAAATTTTTATTTGCATAATTTACACCAGATTCAAAACCATATTGGTAATTGACATTAGAAGGATAAGCAATACCATTTACAACAGCAACTTTATTTGTTTTTGTTTCCAATGCTGCTGCAACGCCTGCATAAAAACCGCTTTCTTGTTCTGCAAATGTCATAGCATATACATTTGCTGCTTCTATTTCATTTCCTTCTGCATCTGTTGGGTTGCTGTCTACTAATATAAAGTCTACATTAGGGTTGTCCTGTGCAATAGAGCCAATACTTGCAAATTGGAAACCACAGCAAACAATGACATTATAATCTGCAACAATATCCGCTACTGCTTGTACTGCTGCCGCAGTGTCGCCTGATTCTTCTTTTACTGGTGTTACACTAGCATCTGGATGATTTTCAATAAAACGAAGTATACCTTCATAATTGTTTTGATTGAAAGAACCATCATCTACACCAGATGGACTGCTTACAATGGCAATTTTTAAACCGCCCTCTGATTCTGCATTTGTATCATTTTGTTGTTGTTCTTCTTCTGGAGCATTATTACTGCTACATCCTGTTGCAAGCATTGAAAATGCCATAACACCACAAAGCAGTAATCCAATGACTCTTTTTTTCATTTTTGAATTCCTCCCTTAAAATAAAAACTAAATGCATATTATGTATTATAAATAACAGTTATTTATAATATACTTTGTTATTTATAATATAGTTAGAATATACCATAAATATTGCTTTCTGTAAATGAAAGTGTTTTATAATTATCAATAAATTTATTTCTAAAAATATAGATTAACGCATAATCATACTATAAATATTGATGATTATCAAAAATAATATCATTAATAGGAGTGATGTTATGAAACAAAAAAACATAGAGTATGATTTTTATTATAATCCTCATGGAAAAAGTTTTTATGATTGTTTTGAACAGGCAATACAAAATATATCTCTTTGTAAAAAGGAGGGATACCAATATGAAAAAAATGACTGCAATATATGCCCGAATTTCTCAAGAAGATGAAAAAAGCGGTGTTTCAGAAAGTATACAAAATCAAATTTCTTATTTAAAACAATATCTCTTTCAAAATGATATGACATTATATGAAATTTATTGCGATGATGGTTTTTCTGGGCTAAATTTTGAAAGACCTGCTTTTCAAAAAATGATACAAGATATTGAAAATGGTATGATAAATTGTGTTGTAGTAAAAGATTTATCTCGTTTGGGTAGAGATTATATTGGTATAGGATATTTTACAGAACAATATTTCCCTCAAAAAAATATACAGTTTATTGCTGTAAATGATAATATTGATACCGAAAATGAAAGCATACAACAGGAATTCATACCATTTAAGGCATTGTTAAATGATTTTTATGCAAAAGATATTTCTAAAAAAATAAAAGCCTCTTTTCATACCAAAAGACAAAATGGTCAGTTTATAGGTGCATTTGCTCCCTATGGCTATCAAAAAGACAGTAATAATAAAAATCATTTGGTAATAGAACCTGATACATCAAATGTGGTACAAAATATTTTTATGTGGTATCTGCAAGGAGAAAATATGACTTCTATTGCTCAAAAATTGAATGATTGTGGTGTGCCTTCTCCTGCTGTATATAAAATGATGCATACATATTATCAAAATACAAATGTAAAATATGGATTATGGACACAGCAAACAATCAAAAATATATTGTCAAATGAAACTTATGCCGGAAATATCACACAAGGCAAAACAAAAAAAATAAATTATAAAAATAAAAAATTAAAAAAAATATCAAAACAATATTGGATTGTAAAACAAAATACACATAAACCAATTATTGATTATACTGTTTTTCAATATGTTCAGACTATGTTAAATCAAAAATCACAAAAAATAAATCAAAAATCAATGCATTTACTGGGCGGACTGCTCTATTGTGGTGACTGCGGAAGTAGTATGACATTCCGTAGAAATAAAAAAGGAGATTTTATATTGCTTTGCTCTCGTTATACTAGATATGGACAATGTTCAAGACATCAATTTTATGAACATAAATGCAATGATATTATATTCAATACATTGCAGACATTTATAAAAAATATGCCAAACTCTAAACAGTATCATAATACGATTCCTATTGACCGTCTTTTTTGTTATAAAATATTTATCATTCAAATGATACAGAAAATACAGTTTTTTGAACAACATAATACCATTAAAATGTGTGTATATTGGAATTTTTCTGCACCATAAATGCAATATACCAGATGGTGAACTTGCTGCGTCATTGCGCTATCTTAGCCAAAAATTTACTATGGTAACACCAGAGGCAAAAGCTACATTGAATGATATCGCAACAGAAGAATTTGCCCATGTAGAAATGATGGGAACCATTGTATCACAACTAACAAGAGGACTTACAAAACAGCAAATCATTGATAGTGGCTTAGATAGCTATTATGTAAATCATGGCTTGGGCGTTTATCCTTCTGCCGCATCTGGTGTACCATTTTCAGCACTTGCCCTCCAATCCAAAGGTGACCCTATCACAGACTTATATGAAGACATGGCAGCAGAGCAAAAAGCAAGAAGCACTTATGAATATTTAATTGATTTAACAGATGACCCAGAGGTATTAGCTCCCTTACGTTTTTTAAGGGAAAGAGAAATTGTACACTTCCAAAGATTCGGTGAAGCATTAGATATTGCAAGAGATTATTTAAAACAAGAAAAAGTATTTGATATGGGAAACACAAGCAATATTATGTGGAAATAATAAAAATATAATAGAAGCGTGTCGAAAAATCGACACGCTTTTTCATATTATCTCCATGTATATTTATCAGCCAATTCTATAATGCTATCATAAATTGCTTGTGCCATTTTATCATGGTTTGCAGTATTTGAAATTTTCAAAGCATCTCCAGGATTAGACAAAAACAATGTTTCTACAATAACAGAAGGAACAACAGTAGAATTCAACAATATCAAATTTTTCTGATGTTGTGTATCATATTTCAGTCCTCTGTTATTAGTAGACAGTGCATTTACTGTTCTTTGCAACAATGTTGTTGCCACAATTTGGCTTGTGAGTCTTCCCTGCACATCATTTGAATGTGTTACAAAAAGTACTTCTGTACCATTTGGGGAAGGATTTGGGCTTGCTGAATTCATATGTATTGAAATCAAAATATCAGCCATATCATTTGCTGTATTTGCTCTATATCTGTTTTCTGGTCTACTATCATCATTTCTTGTCAAATATACTTTTACTTTATTTGTATTTTGAAGTAATGCATATGCTCTATTTACAATAGACAATGTTATATCTTTTTCATTTAATCCGTTACCACTTGTTCCAGGGTCATTTCCGCCATGTCCAGCGTCTAATAAAACCACTTTATCATATACCTCTTTAGGATTTTTAATATTGATATAATAGTAATTGCTATCTTCTGTTATAGTATAGGCTCTAATTTTATTTTCTAAAAATGAAAATGTTGTTTTTCCGCCTATATTTTCTACTGTTACACTAGGTATTCCCTCATAAGATAATTTCATTGTGCCATAACCATACACGTTTGTAAAATCTCCTGGTAGAGTCACTTTATATTGATTTTTTAAATAATTATCTGTATGTACGACACTATTAATATCAAATGTATTTACTTTTTGTAATACTAATGCTTTTTTAGAAGCATCATAAGAAATATTTTCCAATGTAGATTTTTTTACTGTTACAATAATACCATTTCCACTCTGTATTACTTCATATTCCGCAGTATCTTTTATCTCTAATACTACGCGAACAGTTTTCTCTTCATACATACTACTACGTATTGCCAATACTTGACTCAATCCCTGCACAGATAAATTAGGTTCTAAATTTGACGTTGCATATGGTATATCAATCACTACTCTATTTGGGCTAGAAAGTGTACTAACATTTGCTACAACAGGTGCATTTGCCTGAATCTGTATCGTATCTGTAGTACCACTATTTGTTGCTGTCATACTCTGTACAACACTTTCTTGAAATGAAACAATCAAACTTTTTTTGTCTTGACTTTGTGTCAAATGATATTTTACAGGTGCTTTTAAATCCAATACCACTCTTGTCACTGCAACACCATCTACATCATGCTGTGCAGAACGTACTGCTGATACAAAAGGACTTGTTTTCACAGTCATATTATCACTTTTTAAATTTTTTTCAGCATAATAAATATCTAATACAATTCTTGTATCATCTACATATAAATTTTGATATTTTTCTATATTTGCAGATGTATTGATTGTAAATATCTGTTGACTGTTTTCATTTTCAGGTATCGTAACACTTGTTACTTTACTATTTTCCGTAGGTATAACCCCACTATTAACGACACCATTTGTATTTGTGCTTGTATTTGTATTTGTGCTTGTATTTGTGTTTGTGCTTGTATTTGTGTTTGTGCTTGTATTTGTGTTTGTGCTTGTATTTGTGCTTGTGTTTGTATTCGTGTTTGTATTTGTACTTGTATTTGTGTTTGTGTTCGTATCTTTTTCTATTTCTTCGTTATCATCGTTATCACTATCATTATCTTCTACATCAGTATCTATTTCTTGCTGTTCATCAATACTAACCATTCTTGTTTTTGCGTCCCAGCCTACCACACAGCCTAATGCCTCAGACACAGCTCTAACAGGTATCATTGTTCTGTCGTTTACAATTTTTGCAGGTACGTCCATAGCAAAATCCACACCATTTTTTACACCTGTTTTATTATCAATTTTCAATACTACGACATCGCTTTCTTTTCTGACATATACCTCTTTTGTATCTGCATTCCATGCTACTTCAGCGCCCATTGTTTCAAACACAGCCCTTGCAGGAACAAGTGTTCTATCATCTAATACAATAGGAGGCATATCTTCTACGGGCATATTTTCACCGTTAATTTCAATCGTAACCTCTTCAGCATGATAACGATGCATTTTACCATCATAATATAAATTCATATTTACTATAGCAGCATATATATTGATATTACTTAAAAGCATAGAACAAAACATTGTTACTGCTAATAATCTTTTACAATTTTTATACATATTTCATTTTTCCTCCCTATTATTTTGCTGTCTTTTTTAGTATAACAAAAAAAATATATTTTGTAAAAACAAACCGAAATATGAAATAAAATTGTAATAAATTACATTGCGTTTTCAAAAAAAATAATAGAAATCATAAAAAACAAGGGAAAACATAATAAATTTTCCCCTTTTATTATTGTCTGCCCTTGTCCATTTTTACAAAAAACTTTTTGTTTTCTACCTCCAATTATAGTTATCAGCAATTTCTATAATACTGTCATATATTGCTTGTGCAGCCTTTTCTTGATACAACTCATTTGAAATTTTCAATGCATCTCCAGGATTTGATAAAAACAATGTTTCCACAATTACAGCAGGAACAACTGTTTTATTCAGCACAATTAAATTTTTCTGTTCTGATGTATCATATTTTAATCCTCTGTTATTTGTTCCCAATGCATTTACTACATTTTTGAGCAATATTGTTGCAACATCTTTACTTGTCAATTTTCCTGCTACATCTGTTTCATGTGTAATGAATAATACTTCTGTACCATTTGGCGTAGGATTAGGGTTTGCAGAATTCATATGTACAGAAATAAAAACATCTCCTATATCATTTGCCATAGTTGCCCTTTCAATATTAGCAGGATAGGTATCTCCTATGCGCGTTACATATGTTTTTACTTTTGTTGTATTTTGTAGTTTTTGATACAATTTCTGAACAATCGCTATTGTCATATCTTTTTCTTTTAAACCGTTTCCGCTTGTTCCAGGGTCACTTCCACCATGTCCAGCATCTAGCACTACTATTTTATCATAAACTTCTTTCGGATTTTTTACATTAATGTAATAATAATTTGCATCTTCTGTTACTGTAAATGCATTAATACCATTTTGTTCAAATGTAAATGCTGTTTTGCCTTCTTCTTGACTTACCGTAACAGAAATCAACTCATCTGTATGCAATGCCATTGTACCGCTACCATAAATATTACTGTAATCTCCTGGAAGTATCACTTGATACTTTTTATTGATATAATCATCAATCGATATCACATTATCTGCTGCAAACAATTCCATTTTTGACAATGCAATCGCCTTTCTTGCACTTTCATAATATACATTTTTCAAATTGTTTGTCTGATTCGTATTTGTTGTAATATTGGTATTAGTATTATTATTATTTATATTAGTATTAGTATTAGTATTATTATTATTTGTATTTGTATTGGTATTATTATTGGTATTGTCATTTTCTTTTTTTCCAAAATAAACTACAATACCATTTTCGTCGTCATTTAATTCTATATCATATTGATATTGTGCTTTTAATTTGAATATAATTCTTGTAATGCTAATATCATGTTCATCATACTGCAAAGATATAATATCATTTACAATATCACTTGTTTCTACCTCAATATCATCTGTCAATATTTCTTTTTGTGCATAATAAATATCAATTACAATTTCATCATTATCACTTTCTATTTCTTGAAATTTTGCAATTTCATTCGATGCAGTAATGGAAAATATCTGTTTATCATTTTTATTTTGGGGTATATTAATATGTGTTACACCAATATTTTTTTTAGGTATGTTTCCTGTACCACCTGAGACATATTCTTTTTTATCTACTTCAGTTATTTTATTGTCATCATGTTCATTATCATCATTTTTGTTATCATTGTTTTCATTATTCGTATTATCATCATTTTCGCTATCACTATTTTCATTATCATTTTGTTTATTATCCATTATTTCATCTGGTTTTTGTGGTTCTATTATTTCATCAATAGCGACTATTCTTGTATTTTCATCCCATGCTACTGTACAACCCAATGCTTCTGAAACTGCTCTAACAGGTATCATTGTTCTTTCATTTACTACTTTTGCAGGTACGTCCATAGTAAATGCAGTGCCATTTTTTGTTGCTGTATTTTGGTCAGCTTTTAATACAATAATATCATCTTGCTTTTTGACATACACCTCTTGACTTAATTCATTCCATGCTACCTCTGCTCCCAATGCCTCAAAAACAGCTCTTGCTGGTACTAATGTTCTGTCATAAAGTACAATAGGTGGCATATCTTCTGGTGGTAATACTGTGCCATTGATAGTAATGGTAATATTTTCCGCTTCATAATTATGCATTTTCTCATCATAAAGTAACCTCATTTTTACAACATTAGCATAAACCTGTATATTCTCTAAAAGCAAAACGCTTACCAGTGTTGTACAGAGCAGTTTGTTCCACTTTCTATTCATTTGTATTTCCTCCTAATATTTTTCTGTAAATTAGTATACCAAAAAAATGCAGCATTGTGGAAAATATTATATTAAAATTTTTTAACAAAATTATAAAAAAGAGTGTATTGTCATATCAACATTACACTCTCATTTTATTTTATATTTTTATAACATGATTGTAACTTCATGCAAAATTCTATTTTACTTTTCTAATTTTTCTCCAGAAGTTCCTTTATAATATGCTTTTAATTTCTTCATTACTTTACCATGAACAGTATCAGAAGGATATTTACCATTTTTATTTCTTTTTCCTGCTGGCATTCCCATAAGTAGTTCAATGCCTTCCTCCAATTTAGATATGGCATAAATATGGAAATCTCCTTTTTTGACAGCATTTACTACTTCATCTTTCAATACAAGGTCTTTTACATTTGTAACTGGTATAATAACGCCTTGTGTACCTGTCAATCCTCTCTTTTTACATAAATCAAAAAATCCTTCTATTTTGTATGTTACACCGCCTATTGCTTGTATTTCTCCTCTTTGGTTTATAGAGCCTGTTACAGCTAAATCCTGTCTAATTGGAACTTCTGATAAACTGGATAATATACAATACAATTCTGTACTAGATGCACTATCTCCATCAATGCCATTATAATTTTGTTCAAAACACACACGACAAGAAAGAGAAAGCGGAAACTCCTGCGCATAAGTCTGACCCAAAAATCCCGTTAATATTTGTATGCCTTTATCATGTGTTTGTCCGCTGAGTTGTGCCTCTTTTTCAATATTGATAATACCAGATTCTCCCATATATGTTGTAGCAGTGATACGAGAAGGATTCCCAAAAGCATAACTTCCCATATCTAACACAGCAAGACCATTAATTTGACCGACTTTACTACCTTCTGTATCAATCATAATCACTTCTTCGTCAAGCATTTCTCCAAGTTTTTCCTCATACATTTTTAATCTTTGTTCTTTTTCTTCTATTGCTTTTTTAATATGTTTGGCATTGATAATAACATCTCCTGACAGTTTTGCCCATGTAGCAGCTTCTCCCATTACTTCAGTCAAACGATTAAATCGTGTGCTTAATTTATCCTGCCTTTCTGCCGTTCTGGAGGAGTACTCTATTATGGCACAAACAGCATCTACTGTAAAAGGAAAAGTTTTTTCTTTTTCAGAGAAACCT
Organism: uncultured Clostridia bacterium; assembly: GCA_910587735.1. Taxonomy (GTDB): domain Bacteria; phylum Bacillota; class Clostridia; order Lachnospirales; family Anaerotignaceae; genus Coprocola. The sequence goes on from CAJUNT010000006.1 coordinate 144,566, forward strand.
TTTATAAATTGCGCCAATTTCATAATATTTTCATCATTTCTTTTCATTTCATAATCAAATTCTGCTTTGATTTTAAAAAATTTATCAAATTCGTCATCAAATTCACTTAAAATTTCATAATAATATTCGCTACCTATCAATATAATTTTAATATCTGCTGGTATGGGTTCTGGCTTTAATACAGGCGCAACAATCGCCCCCATTTGTTCTCTCAAATTATCCATAGCAATTTCTTTTGTTTTAATGACTCTACGTATTGCCTCCCAAGACTGCGGATTAGATAATATATCTTGTGCTTGCAATATCAAATATCCTCCATTTGCTTTGTGGAATAATCCTGCTTTTATTTTCATAAAATCAGTAGTGAGATTGCCAAATTCGCTGTCATATTCCACCTCCCCTACCAAATTATAATACGTAGGATTAAAATGTACTACAACAGGTGCGCCTTCTGTTTCGGAATGGTCTACAATTAAATTAACTTTATATTTTTGTGTAATATCTTCAGAACTTTTTTTTGAAAACATAGGTAAAAGAGAAGCAATACTTTCGTCAACTTCCTCTTCATCATCAAAAAACTGGCTAATATTTTCTAAAACATCTTCTTTGACATCATTGATATAAGAAATCACACGAGGATATTCTTTATATTTTTCCTGCACAGAATTTACATGATGTCCTATTGCAAACATACCTATTTTATAATCTAAGCCGTCCGTTTCTTTTTTACATTCTTTTTCCAATTCCCTTAAATCTCTCATAATTGTGCCTGCTTTTTCTTGCACAACATTAGATGCTTTATCGATTGCCTCCTGCTGTTCTTCGTCCAATTTATCGTATTCTTCTTCATTGATTGTTTTGCCATCTATAATAGGCATAAAATAAATACCTGAATTAGATGAGCGAAGTTGAAAACCATTTTCCTTTGCTATATCAGACATTTCTTTCATGCAAATATCTTTTTTTTCATCAAATTTTTTTACAATGACACTTTTTTCTTTTTCATAATCATCAGAACGAAATGCTTTTTGTATTTCTGTTTTAAATATTTCTACTAGTTCCCCCATATCCTCTTGAAATTGTTTTCCCATGCCTGCCATAAATCTTAGTGCAAGGGGTGTTCTTGGATTTTGAAAATGATATACATAACACCAGTCATAGGGTATGGGTTCTGTTGCAGCAATTTTTCTAGTACTAATTTTAGCATATGTTGTTTTGCCTGTACCAGAAGGACCTGTCATAAATATATTATATCCTTGCATTTTTACAGTCAATCCAAAATCGAAGGCTTTTACTGCCCTTTCCTGACCAATCACACCACCATCCAATGATGATATTTCTTCTGTCGTTTGAAAAGAAAAATCAGAAGGACAGCAGATATTTTTTAGTTGTTTATAATTCAATTCTTTTGTCTGCGGCATAGCAACAAGCCTCCTTTTATAATCAAATATTTCTATTTATTTTGTTTGCTCATAATTTTCATATATAGGGAAATACTTCCACATAATAATTGCATCTTCTTTTGTATCCTGATAATAATTTTTACGAAATCCTTCTGGACGAAATCCATATTTCGTATATAACTTTTGTGCAGCTATATTGCTGATACGAACTTCCAGAGTCATACCTATCATTTCCTTTTGTTCTGCAATCACAATCATTTCTTCTATCAATGCATTGCCTATGCCCTGTCTGCGATATTCTGGCAATACTGCAACATTTGTAATATGTCCTTCTGTCACAATATGCCACATACCAGCATATCCTACTATTTTTCCATCTAATACTGCAATACGATATATTGCAAATTGATTTTGTGTCATTTCTCTTTCAAAATCTGCTTTTGTCCATGGTATTGCAAAACAACTTTCTTCAATATGCAATACTGCATCAATATGCTCTTCTTTCATGGGTAATATTTCCAGCATATTTTTCTCCTTTTGCCTTATTCGCTTTACTTATTATTTTTTCATATTTTCTTCTCTTTCTCTTTCAGCTTGTGGTTTTCTTAAATAAATCAATTCCAATTCACTGCTCTTTATCACATCGCCTTTAGCAATCTGTTTCATAGCCAATGCTCCCACAGACGCGGCTCTTTGCAAATTACTGTGTATAGGGGAAAGCACAAAATTTTTTTGTGGTAAAAGCAATTCTTTGTGAACTACAACGCCATCACCTAAAAACACTACTTTTTTCTGATAATCTTTTGCTTTTTCAATAACGGACTGTATAGGCAAAGCATCATATTCTGTTATTCTACAAAATTCGCCTTCATTCCATTGATAAAAAGCAGTATACACCTGCTGTCTTCTTGCGTCCATAATAGGGCATATTACAGCACTGGTATCAAATATATTATATGCTAAAGCGTCTAATGTGGGAACGGCAACAACAGAAATGTCTAAGCCCAATGCAAGCCCTTTTGCTGTTGCTGCACCAATGCGCAGACCAGTAAAAGAACCTGGACCACAAGAACAAGCAATATAATCTATTTCATTTTTATTTAATTTTATCATATTACAAATTTGCTCTATCATAGGCATAATTGTTTGAGAATGTGTCATATGATAATTGATAGTATATTCTGCAAGCAATGTATCATCTTCCAGCACTGCCACAGATGCAGTTTGTCCTGTTGTATCAATCGCTAATAGTTTCATGTTCTCCCCCCTTTATTATAATTTTACGATAATATTCATTTTTTGTATAATCTTTTTGTATGGTAATATCAATAACAGTATTTGGGAGTAATTCTTTTATCAATTCAGCCCATTCCACAATACAAACTCCTTTTCCAAAAAAATACTCCTCATATCCTGTGTACTCCATTTCTTCCACACCACCTATACGATAAACATCAAAATGATAAAAAGGTATTTTTCCTTGATATTCATTTACAATAGTAAATGTAGGGCTTGTCACTTCTTCCTCTTCTATACCAAGTGCCTGAGCAAATCCTTTTGTAAAAATTGTTTTGCCCACACCTAAATCACCATTTAAACAATATATTTCACCTGCTTTTGACTGTTCTCCTATCGACCGTGCTATTTCTTTTGTTTGTTGTTCCGAAAAGCTTTCATATATTTTCATTACTATCTCTCTTTCAATATCAAAAATATTTTATTTATATAAATACAGTACTCTTTTATCACAATAATAGATTTTTTTATATTGTGAAATACATTTTTTAATATTCTTTTTTTATTTTTTTTCTGTTTCTTTTTCTTTTTTGGTAAAAAGCGTTTCAGTACACCATATGCATTTTTTGTTTTAGGGACAAATCGCAATGCAGTTTGTCCCCATTTTAAATATTTCATTGCCTTTTGTAGCATACTATAAACACCCTTTCTTTTTGTTGAAATGTATTTTAAAAACATTTATTGTTCATCATACCACAGTATAAACATATTATAAAGATATTTTTACCATGAGCGAGTGGCTAAATGTACATTTAAAACATTGAGAGCGTTGTTTTCAAACTCTTACCCGTTTTCCCCTAAAAGTGAAGCAAAAACTTTACTGGAAAACTCATTTTTGTCAATACAAACAGAAATAAATTCCTTACCATGTATGTCTATGAAGCTGCCCTTGTTTTAATAATCCATCAAAATTTTGCTGTCGTAGTGCCTCATAAAGTACCACAGCAACAGCATTTGATAAATTTAAACTCCTTGCTTGTTCAAACATAGGAATTCTTACAGACGTCTGAGGATATTGTAATAATATTTCTTCTGGTATTCCTGCACTTTCTTTTCCAAACATAATATAATCATTTTGTTGATACTGCACATCTGTATATAATTTTTTTGATTTTGTAGTTGCCATAAATATCACAGGATACTTATTTTTTTTCAAAAAATCATCAAAATTATCATAATAATAAATATCTAACAAATTCCAATAATCCAGTCCTGCTCTTTTTAAATATTTATTCTCTACTGAAAATCCTAACGGTTTTATTAAATGTAATGTAGATTTTGTTACAGCACAAGTTCTGGCTATATTGCCTGCATTTTGAGGTATTTCAGGTTCTAATAATACAATATTCATCTCTTTTTATTCTCCTATATTCTATAATTATTTTGGTATACATCTATTTTTCCACAAAATACTATTGACACAATATCCTTTATATATTATTATTAAATAACAATAATTATTATTTAAGGAGCATTTTTTATGAAGGATACTACAAACATTTTAAGAGCAAAGGGGCTGAAAGTAACTCCTCAAAGAATTGCCATATACACTATGCTTTCTCACACAGACCAACATCCTAATGCAGAAATGATTTATCGTACATTAGAGCCAACCAATCCTACATTGAGTCTGGCTACTGTTTATAAAACATTGTATCTTTTTAAATCTTCTGGATTAGTACAAGAATTAAATGTTGGTGAGGCAAGCGCCAGATACGACGCTGTTGTAAAAAGACATTCTCATGCTGTTTGTACTTGCTGTGGAAAGGTAGTAGACCTTCCTGCTGATGCTTTTGAAGAACTTCGTCAATATGCTTCAAAATTAACAGATTTTTCATTAGAATCAGAACAGCTTATATTTTATGGCAAATGTCCTAATTGCAAATCACAATTCATTTAATTTGTTAAAAAATTCATCAGACATAAGTGATGCTTTTTTTCCATCCCAACGAAATAGTATGCAATGACTTGTGTCTGATAAATTTTTATAAAAATTTTTATTTTATTATCATGGTAATTATTTTTTTGTATTATATTTATTTTTTTGCCATAAATTTCTCAATTTCTTCTACTGTTTTTATCATTTTTTCAGATAATACACGACAGCCATTTTCTGTTACAACAACATCATCTTCTATTCGTATACCAATATCCCATTCTTCAATATATAATCCTGGTTCTACTGTCAAAACCATATTTTGTTGTAATAATTTTTGTCTATTTCCTATATCGTGCGTTTCTGCTCCCAAATAATGGCTCACACCATGATAATAATATTCTGAAACATCTTCCAGCGTTTTTACAATGCCTAATTTTTGCAATTCCTCAAAATAATGTTCTTTTAATATTTCATTTAAACGAGTAAAAGGCACACCAGGCTTAATTGCCTCTATTACTTTTTTCTGTCCTTCCAAAACAATATTATAAACCATTTTTTGCTTTTGTGTAAATTTTCCGTTTACAGGAAATGTTCTTGATATATCACCATTATACCAGTTCTTTTGTGCTCCTACATCAAAAAGTATCAAATCGCCAGATTTTGCTTTACTGTTATTTTCCATATAATGTAATATTGTACCATTTTTACCTGATGCTGCAATACTTTGAAATGCTTTTTCATGTATGCCGTTTTGCTTTAATATAAAATCAAAATAAGCCTCAATTTCATATTCCATCATATCCGGTTTTGTATTTTTCATCATACATTCTATACCTTTTATAGTAATATCAATGGCTTGTTGTATCAAATCAATCTCATATTGTTCTTTTATTTCTCTTAATTCTTCAAATATGGTATAAATATTTTTTTGCACAACTGCTGGAAAGTATTTTTTTACTTTTTCAGCATATTGTAATGCTGGTGTTATATTTCCGTATTCTCTACATTCCATATCCATATAGCATATTTGTATATTATTTTTAAAAACATATTCTGCAAAATCCTGTTCAAATTGGTCAATATATCGTATATTTTGTATACCTGATATTTGTTTTGCTTGTTCTTCTGTAATATTCGCTCCTACCCATTTTTGTAGTATACCATTATCTCTTTCAATATAAAGTGTTACTTCATTATCATTTTTAGTAAAAAATAATATACAATTTTGTTTATCAATGCCACTAACATAATAAAAATTTCTATCTGGTGAAAAAGGATATTTTTCATCTCCTCTTTTTGTAGGTGCATTTCCTGCAAAAAGTACAGCTACGCTATTCTGTTCTAATTTAGAAAATAATTTTTTTCTGTTTTTTATAAAAAATGGTTCTGCCATATACGTTCACTCCTTTTTTGTTATACTGTTTATTATACCACAAAAGCGAAGGTTTTGTCGTCCTTCGCTTTTGTTATGTTATTTTTTATTATTTTATTTTTATAATAGATACATTTTTATATGTACTTTATTTTTGTTTTTTCATAAATATTCTATCTTTCCATTTTTCCAATTCCACCACTACAATAGGAATAAAAGCCAAAAGTGCAACAATTCCCCATTCTACAATATTCAAACATTGTACTTTAAATATTGTAGATAATACTGGTATCATAATAACGCCTGTCTGTAACAACACACCTATCAAAAATGCTCCTACCAAATATAGATTACTGAAAAGTGATATTGAAAATATAGAATGTTCTGTCCTCATGTTAAAAGCATGTATTAACTGAGAAATACTCAACACAGCAAAAGCCATTGTTCTGCCTATAATATGCTGTTCTGCTTTATCAAAATAAATATGTCCTATAGCAAAAGCCAAAAGCGCTAGCATACCTATCATACAACCTTCTAATGCAATTCTGCTTCCCATACCATCAGAAAACATATTTTTCTTGCTATTTTCAGGCTTTCTTTCCATAATATCTTTTTCACTAGGGTCTAATCCCAATGCAATCGCTGGCAAAGAATCCGTTACCAAATTCACCCATAAAAGTTGTATAGGTAAAAGAGGCGTTGCCCAACCAAAACACATTGCTGCAAATATTGTAATAATTTCCCCAATATTACTGGAAAGTAAAAAATGAACTGCCTTTTTAATATTATCATATATTCCACGTCCTTCTTTTACTGCCTCTACAATAGTAGCAAAATTATCATCTGTCAATATCATATCCGCTGCACCTTTTGCAACTTCTGTACCATTTTTACCCATAGCACAGCCAATATCTGCTGTTTTTAATGCTGGTGCATCATTTACACCATCGCCTGTCATAGCAACCACATTGCCTTGATTTTGAAATGCTTTTACAATTCTGACTTTATGTTCTGGAGAAACTCTTGCAAAAACAGAATACTGATTGATTTTTTCTGCTAATGCTTCATCAGATATTTTTTGCAACTCTTCACCAGTCATACACTTATCATTATTTTGATAAATACCCAATTCCTGCGCAATCGCCTTTGCTGTTAAAACATGGTCACCTGTAATCATAACTGCTCTAATACCTGCTTTTTTACATACAGCAACCGCTTGTTTTACTTCTGGTCTAGGGGGGTCTATCATACCTATCATACCTGCAAATGTCAATTCTTTTTCTAATATTTTTTGCTCTATAGCATTTGGCTTTTTATCCCATTTTTTAAAAGCAACTGCTATTACTCGCAATGCCTGTTCTGCAAGTTCTCCATTTATTTTTTTTGCTTGTCCTTTTTTTGCTTCTGAAAATATTACAGTATGATTATACTCCATACAATGACTACATTGATTCAACAATATATCAGGTGCACCTTTTGTAATAGATAAAAAACTACCATCAGACATTTTATGCACTGTTGTCATCAATTTTCTTTCAGATGAAAATGGTATTTCTCCTGTTCTTTTATATTGTTGTTTCAATCGTACAAAATTTTCTCCTGTTTCTTCCAATGCTTCTGCTAAAGCAACTTCTGTTGGTTCTCCTACAATCAAACTTCCTTCTTTTCTGCAATCGTTACATAAACACGCAAGTGAAAGTATATTCATTTTGCTTTCTCCTTGCTGTATTCCTTTATAATCTGTCACTTTTACCGCTTTCATTTTATTTTGTGTCAATGTACCTGTTTTATCAGAGCAAATAACACTTGCTCCTCCTAATGTTTCCACGGCGGGTAGTCTCCTAATAATGGTATTTTTTTTGGACATTCTTTGCATACCAATAGCAAGTACGATTGTAACAATAGCAGGTAATCCCTCTGGTATTGCTGCAACAGCTAAACTAACAGAAGTCATAAACATTTCAAAAGGTTCTGCTTTTCTGAATAGTCCCATACAAAATATGACAAGGCATATTACTAATGCTCCTATGCCTAATATTTTTCCTGTTTGTCCTAATTTTTTTTGCAAAGGTGTTTGACTTTCTTTTTCTTCTGCTATCATTTTGGCAATATGTCCTACTTCTGTTTCTAAAGCAGTTGCTGTTACAATCGCTTTTGCTCTGCCATATGTAATATAAGAAGAACATAACACCATATTTTTTCTATCACCTAAAGAAGTATGTTCATGATATATTTTATTTGCATATTTTTCCACTGCAACAGATTCTCCTGTGATTGCACTTTCTTCCGCTTTTAGACTTGCTGTATCAACAAGTCTAGCGTCGGCACAAACATAATCTCCTGCCTCTAAAAGCAATATATCTCCAACAACAACATTTTCTGCTTCTATTTCCATTGTTTTGCCATCTCTTAATACTTTTGCTTTTGGTGCTGAAAGTTTTTTTAATGCCTCTAATGCCTTTTCTGCTTTACTTTCCTGTATCATGCCTAATATAGCATTTACACATACAATAAGCAATATAATAGCAGAATCCATAAAATCTTTTTCTCCATTGATATAAGAAACTGCAAAAGAAACAACAGATGCAGAAATCAATACAATTACCATAAAATCATTTAGCTGTGCAAAAAATCGGTATAAAAGTCCTTTTTTATTTTTGTCATAATGCAATGTATTTTTTCCTTGTTGCTGTAATCTTTTTTCTGCCACATCTGACGAAAGTCCTCTTTTTATGCTTGTCCCTAATATTTCTTCCACTTCATGAGGAGTTTTCTCCCAGCAATTCATAATACCACCCTTTCTTTTGTTATCATAAAAATTTTTTCATTTGCTTTTATTATTTTTATATAAAAAAATTTATATTTTATTGACACAATTCTTTTATATTCTTTTTTTCACTATATGAAACAAGTTTCAAAAATATTCCTTTAACATATCATAAACAATAGGAGGTGTATGTCATGTTGATTATTGTGCTACTTGCTCTTTCTCTTAGCATAGATGCTCTAGGTATTGGTTTATCGTATGGTTTTAGAAATATTTCTACACCATTATTTACAAAATGTATTATTGCTTTAGAATCTATGATATTTATGGGTATTTTTATATGGATAGGAAATCATATGACATTATTTTTTACTGCACAAAAAGCAAATAACATAGGTATATTGATATTACTTTTTATGGGCATATGGCTTTTTTATCAAAGTTTTCAAAAAAAGCAAAGCAATACCTCTATAGAAATGTTGCGTAATCCTTGCCATTGTGACAAAGACCATTCTTCGCACATTGATGCAAAAGAGGGGCTTAGCTTAGGGCTAATACTTTCTATTGATTCTATGGGAGTGAGCATTGGTGCAGGAGCATCTCATATTTCTATTATTATGCTTCCTTTATTTACATCTATATTTCAAATGATATTTTTAAGTATTGGTATTGATATGGGGAAACGTTTCAAATACTGTTGCAATATAAAAGAAAACATTTGGACAGCATTTTCTGGTTGTATACTTATCAGTATTGCAATCATTCGTTTTTTATACTGAAAAAATATAAAATGTCATTTTTATTTATCAAATATAATTTACATTGTATAAATTTGTATATGATACACATACATTTTTACAAGTATGTAATTTTTAACAATACTAACAACTTAATTTTTACATTATTATAAAATACTGCCATTGTTATGGCACCTCAAGTAAACTCGCACAAAAACAATTCTAAATTTTTTGTATTCTTTTTTAAAAATAATGATATTGTTTTTGTTGTGAACATGATATACTAAAACAAAAAGAGCTTCTCAGAGGAGGGGTAGTTATGTTAACAGTACTAAATCGTAAAGAACTTTGTATCACATTTTCTATTGAACAGCAGTCAAAAATTAGAGAATCTCTTGTACAACATCACATACCATATACTGTAAATGAGATTACTCCGAGTGCTCCTGGTTTAGGAACAGTTGACTTAGATAAGGAATGTATTAGTCAATACATTATTTATGTACATAAAGATGACTTTGAAAAGGCAAAATTTGTAACAAATTTATGATATTTTGATTTAGTAAGTAACTTTTTTAAATAAAATTTTAAAATGAAGTTGCTTACTTTATTTTTGCTAGAGAGAAACAAAAGCATATTTTTTTCAGCCAAAAATAAACAATATATTTGTTTTTATCATATATCATGATATTTTATGCTATTATCAAAAAATACTGTTTATTATTGATAAATTTTGCCTAACTCTATATTTTTATATTTAAGGAGTGGTATTCATGTCTAATAAAAAATATCATATTAGTGCTGAAGAATTTATTGCTGTATTATATCGTAATACGCCTAGTCATTTGGGAATTTCAGAGGAGGCAATTAAAAAATCAGAATCGTATTTAAATATCAAAATACCAACTGTTTACAGAAATTTTTTAATTCATAGCGGTAATGCAAAAATAAACGATTTTTTACATCACATATTGTTTCCAGAAGAAATTGCTTTTTCATATGATATTATATCTGAAAATATATGTGATATGAAAGAAGAATGGAAGAATTACCATTTATCCGAAAAAGAAAAAAAGAATCCTTATTATATATTATCTCAACTACCCAAAGAGGCATGGCACACTATAACAAAAAATTATTTAGTGATATGGTATGAAAATCAAGGCGTATTTCATGCAGGTATATTATATGAAGATTTAAAATTGCCTGACCCTCCTGTATACATAACAGTAGACGATGATTTTTTTGAATGGTGCTGTTGCTCTAATTCTACAAACTCCTTTTTGCTTTCTATGATAATAGAGGCACTTTTAAACGACGGAAAAAATACAATAAAATATAAAAGTTATACAACATATGAAACACAAGCAGATATTGAACAATGTTTACAATCAAATACTATTGATATGGACGCATTTTTTCCCAAAGAATATCTTCCTTATTTTTGCAAAAATATTCGTACCTGTTGGGACAGTGAAAATAACAAACTTTTTATATGTCTTTTAAAGCAGGAAATTCCGCACACACTTATAGTAATAGAATTTTAAAAGAGATGTCTATATAGACATCTCTTTTTTATCATAAATACGTATTTATTTTTTAATAAATATACTTTCCACTGTTTCGCCGTCTTCAGCATAATAAATTTTAATAATATCATCTGACTGAATATCGTTTATTATTCCTTGTTCTTCGCCACCTATATGAATTTCAACATCTTCAGATAATGCTATTTCAATTTCTTGTTCATCAAAATTCATTTCTTTCATCAATTTATCATTATGTCTTTTTCCTTCTTCACCTTCTGGTCTTTCGCCTTCCTCACCTTCTAGCATTGGTGGTCTTTCCGGTCTTTCACCTTCCTCACCTTCTAACATTGATGGTCTTTCTGGTCTTTCGCCCTCTTCGCCTTCTGGTATTTCTGGTTTTTCAGCCAATTTTACAACTAATGTATCTCCATTGACTTCTGTTACTTTTGCCATATCAAATTGTTGTTTTGATTTTTCTGTATCCTCCACTTTTTCTCTATAATTTCTATATTGCTTTGTTGTTTCTACAGTTGTTTCTGAAGCAAATACATTACAGCCTATTGTTAAAGTCAGTGCCATACCTGTTGCAAATATCATAGCAAATTTCTTTTTCATATTGATTCCTTCTTTCTATTTTATATTTGTTTTCTATAACACATATCATACAAAACAAAAATGAAATAAAAAGTAAAACGCAATTAAAAAATAGTAAAAAAATGTTAATGATATTCAAATAAAATATATATCAATTATCCTTCTATTATTTTTCTCGCCTGTTGAGCATATTCCTCTTTTACAAAAATACTATAATAATTTTTTCTATTTCTATAAAATAATGTATTTAATGGTGTTGACATTCTAAGGGTATTATTAGTTGTTTTTATTTTATATGGAATTTGTTTATCTGTCAGCATTTGCTTTATTTTTATCAATTCACATTCATCAGCCATAATAAAAAATTCTTTATACATAGAAACCCTCCCAATACAAAAAAAGCCGTCGATATTATCGACAGCATAATCATAAATGGATGGGGAAGGATTCGAACCTTCGAAGCTATCGCAACAGATTTACAGTCTGCCCCCTTTGGCCACTCGGGAACCCATCCAAAACACTGTATATTACTGAAAATAAAATAACATTTTTATAAATTACAACTCTAATCTCCATAGAAAGGAGGTGATCCAGCCGCACCTTCCGATACGGCTACCTTGT
>CAJUNT010000007.1 GCA_910587735.1 uncultured Clostridia bacterium
GCTTTTTTCTTGCCTTTTTCTTGTTATTTCGATATAATATAGAAAAAGGAGGGCTACTGATGATACTACGAAGTGGGACATAACGGTTAATGGCACTGAAGTAACATTTACACAAAAAGGTCAAGCTCTAACTGGTACTACATTGGCTGGTGCAACTGTAACTTTAGGAACAACAGCTGGTAAAATGGGCGGTGGCGCAAGTGGTACTTACAACATCGGTACTACAGAAACAGTACAAGGTGCTGCAAAAGCTGATGGAGAATGGGCAAGTACTACATTCCAATTAACAGCAGATATGGTTGCTGATGGTAGCAAATTGACAATTGGTAAAGAAACATATGTATTCAGCAATGACCCAGATGTTGAACTTGCTGAAGGCGAAAAATTGGTTGATTTGAGCAAATTGAAAGATCCTACAGATTTGGAAGAAGTTGGTATTGCATTGTCTGAAGCAGCAAAAGGCAATGAACTGTTTACAGTTGGTGTTCCTGATGCAGACGGCAAAATTACACTTCATGAAACAAAAGCAAATGCTGAAGCTTTCGATGGAGGTACAGGCGGCGTTGATTTGAGCACAAAAGAAAAAATTGAAGCTCAATTATCTTGCACTAAAACTACAGTAACACCACCAAAAGAAGGCGCTAAAGGCTTAAGACTTCAAATTGGTGATACTTCTGATTCTTACAATCAATTAGAAGTAAATATTGCTGATTGCCATGTTGAAGCATTAGGTTTGAAAGATGTTAATATCAGCACACAAGATGGCGCTGCTGCTGCAGTTGAAAAAATCAATAATGCTATTGATTACATCTCTACAGTAAGAGGTAACTTGGGTGCTACTCAAAACAGATTGGAACACACAATCAACAACTTGGAAGCAACAACAACTAACATCACAGAGGCTGAAAGCCGTATCAGAGATACAGACATGGCTAAAGAAATGATGGAATACACAAAGAACAACATTCTTGTTCAGGCTTCTCAAGCTATGCTTGCTCAGGCAAATCAAGTTCCTCAGGGTGTACTTCAGTTGTTACAATAATTGTAATACTCGCGTTCTACAGTTTGAGTTATACAAACTTTCTCTATATTACAACACAAAGAAAGACCGGCATATTGCCGGTCTTTTTTGTATGAAAAAATGGCGTTCGCAAAGAGGAAAATAGTGAAGAAATTGCGTTCGCAAAGGGTAAAGTTCTTTGTCAAACTTTCTTTCAAGAAAGTTTGTAGGGTGCAGGGGAAACGTCCCACAAATCAAAAATAATGTTCAGTAAAACATTGAGAGCGTTGCTCTCAAACTCTCACCCGCTTTTTGAAAAAAGCGGGGCAAAAACTTTAAATTATACAAACACAATTTTATGAAAAGTTACAATATGTTTTTTGTCTTTTTGGTTATACTATTTTTGCAATATCACTCTTATAGAAAGGATAGTATCACTATGGCAAAATTTATTATTGGAACAAGCAAAGGATTAAAAGGCAATGTTTGTGCAGGTGGCTGCAAAAATGCAATATTGCCCATTATTGCCGCTACATTGCTGACAGAAGAAGAATGTATCATACACTCTGTACCGCCATTATCTGATGTCATTGCATTATGTAGTATGTTATGCGATATGGGTGTTTCTATACAATTTGATGAAAAAAAAGAATCTATTCAAATAAAAGCACAAAATATTACAAAATTAAAAACTGATTACGAAAAAGCAGGTAAAATGCGTGCCTCCTTTTTGATTATGGGTGCATTGCTCGCTAGATGTGGTGAGGCAATAATTCCATTGCCTGGAGGCTGTCCTATAGGAAGTCGTCCCGTGGATTTGCATTTAAAAGGCTTTTCCGCATTGGGTGCAAAGTCACAACAGTCTCATGGTTTTATACACATTACATCAAAAAAATTACAGGGTGATAAAATTTATTTGGATTTTCCAAGCGTGGGCGCAACAGAAAATATTATGATAGCTGCAACATTAGCAAAAGGTGTTACTACTATTGTAAATGCTGCTGCTGAACCTGAAATAATTGATTTAGCAGAGTTTTTGAAAAAAATGGGTGCAAATATTACTGGAGAAGGTACAAATACCATTACTATTACTGGTGTGAAAAAATTGTTCGGTGCAGAACATACTGTCATGCCTGACAGAATTGAAGCAGGAACATTTATGATAGCTGCTGCAATTACAAAAGGTGATGTGGTTGTGGAACACGTGAGGGAAAAAGATTTAAAACCTATATTGGCAAAACTTTCAGAGGCAAATGTAAAAACACAAAAATTAGATGAAAATGTTTTACGTGTGTATACTACAACAAAATTACAGCCTATTAGTTTGAAAACAATGCCTTTTCCTGGATTTCCAACAGATATGCAAGCCCCTTTTATGAGTCTGCTTTCTGTTATAAAAGGTACAAGCATGATTACAGAAACGGTATTTGAAAATCGGTTTTTGCACGCAGGAGAATTGCAAAGAATGGGCGCAAAAATCAATATAGAAAGTAGAAGCGCCATTATAGAGGGTGTAGATAAATTGACAGGTACACAGGTAAAAGCAACAGATTTGAGAGGTGGCGCAGGGCTGATATTATCGGCGTTGGCAGCAGAAGGAAAAACTGAAATCAGCGATATCTATCACATTGAAAGAGGATATTATGAAATTGAGAAAAAATTAACAAAATTAGGCGCGGATATTCAAAAAGTAGAGTGAATTATATGATATATTAAAATTGTATTACGCAGATTTTCATAACAGCAATATGCTCAAAACTCCAATGTTTTTTTAAGTACACTCTTTATTTTTTATACTTTTTGCCGATATTTATATAATGAGAGAATGTCTTAAAATTGGCTATGTCAATGAAAAAACAGAAAGGAGAATGCGGTTATGAAAAGAGTAAAAAGCAGACTTTTAGCAGGGATTTTGTCTGTTGCCATGGCGTTTTCCGTGGTTGCTGTGCCCATAGAGGCTCTGGCGGCAACAGATACTAATGGGCATTGGGCAGAATCCACTATTAATAGCTGGATTAACAGCGGTTATATTAGCGGTTATCCAGATGGTACATTTCGTCCTAATAATGCTATTAGCCGTGCTGAATTTGTAACAATAGCAAATAAAGCGTTTGGTTTTACAAGTAGTCAAGGAATTTCTTTTAATGATGTAAAACCGGGATATTGGGCATACAGTGAAATACAAAAGGGTGTTGCAGCAGGTTATATTCAGGGAGATACTATTGGTACATTTCGCCCTGGAAGTGCTGTTTCCAGACAAGAAGCAGCAGTAATGCTGGCAAATTTGAGAGGCTATGCTAGTGATGAGGGTGCAGCTTACAATTATACAGACAGATGGGCAATGGCAAACTGGGCAACTGGAGCAATAGGTGCTGTTTCCAGAAATGGTGTTATGAGTGGTTATCCAGATGGTACATTTCGCCCTCAACAGGCATTAACAAGAGCAGAAGCAGTGGCATCTTTACAAAAGATTGCAACTTCTTCTAATTCTTTTGATACTTCTGTAAACAATAGTAACTATACACCACCTGTATATGTGACACCAAGTTCTAATAATAGTACTTATAATAATACAACTTCTAATGATGATACATTTACTGGAACAATATTAGAAGGTACAAGATTAGAAAATAGAACATTAACAAAAGATTTGTTGATACCTCATAGTGTAGGTAGCCAGAATATTACATTAAAAAATATCCGAATGAAAGGAACATTATATATAGAAGGTGGCAATACCATTACATTAGATAATTGCAATATTGGAACAGTAGTAATGAATAAATCAAATGCTGTTTTGAAAAATAATGGTAGTTCTGATGTAGATGAAGTACGTTTTGAAGAAAAAGGACGTATTGATGGTAAAGGCTATATGAATGTCTTAATAGATGATGATACTGTATCAGAAATTATTATTGATGCTGATATAGATACATTAATATTAGATGCAGATGTAGATTTGAAATTGTATGCGAATGCTAATATTGATACATTTGAAATTACTAAAAATGCTGACACTGCAAGAATTAGAATAGGTGAAGATGCAGAAGTAATGGAAATGGAAATTTATGATAAAGTACGCATTTCTGGCAAAGGTAAAATTGATACCATGACAGTATATGTTTCTGGTGTTCGTTCTGAAATTCAGCCTAGAAGATTGATACAACAGGATAATGCTAGAAAACCAAATTTCAATTATAAAGATGATGATGATGACGATGATGATGATTATGACAACTTGACATTAGATGATGATGACGAAAAATTTGATGGTGATGACGAAAAATATAATCGTGTTAAAATCGCAGCAGAAGATGTTACAGTAAAAAATTTAACTGCATATGATGATTTAACAATTACAAGTGCAGCAGGGGATAGTACAATAGAATTAGAAGGCGTTACTGTAAAGGGTAATGTTTATATTGATGGTGGTGGAGATAACTCTGTTATATTTGATAATTGTAGTATAAGTGGTAGTATCTACTCCAGAAAAAGCACAAGCGGAAGATATGACGAAGCAGTAGCAATCAAATTAAGAGATACTTCTGTAAAAGGAGATATTTATGTTACAGGAGATACAATATTAGAATCTGATGAAAAATTGAATAAAGTTATTTTGAATAAGGAATTGTCTAAAACATTTAGAATGGATGCAGATGCTGACAATTTAGTTATCAATTACAACAATGATGTACAAATTAGGGGAAGTCATACTATTAATGCAGTAGAGGTTGTTGCAGGATTGACAAATGTTACTATTACAATGAATGGTGGTAAATTTAATACATTGACAACTCGTTCTCCTATTAAATTAGAGGGTACAGGTACGATTGATAAACTTTTCACTGGACAAACAAATGATATTAGTTCTGGTATTACAATAGGTAGTACAGAACCAATAGGAGGCGGTACACAACCACCATCTTCTAATTATGTCATTACATCATCTATATCTGGCACTGCAAATGGTACAATTACACCATTAGGACAGCAGACAGTTGCAGGTGGTACAACAAAAGAATTTAATATTACAGCAAATACAGGATATCATGTAGCATCTATTGTGATAAATGGTAGCCAAGTGAATTTGGACGGAAAATTGTATCAAACATACAAATACACATTTTATAATGTAAGTTCAAATCATGATATTATTGTATCCTTTGAGGCAGGAGCAGGCACAGACGGTAATGGTAGTGCAAGTAATGGCTCAAGTGGTGGTGATGTGAATGCAGGAGATTATATAATTTCTGCAACTCCTGGACCAAATGGCTCTGTGGATAATGTAATGGTTTCTGTAAAATCAGGAGAAGATGCTTCTGTTAAATTTATAGCAGAAAAAGATTATCATATTTCAGAAATTATTATTGACAAAGATACTGAAAATGAAAAAAGTTTAAGAAAAATTAGTGAAAGTACAGAAACATATAAACAAGTAACATATACATTTAAAAATGTAACACAAAATCATACTATACATGCAGTATTTGATGTTGGAGAGGGAATTAATGAAATTGGTATTAGTTCTGAAGACCCAGATGACCCAACTATAAAACCAAGTGGTTATAAATATGAGATTAAAACTCGATTGGTTAATGAAAGAACTGGAAAAGAATTAACAGTAAATGATGAAAATAGATATTATTGCATTGCAGGAGATACTGTTGGACTTAGAATAACAGATTTTGTAACAGATGACCCTAACAAAGAATATTTGCAAACAAAATGGGTTGTGGTAAATAATACAGCAGGTATGGAAATGGATTTAATCCAAAAAGATGGTGAAACTGCTGCAATACTGCAAACAAAAGAAGGTAGCGGATATGCTGCAATAGTAAAAGTACAGATATATGATACAAGCGATGAATCGAATATAAGTATGCCTATTGCATCATCAGAAGTGGCAGAGTTACATGTTGATGTACCATTAAAAGATTTTAATTTAAGTGTAGAAAATGCTACAACTTATCAATATATGTTATCAGCACAAAACTTTATATTTTCACCAGCAAATGCAAGTGCTTCTAATAATAAAGAAAATATTATATGGGAAGTAGTTAGCTTTGGTATTGATGAAGTTGCTTCACCTTTGTTCCCTGGTGATACAAAAACAACTGCTGAAATTGTAAATATTTCGGACGGAAAAAATGGAAGTATTCCAAGTGTTCGTGTAGAGCAGTATTATAAAGAATCAGCATCAAGTCAGTCTGAAAAATTAGTACAGCAGCCTACAGGAACGGTAGTAATAGGAGCAACTATACCAAATGGAAAAGGAAATTTGATTGATGATTATAAAGAATTTACAATCAATTTTATAGGTACTAAGGTTGTGCCAGTTACAAGCATTGAAATTAATGGTACTGATAAGCAAGAACTTAAACAAGCGCAAGGTATTCAAGATGTGGATTTAACAAAAATTATAACAACAGTTCGCCCATCGGATGCTACTTATAAAAGTGTGGAATGGAAAATTATAGACCCAACTGATGATAGTTTAGGAAAAATAAAGCAAGACAAAAATAACAAAAATACCATACTTGAAACGTCAGGACGCCCAGGACAATTGAAATTGCAGCCATATATTAAAAGTGGAGGAGAAGAAGGGAAAACTGATTTTATTGCAGATGCTGACGAATATATTACAGTAAATGTGACTCCAGTCGCTCCTACTGTTCAAGCAAATAGTATTAATGGCAGCAGTGGAACAGATGCAGATGATGAAATTACATTATCTGCAAAAGTAACAAATGCAAATAAAACACCATATACAGAAATAGTAGGTTGGCAGAAAACCTATAAGGAAAATGCAAAAGATGATGAATGGGAAACTGTGAGCGATAATATATCAGACATCACAGAATTAGATGATGGTAGTTATACTACACAATATACCGTTCTAACAGATGATTTGAATCAGACTAGCCATTATACTGGAAAAACTGTTTATTTTAGAGCGATTGGAGAATATGAAATATATAGTGGTGCAAATATAATAAAGCAATCAGTCCATTCTAATACTGTAAGTGTGGTTTGTAAAGCGGAGTCTATTCAGTTCCCAGGTAAAACGGATTCAGATCAGAATATTGATTCAAAAGTAACGGGAGATAATAGAGTATATACTATTAGTGGATATGATACAGTAACATTACCACCAGAGTTACCAAATCAGCCCGATAAAACAATTACATGGAGATATGATGGCACAGCACCAGCAGAAGATGTTGCAAAACTAGATGGAAATATATTAACTGTAAAAGGTAAACCAAATGAAACATTTACGTTGTCAGGAGAAGTATTAGGAAAAGGACCAACAAAATTCAAAGTTCAAACAGCTTTTGTTGGAATTAGTAAAACAGGTTCTAGTTTGAAGGTAACAGATGAGGATAATGTAGAAATAGATTCTGTAGATACAGGTGTTGAAGTTAATTTGAATAAAATGACAATTAGACCAAAAAATGCTTCCTATTTTAGTGCACCAGCAGTAACATGGAGAATATCAGAAACAAAAGAAGGCAAAGGAACAAAAATTGAAGCTCCAAATGGAAAATATACAATACCAGAGGAATATAAAGGAAAAACAATTTATTTTTTGGCAGCTTGGGCAAATGGTTATATGGATAAAGATGATGATACTCCTTCAGCTTTAGTTAGTAACCCATATGAATTAAAGGTAAATGGTGATGAACAGATAACAGTAAAAGGTCTTAATTTTGATGAAGTACAGCTAATAAAAGTAGGTGGAACTGCTCCTAACTATACTGCAACAGCAAATGTTGCAGATGTAGGCGGAAAAACGATTAGTTTTGGTAATGTGAAATATCAAAAAGATGATGATAGTCTTGTTGATGGTAGTTTAACATTTTATGTAGATGGTGGTGCAGCAAATAAAAATAATGATGGTTCAAAGTCAATTACGATTGCAAATCAAACACATACAGAACCAATCGTAATTAAATTCAATTTTGGAGATGGTAATACAACTTATGTAGATACTAATGGAAATCCATATACTGCTACATTAACGATTACTGTAAATGGAACAGTAACACCATCATCAGGAGGAACAACAACATCCATTGATAGTTCGCCAACTAATATACAATCACCATCAGCAGGAGAAGCATCAATAGGTGTAATTAGTGAAAACACTACTACAAATGAAAATGTTACTCCAGAAAACACTATTACAAATGAAAATAATACTACAAATACCAATACTGAAAATCAAAACAATATTACAGCAGTAACAGATATTGCTTTTAGCGATATCAAAGGATTGCAAGCACCTATTGCTCCAGCAACAACATACAATATGACAAGCAGTAGTAATGAAAATATTGTGTTATATTTAGCTGATAATAAAAACACTATAAATGGTATAACAACACATACAGGTGTAAAAGTACTTCCTGAAAATGCAACATACAAAAATGTAACATGGAAAGTAAAAGAAGGTACATTGCTTGCACCAAGTACAGTAGCTAATGTTGTAAATGTGACAAATATAGGTAGCTTGAATCAAAATACAAATACATTTACAGTAAATGCAAATGCTTCTGGAACAGTAACATTGGTAGCAACGATTGCAAACGGTAAGGGACAAAATAATAATTTTGTAAAAGAATTGACAATTCGTATTACTCCACCAAATAATGCAAGTCAAAGTAGTGTAGTGCCAAGCGATACAACATCAAGCAGTACAACATCAAGTAATGAAATATCGTCAAGCGCAAATATGACAAAAGCAAGCGCTAGACAAGTGGTATCTGTAGGTACAACACAAGTAGGTACTTCCAGTATAAGCTCTGCAAGTGGCTCACAAACAAGCCAAAGCAGTACCAAAAATACTACAACAAGCATTATCAATCATTCAGAAGTGAAAATTGAAACATCAGGACAGTGCAGAAAAAATATTAGCATTCCTTTGAAAGCAGTTTCTAAAACAACACAACAAGAATATACTGACGTAGAGTGGGAAATTGTAGACGATGGTAATACAGGTGCAAAGATTTCTAATAAAAATCGTTTGAGAGCATCTAAAACAGGTACTGTAACAGTAAAAGCAACAGTATATACACCATCTAATGAAAAAATGGAATGCTCTACAAATATTGTAATATCAAATTAAATGCAATGAATCATAAAAGCCACACCTATAAAAAGGTGTGGTTTTTCATTATAAAAATAAATAATTAGATATTTTGAAAGGAGCGAAATTTATGGTAATTAGAAAAACAAATGATACAGATATACAAAATATTGCAGAATTATACATACTAAACTGGAAAACAACATATATAGGTTTGCTTTCAGAACAGTATTTAAACAATATTGATATTTGTTATGGTGTCAAAAAATGGAGTGACTTTTTGAAAAAAGAAAATCATAATATTTTTGTTGCATATGATAAGCAAAATTGTTTTTTAGGATTTTTGGCATATAGACCAGATGATGAAATAAAACAATGTTTATATCTGGATTCCCTTCATGTTTCACAAAAGGCAAGAGGAAAAGGAATAGGCACGAAATTGATTCAGAATGTTTTTCAGTATGCTATAAATAAAAAGTATCATAATATCAGTATTTGTATTGTAAAAGGGAATGAAAATGCAAAAAAATTGTATACAAAACTTGGTGCAGTACATTATAAATACTTTATTGATGATTTTGATGGTACAAAATCAAATTCTGAAAAACTGATATGGTATGATTTAAATTGTTTTTAACAATTACAGATATGAAAATCAAAAAAGAAGTATAAACCATAGTGCATAATGTTGTAGTTACGTAGGATAAGTAGTATAATGATAAATAAGTATTACATTTATTAAGGAGGATACCAGCATGAATATAGATGAACGAATTCAAATGCTTATGAAGAATATGAAAAGACTTTCAAGTAAACACCCAGAATATAGTTGTGGCAAATTTCCACCAGAGTGGAACAAGCCACTAACAGAAAAAGAAGTTGCAGAATATGAAAAGAAAAATAATATTAAATTACCTGAAGATTACAGAAAATTTATTACAACAGTAGCAAATGGTGGCACACAGCCATTTTATGGTTTATATAGTTTGAAAGAACAAAAGGGAATTACTGTAAATGAAAAATTTCATTATACAATAAAAAAGCCATTAAATATTTTAAGCCTTTCGGATGAAGAATATGATGCTGTATTTGAAACAGATGACAATACATTAGAAGCTGGATATTTATATTTATGCCATGAGGGATGTGGTATGTATAGTATATTGGTTGTAAATACAGATGATGAAGATACTTATGGAACTGTATGGTATTATGATATTGCAAATGATGCTGGAATATTTCCTCTGGTCAATCCAATTAACAATAATACAATGAGTTTTTTGGATTGGATAGAGTATTATGTAGATAAAACACTAGAATTAGATGATACTGATTTTTTTAGTTATGGGGAATTAGTTAAAATAGAATAATTATAATAATGTAGTGTGAATGTACAATAATATATATAATTGACATAATAGAATTATAGTAGTATAATAGACAGCAAAGTAAAGAGGTGATTTCTGTGAAGATTTGTATTGTATTATCTGGAATAGTTTAAAAGTATAAATTAATTTAGGAGAATTTTATATGGATATTCCAGAAAAACAAATTTATCCCCACACAGGAGATAAGCAAACAATATATTTAAAGAGTGTTATTACAAGCTAAATGCGAAAAGCCCACTCATTTAGGGGTGGTATGAAAGCATTTTTTTATTGATATATGTTAATGTTGCTTTTATGAACAAGAAATGGTATAATGAAACCATAAAAATAAAAGGTTTTGATACGAGCCTCATACTATCGCTAATGGATACAAAGGTATCTTTGATAGTGAAAGTCTTAATGAAATAGATTAGTTTTATATGCTTTCGAGTATATTTAGAAGTTTATGTAATTAAGAACCCCATGTCTTTAGGCATGGGAGTGTCAGTAAAATAAATAAAAAATACTGATTTGTATAAAGTAATGTGAGGAGTAATAGCAATGAGGAAAATATGGATATTGATAATATGTTGTATTATAATTTGTATGAATTTTAGTACAGTATGGGGAATATCAATACAACAAGATATAGAATATCAAAATATCATACAAGAGTTAGAGAAAACACCAGATTTATATGCTGGCTATTATATGGATAATGGTATTTTACATATTGTTCCTTTAAACAATGAGAAAAGTATAAATAGTATGACAGATTTAAAAGAAAATGCAAATATTGATATTATTATAGATGATGCAAAGGTATATTCTTTGGAAGAATTAAATACTGCATTTGAAATATTGAGAGAAAATAGAGACAATTTGGGTATTACTGGATATGCTATAGATACCATTCATAATGGTATGAGAATAATAGCAAAAGAATGGAATGATGAAAAAAAGGCAAATATTCAGCAATTAATTGATGTAAAAAATATTCAGTATGTAACAGATGTGACAAATGTGACAAATAATACAAAAAAACAAATTGTATTAAAATTGGATACGCAACAAATAGAAGTAAACAATAAAAAAATAGAATATACTGGAGAACCATTTTTTGATAATGGTGAAGGTGTAATATACTGTCATATAAGAAGTATACCACAAATATTACAACAGCAAGACTTGGTATTGTTATGGGACGAAAAAACAAAATCTGCATTTCTTAAATATAAGCAAAGTGATACGAATGTGATACAGTTTATACAACAGAAAAATCAAATGATAATTGATAATGATATGATATTAGAAAATGAAATATTGCAAAAAAATAATCAAATGTATATTTCTGTTGACTTATTATCAGATATATTTTATGTAGATATTCAAGTTATATCAGATTATGATAATATAGATAATGTTTTAGCTGATAAAGATGAGCATACTTATAGAAAATTAGGATATTTGAGAAATGATTTTGAAACAGTAGCAAAATATATTCAGCAGAATATAGATGCGGATTTTACAAGCGATAAATTTTCACATGAAAATTGGCAAACAACAAAAACAAATGTAGAAAGATTTCGCACAAATTATTTGCTAGGGGAGTTTGAAACAGATTTTTCTTATCATATTACATCAATGAATGGTCAAGTAATTGAGATACGCAGAAAGGGAAATCCTCTTTATCATTTTGATGGGGAAATACCAAAAAAGCAGAGTGTAGATGCAGTGATAAATGCGATACAAAAACAAAACAGTAGAAAAGATGGTTTTTTAAAACAAGAAGTATTTAAAAAATATGATTCAGCAAAAAATAACTTTTATTTGAATGTATATTGTTATGAAAAACAAAAAGACTTTGCCACAAGAGGAATATATTATTTTATAATGGAAGAAATGCCATATTCTTTTCAACAAAGTAATATAGATATAATTGAAAATTATATTAGAAAAAATATTGATGAACAATTCGATTTCAAACAATATCAATCTAATATAATAAACACTGAAAATAATGATACAATCATTTCTTTAAAAGATGATACTTTAACAAAAAAAGAATATCATATTATAGTTGAAAATAATAAAGTAATTGGTATTTATGTAATATTGTAAAAAAATAATAATATATTTTAATGCAGAAATAATATTTCATTAATTAAGAAATATTATTTCTGTTTTTTTATATAATGATTATATTTCATTTTCTGTTTCATCATAAAAGTGATATGTTATATGAAATTCATTTTCTGTTTTGCCATTATTGATGAAAATCATACTAGGAATATTATCAACAATAAATTTTTGTGGAGGTTCATTATTTTTTTGTCTATAAAAATATTTTAAGTGTGTATTAAAGTTTGTCAATATATCATAATCATGATGATTATTATAAATATCATAATAACTAAAAGAGAATAAATTGATTGCCTTATTGCCAATGTTACGATATGTTATAGTGTGAAATTCATAATGCTGTTTTTGCTTTTGAAAAGTAATTATCCCTACTTTATTATGATTATAAAATCCTGCAATTTTATAATTATCTATAGTAATTATATCAATGATTTGTATTTCATTTTTTGGTAAATCATCGTAAAATACATGAATAGTATTTTTGATATTTTCTAATGTATCACCATTATAATGATTTTTGATAAATAGGCAATATACTGTCATTACAATAAAAAATAATATAGCAAATAAAAAACAATGTAATTTTTTCATATATTTTCCCTCAAATAAATGATATAAAATATTTTTAATATAATACTGATTTATAGTGTATTTATAATAATATTATAATGTGATAGTAATAAAGTCAATTTATTTTTGATTGTATAAATATTATAATAAGTTGCTAAAAGGTATATGGAAAATAATAACATATTGGTATAAAATGAAGTATAATTTGTACTGCTATTATATTTATTCAGATAATATGTATAAAAATAGTTTGTTTTAAATAGAAAAAAACAAAAAAATGGTTTTTTTTCATATTTTTATTGCACAATATGAATAAATTATGTATAATTATAACACTAGAGAACGGAGGAATGATTATGATAAAAGCAGGTGTAATTGGTGCAACAGGATATGCAGGAAATGAATTAGTGAGATTATTGATGCAACATACAGAAGTAGAACTGAAAACAGTTACTTCTCAAAGATATATTGGAAAAGAATTTAGTGAAGTATATCAAAATTATAATGAAATCAATACATTAATTTGTCAAGAAGAAGATATTGAAAAAATTGCTGAGGAATGTGATGTTGTATTTTTAGCTTTGCCTCATGGTGTTGCTGCAAAAAAAGTAACAAAAGAAATATTAGAAAAAACAGTTATTATTGATTTTGGTGCAGATTTTAGACTACAAAATGTGAATGATTATGAAAAATGGTATGGCTTGTCTCATGAAGGAAAACAATTATTAAAACAAGCAGTATATGGTTTATGTGAAATAAATAGAGAAAAAATCAAAAATGCAAAATTAATTGCTAATCCAGGTTGTTATACTACTTGTAGTATATTGTCATTAATACCTCTTTTAGCAGAAAATTTAATTGATAAAAATAGTATAATTATAGATGCAAAATCTGGTGTAAGTGGTGCAGGTAGGGGACTTGTTACAGAAAGTTTGTATTGTGAGGCAAATGAAAATATGAAGGCTTATAAAGTAGCTTCTCATAGACATACACCAGAAATTGAAGAACAATTATCTTATATTGCAGGAGAAAAAATTACACTTTCTTTCACACCACATTTGACACCTATGAATAGAGGAATATTGGCAACTTGCTATGCGAGTTTGAAACAGGGCATTACAAAACAAGAAGTTAGAAAGGCATATGAAAAATGGTATGCAAAAGAATATTTTGTAAGACTAACAAAAGAAGGCGTTTTCCCAGAAACAAAATGGGTGAAAGGTTCTAATTTTATAGATATTGGTTTTACAGTAGATGAGAGAACAAATAGAATTATTGTAATGGGGGCAATAGATAATTTGGTAAAAGGAGCAGCAGGACAGGCAGTACAAAATATGAATATTGTTTTTGGCTTGAAAGAAGATACAGGACTTTGTCAAGTGCCTATTTTTCCAGCATAAGTATTTTTAAAAATAAACAAAAGGAGGAGCATTATGAGGATTATTGATGGAGGCATTACAGCAGCAAAAGGCTTTTTTGCCACAGGTGCACATATTGGCATTAAAAAAATTAAAAAAGATTTATCTCTTTTGTATAGTGAAAAATCAGCTGTTGTTGCTGGTATGTTTACACAAAATATTGTAAAAGCTGCTCCTGTGGTAAGAAATGAAAAAATTGTGAAAAGCGGAAAAAAGGTAAAAGGACTAGTTACCATTAGTGGCAATGCAAATGCTTGTACAGGAAAACAAGGAATATTGGATAATCAAAAAATGGCTGATATTTATGCAGAAATGCTTCAAGTCAATTCAGATGAAGTTTTAACAGCAGCAACAGGCATTATAGGAAAAGAAATGCCTATGGATATTATTGAAAATGGTATTAGAAAAATATCTCCACAATTAAAAGAAGATAGGCAAAGTGCTAAAGATGCTGCAGGAGGTATTATTACAACAGATACTTTTTTAAAAGAGGTTGCTGTGGAATTAGAATTAGGAGGGAAAACCGTTACAATAGGTGCTATGGCAAAAGGTAGTGGCATGATTCACCCTAATATGGCAACAGTATTGGCATTTTTAGCAACAGATGCTGTAATTTCTCAAGAATTACTTCAAAAAGCACTTCATGATGCAGTTGAAATTACTTATAACATGATATCCGTAGATGGTGCTGTTAGCACAAATGATATGGTATTATTTTTTGCGAATGGTGCTGCGGAAAATGAACCTTTTACAGAAGATAGCGAAGATTATAAAAAACTAAAAGATGCTGTATTATATATTAACCAAAAATTAGCAATACAAGTAATACATGATGGAGAGGGAGCAAGTAAATTAATTGTTGCGGCTGTTACAGGAGCAAAAACAAAACAAGATGCACGAAAATTAGCAAAGGCAGTAATTAATGATAATTTGGTAAAAACAGCTATGTATGGTGAAGATGCAAATTGGGGTCGTATATTGGCAGCAATGGGCGGTTCTGGAGGTTTTTTTGAACCTGAAACAGTAGAAATTGCATTTCAAAATGAAAAGGGATATTTACTTCTTATGGAAAATGGACAACCTATTCGATTTGATGAAAGCAAAGCACTTGAAATATTAGCAGAAAGAGATATTATTATACATATTTCTTTGCATAATGGTACAGACGAGGCAATCGCTTGGGGTTGCGACTTGGGACATGAGTATATTAGAATTAATGGTGAATATCGTTTAAGAACATAATGATAAATGTAATGCTAAGGTGTTGTAAAGTGCAAAAACAATATACAAACTACATTAAAATATTTTTATGTGTTGATTTTTTATTTAATATAATAATACTTGTTTGTATAGCATTTATAATATATGAAACAAATAAGTATATGTATTTTGGAGGATTTGGCTCTCTTTTTATGTTGATTTTGCTGATACCTTATTTTGTAATATTATTCAGCAATATATTATTGTTATTATTAGCAATAAAATTCAAAAAAAGAGTAACTATAATTATTGTTTTAGTTTTGCAAATGATTTGTTCTTTATTATGGATATTGATAATGCACTTATTTCAGTCAGCTATTTCATGTCTTGAATTTATGATGATATTACAAATAATTACAACAATAACGATATTGTTATTGTTATGGGAAAATCGTGGTATTTAAAAAATAATAGGGAGGAAACAAAAGTGAATGAAATAAAAGGCGGTGTAATAGCACCAAAAGGATACAAAGCAACAGGAGGAGCTGTAGGTATCAAACAAGGTATAAAAGATATGGCGATATTAGTTAGTGATGTGCCAGCAACAGCAGTAGGAGCTTTTACAACAAATGTAGTAAAAGCAACATCTGTATTACGAAATATGGATATTATGAAACAAAAACAAAATATAAAAGGAATTGTGATAAATAGTGGTAATGCAAATGCTTGTACAGGAGTAGAAGGAGAAAAAGCAAACCAACAAATGGCGGAAACATTAGCAGAATGTTTAAATGTACCATCAGAACAGATATTAACAGCATCTACTGGTGTAATTGGTGCAACATTTCCTATTGAAAAAGTAAAAAATGGTATTCATATGCTTTTTCCTAATATTGGAGATACGTTAGAACATGGACATATGGCAGCAGAAAGTATTATGACAACAGATACTTATTCTAAAGAGGTAGCAGTAGAGTTAAAAATAGGAGGAAAAAATGTTACAATAGGTGGTATGGCAAAGGGTAGTGGCATGATTCACCCTAATATGGCGACAATGCTTAGTTTTATTACAAGCGATGTTAATATAAAAAGAGAATTACTTGATGATATATTGCAGGAAAGTATACAAACAACTTATAATATGGTTTCCGTAGATGGTGATACAAGTACAAAT
This sequence comes from uncultured Clostridia bacterium, assembly GCA_910587735.1. GTDB lineage: Bacteria > Bacillota > Clostridia > Lachnospirales > Anaerotignaceae > Coprocola. The sequence goes on from CAJUNT010000007.1 coordinate 16,961, forward strand.
GATACGATAGTTGTACTTGCCAATGGTATGGCTGGAAATACTGAAATTACAGAAAAAAATGCCGACTATGAAGCATTTAAAAAAGCATTGCATTTTATTAATACAAAATTAGCAAAAGATTTGGTGAGAGATGGAGAAGGTGCTACAAAATTTATAGAAGTAAATGTGACAGGAGCAAAAACAATACAAGATGCAAAAATGATAGCAAAATCTGTTATTACATCTAATTTAGTAAAAACAGCTATGTATGGAGAAGATGCTAATTGGGGACGTGTACTTTGTGCTATGGGTTATTCTGGTATAAAATTTGATACTACAAAAGTAGATATTATATATCATAGTGCAAAGGGAAGTATTGATTTAATGATACAAGGTAGTCCTATTGTTTTTGATGAGGAAAAAGCAACGGAAATTTTGCACGAAAAAGAAATTATAGTAGAAATTAAAATACAAGAAGGTACAGAGAAAGCAACTGCTTGGGGTTGTGATTTAAGCCATGAATATGTAAGTATTAATGGAGATTATCGTTCTTAATTTAATAGAAATGAAGAAAGCAATATTGACTATGAGATGAGGTGACAACATTGAAATTAAAAATTGTTGGCAGTGGTGGTATGTCAATTATTCCAAGTTCATTTTGCAAGTGTAAAATATGTGAAGAAGCTAGAGAAAAAGGCGGAAGATATGAACGATTGGGACCAAGCCTATACATTGATGATATAAAAATGTTAATAGATACTCCAGAAGATATTGCAGTGGCATGTAATAGACAAAAAATATCAGAGGTAAATCATATTTCTATTTCACATAGTGACCCTGACCATGTAAAGGGAATTAGAATTGTAGAAAAAATAGGATACGATTTTATCAAAGAGAAAAGTATGCCTATTCATTTTTATGCTCTTCCAGAAGTAATAAAAGATATTAACAATATGAATTGTGATTGTCTAAAATATTATAGTGATGTACTTGGCTGTATTTCTATCAATGAAACATCACATATGAGTATAGATAATATTGATATTGATATGATTAATAATAATACGAATAGAAATATTACATTTTATGTAATAAGGCAAAATGAAAAAAAAGTGATATATGCTTGCTGTAATCCTAAGCCATTTCAACATAATGAAGCATATTTTGATGCAGATGTTTTTATTATTAGTTTAGTTTCAGATAATGGCATATTAAATGATGGAACAAAGCTGGAATATGCACCATTTAAAGATGAGATATTTACATTAAATGAAATTATAGAAATGAAAAATTATTATAGAATAAAAAAAGTTGTTGTAACACATATTGATGAAATATGGGGAAAATCATATGGATATTATAAAGAATTAGAAAAGAAATTAGATAATATTTTATTTGCATATGATGGTATGGATATTATAGTGTAATAAATATAGAAAGGACAAAGTAATATGGAAAGAAGTGCTATGCAGATATATATAGATAAGGCAAAAACATTAATGGAGGCATTGCCTTACATTCAACGATTTTACAATAAAACAGTTGTAATAAAATATGGCGGAAGTGCTTTAATCAATCAAAATATTAAGCAAACCATTATACAAGACATTGCATTAATGAAATTGGTAGGTATGCATCCTGTTATTGTGCATGGTGGTGGTCCTGATATTAATGCATTTTTAGAACAAATGAATATACAATCTAAATTTGTAAATGGTTTAAGAGTAACAGATGAAAAAACAATGGAAATTGTAGAAATGGTATTAGCTGGAAAGCTGAACAAACATATTGTAACAGAGATTGAAAAACAAGGTGTAAAATCGGTAGGCATCAGTGGAAAAGATGGTGGTATCATTCAAGCAAAAAAAATAGAAAAAGATGGTATTGATTATGGTTGTGTGGGTGATATAGTTTCTATTGACCCAACATTAATACAATCTTTAATTAATAATGAATTTATACCAGTAATTGCTCCTATTGGAAAAGATGAAAATGGTATTACATATAATATTAATGCAGATTATGCAGCAGTAGCGATTGCTGGAGCATTAAAGGCAGAAAAATTGGTATTTTTAACAGATGTAGAGGGTGTTATGAGAGATATTAATGACCCAGATTCTATTATGAGTTTTATTAATGCCAATAAAATACAAAAATTGATTGATGAAGGCATTATATCAGGTGGTATGATACCAAAAGTAGAATGTTGTATGGAAGGCATACACCAAGGAGTAAATAATGTTCATATATTAGATGGACGTGTAGAACATTGTTTGATATTGGAAATATTTACACCAGAAGGTATTGGTACAATGATTGAAAAATAAAGAAAGGGTGTATAGTAATGGGAGAAAAGATGGAACAATTAGTAAAAAGAGGAAATAGTGTTGTTATGAAAACATATAGTCGTTTTCCTATCGCACTGGAATGTGGAAATGGTATGCACGTTTGGGATATCGAAGGAAAAAAGTATATTGATTTTGTTGCAGGTATTGCCGTAAATAGTTTGGGTTATGCAAATGAAGCATTAGAAAGAACAATAGCAGAACAAGCAATGAAATTGATACATTGTTCTAATTTATATTATACAGAGCCTCAAATTGAATTAGCGGAACAACTGGTTGCTCATAGCGATTTTGATAAGGTGTTTTTCTGTAATAGTGGTGCAGAATCCATAGAAAGTGCTTTAAAATTGGCTAGAAAATATGCTAAAATGAAAGGAAAATCAGGGAATGAAATTATTACTATGTTACATTCTTTTCATGGCAGAACATATGGAGCTGTTACAGCGACAGGACAAGACAAATATCATAAAGGTTTAGAACCTCTTTTACCTGATATTTGTCATGTTCCTTTTAATGATTTTGAGGCATTGGAAAAAGCGGTTACAGATAAAACTTGTGCGATATTGTTAGAACCAATACAGGGAGAAGGTGGTATTATACCAGCAGACAAACAATATTTACAGAAAGTTAGAAAACTTTGTGATGAAAAAGATATATTACTTATATTTGATGAAGTGCAGTGTGGTGTAGGCAGAACAGGAGAATTATTTGCTTATCAAACATTAGGAGTTGTACCAGATGTTGCTACATTTGCAAAAGGTCTTGCAGGTGGTGTGCCTATTGGTGCAATGATGGCGAAAGATTTTGCAGCACAAGCATTTCAGCCTGGTGACCATGCCTCTACATTTGGCGGAAATTCTCTTGCAACAGCAGCAGGTGTTACAGTAATGAAAGAACTTTTTGAAAATGGATTGATTGAAAATGTAAGAAAAAATGGTGCTTATATGACAGAACAGCTTAAAAAATTACAACAAAAACATAGTTGTATTACAGATGTAAGAGGAATTGGTTTTATGCAAGGTATAGAGTTAAATATTCCAACAAGTGATGTAATCAATAAATGTATAGAAATGGGATTACTTTTGGTAGGTGCTGGACATGATGTAATACGTTTTGTACCAGCATTAATTGCAGAACAAAGACATATTGATGAGATGATAACAATATTAGATAAAGCATTGACAGTATGCGAAAATGTATAATATACTAATATCAATCCATGCAATTACTATAAAAATGCCTGTCATATATTAAGACAGGCATTTATCTATGTAAAAAATATAAAGAGGAAATGATATTATGAAAAAGGAAATTGCTTATTATAATGATAGTTATCAAAAAACAATACAATCAAAAGTAATAGATTGTATTAAAAGTAAAAAAGGATATGATATTGTATTAGAAGATACTTGTTTTTATCCAGAAGGAGGAGGACAACCTGCTGATAAAGGGATATTGTATGGACAACAGGTATTAGATGTGCAAGAACGTAATGATACCATATATCATACTGTAAAAAATGAAATACCAATAGGAACGCTTGTAGAAGGTGAAATTGATTGGGAATATCGTTTTGATTTGATGCAGAACCATACCGCAGAGCATATTTTATCTGGAATTGTTTATAGAAAATATGGATTGCATAATGTGGGTTTTCATATGGGAAAAGATGTAATTACATTAGATTTTGATGGTAAATTATCTCAGCAACAAATTATAGAATTGGAACAATGTGCAAATGAGGCAGTAATGCAGAATAAAACAATTAGAATATATTATCCTACAAAACAAGAATTACAAGAGCTGGATTATAGAAGTAAAAAAAGTTTAGAGGGCGTTGTTCGTATTGTGGAAATACCAGGATATGATATTTGTGCTTGTTGTGGTATTCATACTAAAACAACAGGAGAAATTGGAAGTATCAAAATTATACAATATGATAGTTACAAAGGTGGTATTCGCCTGCAAATGATAGCTGCGAAAAGAGCATTAAAAGATTATAGTGAGAAAAGTCAAAGTGCATATGAAATTTCTCATTTGCTTTCTGTTACTGTAAAAGATATATCAAAAGCTGTGGAAAAGTTGAAAAAGGAGAAGGATACACTACAATGGCAAATTAATTTTTTGGAAAAACAAAGGTTAGAGCAAATTGTAGATAAAGTGAAAAATGATACAAAAAAAGCAGTATTTTTTGAAAAAGTATTAAATCATAAAACATTACAATATTTTGCTACAATGCTTTGTAAAAAAGCAAATATAGTCGCAGTGTTTTCTGGAGAAGAACAAACGGGATATACTTATATATTAATGAGTCATAAAGAAGATATGAAACAATTAAAACAAATATTATCAGCAGTGTATCCATGTAATGGAGGAGGTACAAAGGAAATGGTACAGGGAAAAATACAGGCAAAAAAAGAGGAAATTATACAGTTTTTTGAAAAGAATATCGTGTAATAATATTAATATTTTTTTCAAATTGTGATGATATTTTAAAATATTGCAAAAAATTGCATAGAATAGTGCATAATAAAATAAAAAACTGTGGATAACTCTGTGGAAAACTATAAAAAACTGTGGAAAACGATTAAAGTAGTGGAAAATAATAAAAAATGATTAAAATAGATAGGGAATATAAATAAAAAATACATACTGAAAAGCCACAATATCTATTATATTAGTAAAAAATATATCAAAATATGGTAAGGTATAAAAAAAACAGACAAATGTTTTTGAATAAAAAACAATAAAAGTCTATCTTTTTTTTCATAATATTTTAAACAGACATTTCACAAAGTTATCCACAGGTTGTGGATAACTTTGTGGATAATTTATAAAAAATCAGCGTTATTCATTTAAAAATGCTTCACCAATACGATAAACATCTCCAGCACCTACTGTTAAAAGTAAATCACCAGATTGACAATGTTCTTTTAAATAATTTGTAATTTGTTCAAAATCACCACAATAAATGGCATTTTGATTATGACGAGCAATTTCTTCTGCAAGTTGCTTAGAGTGAATAATACCAGTATCTTTTTCTCTTGCTGCATAAATATCAGCTATAATAATCACATCTGCGTCTGTAAACGCTGTTGCGAAAGAGTCAAAAAGTGCTTTTGTACGAGAATAAGTATGTGGCTGAAAAACACAATAAGTTGTATTATGATGAATCTTTTTTGCTGCGGATAATGTCGCTTTAATTTCGGTAGGGTGGTGTGCATAGTCGTCAATTACTATTATGCCGTTTTTTTCTCCCTTTTTTTGAAATCGTCTTTCTGTACCATGAAATTGTTCTAATCCTTCTATAATGCATTTGGTAGGTAATGAAAGTGTATAACATACAGCAAATGCAGAAAGTGCATTTGTGATATTGTGGTCACCTGGAATATTCAAATGTACACGACCTAAGCAATTACCATTGTAAATAACATTAAAACTGTTTTTACCATCAGGTTCATGTGTAATATTTTGTGCTTTCCAATTAGCATTACCTTCTAAGCCTACTGTTTCGTAGCGACAAGCAATATTTGATGTGATTTCTTCTAGTTTTGGTATGCTGTTATTTAATATTAATGTGCCTTCAGATGAAATGTTTTGGGCAAATTTATGGAAAGATGCTCTAATGTTTTCTAAATTTTTAAAATAATCTAAGTGGTCAGCTTCAATATTTAGTATTACGCCAACAAGAGGGTGAAATTGCAAAAAACTGTCAAAATATTCGCAGGCCTCTGCCACAAAATAATCTTCTCCACCAATATTGGTATTACTATGAATGGTAGGTAATATCCCGCCCACAGTAATAGTAGGATTAGTTTCTGCAAAAAGTAGTATATCTGAAACCATACCAGTAGTAGTTGTTTTGCCGTGTGTGCCTGCAACTGCAACAGAATATGCATAATCTTCCATAATCATGCCTAATAAATGTGCTCTGTCTATGGCAGGTATATTTTTGTGTTTTGCTGCAATTAATTCTGGATTATCTTGTTTAATTGCTGCTGTATAAATAACAAGCTGTATATCATCTGTAATATTTTCAGCTCTGTGTCCAATATTTACTGTTATACCAATACGACGTAAATGCTCTGTTTCAGCAGATTCTTTCATATCTGTTCCAGATACATTAAAGCCTTTAGATTTTAATATTTCTGCTAATCCAGACATACTAATTCCGCCAATACCTATAAAATATACAGATTGATATTTTTTTAAAAAATTATTTTTCATTATGAACCACCCCATTTTCTTTTACAATATTGAATGATGTTGTATAAAATATGATTTGTTACAATATATTTTATTATAAATATTATGTTAAAAATAACAAAAAATATGTTTTATGTTTGCTATGTTAAAATTGTTTAAAAAACAGCAAGCAATATAATTGATTTATAAATTGCTGAAACAAATTTGCAGATATATAACATAATATTTTTTTATTATAGTATAATCAAAAAGGAATGGCAATGATAAAAAATAATAACAAAATAAATAACAAAATTGCTGTAATAATTATGACAAGCATTTTATATATTATTATAGAATATAACACAATAGTATATTGAAGTAGTATTTCTGTATATTTTTTACAGTATAGATATATAATATTTTATAATATAAAATAGCACTTTTTTCCATAATTTTGATTGAAAAAAAATGCATATAGAATGGAAAATTATGACATATTAAAAAAAGGTTGTTTATTTTGATAAAAAATAGTCAAAAAATTATCAAAAATGTATAAAAAATTTTAAAAAAATGAAGAAACATTTCCATTTTTACAAAATAAATTAGCGAAAATTGTTAAAAAATCATTATTTTACTAAAAAAATTATTTGATATTTTACAATAAAAAAAAGATGTGCTATAATAATATTATACAATAATCATTTTGTATAGATAAGTTTTATCTGTGCCGAATGCTTGTCTCAGTTTTATAAAAAATTATAAAAGTATTGGGGGTATAAAGACATGCGTAAGAAAGAAATGATTGCCATGTTATTGGCAGGTGGACAGGGAAGCCGTCTTGGCGTACTGACAAGAAACGTAGCAAAGCCAGCTGTTACGTTTGGAGGAAAATATAGAATTATTGATTTTCCTTTAAGTAATTGTATCAACTCTGGTGTAGATACAGTAGGTGTATTAACACAATATCAACCTCTGAGATTAAATCAGCATATTGGTATTGGTATTCCCTGGGATTTAGACCGTAAATCAGGCGGCGTAACAATATTAGCACCACACGTAAAGGGTGGAGGAGATTCCGGCGAATGGTTTATGGGTACTGCAAATGCTATCTATCAAAACTTGGAGTATATTGAAAGCAATAATCCAGAATATGTGTTAATTTTATCAGGCGACCACATTTATAAAATGGATTATTCTGCTATGTTAGATTTCCATAAGGAAAAAAAGGCAGCAGCAACAATAGCCGTATTAGAAGTGCCTTTTGAGGAGGCAAGTCGTTTTGGTATTATGAATACAGAAGGCGATGACAAAATTTATGAATTTGAGGAAAAGCCAGAAAATCCAAAGAGCAATTTAGCATCTATGGGTATTTACATTTTTACATGGAGTCGTTTAAGAGAGGCATTAATTGAAGACAGCAAAGTGCATCCAGATAGTGATTTTGGTAATCATATTATTCCACGTATGTTGGAAGAAGGACAAACAATGTATGCTTATCGTTTTAAAGGCTATTGGAAAGATGTTGGCACAATTGAATCTTATTGGCAAGCTAATATGGAATTGATTAGAACATTGCCTGATTTTAATCTGTATGAAGATTTTTGGAAGATTTATACAAATACTGACCATCAACCACCACAATATACAGGTCCAGAAGCAAATATAAAAACAAGTATTGTTTCAGATGGCTGCGAAGTATATGGACAAGTATATAACTCTATATTAGGTCCTAATGTTATTGTAAAAAAAGGCGCTGTGATAAGAGATTCTATTATTATGGGTGACACTGTGATTGGTGAAAATAGCCAATTAGACCGTTGTATTATAGACGAAGATTCTCACGTTGGTGATAATGTTAAAATCGGTGTTGGCGATAATATTGAAAATGAAATGAAACCTAAAATTTATAACACAGGTATTACTGTTGTAGGACACATGACTACAATACCAAACAATGTAGTAATTGGTAAGAATTGTGTATTATTGGGAAATACAACAGAAAAAGACTTTGCAGACGGTATTTTGCAGAGTGGTAAATCTGTGATTGTAGAGGAGGTTAACTTATGAGAGCGATTGGTGTAATTTTAGCTGGCGGTAACAATGAAGGTCGTATGGGTGTTTTAACAGATTTTAGAGCATCTGCTGCACTTCCAGTGGGAAGCTGTTACAGAGCGATTGACTTTGCTATGAGCAGTATGTCAAGTTCTGGAATACAAAAAGTAGCAGTATTGACACAATATAATTCTCGTTCATTGCATGACCATTTAGGTTCAGCAAAATGGTGGGATTTAGGAAGAAAGCAGGGCGGTTTATTTGTATTATCTCCTTATATTAGCAGAATGGATAATAACTGGTTCCGTGGAACAGCCGATTCTATGTACCAAAATATGTCTTTTTTAAGACGAAGCAATACACCATATGTAGTAATAGCATCTGGTGACGCTGTTTATAAAATGGATTTCAAAAAAGTTTTGGAATATCATGAAGAAAAAAATGCTGATATTACCGTTGTTTATAAAGATATGTCTGGAAAAGATTTGTCTAAATATGGTATTATGCAAATGGACAGCGATAAGAGATTACAAGAGTTTGAAGAAAAACCTCTGCAAGCTAATAGCAACATGGCTTCCCTTGGCATTTATGTAATTGGCAGAGAATTGCTGATTGATTTGTTAGAGAAGGTAATTGCTAAAGGAAAATATGATTTTGTAAAAGATATTATTATTGAATTTAGAAAAGAATTAAAAATTTATGGTTATGAATTTAATGGATACTGGAATTCAGTTGGTTCTAGTGTTGTTGATTATTTCAATACCAATATGGATTTTTTAAACAAAGATATAAGAGATGCTTTTGTACATCAGTATCCTTATATAGAAACAAAACCAAAAGACGAACCACCTGCAAAATATAATTCAAATGCAGAGGTAAAAAATTCTATTATAGGTAGTGGTTCAATTATAAATAGTAAAGTGGAAAATTCTGTTGTTTTCCGTAAAGTATATGTTGGTGACCATGCCACGGTAGAAAATTCCATTATTATGGAAGGCAGTCGTATTGGTAATGGCTGTGTGGTGAAATATGCGATACTGGACAAAGATGTTGTTTTAACAGACGGCAAACAAGTCATCGGAAAACCAGATAATCCTCAGATATTGAGAAAAGGTACAGTTTTATAAGCGTAAAGGAGGATAATTCCCAGGTCACATGGGAGGAGAGAGCGTATGGAAATTACTGATGTAAGAGTGAGAAAGGTCAACAAAGAAGGAAAGATGAAAGCTGTTATTTCTGTAACTTTCGACAACGAATTCGTGGTTCATGACATCAAGGTAATTGAAAGAGAACAGGGCTTATTTATTGCAATGCCAAGCAGGAAATCTGCTGATGGAGAGTTCCGAGACATTGCGCATCCAATCAATGGTGTGACCAGAGAAAAAATTCAAAACGCAATATTAGAAAAGTATGCAATTGCTGCAGAAGAAGTGGAACAATAAGCGACAAAACAAAAATGACATAGCATAATAGCTATGTCATTTTTTGTTTATAAAATATAAAATTTAAAATCCATTTGTTGAGATATTGATTTTTAATTTGTTTTGCAATTCTTCTATATTAACAATAGTAGGTTGATAATGGTTTGCATAAGGCTCTAGTAAATAAGCTTGTGTAAAAAATATAATTTTATTTGGTTCTATATAAAAATCATACATAAAATGTTCAGAATCTACTGTTTCTACTGCACCAGTAAAATAATTATCTGGATTTTGTTCAATATTATTTTTAAAAGCATTTTTTACAAATTCTGTAATATCTGTTTCTGATAAATTCAATATATCTTTTAATTGTAATTGATTTCCTGTGTTTAAATCAAATGTATATGCTTGACGATAAGGCATACCATGTGCTCCTCCTGTCAATTCATAATAATCTAATAAAATAGATATTGTATTGTCATCTAAATAGGTAATGCTATAAGTACAGTCGAAGGTATAAGGCAACATATTATCTAAATCAGTATTGATATCATCTGCTACAATTTCATTTTCTGTGTCAGAAAGTGAAGTGTGTACATCATTTGATATGATTTCATTTATTTTAGAAAATGCTTCACTATTTCTTTGTAATTCTGGATAAGAAATATGTGCTTCCCATACAGTAACACCCTCTTTATTCTGTATTGTTTTTTGTTCTGTTTTTTCTGAAATAATAAAAGAGTTATTTGTTATTTTTGCAATATTTGTATTTTTGTCCCATATAATGTTAGCATGAAATGCTTGTGTTAATGGTCTTAATGGTACAAACATAGTACCATTTTCTATATAAGCAGGTGTTTCCATTACTATATTTTGTGTTTTTCCATTTTTTGTAATCATTAATGTTTTGCTATTTACACAGGCAGATATAATGTTGCTACCTTTTCTAGCAATTACCGTTTTTGTAGGTTCATTCCAACTAACTACGGCACCAAATGCTTCAGCTGTCTGTTTCATAGGTACATATGTAGTATTATTTTTGATAACTGGATTTTGTGTATAAGGTATAGGCATATCATTAACAGTTACAGTAATATCTTTACCAAAAGCGGTATTAATGGATAATATGCTGAATATACAAGCTGTAATTATTATTTTTTTCATAGTTATACTCCTTATATAAGTTCTATAATTCAATCATATCATATTAATAAAAACAGTGTCAAATTGAAAAGTTTGACACTGCAAATGATATTAGCTATTATATGTGCTTCCTTGATTGTCTTTTAATACAACATCATGTGCGCCACCTTCTGTAAGGCTTGTTGCAGAAATAATGGTTAATTTTGCTTTTTGTTGTAACTCTGGTATAGTAAGTGCACCACAATTACACATAGTAGATTTTACTTTTTTTAATGAGAGAGAAACATTATCTCTCAAACTACCAGCATATGGTACATAAGAATCAACACCTTCTTCAAAAGAAAGTTTTTTATCTCCACCCATATCGTATCTTTGCCAATTTCTTGCTCTTGCAGAACCTTCTCCCCAATATTCTTTCATATAATTTCCATTAATATTGACTTTATTTGTAGGACTTTCATCAAAACGAGAAAAATAACGTCCTAACATCAAAAAGTCAGCCCCCATTGCTAAAGCAAGTGTCATATGATAATCATATACAATACCACCGTCAGAACAAATAGGGATATAAATACCTGTTTCTTTATAATATTCATCTCTTGCCTCTGCTACTTCTATTACGGCAGATGCTTGTCCACGTCCAATGCCTTTTTGTTCTCTTGTAATACATATAGAACCACCACCAATACCTACTTTTATAAAATCTGCGCCACATTCAGCTAAATAACGGAAACCTTCTTTATCAACAACATTTCCTGCACCAACTTTTACACTGTCACCATATTTTTGGCGTATAAAATCTAATGTGATTTTTTGCCATTCTGAGAAACCTTCAGAGGAATCAATGCAAAGTATATCTGCACCAGCATTAACAAGTGCAGGGACACGTTCTTCATAATCTCTTGTATTGATGCCTGCACCCACAACATATCTTTTGTGAACATCTAAAAGTTCATTTTTGTTTTCTTTGTGAGAATCATAGTCTTTACGGAATACCATATATACTAATCTACCAGCATCATCTACAATAGGCAAAGAGTTTAATTTGTGATCCCAAATAATATTATTTGCTTCTTTTAATGTTGTACCTTTTGGAGCACACACCAATTTTTCAAGAGGAGTCATAAAATCTTTTACTTTTTCATTGCCCTCCATACGACTCACACGATAATCACGACTCGTTACAATACCTACTAATTTACCTTGTGCTGTACCATCTGTTGTAACAGCAACAGTAGAGTGTCCTGTTTTTTCTTTTAATGCTAAAATATCTTTTAATGTGCTTTCTGGTGTGATATTAGAATCACTTACAACAAATCCTGCTTTATATGATTTTGCCCTTTGTACCATAGCCGCTTGACTTTCTATTGTTTGAGAACCATAAATAAATGAGATACCACCCTCTTTTGCTAGTGCTACTGCCATTCTGTCATCTGAAACAGATTGCATAATAGCAGAAACAAGAGGAATATTCATTTCCAATGCAGGTTTTTCTCCCTTTTTAAATTTTACTATAGGTGTTTTTAAATTAACATTATCTGGAGTACATTCCACAGAGGAATAGCCTGGAACAAGAAGATATTCACTGAATGTACGAGAGAGTGATTTGAAATAAGTTGCCATAATTTACCTCCTGTTAAAAATATAAATTCTGTTAAGTTAATATATTAATTTTATTGTATTTATAATAAAGTAAAAATAAATGATGATATATGAAATTTATAAATATATTAAATATATTAAGCAATAAAAAATTCTGTTGTGCTATTTTTGTATAATAAAATTTATTATAGCATAAAAGCAATGTTGTGCAAATAAAAAGTGTTGATATAGCATGGTTTTTTTAATGTTTATTATTTTTTATATAATAAACTGCTTTATTTCCTACGATGCCAGTAATAAAACCTGTTGCAATACCTAATATAATAAGAAACGGCATATAATAAAAAAGACCAATGTTTTCTACTATTACACACGCAATTGTAATTTGCCCTATATTGTGGCTGATGCCACCTAATATACTTACAGCAATCATAGAAAAAATATTTGTTTTTTTACAAAATGCCATAACAGTAAAACTAAGCAATGCACCAGAAGCACTATACAAAAAACTAGCAAAACCAGTAAAAAGCAGTGCTGAAATCAAAATACGCAATATAGAAATACTGAATGCAGTTTTATTATCTAATATATAAAGAGCAATCAATACAGCAACATTAGCAAGTCCTAATTTCATACCAGGAACAATCATGGGAATAGCAAGCATACGCTCCACATAACTAAGAAGTAATGCAACAGTTGTTAATAATCCGCAGTATGCAATTTTTTTACTGCTCATAATGTTTCACACTCCTTATTTGACTTCTATTACCATTTTATGAGGAAGACAAACAATTAACTCTCCTATATGGCTGACTGCTTTTTGTTGTACACAAAGCTGGTCAGGACAATCTGCTTCTATTATAGTTGCTTTATGATTTTGTATCTGTAATACATTGTATCCTTGTTCTGTTTGTATAGTATAGTTTTGATTTTGGTATAAATCAAATTCTTTATAAACAGTACCATCAATAGAAACAGTAATTGTATTGTGTTCTGTATTTGATTTTGAGGTTATTATATAAAATACAACAGCAACTATTAAAAGTACTGTAAAAAATATCATTTCTTTTTTTTTCATAAATAGAACCCCTTTGTTTATGAAGTATAAACAAAAAAGGAAGCTGTTTGGCTTCCTTAAAACAATATGCCCAGAACCGGAATCGAACCAGTGACACGAGGATTTTCAGTCCTCTGCTCTACCAACTGAGCTATCTGGGCAAAAATGATTTTCTGTAACAAACACTATACAGTATTTGAAATATTTTGTCAATGACTTTTTTTAAAAATTTAAAATTTATATAATGTGTGTTGACAAAGGAAAAATATATGATACAATTATGAAAAATAGAATAAAAAGCGTTTGAAGAAAAATAAATCTTGCAATAATACTACAGAGAGTCAATGGCTGGTGAAAATTGATGTAAAAAAAAGATGTTCCACTTTCTGAGCTTTTCGGTAAAAGCCGAAAGGGTAAGCCCTTTATCGCTGTTTGAGAGGCTTGTTTATAGCAGGCAAATTGGGTGGCAACGCGGGAAATATGCTCTCGTCCCTTTTATAATAAGGGGACGAGAGCTTTTTTATATTCTATTTTATTTCATAATAAACAAAATGATTATAAAAGTAACAGAAACAAAAATGAAGGAGGATATTAAAAATGTTAGACATTAAATTAATTCGTACGAATCCAGAATTAGTAAAAGAAAATATTAAAAAGAAATTTCAAGACCAAAAATTAGTTTTAGTAGATGAAGTAATAGAAATGGATAAAAAATTTAGAGAAACAAAAGGAAGATGCGATGATTTAAGAAGTCAAAGAAATGCTATCAGTAAGGCGATTGGTGGCATGATGGCAAAAGGACAAAAAGAAGAAGCAGAAAAGGCAAAAACACAAGTTGCAGAAATGGCAAAAGAATTGACAGAATTAGAAGCATTAGAAGAAGAATTAACAGCAAAAATAAGAGAAAGAATGTTAGTTATACCAAATATTATTGATGATAGTGTACCTTTAGGAAAAGACGATAGCGAGAATGTAGAAGTAGAACGCTTTGGAGAGCCTGCTGTACCTGATTTTGAAGTACCATATCATATTGATATTATGGAAAGTCTTGCAGGTGTTGATTTAGACAGTGCAAGAAAAACAAGTGGAAATGGCTTTTATTATCTTTGTGGAGATGTTGCAAGATTACATTCTTCTATACTTTCTTATGCAAGAGATTTTATGATTAATAAAGGATTTACTTATTATATTCCTCCATTTATGATAAGAAGCAATGTTGTAACAGGTGTTATGAGTTTTGCAGAAATGGAAAATATGATGTATAAAATAGAGGGTGAAGATTTGTATTTGATTGGTACAAGCGAACATTCTATGATAGGTAAATTTATTGATACAATATTAGATGAGGAATCATTACCTCAAACATTGACAAGCTATTCTCCATGTTTTAGAAAAGAAGTAGGCGCACATGGTATTGAAGAAAGAGGAGTATATAGAATACATCAATTTGAAAAGCAGGAAATGATTGTTGTTTGTAAGCCAGAAGATAGCCCTTATTGGTTTGAACAGCTTTATAAAAATACTGTAGAATTTTTTAGAACATTAGATGTACCAGTAAGAACATTGGAATGTTGTTCAGGGGATTTGGCAGATTTGAAAGTAAAAAGTATTGACGTAGAGGCATGGTCACCAAGACAGAAAAAATATTTTGAAGTAGGAAGCTGCTCCAATTTAGGAGATGCACAGGCTCGCCGTTTGGGTATTCGTGTGAAAAATAAAGAAAAAGGCAACTATTTTGCACATACATTAAATAATACAGTTGTTGCACCTCCTCGTATGCTAATTGCATTTTTAGAAAACAATATTAATGAAGATGGTAGCATTAATATTCCAAAACCATTACAGCCATATATGGGTGGCACAGAAGTATTAAAACCAAAAAAATAATATTATATAAATAAAGGAGGTATTTTACCTCCTTATTTAGTAAAAATATCTATAAATATAAGCGTAGTAAAAAATCTATATATATAGATTATTATTAATAATTTCTATATTATTTTATAGTATAGATATTGTATAATATTATAAAGTGATATGTGATATTATACAATAATAAAAAATAAGAAAGGGAGAATTTTTATGTACAAATCATTAAAAAAATTAGTTAGTATTATTATGGCAATAAGTATGATATTTGTTCAAGTAGCTGTTGCTTCTGCACAAACATTAGGATAAGAGGGAATGAACGAAGAAATCGTTTATCAAGAAACATATTATGATGAAGATGGCGACCTTGTGACACAAACAATTAAAAAGATAACATATCCATCAACGAGGGCTGGGGAAAATGAAAGAGTAACATATGTAAATGAAAAGAGCTACGTAGATTTTACAGCAGCTTTTTATGCAACATTTTCTTATAATATTCAAAATAAAGAAGTAAGCTGTGTATCAAAATATATTACTTATGAAAATAAAGACTCAAATAAAAAATTTATACCAGATAAAGAAGTTTGGTCAGATACAGGAAGAGGAACAAAGTGTACTGTAAAAGTAAAATTTTATTTTATGGATGGTTTTAATAATAAAACACTTGGAATTGAATGTGATTATAAAGGAAATTATAAACTTATCAGGCAATGAGATATTATATACTTTTAAAGTAAAAAAAGGGGGAATTATTTGAAAAAGTATCGTAAATATATTTATTTTTTAGCATTACTTTTTTCCCTTTATATTACAAGAAAATATCACATTTATATAACAACAATACCATCTGCAATACATTTTGTAGGTTTCTTTTTGTTGTATACTATGACAACATTTTGCCTTATTAATGTATTTCCGAAATACAATAAGTTATTGATAAAAGTTAGTACAATACTATTTATACTGGTGTTTATAAGACACACTTTATCTAATATTGCATTACCTTTTGATAATTTTGGTAGTAAAATATTATATCCTTGCATAAAAGCTAGCATGATATATATTGCATCAGCATTTGGTATGTTGTTTTTGACAAAAAAATATTATAAAAATTAATATCACTTTATTTGCAAAATAAAAGCCAACAAAAAAATAAATTTTGTTGGCTTTTACTGATATTATGCAATTTCTGTGCCACCTACAGGGCGAATAGAGAGTATATGACAATTTCCTTCTCCAAAAGCAGATTCCATTTCATCATGAAATGTTTGCAATAGTTCTGTGGGAACAAATGCTTGTATCGTGCCAGCAAAACCACCACCATGTACTCTATAAGCCCCTTTATCTCCTAATATTTTTTGACAAAGTGCTAAAGCAAGGCTTAAACCCTGTTCCTGAGGATTCGATGTAGAATACACATTTTGAAGGCAAGTAGAAGAAGAAATTCCAGATGACAAAATCAATTTTTTAAATGTTTCAAAGTCATTATTTTTGAGTGCCTCTGCTTCTTGTACTGCTTTTTTGCTGTCTGCAAAAAAGTGTATTGCACGTAATATTGCTCTGTCACCACATTTTTTACGTAAAACGGCTATATTTTTATAAATATCATTTTCAGAAACTTCAGAAAGCACATTTTTACCAAAAAATGCAGCAACAGATTTCATTTCTGCTGTAACGGCAGCATAATCTGGTGTTAAATCTGCGTGATTGCCTCCTGTATCTACAATACAAAGAGCATGACCTACTGATGTAAAATCAAATGGTATTTGTTCCACAACAGGGTGCTCTGTATCTTTAAAATCAATAGCAACAAAACTGCCTACTGATGATGCTGTTTGGTCCATTAAACCACAAGGCTTTCCGAAATATACGTTTTCAGCATATTGTCCAATTTGAGCAATTTTGACAGCAGATTCTTTATTATTGCAAAACAGTCCATTTATAATTGTTCCTATTAATACCTCAAAAGCCGCAGAAGAAGAAAGCCCAGAACCTTTTAAAACACTAGAAGTCATAGCAGCATTAAAGCCTTTTACAGTATAACCCATATTGATAAAATATGCTGCAATACCGCGAACAAGAGAAAGTGTTGTACCTTCTTCGCTTGCAATAGGCTCTGTTTGGTTTAAATCAATGGTAATCATATTATAGCCATCACTTTTAATTTTTATAGTATTTGTATGATTTTCTTTTACTGCTGCAATAATATCTAAATTGACACCTGCGGCTAAAACATGACCTTTTTGATGGTCGGTATGATTCCCTCCTACTTCTGTACGTCCTGGAGCAGAAAAGAGGCGTATTTCTTCATCATTGTCATCAAAAATGGAACAATATGTTTCAATTAAATGAAGGTATCTATCAGTATATTCTTTTGCTCCTACATCATCTGTACTATAAAGTAATTTCATTTGCTCTAAACAATCATTTTTTTGCAGTTTTTGTTTTATGCTCATAAAAAAAGCCCTCCTTTGATATAAAATGGTTCTGTTGATTTTAATATGTAAAAGTTTTTAACTGCATTTTTTTGATATTTGAATACTAGAAATTATATAAATTTGCTTTTACTATTTTTATTATTGATAATATATTATTTTTTGTCAATAATACAATATGAAATTAAAAAAAAATTATATATATCAAAAATAAAAACATACAATAATATTATTCTGTTAATATGTAGAAATAGTAAATATTGTATGGTTTTTTTGCTATAAAATGTAAAAATATAGTAAAAATGCAGAGAATTTTTATAGTAAAGCGAAGAAAATTATATTGTCTTTCCTAATTTGTCCCTTTATAATGAAATTATCAAAAGAATCAGAAGAAATTCTGAAGTGTTTAAAATTTTTATATGGTATGTTTTAAAGGGAGGTTTTTAAGAAATGAAAAAAAGATTATTTGCATTGATAATGGCTTCTATGATGGTTATGGGCGCTATGACAGGTTGCGGTGGCAGTACTGATGCACCAGCTCCAACTCCAACAGAAGGAGAAGAAACACAAGGCGATGCAGAACAAGGTGGTACAGATGTAGATATGTCTAATGTAGAAATCGGTGTTTGTATTTACAAATTTGATGATACATTTATGACAGGTGTTAGAAACAATATGGAAGCACAAGCAAACTCTTTAGGTGCAGGTATTGAATTGGTTGACTCTCAAAACAAACAAGCAACACAAAATGACCAAGTGGATACATTCATTACAAAAGGTATGACAGCATTAGCAGTAAATCCTGTTGATAGAACAGCAGCAGGTCCATTGGTAGAAAAAGCATCTGCAGCAGGTTTGCCTATTGTATTTTTGAACAGAGAACCAGAACCAGATGTTATGCAAAGCTATGACAAAGTATGGTATGTTGGTGCAAAAGCAGAAGAATCTGGTACAATGTCTGGAGAAATCATTGCTGACTATTGGAATGCAAACAAAGAAACAGCAGATAAAAATGGTGATGGCAAATTACAATACATCATGGTAACAGGTGAGCCAGGACATCAAGATGCAACATTAAGAACAGAATACTCTGTAAAAGCATTACAAGATGCTGGTATTGAAGTAGAAGAAATCGGAAATGACACAGCTATGTGGGATAAAGTTAAAGCAACAGAACTTATGAATGCATTTATTACATCTCAAGGCATTGATTCTATTGAAGCAGTACTTTGCAACAACGATGACATGGCACTTGGTGTAATTGAATCATTAAAAGCAAATGGCTATAACACAGGTGACGCATCTAAATTTGTACCTGTAGTAGGTGTTGACGCAACTGCTCCTGCTTTGGAAGCAATGAGCAATGGTTCTTTACTTGGAACAGTATTGAATGACGCTGAAAACCAAGGTATCGCAACAACAAATATTGCAGCAATGGCAGCAGCAGGACAAGAAATTACAGCTGATACAGTTGGATATGAAATTACAGATGGTAAATATGTATGGGTACCATATGTAAAAATTACAGCTGAAAATTACAAAGATTTTCAATAATCAGTAAAACAAACAGGCACAATAAGTAGCTTGCTATATTGCGGAACGGAAGAGGTTGCTTTTCCGTTCCATGTTTTGTAACCCGATAAAGAAGTATTAACTTTAAAAAGGGGGTTTAGCATATGGGTGAGTATGTACTAGAAATGAATCATATTTCAAAATTTTTCCCAGGAGTAAAAGCATTAGATGGCGTTACATTAAAAGTACGTCCAGGTAGCGTACACGCATTGATGGGAGAAAACGGCGCTGGAAAGTCAACATTAATGAAATGTCTTTTCGGTATTTATCATGAAGATGAGGGCGAAATTATATTAGATGGAAAAAAACAATCCATTGACAGTTCTAAAATGGCATTAGATTTAGGCGTTTCTATGATACATCAAGAGTTGCATCCTATTTCTTTTAGACCAGTAATGGAAAATATTTGGCTTGGTAGATTTCCTATGATTGCAGGTATTGCTGTTGACCATAAAAAAATGTATCAAATGACAAAGGATTTATTTAAAAAAATTGACTTAGATATTAATCCTGCTGTGCTGGCTGGTACGCTTTCTGCATCACAGTTACAGCTTGTTGAAATAGCAAAAGCAGTAAGTTATGATTCTAAAATTATTATTATGGACGAGCCAACTTCTTCATTGACAGATAATGAAGTGGAACATCTTTTCAAAATTATTGCACAATTAAAATCAGAAGGACGTTCTATTATATACATTTCACATAAAATGGAAGAAATATTAAAAATTTCAGATGAAGTAACAATTATGAGGGATGGTACTTATGTTGGTACGTGGTCAGCAAGTGAATTAACAACAGACTTGATTATAAATAGAATGGTTGGAAGGGATATGACAAATCGTTTTCCACCTAAAACATATGAAACAAGTACAGAAACTATTATGGAAGTGCGAAATTTAACAGCAACAGACCCACGTTCCTTTAAGGACGTTACATTTGATTTACATAAAGGCGAGATATTAGGATTGGGTGGATTAGTTGGCGCACAAAGAACAGAATTAGTAGAGGCAATATTTGGATTGAGGGGCATTGCATCTGGTACAATCACAATACATGGAAAACCTTATCATGCAAAAAATGTTGCTGATGCAAAAAATAATAAAATTGGCTTGTTAACAGAGGAAAGGCGTGCAACAGGTATATTTGGAGTGCTTTCCATTACAGATAATACTATCATTGCAAGCGAAAAGAAATTTTCATCTGGTGGTATATTAGATAATAAAAAAAGAAGAAATATAGCAGCAGAAGAAAATAAAAAATTAAATACAAAAACGCCTACTATGGAAACATTGATACAAAATCTTTCTGGCGGAAATCAACAAAAAGTGCTTTTTGCAAGATGGCTTTTAACAACACCAGATATATTGATATTGGACGAGCCTACTCGTGGTATTGATGTTGGTGCAAAATATGAAATCTATACCATTATGCAGTCACTTGCAGCAGAAGGCAAAGCAATTATAATGATTTCTTCTGAAATGCCTGAACTTTTGGGCATGAGTGACAGAGTAATGGTAATGAGTGATGGACATTTAGCTGGCATATTGGATAAAGAGCAGGCAGACCAAGTAGAAGTAATGCGTCTTGCTACTGCATATTTATGATAGAAAGCGAGGGATTGAGTATGAGTGAAAGCAAACAATTAACTTGCGAAAAGTTTGGAAAAATGATGAGTATTATTGGTGCAGCGATTGCAGTATTAGGTGTAATATTAATTGTTGTAAAAAATTCTGTAAAGGCTTCTGGAAATTTAACTGGTGTATGGAAAGAAATGTATGATTTGCCGTGGTTTATATTTTTATTAGGTCTTGGCATAATCATATTTGGCGCATTAAAATGGAAAAGATATTTAGGAGATACTACATCTATGATGGATACCTCTCCAAAGGCAGCAAAAGCGTTTTTATTGAATAATGGTATTATATTAGCGCTTGTTGTAATGGTAATTGTAATAGCAGTAAAAGAACATAGATTTATTCAAGGACGTGTGCTTGTAGATATATTGGCACAAGCATCTCCAAGAATGATTATTGCATTGGGAATTTGTTTTACATTGTTGATAGCAGGAACAGACCTTTCTGCTTGTCGTATGGTAGGTCTTGCGGCAGTTATTTCGGCATCTATGCTACAAAATCCAGAGTATCCAAATAGATTTTTCCCTAATTTGCCTCAACTTCCTGTTTTTATTCCTATTGTGATAGCGATTATAGTTTGTATGCTGTTTGGCTTGCTAAATGGTTTTTTGGTAGCAAAATTTGATATGCATCCTTTCATAGCAACGCTTGCAGTACAAGTTATTATATATGGTGCTTGTTCATTATATTTTGACTTGCCTCCAAACAATTCACAGCCTATTGGCGGTATTAGGAAATCTTTTTCCCAAATTGGACAGTACCGTTTTTGGCAAGATGCATTACCAGCAATCAATGGTATTCCTATATTGATACCGATTGCAATAATATTTGTAGTAGCAATATGGTTTGTATTAAATAAAACAGTGTTTGGTAAAAATGTGTATGCTATAGGCGGTAATAGAGAAGCGGCTGTAGTATCTGGTATTAACGTATTTAAAACAATACTTTGCATATTTATATTAGCATCTGCTCTTTATGGTGTTGGTGGTGTATTGGAAGCAGCAAGAACAGCAGGCGCAACAAATAACTATGGTGTTGGTTATG
The DNA here is from genome assembly GCA_910587735.1 of uncultured Clostridia bacterium. Taxonomy (GTDB): domain Bacteria; phylum Bacillota; class Clostridia; order Lachnospirales; family Anaerotignaceae; genus Coprocola. The sequence goes on from CAJUNT010000007.1 coordinate 39,305, forward strand.
AATTGGACGCTATTGCAGCGTGTGTTGTAGGTGGTGTATCATTAAATGGTGGTGTTGGTAAAGTTTCTGGCATTATTATTGGTGTATTGATATTTACTATTATACAATATGGCTTGCAGTTTATAGGTGTAAGCGCTATGTGGCAACAAGTAATTAAAGGTATTATTATTGCGATTGCGGTTGCGCTTGACCTTTCAAAATATAGAAGAAAATAATATTATTACAATAAAAAACAGTACTGTATTATGCAGTACTGTTTTTACGTTCCCGAGAGGATTTGAACCTCCGACCTACCGCTTAGGAGGCGGTTGCTCTATCCAGCTGAGCTACGAGAACTAAATTATATTGTGTGAAACACTTTTATTCTATGAAATTTTTAACATTTCGTCAAGTATTTTATGAAATTTTGCTTTACTTAATTCAATAAGACAAGATATTTATTTTAATTAAACGTCTGCTTCAAATATTAAATCTATGTCTTTAAATTTTCCATAATCATTCATATTAGTAGGAATAAAACCAACATAACGATATCCTTTTTTTGCATATTCATCAATTATGTTTCTATGGTTTTCTGATTTTGCTCCAATCAATTTATTAATATGTATTTGTTCATATTTGTATTTTTTCATAAATTTAACCTCCTATAAATTACTATTTTTTAATTATACTATATAATAAAAATGATGACAAGAATATAAAAATACTTGAAATTAAAAAAACAAATATTTGTCAGACATTATAAATATTTATTTTTGACGAAATAAAATAGTTTTTCTTGACAAAATGCTTTTATTGCTTTATTATGCTAATGTGATAGCGCATTATCATATATATTAAATATTAGGGAGGATAATTATAATGAAAAAAAGAATAATAAGTATTTGCATGACAGCTATGATGATGGTATCCATGGTAGCTTGTGGCAGTTCTGAACAACCAGAACAAAAACCAGAAGGAGAAAAACAACAAGAACAACAAGGAGAACAAAGTACATTAGATTATGATAAAATTGTTGTAGGATTAGATGATACTTTTGCACCTCTAGGCTTTAGAGATGAACAAGGTAACCTTGTTGGTGTAGATGTAGAATTGATGGAAGCAACAGGCGAAATTATGGGCATACCATTTGAATTACAACCTATTGATTGGAGCATGAAAGAAACAGAATTAGCAAATAAAAATATTGATATGATATGGAATGGATACACCATTACAGAAGAAAGAAAACAAAAAGTTGCATTTTCACAACCTTATTTAAACAATAGACAAGTTGTTGTAACAATGGCTGATTCTGATATTAATACATTAGCAGATTTGGCTGGTAAAACAGTTGCAGCGCAAGCAGAATCCAGTGCTGTAGATGCAATCAATACAAAACCTGAGATTGCAGAAACATTTAAAAGTTTAGGAGAATTTGAAACAAATGACCAATGTCTTATGGACTTGGAAGCCGGCAGAACAGATGCTGTTGTGGCAGATGAGGTGATTATTCGTTATTATGTTTCTAAAAAAGGCGAAGAAAAATATAAAATATTAGAAGAAGATTTTGGAAAAGAAGAATATGGCATTGGTGTACGTCAAGAAGACACTGCTCTTTTAGAGGCACTGAATGTAGCATTAGATGAATTGAAAGAAAATGGTACAACAAAAGAAATTTCTGAAAAATGGTTTGGCTCTGACATTATAATGGAATAATGAGGTGTAATGATGTTAGAATCTTTGATTGGTTATATCATAGAAGTATCACGAGGACTTGGTGTAACATTGAGTGTTTTCGCTATGACACTGATTATATCACTGCCTCTTGGTGTTATAGTTGCAGTTTGTCGTTTGTCTAAAAATAAAATTATTTGCAGTATTGCAAAATTTTACATATGGGTGCTGAGAGGTACTCCTCTTATGCTTCAAATTGCTCTTGTATTTTTTGGTTTGCCGTCAATAGGTATTGTATTTGACAGATTACCAGCGGCATATTTAGCTTGTGGTTTAAATTATGCAGCATATTTTGGAGAAATATTCCGCTCTGGTATACAATCTATTGAAAGAGGACAAAGAGAAGCAGCAAATATATTAGGGTTTAAAACAGTACAATTTTATCGTTTTATATTACTGCCTCAGGCAATAAAAAGGATATTACCAGCAATAGGTAATGAAGTCATTACATTAGTAAAGGATACTTCACTTGTTTATGTAGTTGCCGTAAATGATATATTGCGTGTAGCAAAAGGAGCAGGTGGCAGAGATGCCAATACATTACTTGCATATGTTGCTGCAGGTTTGCTGTATTTAGTTATGACATATGTGATTACAAGATTATTTGAAGTAATTGAGAAAAAAGTACAATATGAGGAGTAGAAAAGTATGCTTTTGAGAGCGGAAGGGCTTTGTAAAGCCTTTGATAATGTAACAGTATTACAGGATATTTCTTTTAAAGTAGCACCAGGAGAAGTAGTAAGCCTTGTTGGTAAAAGTGGTGCAGGTAAAACGACAGTACTTCGATGTATTACTGGTTTAGAAAAATGTGATAAAGGTACAATTGAAATCAATGGAAAATATATATGCTCTATGGAAAATGGATTGATAAAGAGGGCAACAAAAGAACAGCTTTTTGAGGTAAGAAAAGATTTAGGTATGGTATTTCAAAATTATCATTTATTTCCTCATTTAACTGTGGCGGAAAATGTAACACTTGCATTAACAGAAGTCTATAAAATGCCAAAACAAGAGGCATTGACAAAGGCAAAAGAAATTTTAACACAATTAGATATGGGAGATAAATTAGAACAAAAGCCTTTTTCACTTTCTGGAGGACAAAAACAAAGGGTAGCAATTGCAAGAAGTTGTGTAACCAATCCAAAGCTACTTTGTTTTGATGAGCCAACAGCAGCATTAGATTCTGCTTTAGTGTTGGATATTATCAAAATTATAAGAGGACTTGCAAAAGAGGGCATGGGAATATTGATTATTAGCCATGACGAAAAATTTGTGAGAGATGTTTCTGACAGAGTGCTTTTTATGGTATCAGGAAGCATTACAAAAGAATTAACAGCAGAAGAATATGAAAAATATATGAGAGAATAAAAAAATAGAAAGCAGTCAGTAGATATTAATATTTTTTCTGACTGCTTTTTATCATTATGTACCAAAAAGTATTATTGTGATATAATATGCGGCAATAATACCTGCAATATTTGCAGCAAAAGCACCTGCTAATGTAAAACGTGTTTTTGTAATTTTAACGGCTGTAAAATAAACAGACATAGTATAAAATACGGTTTCAGTACAGCTCATCATAACAGAGGAAATTCTTCCTATAAAGGAATCTGTACCATATGTAGTAAATAAATCTACTAAAAGCCCCGTTGCAGCGGAAGAAGATACTAAACGCATTAAGCTGAGTGGTATAATTTCAGCAGGAAAATTGCTCCATTGTACAAAGGGCTTTAATATTTCTGTTAAAAATGAAAGAAAACCACTGCTTCGTAATACGGCAACTGCTACCATTAATGCGATTAATGTGGGCAAAATATCAACAACAGTTTTTAAGCCATCAATAGCACCTTCTATAAAAGCGTCATATATATTTACTTTTTTAAGACAGGCAAATACTACTATAAATAATATTGTGACAGGTATAATAAAATCGGAAAGATATAAAAAGAATACCAATTATTTACACCTCCGCTCTAATAACTTTCCTACAAATACACCTACTATTGTAGAAAAGAGAGTGGCAATGATACCTGGACCAATGATTTCTCCAGGATTAGCAGAACCATATTGCGCTCTATAAGCAAGTATATTGATTGTAACAAGCTGTAATGACGACATATTAATAATCATAAATATGCACATAGCATTGCTTGCTGTGTCTTTTTTTTTGTTATATTTTTGAAGTTCCTTCATAGCAAGTATACCAGCTGGTGTTGCAGCCCAGCCTAATCCTAAGAAATTAGCTACGAAATTAGCAGAAATATACTGTAATGCTCTGCTATTTTTGGGTATTTCTGGAAAAAGAAAATGTAATATGGGTGCAAAGTGATTGGATAATGTGGAAATCATACCACCCTTTTCAGCAACTTTCATAATACCGCTCCATGTAGCAACAACACCTGCCATAGTAAATGCAAGATTAACCGCCTCTCTGCCTCCAGAAAGTATGGATTCTGATACAGCTCCCATATTTCCTGTGAATAATGCAAACAAAATGCCAAATAGTATGCAAAATATCCATATAAAATTTAACATAATAACCAGTCCTTTCCATATTATATAGTAATATATTCTGTATCATTTGAAAAATTGCTATAAAAATAAACAGTTTTTATTACTGTTTTTTTATAAGTTGACATTGTTTGACAAATGTGTTATATTCTTTTCGATAGGTATTAAAAATCATTAACAGGTCATTGGGAGGATTTTTAAAAATGAAATCAACGGGAATTGTAAGAAAAGTGGATGAGTTAGGACGCGTTGTATTGCCTATTGAACTGCGAAGAATTTTGAACATCAAAGAAAAGGACTCGTTAGAAATTTTTGTAGATGATGAAAAGGTAATCCTAAAAAAATATGAGCCTGCGGATATTTTTACAGGTGCAATGGATGATTTAATTGATTACAAAGGTAAAAAAGTAGCGAAAAGCTCTATCATTGAAATGGCAGCGCTTGCAGGTTTGCAGGTAATAGAGTAAGTCTATGCTCTTTTCCACGGCGGTATCTTAACAAAGATACCGCTTTTTTCATATGTCTTTAGCCTACATTATTGATACAAATATGTTTTTATATATTTATTTATAAATTTGCAAATTGATATGATAAAACATACATTTTTTTACTTGTTTGACAAATATAATAAATGAGTAAAGTAAAATTATAAATAAAATAAATAAAACACTTTAAAAATGATGTTTTTCGTTGGAATATCATTGACTATGCTGTCATATGATGTTATATTAAAGTATATACTGATGAAAGTTTAGGCTTTAGGTAGTTTATAAAAACAAAATTTTTTGTTGCCAAAAACAATATGCGTTTTTGGTAAATTTTATGTATGAAAAATATAAGGTATGAGGGGGAAAATAGTACAGCTTTGTAAAGAATTTAAAATTTTTAAAGTCAATTTGGAGGATGCATTTATGAAAAACATGAAAATAAGAATGAAGTTACTTGTCAGTCTTGCAGTGATTATTGTAGCAACATTAGTATTGGGCATAACAGCTTTTGTCAGTACAGGACATATTAATAATCAAGTAAATATTTTTGCACAAAAAGCTGTGCCAAATACAAAATATTCTCAGCAAATACGACTGCAAGTGGAAAAAGTACAAGTGAGTATGTTGAGAGCTTTAATAGAAACAGATATATCTCTTATTTCAAATGAATTGAAAAATATTGATGCAGATATTGCAGAAATGAATAATTTGATTTCATTATATAAACAAAATGCTTCAGTTGATAAGGAATTGTTTGTTTCTTTGGAAAATTCATTTAAACAAACAGCAAATGCAAGACAGCAAATAGAGACATTATTGGAAACAAATGATGAAGAAATGAATATGAAGGCATATCAAGTATATAAAAACGATTATGAAAATGCCTTAAGTTCCGTAGATACAGCACTGAATACAATTTTGAATGCACAACAGGATGTTATACAAAAACAAGTAGAAGACTCCAATCGTATTAAAGGTACAGTAACTTTTGCTATTATAGTAATATTGGTAGTGGGTATTTTAATTGCTATTTTTATGGTAATTACACTCAGTCGTTTGATATTAACACCAGTAAACGAAGTATTGTATGCAATGAGTGAAATGTCAAAGGGTAATGTACATACAACATTGGAATATGAATCTCGTGATGAATTTGGAGAAATGGCAAACAGCGTTCGTTCTTCTATTGAAACATTGTCTGAGTATATTGACCGAATTAGTGATGTAATGCATAAGATGTCAGAAGGAGATTTTATAATAGAACGAGCGAAAGATAAAGAAGCATTTAAAGGCGATTTTTCAGGAATAGAACAATCTATATTGCAATTTGTAGATAAAATATCTGAAACAATGAAAAAAGTTGCAGAATCTTCAGTACAAGTTTCTAGTGGAGCAAGTCAGGTTTCAAGTGGTGCACAGGCACTTTCACAAGGTACAACGGAACAAGCAAGTTCTGTTGAAGAATTATCCGCAACAATTACAGAAATTTCTAATCAAGTATCTGAAAATGCTCAAAATGCAGGAGAAGCAAGTCAAAGAGCAGCGCAGGTAGGAAATGAAGCATCTGAAAGTAGCAAGAGAATGAAAAATATGTTAGATGCTATGGAAGATATTAGTGGTTCTTCCAATGAAATTGGAAAAATTATTAAAACGATTGAGGACATTGCATTCCAAACAAATATTCTTGCATTAAATGCAGCAGTAGAAGCAGCAAGAGCAGGCGCAGCAGGAAAAGGCTTTGCTGTTGTTGCAGATGAGGTAAGAACATTGGCAAGTAGAAGTGCTGATGCATCTAAGAATACAGCAATATTGATTGAAAATTCTATTAAAGCAGTGAAAAATGGAGAAGAAATTGCAAATGAAACAGCACAATCATTAAATTCAGTAGTGGAAGGTGTGCAAGAAGTTGCAAATATTATAGATAAAATTTCTGTTGCATCTAAAGACCAATCAGCAGCAATCAATCAGGTCACACTTGGTATGGAACAAATATCAGCAGTAATACAAACTAACTCTGCAACAGCACAACAAAGTGCAGCAGCAAGTGAAGAATTATCAAGTCAGTCTGAAATGTTAAAAACTTTAATTGGACAATTTAGATTAAAAGGATTGACAGGTATGGAAGATACCATGATTTATAAACCAGCAGATTTTGATAATAATTATTATGATTTTCAGGAAGAAGATAATTTTGACAAATATTAAATATTAATTGATGGCAGTGCGAAATAAAAATTCGCACTGCTTATAATTATAAGGGGAATGATGTATTTATGTTGGGAGAAGAAACAAAAAGAAGAAAAAAGAGTATTAAAGCGAAAATTATGTTTACAGCTATATCTGGCGTGCTTTGTGTAGCTATATTTACAGCTTGGGTAACAATGCATGGTATTAGTTCACTAACAAATGCATTATCAGAGGAATTATTAGAGCATTTAACAAAGATTTCTTCTCAAACGGTAGAAGGTAATTTACATATGTTAGCAGACCGCATTTTTTCTATATCTGATAATAAGGTATTGTCTGATTCTAATGCAACAATAGAACAAAAACAACAGGCTTTAACAGAGTTTAGTTCTGGTATAGAATTTGTATGGCTATCATTATATACAACAGATGGAAAATATTATTGTGGTGATTCCAGTAGCCCTAAAGATATATCAAATACAGCTTTATTTCAAGGAATAAAAGCAACAGAAAATTTAATGGTAAGTGATACAGAATATACAGATAATCAACTTCAGATTATAATAGGAGCACCTGTAAAAGGAGAAAATGATGTTTTATATTATGTAGTTGGAAGTTATAAATATGATGTATTGAATGATGTATTAAGTAATTTGCATATTGGATATAGTGGATATGCTATGATTGTAAATGAAAATGGTATTATTATGGCACACCCTGATGTTAATATTGTGCAAAATAAAATGAATATATCACAACTCTATGAAGGCAATGATAATATAATAGAACTGTTCCAAAAAATATATACAGGAGTAACTGATATTGAAGAATTAAAAATAAATGGCGAAAAACAATATATTGCCTATACACCAGTAAGAGGTACAAATTGGCACATGGCATTATTTATGCCTCATTCAGAGTTTAAAACAGTAGAACATCAAGCAATAACAAGTAATATTATTGTAACTATTATTTGCAGTATAGCAGCAGCAATATTAGCGAGCGTTGTGGCGAATAAAATTGCTCGCTCTATTGGTAATGTGAAAGAAAGAATTCAAAAACTAGCGCAAGGAGATATTACAAGCCCTGTTGAGATATTGCAAACAGGAGATGAGGCAGAAGATTTATCTACTGCACTGCAATATACTGTACAAGATATTAGGACTTACATTATGGAGTTAAGAGAAACACTTATGTCTGTATCAAAGGGTAATTTGAATGTGTCTGTAAAAGAGGATTTTGTAGGAGATTTTGTTATATTAAAAGAATCTACCAATTATATTATTGATTCTTTGAATAATATGATGCAAAAATTGCAATTAGCAGCAAATACACTTTCTAATGCGGCAATTCACGTTTCTAATGATGCAAGAGATGTACAAAATGCTAGTGAAGAACAGTCAACTTCTGTTGAAAAATTGATTCAAGAATCAAATGAGATTTCTAATAGTATTATAGAAGTAGATGAAAATGCAAAAGCAACAAAAGAATTAACAAATAAGGTAGAGCAAAAGCTGGAAGAAGGCATCCATCAAATGAAGGCACTTTTGAAGGCAATGGATGATATTCGTAATAGTGAACAAGAAATTATTAAAACAACAAAATTTATGGAAGATATTGCGTTCCAAACAAACATATTAGCATTAAATGCCTCAATAGAAGCAGCAAGAGCAGGGGATGCAGGAAAAGGCTTTGCTGTTGTTGCAGATGAAGTACGAAATCTTGCTGGAAAGAGTTCTGATTTTTCAAAATATACAGCAGAGATTATTAAAGTTTCTAGTGAAGCAATTGATATGGGCGTAAAAGTAGCAAATGAAACATCTGTTTCTATGAATGATATTGCATCAATATCACAAGAAATTACAGAAATTACAGATAAACTTTTAATTTCAGTAGAAAGTGAAATGGTAGCATTAGAAAATGTAGCGTTTGCGGTAGAATCCATTTCTAATATGACTACTAAAAACTTGTCAGTTGCACAAGAGAGTGCAAATTCTATTGAAGAGTTGACACAACAAGCAGTAACATTACAACAAATGGTAGAAAAATTTGAAACTAGAAACCAAAGTATATATGAAGAAAGGAGATAGTATGATGAAAAAAATAATGATTTGTTTATTAGCAATAGTCATGCTGTTTTCTTTAGTAGGCTGTAAAAAAGAACAAACATTAAAAGATGGCTATTATACAGCTCATATGGACGGCTATGATTTTGGTTGGCAGGAATTTGTAACAATTTGTGTAAGCAATGGAGAAATTGTAACAGTAGAATATAATGCGGCAGCAGAAACAGGTTTTATTAAATCCTGGGATATTGCATATATGCGTAATATGAATCCTCTTCAAGGAACATATCCTAATAATTATACAAGAAGATATGCAGCTCAATTTTTGGAAAAACAATCTTCTGATATAGATATTATTACAGGAGCAACTTCTTCAGGAAAAAATTTTAAGGTGTTGACAGAAGCACTATTGGAAAAAGCAAAAGAGGGAGACTCCTCTGTTGCGATTGTGCCATATCCTAATAAATAGTATATAAAACTAGATTAATTGTAATCAAAATGGATAAGGCTGCATATATATATCATAATAAAAGGAATTATATGCTATAAAAATAGAGTATATAGTTCCTTTTGTTTTATAGATTAAAAAAAATTGTGTTATTGTATAGGACAACAGAATATATATAATTACATAGGAAAATAGCACAATAAAATATTGTTTAGAATTTGTTAAAATTGAAAAAATAAACACTACTATATATAGTGTAATACAAAAAAATGTATACAATAGATTGCAATGTTTTGACAATAATATTGATAAATACTATAAAATATTTGTTTATATTTTATCAAAATAATTATGTAAAAAATGTAAAAATGAGTGCTATAAATTTTATTATATAATCAAAATAGAAAAATTTATGAAAAAAACAACAGTTTTAGAAAAATATGTAAGGTACAAGAATACGATTTTTGTCGAATATAAACAAAAAATACTATGGAATGCTGTAATAATATGATAAATTTGTAAGAAAATTACTATAAAAACGGCAAATAAAAATAAATTTATTATTTTTTTTTGTAAGAAAAGATGTATAGATGTTGCTTTTTATGCGATTATAGAATATAATGATAATCACAAAGAAAGCTATAAAATTTATAGTTAATTATAGTTATAAAACAAGTATGCATAATGATACATAAAAATTGAGGTGAGGACATTGGATTTTATGTTAGGAAATGCCGGACTGATGACAGAAAAGTCATTAGATTATTTGTGGCAAAAACAAAAAATTACATCAAACAATATTTCAAATCAAAATACACCTAATTTTAAAGCAGAATATATTACATTTGAGGATGAGCTGGAAAGAAAATTGAAAATGACAGGTACTCGAGATACAAATAGGTCGTATAAAGATTTGAGAGAAGCGATTAGAAGCAGTAAAATGACCATACATGAAACAGAAAATGAACATATGAGTATGGATCAAAATAATGTAGATATTACAGCAGAGAGTTCGGAATTAGCAAGAGCAACACTTCAATATCAATATTTGATACAATCTTTTAATTTTGATTATACAAGACTTCGTACAGCAATTAAGGGGCAATAAAATAATACATATTTTATACATAAAATATTATGTTTATATTGTTGAAAAGTGTCGTAATAAAATTATAAAATAATGGAGTGATAGAATATGGCATTTTTAAGTGCATTAAATATTAGCGCTTCTGGTATGACTGCTGAAAGAATGAGATTAGATGTAGCATCGGAAAATATTTCAAATCTCAATACAACAAGAACAGAAGACGGAGGACCATATAAAAGAAAAATGGTCGTATTTGAAACAGTAAAAAATAGAAATTTTCAGCAGGTACTAAATGGTGCAGCACGTGGAGCAAGAGGAAGAAACGGACAAAAAATAGGTAGTATTGGTGCAGCAGGCGGTGTGCGTGTTGCTGAAATTTTAGAAGATGATAGAGATTTTAAACCAGTGTATGACCCTTTGCATCCTGATGCAGATATAGACGGTTATGTTATGATGCCAAATGTGGATTTGGTAAAAGAAACAATAGATGCTATGTCAGCTTCAAGAGGCTACGATGCAAACTTAACTGCGTTTAATGCCATGAAGGCTATGGCTTCAAAAGCATTGGAAATAGGAAAGTAATGTTATAATGTGATGATACAATAAATATTTGCAATATAGTATCAAAAAAACTACGTTGCAACATTTTTATGTATACTGAATAATAATAAGTTTTGGAGGGATAGTTTGTGTTTATAGACCCAATACAATTAATGCAATTTGGAGAAGGATTTGGCGTAAAAAAAGTGGGTTCTTATTTGGAAGTAGGACAAGGAACAAAATCATCAACTGGACAAACCGTATTTGCAGATATATTTCAAAATGCAATTAATGACGTTATTACAACAGAAGATGAATATCAAAAGGCGAAATATATGTTAGCAACAGGACAAACAGATGACCCTCATACAGAACCGATTGCAGCAGCAAAAGCACAACTTTCCTTAGACCTTTTGATTCAACTACGTAATAAGGCATTAGATGCATATAATGAAGTTATGCGCATTAATTTGTAAACAAATTGTAAAATTATCTAGTTTGTCAAAAAGAGAATTTTGTTATACAATAGATATAGGGAAAGAAGTAAAACATGGGGTTATTGCAAGACGAATATAAGAAAGTCAAGAGGGGTTTAAATTGGATGTTACAAAATTAAAAGCCATATGGACTAAAATAAAAGAAGCGATTAAAAAACTGAATACCAAAGCAAAACGGCTCATCATTGCTGGAATTGTTTTACTTTTAATTGGGTCTGCTGGTCTTGCGTTTTATTTGAATTCAAGACCTTATGTTGTACTTTTTCAAGAAGTAAATGAAACAGAGGCAACGCAGATTGTTACTGTATTAAATGATGCAGGAGTAAATTATAAATATAGAGCTGGCGGAACCATATTAGTACCTGAAGGGCAAGCAGACCGCTTACGTGCACAGCTTGTTATGGCAGGTTATCCTAAAAGCGGTTTTTCTTACGATACATATACAAACAATATTAGTATGATGACAACAGATGCAGATAGAAAGAATTATGAAAAATTCTATTTGCAGGATAGAATTGCAGCAACGATTCGAGAATTTGATGGGGTAAAAGATGTAAATGTAAATATTGTATTTCCAGAAGAACAGAAATATGTTATTGGAAATAAACCTAGTATTGAAGCAAGTGCTGCTGTTCGTGTAACAATGAAAGATGGCACATCTCCAACAGTAGCACAGGTTGAAGGTATACAACGACTTGTAGAAACAAGTGTATCGCAAATTAAATTTGAAAATATTAGAGTAATTGATGGAAATGGTAATGATGTTACAATAAGCGATACAAGTGGAGATAGAAGCCTTTCTGCACAATTAAAAATGGATGTAGAAAGAGCGATTGAAAACAATATTAAAAATAAAGTTTTAGATGTTTTAAAACCTGTTTATGGAGAAGAAAATGTTAAGGTTTCTGTAAAAGCAACAGTTGATATTGATAAAAGAATTAGAGAAATTATAAATTATTCCGCACCTCCTAATGAAGAAGATAAAGTTGGTATACCAGGTAATGTATCCATAGACCAAGAACTGCAAAGACCAGATGGTGAAGCAGTAGGAGGTATACCTGGAACGGAAACAAATGCAGAAATTCCTATTTATGGAGTAAGAGATTTAGAAACAACAGGAACAGAAAATTATATTAGAAATCAACAGGATATTAACTATTTAGTAGACCAAATTAAAGAACAAGTACAAATGGATACAGGAAATTTAGAGGATTTGAGTGTATCTGTAGTTATTAATGGTACAGATTTTGGTGACTTTTCCAGAAATGCTTTAAGAGATATTATTGCAAGAGCAGCAGGCATTAGTGATTTAGATAAAAATGCGAAAATTGCTTTAGAAAGTGCAACATTCTTTATGGACACAACACAAGTGTCAGATACAACTGGACAATTCAGTAGATGGATATTAATAGGAATTATTGCAGCAGCAATATTGATACTGCTTTTAATACTTTTGGTATTTTTACTGCGAAGAAGAAAGAAAAAAGCAAAATCTGCGGCACTTGCTGAAGTACAACTAACAGAAACGGTTGTTGTACCACCAGCTGATGCAGTAGAAGAATCTGAAGATGATAAAGCATCAAAAGAATTGCTTCGTATACAAAATGAAAAGAGCATGGAATTAAAAGAAAATATTCGTAAATTTGCAGAAGATAATCCTGAAATATCAGCACAATTAATTAAATCTTGGCTAAGGGGAGGTGAGGATAATGTCTGAAGATAAGCGTGCCTTATCATCAGAACAAAAAGCAGCAGCAGTTGTTGTTTCATTGGGAGTTGATAAAGCATCTCAGATTTATAAACACCTTAGTGAGGAAGATTTAGAAAAGCTGACAGTTGAGGTAGCAAAGTTACAACATTTAACGCCAGAAGAAATTGAAGAAGTTCTTGATGAATTTTATAAAATGTGTTTGACACAAAAAGTTGTAACAGATGGCGGTTTAGAATATGCAAAAACAGTGTTGGAGAAGGCTTTTGGTGAGTCTGTAGCACATGGACTGTTAGAAAGAGTTTCAAAACAGTTAAAAACAAGAGCATTTTCATTTATTAGAAAAACAGATGGTCCAAACCTTGTAACAATATTATCCCAGGAAAGACCACAGACGATTGCTCTTGTATTAGCATATGTAGATTCTACATTATCCTCACAAGTAATTGAAAATTTAAGTGATGAAAAAAGATTGCAAGTAGTACATAGTATCGCTACTATGAGCAGCGTTGCACCAGATATTATTAAAATTGTAGAAAAAGAATTAGAAAAGAAATTTGCTAATATTCTTACCACAGATTACAAACAAGTGGGTGGTATTGATTATATTGCTGAGGTAATGAACAATATGGACCGCAGCAGTGAAAAAAGTATTTTTGATGGTCTTTCTGCAAGGGATGCAGAATTGGCAGAAGAAATCAGAAAGAGAATGTTTGTATTCGAAGATATTACGACAATGGACAACAGGTCTATACAGCGCTTTGTGCGTGACTGTGACAGTAAAGACCTTGTATTTGCATTGAAGGGTGCAAACGAAGAAGTAAAGAGTATGATATTTGCAAATATGTCTTCTCGTATGGCTGAGTCCATTAAATCCGACCTTGAAATTACAACGAATGTTCGTAAAAAGGATGTTGAAGATGCACAACAAAGAATTGTTGGTATTATCAGAAAACTGGAAGAACAAGGTGAAATTATCATTATGAAAGGCGGAAGGGATGATATCATTGCGTAGTAATATCTTTAAGTTTTATGATAATCACGATATAATGGATTATATACCCAACAATAAAATTGACAGACAAAAAGAACAAGAAGAACTCAAAAAAAAAATTAGATTGTTGGATGATTTGCCTCAATTAAAAGAAGAACGAAAAAAAAGAAAAGAAAAAACAGCTTTGACAGAAGCAGAAGAGGAAGAGTTATCTGAAGAATTCATGACAGAAGATAAGGAATTAGAATTACCTGAAATGGATTTTGATGAAGAAATTTTGGAAGAAAAAAGACGGGCAGAACAAGAAATTGAACAAAGCATAGAAAAAGCAAAACAAATTGAGCAAGAAGCTATAATGAAGGCTGAGGAATTATTGCAAAAAGCACAAAATGATGCAGAAGCGTTACTTGAAAAAGCAAAAGAACAAGCAGAACAAATGAAAAAAGCAGCAGAACAGTCTGGCTATAAAAAGGGTATAGCAGAAGGCAGACAAAAGGCTGAAATAGATTGTAAAGCACAATATGAAGAAATGAGTCGTAATGCTTTAGAAGATATTAAATTAGTGATAGAAAACGCAGAGCAAATGAAAGAAGAAATGTTGCAAAAATATCGTAATCAGTTAAAAGATGTAGCGATTGCCATAGCAGAAAAAGTAATACAGGTTAGTTTGAAATCTAGTGAAGAAGTAATTGAAAGAATGGTTATTTCTGCCACAGAAAAACTGAAAACACGAGAGTGGGCAAAAGTGTATATTGCTAGATGCGACGCAGAATTAATGGTAGAAGGAGATTCCGCATTACTTAGACAGTTAGCACATCTTTCTGACCATGTAAAAATTGTTGTAATGGAAAATGAAACTCCAGGAACATGTATTATAGAATTACCAGATGAAATTATTGATGCAAGTGCAAGTACACAGATGGTAAATATTAAAGAAATTTTGAATAGTGCGCCGTTATAATAGTATGTAATTGCTTTTGGACAATTTGTAATGACTAAAAAAATAATATGTAGCAAGGTTTTGTCCCAGTACTTATGTATTAAAGCATAAGTTTTACAGAAAAGAAATATGATTTTTAAATAGGGGCTTTGCGTTGTGTAAAGCCTTCTATTTATTTGTAAAACAAATAACCATAGGAGGGGTGAATATGTTTAAAAATATGACTAGTTTGGTATTAGAATCTGAAACAATCAGTCATATAGGCAAAATTGAGAATATTGTCGGCATGGGCATAGAAGCCTCTGGTGGTAAAGCAAGTATGGGTGATATTAGTTTAATTTATAATGAAGGAAGTAATAAACAAATACCAGCAGAAATTGTAGGTTTTAAAGATGAAAAAATATTTTTAATGCCATATGATAATATGAGTGGTATTTCTGTAGGGAGTTTTGTAAGAAATACAAAACAAAGATTGAGGATACCTGTTGGTGATTTTTTGAGAGGAAGAGCCATTGATGCTATGGGAAATCCCATAGACGGAAAAGGAAACTTTAAGGCAGAAGAATACTATACAGTGGAAAGTCCTTATATCAATCCTTTAGATAGACCACCTATTACAGAAAAAATGGAATTTGGAGTAAAAGCGATTGATGGCACACTAACCATTGGTAAAGGGCAAAGAATTGGTATATTTGCAGGTAGTGGTGTTGGAAAAAGTACATTGCTTGGTATGATTGCAAAAAATGTAAAAGCAGATATTAATGTTATTGCTTTAGTAGGAGAACGTGGTAGAGAAGTTGTAGAATTTATGGAAAGAGATTTAGGCAAAGAAGGTATGAAACGCTCTGTATTAGTTATTGCCACGAGTGACCAACCAGCAATGATGAGAATGAAATGCCCTATGGTAGCAACAACAATAGCAGAGTATTTTAAAGATAAAGGAAATGATGTTCTTTTAATGATGGATTCTCTGACACGTTTTGCTATGGCGCAAAGAGAAATTGGACTTGCTACAGGAGAGCCGCCTGTGGCAAGAGGATATACACCTTCTATTTATGCAGAATTGCCTAAATTATTAGAAAGAAGCGGTAATTTTCAAAAAGGTTCTATTACAGGTGTTTATACTGTGTTAGTAGAGGGAGATGACACCAATGAGCCTATTGCCGATACTGTTCGTGGTATATTAGATGGACATATTGTATTGACAAGAAAATTAGCGAACAGCAACCATTTTCCAGCGATTGATGTAAATGCAAGTATTTCTCGTTTGATGAGTAGTATTGTTTCACCAAAACATAAAGAACTAAATTCAAAAATGAGAGATATTATGAGTGTATATGATAAAAATGCAGATTTGATTGCCATTGGTGCATATAAATCAGGCACAAATGCAAAAGTGGATTACGCAATATCAAAAATAGATAAAATAAATGGATTTTTGAAACAAAGTACAACAGATAAATTTTCTTATGATGAAGTAGTTGCAGAAATGGAGAAAATTTTAAAATAGTTTGATAGTGTATTATTCAGGGAGAGGAATGTAGATGGCTTATGAAAAAGTTTAATTTTACATTAGGAACTGTATTAAGCTATAAAAATCAAGTTTTGGATTCTTTAAAAAATGAACACGCCAAAATATTAGCTAGAATTAATGAGCAAGAAAAAGTAATACATAATTTAGAAGAAGAATATAGAAAGTGTAATAATGATTTTAATCAGAAAAAAATGGAAGGCATTACAATAATAGAATCTATTGGATTTGAGGCTTATTTAAGAAGATTAGAGGTTTCCATACAACAGGAAGAAAGAAAATTAGCATTTATTAAAGTGGAAGAAGAAAATAAACGAAATGAAGTTGTAGTGGCGAAACAAGATACTTCTTCTTTGGAAAAATTGAAAGAAAAAAAATTAGAAGTATACCACAAAGAAGAACAAAAAGCTGAAGAAGCATTTGTGGAAGAATTTGTTTCATTTAGTCGTATTGTGGCAAAATAACTATGGTAGTGTATTCTTAAAGATATAAATTTGAATATTCAAAATATATTTTGACGATTTAAATTTGTTCTAAAAGAATTTGCTATATAATATTATTATTTATTTCAGGGAGGTGAAGTTGTGGATACAAGCGTAAAATTTAATGATTTTGTAGCAATGCAGGGACAGGCGATGACAACAAAATTAAATGGTTCTGACTACAAAAATGATGCATTTTATGGTTTTATGCAGCAAACAGCAGAAACACAAAAAATAAGCAATCAGGACTCTGTAAAAAAGAATACTTCTTCAAAAGACACATCTAAAAATGATGCTGTTGATAAAAAAGAAGATGCTACAAAAACAGAATCACAACAAAAGGAAGATGTGACAGAAAATGATACAAAAGATGTAAAAGAAGATATGATTCAGCAGGTAGATTTAGCGATGTTTGCTGCAGCAGTAAATGTGAACATTGTACCAGCAGAAAATACAGTATCAGAAGCTGTTTCAGAAAATCCTATTGTACAAACAGAAGTAGCGCAAGTACAAACAAATGTGAATGCAAACATAGATGCAAACACAACAGAACAAAAAGTACAGGTTGCTGATACAATGCAGCAGCAAGGAAATGAAATGAAAGTTGAACAAGCAACTCAACAAACTGCACAAACAGAAAAAATAGTTTCTGAACAAAAACCAAATGAAACACAAACAGAAAAAGCTATTGAAGTGCAGCCAAAACAAGAGCAAGTGAAACAGACAGAAACAGCAAAAGTAGAAACAAAAACAGAAACTGTGAAAACAACAGCAGAAGAAACAAATGTAGTAGAGCAAACAACAGAAACAAAATCAGATACAACACAGACAAACACTTCTGAAGAAGATACAGATTTGTTTGAAAAAGAAATGCCTACTACAAGTAAAAAAACATTCTCTGAAGATGTTATTAATATTAAAGTAGGAGAAAATGCACAAATTGCTGATGCTGAAATGGCACAAAAAGTATCTGATAAAATGCTTGCAAAATTTGCACAGCATGAAAATGAATTTGAAATTCAGCTTACACCAAAAGAATTAGGCAAAATTGTAATTAAATTGGTTATGGAAAATGGTCAGGCACACGTTTCCATGTTTGCTGAAAATACTAAAACAAGCAGTCTGCTTGCTGAAAAAGCAAGAGAAATTAGTTCTATTATAGAGCAAAATACAGGCAATAAAACAGATGTAGTTGTTGTTGACAAACAAGAAATGGAAGCGCAATACCAAAATAAAGAAGGTAAAGGAGAAGGCTTTACAAGACAGCAAGAAGAACAACAAAGACAACATCAACGAAGATTGCAACAAGAACAATCCAGAGATTTTATACAGCAAATGAGATTAGGATTGTGGAATAGAGTATCATGATGATAAGGAGGAATGGCTTATGGATATTGATAGCATTAGCGCAGCGTATAATAAGAAGGCAGAGGATAGTTTAAGAAAACCTGGCACATACAGCAAAACGACATTGGATTCAACAGACTTTTTGAAATTGATTGCAGCACAACTGCAAAATCAGGATATGACAAATCCTATGAGCAATTCAGAAATGATGCAACAGTTGTCGCAAATGTCATCTATACAAACAATGACAGACTTGCAAGCAGCAATTACAAACATGAATGATATTGCAGTTACAAATTATTCTGCTTCATTGGTAGGAAAAGAAGTTACGGTTGCAGTAGAAGATTCTGAAGGTAAATTACAAACAATAACAGGTACTGTTACTGGAAGTGGATTATATTCAGGAGAGACAATTGTTTTTGTAGATGGAAAGGCTTATAGTTTATCACAAGTTATGGCGATTGGTAAAATTCCAGACGACTTTTTGAAGGAAGAAGAAGATGGAGATACTACTACTGACACAGACAACAGTACTGATACAGATAATAACACTGATACAGACAACAGTACTGATACAGATAACAGCACCAATACAGATAATGATACAAATACTGATACAGGTGATAGTTCAGGTAGTGAAGGTACAGAAGAAACAAAACCAGAAGCATAAACTTTGTGAAACAGGATAGGGGAATGTTGTATGGTTCAGAACATAAAGAATAATCAAGTTGTAAATGGAATTAGAAGTTCCGAATTACAAAAAATACAGGCTGGTCAAAGAGGCGTAGGCTTTGAACAATTATTACAGGAAAGAATACAGCAAACACAGCAAACACAAGAATTACAGTTTTCAAAGCACGCAAAAGAAAGAATTGACCAAAGAGGAATTGAAATGACATCTACTCTTATGAATGACTTGAATAATGCGGTTGCGAAAGCTAAGCAAAAGGGAGCAAAAGATGTTGTTGTAATTGGACCAAAAGAAGTATTTATTGTAAATGTTCCCAATAATATCGTTGTTACAACATTAAGCGGAGCAGAAATGAAAAATAATATTTTTACAAAAATAGATAGTGCTGTTATACTATAAGCTGGACCATTTTATGGAGGCTAAGAGGGCAGATTGACTGTCTGCCCTCAATGACAGCATGATTTTTTAGGAGGAGAATAGTAATATGGTTAGATCAATGTATGCTGCAATAGCAGGCTTAAAAACACATCAATCAAAAATGGACGTTATCGGAAATAATATTTCCAACTGTAACACATATGGTTATAAATCATCTCGTGCAGCTTTCCAAGAAGCAATGTATACTACAACATCACATGCAGCAGGTGGCACAAATTCATTTGGTGGTACAAATGCAGCGCAAGTAGGTTATGGCTGTAAATTAGCATCTATTGATAAACTTTTTGAAGCTAGTACACCAGCAGCAACAGGAAAGTCTTCTGACGTTATGATTACTGGAAATGGATTCTTTTTAGTAGGTAATAAATTACCTACAGGTGTAGGTGGTGTTAATCCAGAACAAGGCTCTACAGAAAATGGTGATGTAGCTAATCAACAAGATATTACATCTTTGCTTTTAACAAGAGTTGGTAACTTTGGTGTAGATGAAGATGGATTTATTGTAGATTCACAAGGTTATGTAGTATATGGTTTTACTTATCCAGAAGCGCAACAAGTATATCCAATACCAGAAGGTGCGTCAATTTCACATAACAATCTTATGCCATTGCGTGTTCCTCTACAAAAAGCAGATGGTACAAATGTTCAGGGAGATGATGGAAAACCACCAGAAGTTACAATTGCTTTTGACCCATCTGGTACTGTTACAGCAAAAGTAGCAGGAGGAGAAACAATTACAATAGGTGAAATCGCATTAGCA
This sequence comes from uncultured Clostridia bacterium, assembly GCA_910587735.1. Taxonomy (GTDB): domain Bacteria; phylum Bacillota; class Clostridia; order Lachnospirales; family Anaerotignaceae; genus Coprocola. The sequence goes on from CAJUNT010000007.1 coordinate 59,736, forward strand.
AATGTTCCTAATACTGGTGGTTTGGAAATGGGCACAGGTTCTTATTATACAATTGGAAACAATACAGGTGTAGTAGAAGCATTCCAGCCAGGTGATGGAAATACAGCTAGATTACAGCCATCTTGTTTGGAAATGGCTAATGTTGACATTGCAAATGAATTTGCAGAAATGATTACAACACAAAGAGGTTTCCAAGCAAATACAAGAATTGTTACAGTAACAGACCAAATGCTTGAAGAATTGGTTAGTATGAAACGATAATAAAAAATAATAGGCTAGAGTGAGTATACTCACTCTAGCTGTATATATCCTATTCATATTATTATAAAAAGAGGGGGGCTTATTTTGATTAAGCTAACAAAATTAAACAAAGAACCATTTATTATTAATTGCGGACAAATTGAAAGAATTGAAATGATACCAGAAAGCAAGATTATTATGATGAATAAAGATTATTATGTTGTAAGAGAAAGCGCAGATGAAATTGTAGAAAAAATTATTGATTATAATGCAAAAATCTATGAATGGCATCAAAAAATGAGTATAGAGCAGAATGATGAAGAAAATTTGTTGTGGTAAGGAAGGAATTGGCGGAGGCGTGTTATGGACTTAACGACAATTATTGGTATAGTAGTTGGTTTTGCATTGATTATAAATGGTATTGCACTTGATACAAGTGATGGAATTGCTTATGTTATAACGAATCTTAAAAACTTTGCTGACGCACCTAGTGCAATTATCGTTGTGGGTGGTACGATTGCGGCTATTGTTGCGAACTATTCCCCTAAACATTTGAAAGCAATACCAAAACATTTAAAAATTATGATGGATGGTAAAAAATTTGACCCAATGGAATATATTGACACATTGGTAGATTTTGCACAAATTGCTAGAAAGAATGGACTTTTAGCTTTGGAAGAAAAAGCAAATCAAGTAGATGACCCATTTTTTAAACAAGGCTTGATGTTAATTGTAGACGCAACAGATGCAGATAGAGTAAAAGAAATGCTCAATAATGACTTGGACAATTTGGTAGCAAGGCATGATGAAGTTGTAGGAATGTATGAAAGAGCATCTTCAACAGCACCAGCGTTTGGTATGATTGGTACACTGGTTGGTTTGATTAATATGTTAAAAAGTATGAATTTAGAAGACAGTAGTGGTGCAAGCAGTTTGGGTGCAAGTATGTCTGTTGCTTTGGTAACAACATTTTATGGTTGTATATTAGCAAACTTAATATTTAACCCTATTGCAACAAAATTAAGAATTAGACATTCTGAAGAAGAATTATGTAAGACAATTATTATTGAAGGAGTATTATCCATACAAGCAGGTGAAAATCCTAAATTTTTAAAAGAGAAATTAATTTCTTTCTTACCACAGAGACAAAGAGAATTGGCATCTGAGGAAAGTGGAGAATGATATAAATAGAAAAATAAAGGAAAAATGAATTTTTAAATAGATTAATTAGAGGATAGGTGTTATAATGGGCAGAAGGAAAAAAAGCGGCGGTGGCGGAGGAGCCAACTGGATGGATACCTATGGCGACATGGTAACGCTATTGCTGTGTTTTTTTGTGTTGTTATATTCTATGTCAGATGTCAATAAAGAGAAATTCGAAATTTTGGTAAGGGCTTTTAATCCAAGTGCAGCAGAGGTTTCTCAGATTGTAATTGATTCTAAAGAAGAACCAGGAGAAGACCCTTTGATATCTTCTGAACAAACAGACCCTGTAGATGATTTTGACGAGCTGTTTTATACATTATCACAGTATATTGAGCAAAATAATTTGCAAAATGATATAGAAGTTTCTAAGGGAGATGGATTTGCATTTATTACATTCCGTAATAATATATTTTTTGATGGAGATAGTTATGTGTTAAAACAAGAAGGCAAAGATACATTAGATGTATTAGCGGGTGCGTTAAATAGTGTAACCGAGAGCATTAAAGAAATATCTGTATTAGGACATACTTCTCAAGCAAGCCCAGATATACCTAATGAGCCTGTAAGTGATAGATTTTTATCATCAAACAGAGCAACAGAAGTGTTGCTATATTTACAGCAAAAGAATTTTATAGACCCTACAAAATTAGTAGCATCTGGTTATGGTCAATTTAGACCTATCAGTAAATTTGATACGGCAGAAGAAAGAGCAAGAAATAGACGTGTTGAAATATTGATTACCAAAACAGATGACGTGGAGAGAAGTTTGGAAGAGTATTACGCAGAATCAGAAAGCTTAAAAGTAGAAACCATTTTAGAGAATTATCAAGAAGCTACACAATAACAGCAAAAGAAATAATGAGAGAGAGAGGGGGGAAGGTAAATGGCGGAAGCTTTATCTCAAAGCCAAATAGATGCCTTATTAAGTTCCATGGCAAATGGAGGCTTTGAAGAAGAAAAGAAAGAAACAACCCCAGAGAAAAAATATCGAAAGTATGACTTTTATAGTCCTAAAAAATTTACAAAGGATAAATTAAAAATATTAAGTAATATTTATGAAAATTATGCCAGATTATTAAATGCTAGAATAAATGGCTTACTTCGTATGAATAGTCAAGTTGAAGTTGTCAATGTAGAAGAACAAAGGTATTATGAATTTAGTAATGCTTTGAGAGAAAACGATATGTTGACATTAGTAGACGTCCATTTACCAAACGAAGCAGAGGAGATAGAAGAAATACCAACCGTTGTATTTACAAATGCAGAGGTTATGCTCTTAATGATTGACAGAATGTTGGGAAGCTCTGGGGAAGAGCCACCAAATGTATCTCTTGATTATAAATATACAGATTTAGAATTGGCTTTGTATAGAGATATCACTTCACATTTTATACGCATCATGAAAGATGGCTGGGTAAACTATTTAGATGACGTATCATTTGAGATACAAAAAGTAGAAAGAAACGGCAATATGATGCAAACTGTGGGTATGGACGAAACCATAGCGATTGTGGTTTTGGATATTACAGTAGGCAAAGTAACAGGACAGATGAATATTTGTATTCCTGAAACAATTTTAAGTGTTGTGTTTAATTTAATTGATAATAGAAATAGTAATGTAGGTAAGAAAGGTAGCATTGAAGATACAGCCGAAGAAATTATGGAGTGCATTAAAAGCTCTACATTGGAAATAAAAGCAGAGCTTGGTCAAGCCCAAGTGAATTTGAATGATATTTATAATTTACATGTTGGGGATGTTATCAATCTGAATAAACCAAAAGATTCTGAAATCTATCTCTATATTGAAGACCAGCCATGGTTTAAAGGGAAGCTTGGTGTTCAAAATAAGAACATGGCGGTAAAAATCAGCGGAGTATATGAAGAATAAATGATTTATTGAAGGAGCGAAAAAAGAAATGAGTTCAAATCGTTTTAGTCCATTAGAGATAGACGCCATAGGTGAAATACTGAATATTAGTTTAGGAGCGTCAGCAACGGCAGTATCTACAATGCTTAGTAAGAGAGTTGATATTACAACACCTAGAGTACAAGTTCTCACTGCCGAAGAATTTAAATTTACAAATTTAGAACCTGCTATTGGGGTACAGATTACATATGTGGCTGGCTTAGAAGGCACAAATGTAATGCTTTTAAAAAGAAAAGATGTCAAATCAATTGTAGAAATATTGATGATGACAGAAATTCCAGATGAGGAATTTGAATTAAATGAATTAAATTTAAGTGCTATTTGTGAAGTTATGAATATGATGATGGGAGCATCTGCTACAGCACTTTCAGAATTTTTAGGAGAAGTAGTAGACATTTCAACACCAGAAGCATTTTCTATTGATGATATTGCAGGATTTAAAAATGACTGTTTCAATGGTGAAGAACGAATGGTTATCATCAGTTTTGACTTAAAAATTGAAGATTATGTTGAAAGTGAATTCATGAATATGATGCCTGTTAAATTGGCAAAGAAATTAGTTGCTGCTTTTGGCGTACCAGTAGATGAAGATGGTGACGCAATAGAATCTGAACCAGCAACAAGTAGTGGTGGAACAATGTCACAAGAAGAAATTGAAAAAATGTTAGGCAATACTTCAAGTGAGCCAGCAGCAAGTAGTGGCGGAACAATGTCACAAGAAGAAATTGAAAAAATGTTAGGTAATGCCTCAAGTGAACCAGCAACAAGTAGTGGCGGAACAATGTCACAAGAGGAAATTGAAAAAATGCTTGGTAATGCTGCAAGTCAGCCATCACCTACACCAGCAGCAAGTGGTGGAAAGATGTCACAAGAGGAAATTGAAAAATTACTTGGTAATGCATCAGGTGGACCAACTCCACAGCCTATTCCTCAGCCAATTCCACAGGCTCAACCAATGCAACAAATGCCTGTAGCACCAGATATGATGCAACAAATGATTTATCAACAGCAACAAATGATGCAACAGATGATGCAACAAATGATGATGACACAACAGCCATATCAACAACAAGCACAATCACAAGAACCAAAGGTTATCAATGTGCAACCTTTGCCTGTTGATAATCTGAAGGCATCAAGAGAAAATATGGGTGAGGAACAAAAAGAAAATCTCAATATGATACTTGGTGTACCTTTGGAGGTTTCAGTGGAAATTGGTAGAACTAAAAAATTGGTAAAAGAAATATTGGAATTAGCACAAGGTTCTCTTGTTGTATTAGATAAATTAGCAGGTGACCAAGTTGATTTATATGTAAATGGTCAATGTATTGCAAAAGGTGATGTTGTAGTAGTAAATGATAATTTTGGTATTAGAATTACTGAAATTATTAAAAAACAGGAACTGATTGAAGGATTAGGAAAATAATAAAAAGCAAGAATTACTGCATAAAAAAAGGAATCTTTTTACTATGCAGATGATAATTATATAAAATAAAAAAATAAAAAATGTTTATAGTGAAGAAAGGTATGGTAAAATGGCTAAGATTTTGTTAGTTGATGATGCAGCTTTTATGAGAATGATGGTAAAGGATGTATTGACTAAGAATGGTTATACAGATTTGTATGAGGCAGCAGATGGAGTGCAGGCAGTAGAAAAATATGAAGAAGTAAAACCAGATTTAGTAATTATGGACATTACAATGCCAAATATGGATGGTTTGGAAGCGCTGAAAGCAATTAAAGCAAAATATGCAGATGCAAATGTTGTAATGTGTTCTGCTATGGGGCAGGAGGCAATGGTTATTGAAGCAATTAAATCTGGAGCAAAAGACTTTATTGTAAAACCTTTTAAACCAGATAGAGTTTTAAAAACAGTAACCACAATCGTTGGTTAATGCAGGAGAGGACTGAGAGGCATATTAGCACAAACATTGCCAATGTTGGCGACTCTTGTAATAGTAGTAATAATTATACTATATTTAAGTTATTTGTTTAGTAAATTGGTTGCGAAAAACTCCTTGCATATGAATACTAAGGGGAAAAGCATAAAATTACTGGACAGAGCGGTTTTAGGAACAGACCGCTCTATTGATATTATACAGGTAAATGAAAGATATTTTCTGATAGGAAATACTGCAACAAACATGGTGTGTTTGGCAGAGCTTTCCAAAGAAGATGTTTCTTTTAAAAAACAAGAATATGATATGGAAAACGGCAGCAAATTATTTCAGAATAGCATGATTGAGAAATGGAAAACAAAAATAAAGAAGTAATATGCTGACAGTTTTTAGAGGTGTTTAACATGACAGATGCACTCATCAATGTCAATGGAAGCAGTGTTCAAACGCTAGAAATACTGTTTATGCTGACAGTAATTACGTTATTGCCATCTATATTGATGCTGATAACGGCATTTACAAGAATTATTATTGTGCTTTCTTTTTTGAGAAATGCCATAGGCTTACAGGGAACACCACCAAACTCCGTATTGATAGGGCTTGCATTATTTATGACACTTTTTATTATGTCGCCCGTTATGGACGAAGTGAATGAAACTGCATATCAGCCGTATAGAAATGAAGAAATTTCTCAAGTAGAGGCATTGCAAAGAGCAAGCGTACCAATAAAAAGATTTATGTTAGAAAATACAAAAATAGATTCATTAAATTTATTTTTGGATTTTGCAGATATAGATTATCCTCAAACAATAGAACAACAAGTAACAGATTTACCATTGCGTGTTGTGATACCAGCATTTATGACAAGTGAATTATCGAGAGCATTTACAATGGGCTTTTTGCTGTTTATACCATTTTTGTTAATTGATATTGTGGTATCCAGTACATTAATGTCTATGGGTATGATTATGTTGCCACCTGCAACGATTTCATTGCCTTTTAAAATATTGCTTTTTGTCACTGTAAATGGATGGCAATTATTGTTTTCTACTCTTGTTTATAGTTTTAATTAGCAAAGGAGGAGAGATTTATGACAAATACAGAAGTCATGTCTATTATGCAATCCGCTCTTATTGTTGGTGTAAAGCTTGCAGCTCCTATATTGCTATTAAGTATGTTTTTAGGCATATTGATTTCTATTATACAAGCAGCAACACAAATTCATGAACAAACAATTACATTTGTACCAAAACTGATATTGATTATAGCGCTTTGTTTATTTAGTGGTAATTGGATGCTGGAAACATTGCAGGATTATACATTTCAGTTGTTTCAAATGATGTTGTTGTAAAAGGCGAGGTTTTAAATTGTGCTAGAACCGAATCGTTTTATGTTTTTTACATTAGTATTAATGAGAATATCAGGTATGATATTATTTAATCCGATATTAGGAAGAAGGAATGTACCAGCAGTTGTCAAAGCAGGTATGATTATGGCATTGACAATCATTGTTTCCAGTTTTTATAATGGCACAATAGAACAGCCTAATACGATATTAGAATATGGTGTATTGTTGTTAAAAGAATGTGCAATAGGGTATATTGCAGGATTTGTAATTAGTTTATTTCTATATATCATTATATTAGCTGGAGAATTTATTGATATGCAATTAGGCTTATCTATGGCAAAAGTATATGATAGTCAAAGTAATGCCTCTATTTCTATGAGCGCAACACTTTATAATATATTGTATATGTTAGCTTTTTTTGCTTTAAATGGTCATATTGCATTGTTACATGCTATATTAACCTCCTCTGAAGTCATACCTTATGGGGAGGTTGTTTTCAATCAAGCGGCATATCAAAGGATATGGGATATTTTTATACAATGTACAATATTAGGTATCCAGCTTTCTTTCCCTATATTAGCCGCAGAATTGATTTGTGAAATGGGTGTAGGTATTTTGATGAAAACAATACCTCAAATTAATGTATTTGTTATTAACATACAAGCCAAGGTGTTAATAGGAATATTAATACTTTTAATGATGTTTGTGCCTATGGAAGAATTTATAAGAGATTTGATACCACAAACAATAGATAGTTTTAAAGAAATGCTTGAATTTTTGAAATAGAAGAAACACGCCTATAAAGGGGGAAGCAACATTGGCGGCAGATGAAAAAACCGAACAAGCCACCCCCAAGAAGCGACGGGACGAGCGAAAAAAGGGTAATATCTTTTTAAGTAAAGATGTCGTTGTTGTTGTGTCGCTTCTTGGTACATTTTTTTCTTTAAAGTTGTTATTTCCGAGTATGTATGAAGCACTGAGTACATTTTTGCTACGATATATGAGTTATGCGTATTCAAAAACAGAAGTAACAGCAGAATTTATATCAGATATGACAATAGAAATGATTATTACATTTGTGAGGGTATGTGTACCTCTCTTAATGATAGCTGTATTATTGGCTGTTATAGCAACTGCTGCTCAAACAAAACTTTTGTTTTCAACAGATGCATTAAAACCAAAGTTCAGCAGATTAAGTCCTTTACAGGGATTTAAAAAGATGTTTTCTTCAAAAAGCATTGTAGAAGTTGTAAAAGGTATTATTAAAATTTCTATTTTAATATATATTATATATGATTTTTTTATGGGGCAGCTTATCAATTTTGAAAAGACATTAAAATTAGATTTAATTTCTTCTTCTGCTTATATTTTAGATTGTGTCATTAAATTGGTTATGAAAGTTAGTATTGCTTTTGTTGTTATTTCTGCCTTTGACTATCTTTATCAATGGTGGGATTATGAAAGACAATTAAAAATGTCAAAACAAGAAGTAAAAGAAGAATATAAACAAACAGAGGGAAATCCTCAAATTAAAGGAAAAATTAGAGAATTGCAAAGAAGAATGGCTATGTCAAGAATGATGCAGTCCGTTCCAGACGCAGACGTAGTATTGAGAAATCCAACTCATTTTGCAGTTGCTTTAAAATATGATGGAGAAAAAGATATAGCTCCCATTGTTGTAGCAAAAGGGCAAGATGAAATTGCTTTAAGAATTGTAAAAATTGCGGAAGAAAATGGCGTACAGGTTGTTGAAAATAAACCTATTGCAAGAGCTTTGTACGCTATGACACAGGTTTCGGGTACCATACCAGAGGAATTTTATGGTACTATTGCAGAAATACTGGTTTATGTTTATAAACTTGATGGTAAAGATTTGACAGGAAAAAAGAAATAAGTAAATACTTATTTTTTACATATAACATTTTGATTGGAAAATGGTGAAATCTATGAAAAATGCTTTAAATTATATCGTATCCATATTTGTAATTATCATAGTGCTTTTATTGATTATTCCACTTCCTGTTTGGCTGTTGGATATGATGTTTATATTAAATATTTCCCTTTCTTTAATTATATTATTGATTTCAATGCAAATTAAAGAATCGTTGGAATTTTCCATTTTTCCCTCATTGCTTTTGATAACAACATTGTTTAGAATTGGATTGAATATTTCATCAACCCGTTTGATATTAACAAAAGCAGGTGAGGCAGGTGCCGTAATAAAAGCGTTCGGTACATTTGTATTACAGGGAAATATTGTTGTTGGTGTAATTATATTCTTAATTATCGTATTAGTACAATTTTTGGTTATTACCAAAGGTGCAGAACGTGTTGCTGAAGTTGCAGCAAGATTTACATTAGATGCTATGCCTGGTAAACAGATGGCAATTGATGCAGATTTAAGTTCTGGTTTGATTACAGAAGAAGAATCTCGTGTAAGAAGATACAAAATACAAAAAGAAGCCGATTTTTATGGCTCTATGGATGGTGCTACAAAAATTGTAAAAGGTGATGCTGTTATGTCAATTATCATTACAGCAATCAACTTTATAGCAGGTACAATTATTGGTATGGTACAATCTACAATGACATTTTCTGAAGTATTGTCAGTATATTCTATTGCAACAATAGGTGATGGACTTGTATCACAAATACCTTCCCTTTTGATTTCTACTGCAACAGGTATGATTGTAACAAGGGCAGTTTCTGATGGTAGCTTGAATAATGACGTGGCAACACAATTTTTAGCACAACCACAAGCACTTATGATGGGTGGTGGCATTATGTCTGTTATTTCTGTTATGCCTGGTATGCCTCATGCACCACTGCTTGTTGTTGGTGCAATATTACTTGCGATTGGTTGGAGAGCGTCTGCACGTATGAAGGCATTGATTGCAGCAGATGAGGCATTGGTTGCTCCAGGAGCAGCGACTGTAGGGGCATTGCCAGAAGAAGAAGCACCTATGCCAATGAGTGAAAATGATTACTATAAAGATATTAACAATGTATATTCTTTATTAAATGTAGAACCTATTGAAATGGAAATTGGCTATAGTTTGATACCTCTTGTAGATGAATCTAGTGGAGGTAAATTGATAGAACGTATTGTTATATTTAGAAGACAGTATGCACAAGATATGGGATTTGTTATTCCTTCTATTCGATTAAGAGACAGTTCTAATTTGAATACGAATCAATATGTTATTAATATTAAGGGTGAAGAAGTAGCAAAAGGCGAAATATTGATTGACTATTATTTAGCTTTAGAGCCTCCAAACCCAGCAGGTGAAATTGATGGTATTGAAACAATAGAACCATCTTATGGTATTCCAAGTAAATGGATTACACCAGAAAATAAAGAAATGGCAGAAATTTATGGCTATACAGTAATTGACCCTCTTTCTGTAATGTTAACACATTTGTCTGAAACAGTGAAAAAGCACGCATATGAATTGTTGACAAGAAATGAGGTAATGCAGTTAATTGAAAATACAAAAAAAGTTTCTCCAGATTTAATAGAAGAAACATTTCCTAATGTGCTTACATATGGAACATTTCAGAAAATATTGTCCAATCTTTTAAAGGAAGGTGTACCAATTAAAGATATGGAAACAATATTAGAAACGATTGTTGATTCTTCTGCAACAACAAGAGATTTGGATACCATTACAGAAAATATACGTATTGCATTAAAACGTACAATTACAAGAAAATTCTGTGAAGGCGGACAAATGAAAGTGATTACATTAGATGCAGAAGTAGAAAAAGCAATTATCGCTGGCTTAACAAAAGGAGAGCAAGGTATTTATATTTCTATGAGTCCAGAATTGATGCAAAAATTGATTGCACAGATTAGTGAACAAATGAAGAAATTTAATGACCTTTCTCAAACACCAATTATATTAACAAGCAATGTAGTCAGAGCTTATTTTTATAGATTGATAGAGCAATTTTTTCCAAATATATATGTGCTTTCGTTTAATGAAATTGCAAATAATGTGCAGATACAAGCGATTGGTAACATTGTATTATCATAATAAGCAATAAGAACAGGGGAGATAGGTATGCTTTCTCAAAAGGAATTAGAATCAAAGACAAATGAAGAGCTGCTTATACTGTATAAACAAACCAATGACCAAAAAATTAAGCAAACATTAGTATTGCGATATATCTATATTGTCAAAAATATTGCTATGCAAATGAGAGGAATTTACTTGGGTTTTTCTCAAATTGATGATATAATTAATGAAGGTGTTTTAGCTATTATGACAGCGATTGACAAATTTGATATTAATAAACACGTAAAATTTGAAACGTATATTTCAAAAAGAATTAGAGGAATGATTATTGATATTGCCAGAAAACAAGACTGGGTTCCAAGAAGTATACGAAAAAGTGCCAAAGAAATAGAAGAAGCACAAAATATATTAAGTCATAAGCTAGGGCGAATACCAACAGATGAAGAAGTGGCAGAATATCTGCAAATTAGTATTAAAAAATATAAAGAAGATTTAGGAAAAACAGGAACATTTAATTTACTTTCTTTGGATATGCTTATGGAAGAAGAAGGAGTCGGACAAAAAGCAGGCGGTATATTAAAAAATACAAATGAATTACTGCCAGAGCAATATTTGCAGAAAAAAGAAACAGCAGCAGCATTAAAACAAGGATTAGCTTCTCTGAGAGAAAAAGAACAAATGGTACTATCTCTTTATTATATTAATGAATTAAATATGAAAGAAATATCTGTTGTTATGCAGGTAAGTGAGCCGAGAATTTCTCAAATTCATGCAAATGCAATACGTAAATTAAAAAATTATATGCAGCGTTTTTTTAACGAAAAAGAATAGGGGGTGAGTAAGCGTGTCAACGAAGGGATTTTATGATTTAACTTCAGGTATGCTTACACAAAATAGAAAATTAGGTGTAATAGGAAATAATATGACAAATGCGGTTACACCAGGTTTTAAATCTGATGAATTTATTACAACAACATTTCAAAATGAAATGTTTTCAAGATATGGTAATATCAATCATAATGATGGACAGGAATTAGGTACAACAACATCTATGATTACTGCAGGTGAAGTGACAATAACAGACCATACACAAGGAATATTTGACCCCACAGATATGAATATGGATTTTGCATTAGTTGGTCCAGGATTTTTTCAAGTGCAAACACAAGATGGTGTAATGTATACTAGAAATGGTGCATTTGTAATGGATGATGAAGGATATATTGCCTTACATCATGCTGGACGTGTGTTGGGAGAAGATAATCAGCCTATTTATATTGGTACAGATGATATACAAGCGATGGATGATGGTACAATATTAGCAGCAGATGGTAATACTATTTTAGGAAAATTTGGTATTGTAGATTTTGAAGATTATAATGGAATACAAAAGTCAAAACGGGAGGGACTGTTTACAACAGTAGGCGGACAGCCAGTACCTACGGATACTCCTATAGAATGGAAAACATTAGAAAGATCTAATGTAGATATGGTAAAAGAAATGACAGATATGATGGCTAGTCAAAGAGCGTTGCAAAGTGCGGCACAAGTATTAAAGATGTATGACCAGCTATTAGGAAAAGCAACAACAGAAATCGGTAGAGTATAAACCAAAATATAGGAGGTAAGTTATATGGATCGTTCTTTTTATACAGGTGCTGTAGGAGCAATCGCACATCAGGAAAGATTAAATATTATAGCAAATAATATTGCGAATGTCAATACAAATGGATATAAAAGAAAACCAGCAACATTTTCAGAATGTATTTATAGTAATTTGAATGCAATTGCACAAGAACCAACGGATTATATTGCAGGTGCAGGAGTACATGTAGAAAAAACAGATGTGGATTTTACACCAGGACATCTTGCTACAACAGGTAAGGAATATGATTATATGATTATGGAAAATGGATTTTTTGCAGTACAAAATCCAGTAACACAGGAAATCACATATACAAGAAATGGTAATTTTATGACATCATTACAAGCAGATGCAGATGGCAGATTTTATCTTCAAACTGCAAATGGCAAAAGGGTATTAGATGCCAATCAAAATCCTATTATTGTAGGAATGTTGCAGGGAGGAACAGGCTCTCAGCAAATGATATCAGGACAAGAATTAGTTGAGCAAATAGGAATTTATACATTTCCTTCTACAAATGGTATGGAAAGTGTAAGAGGAACAGAATTTGTGCCAGTTGAAAAAAATGGGCAACCTATTGCGGTGCCTGGTGACAGAAGAACATTGCAACATAAGGTATTAGAAATGAGTAATGTTAATTTGGGAGACGAAATTACAAAAATGATTGAGGCACAAAGATGTTATCAATATGCATTAAAAATGGTGCAAACTTCTGATGAAGTAGAAACAACCATTAATGGATTGAGGTCTTAATAAGATACTTTGCTAGGAGGAACACGCATGAAAAAGTACGAGGACATAAATAACCTTGAAATAGATGTTATGAGAGAAATAGGTAGCATTGGTACAGGAAATGCTGCAACAGCACTTTCTCAAATGATGAACAGAAAAATTAAAATGACAATGCCAGAGGTGCAGATATTAGGCTTTAATGAAGCAATTACAAAATTGGGCGACCCTGAAATGATTGTTTCTGGTGTGTTGGTACACATATCAGGAGAATTAAATGGAGTAATGTTGTATTTACAAAATTTAGATTTAATCAATATTATGTTAGAACAAGTATTAACATCAAAAATTGATGATTTTAGCCAATTAGGAGATTTAGAAGTATCAGCGTTGGTGGAAATCGGAAACATTATGATTTCTTCTTATGTAAGTGCAATATCAAAATTGACAGGAATTTCCATTAATTTATCCGTACCTGCTATGTCTGTAAATATGTTAGGGGGAATTATGTCAGTACCAATGATAGAATTTGGACACCAAACAGATAAACTAATGATTATAAATGGAAAATTTATTGTAGAGGATAGAGAGGTATATAGTAATTTATTATTGATGCCAGATATACCTTCTTTAAATTATCTTTTAAAGAAATTAGGTGTTTTAAATGAGTGAAAAGCAATTAGTTGTGGGAATTGCTGATATGAAAATTGGTCGTGGACCAAGTAAGCTGATTACATATGCCTTAGGTTCTTGTATTGGTATTTGTTTTTATGACCCCATGATTCGTTTAGGTGGTATGGTGCATATTATGTTGCCGAATAATATGGAAGGCAGTAACAGTAATGTATTTAAGTATGCTGATACAGGTATACCAGCCACTCTCCGAAAAATGGAAGTATTTGGGGGAGCAAAATCACGTATGATTTGTAAAATTGCAGGCGGTGCAAGAATGTTTGAAGTACAAGGCACTAGTTCCATAGGAAATATTGGACAAAGGAATATTGAAACAGTGAAAAAAGTATTAGCAAAGGAAGGTATTCGTATTTCAAAGGAAGATGTGGGGTTAAATTATGCTAGAACAATGCTTTTAGATGCAGAAACGGGAATAGTAGCAGTACGTTCTTTTGGAAGAAAAGAATTAATACTTTAAATCTAAGTCTTGAGCATAGATAGATTATGTGAATAAGCTGTCTATCCTCAGGATTAAGATTAATGGAATAGAATATTGTCATACAAAAATGTAAATTTATATTGTTATATAGTTATATTTTATTTTTTTTAGTCGATATAAATAAGAAAAGGGATTTACTGTAAGCTGCTTATATTTTTGTTTTGTAAGGATTGATTATAATGGACTGTCTGATTGTATTTTGTATATAGTAAAATGATTATTTTGCTGAAATAAAGTCAAGAGAGAGGGGCATCCGTTACTATGATAGAAGTTTTTCTTTTTTGAAATTAATATTTTGCAGAAAAGTAAAGCATTTGTTCAAAAAATAATATGGGAGGGCATTTGAACGATGAAAAAGACGAAAGGCGAAATTTTATTAGAGTCTGGAACAAATGAAATAGAAATTATGGAATTTATGATTTATGGAGAGTTATATGGTATTAATGTGGCAAAAGTAACAGAGATTATGATGTCCGATAAAGTAAAGCCAATTCCTCATTCACATCCTGTTGTAGAAGGTATCTTTAAACCAAGAGAAACAGTATTAACAGTAATTGACTTACCAAAATATCTTACTGGTAGAGAATCAGAAAAAGATGAGAAAGATTTATTTATTGTAACAAATTTTAATAAAATGTTTGCAACCTTTAGAGTACATAGTGTGGTAGGAATTAGCAGAATTTCATGGAATGATATACAAAAACCTGATAAAACAATATCTGGAGGCGATGAAGGCGTTGCAACGGGTATTGCACAAACAGATGGGGTACTTGTAACAATACTTGATTTTGAAAAAATCGTTTCTGAAATTGCTCCAGAAACAGGCATACAAATTGAAGAAATAGAAAAAATGGGATTACGAAATAAAAGTAAAAAACCTATCGTTATGGCAGAAGATTCTGTGCTTCTTGCAAAGCTGATAAGGGATTCTTTAAATAAAGCAGGTTATGAAAATGTAATTAAATTTGATAATGGTGAAGAAGCTTGGGAATATTTAAGAAGTATTCGACAAGAAGAAGATATTTACCAAAGGGCTTCTTTAATTATTACAGATATTGAAATGCCAAGAATGGACGGTCACAGATTAACAAAGTTAATTAAAGATGACCCAGATTTGAAAAAAATTCCTGTTGTTATATTTTCCTCCTTAATTAACGAAGAAATGAGAATAAAGGGAAAACAGTTGGGAGCAGATGAACAACTTTCTAAACCAGAAATCGGTCATTTAGTAGAAGTTATTGATGAGTTATTAATAAAACATAATATTTAAAAAACTTAAATTCTATAATATGAACAAGATTTTAGGTGAAAAGTTTAAAATGAGGTGGAAAAGATATGAACAAGTATGTGGTAAGGCAGCCAATTAAAGATAAACAAGGTAATTTATTTGGGTATGAAATATTATTTCAAGAAGAAAAAGGAAGTGGATTATATAATCAAACAAATGATTATGCAGCAGCAGATTCTATTTCTAACTTTTTAGCACAAAATAATCAAAAGATATTTAGTGATAAAACAACTTTTATGACATTTACACCTAATTTACTATTTAAGAATACACCCAAAATATTTAAACAAAATGATTTAGTTATACAAATTGAAGATAATGTGATTATTCACCCATTAGCAACAACGTTAATACAGAGATTTCGTAAAGAAGGTTATGTATTTGCTATTAACGATTTTCAATTTGCACCAAGGTATTTTGGTTTAATGGAATATTTAGATTACATTAAATTAGACTTTGGAAAAAATGAGGCAGTATCTTTGGAAAATACAGTGAAGTTGGCAAAAAACTTTAAAAAAACCTGTATTGCTTATGGTATTGAAACACAAAAGCAATATGATTTAGCAAGAGATTTAGGCGTAGATTATTTCCAAGGACAATATGTAGCAGAGAAAGTTGAAACAAAAGCAAATAAAACAGATTATTTGCAAAGTAACTTCTTCCAGTTAGTAGTGGAAGTTACAAAAGATGAGCCAAATGTAGAAATGATTGAAGAAATTATTTCTCGAGATGCAGCATTGACATATGGTTTATTAAAAATGGTAAACTCTGTTTATTTTGCATTAAGAAATAGAACTTCTTCTATTCGTCAGGCTTTAGTTACATTAGGATTAGGACAATTAAAACAATGGATATATCTTTTAAGTTTTAAAGGTGATAAGGAATTTGGTTCTGAAGATGTTTTGAAACGTTCCTTTTTAAGAGCAAATTTCTCTTCACAATTAATGGATTATAATACAACATTGCCCATTTCTAAAAATGAAGCCTATTTAATGGGTATGTTTTCTACATTAGGAAGTTTAATTGATGCACCATTAGAAGAAATTTTTGAAGATATTCCTATTTCAGAAGAATTAAAACAAGCTTTAGTATATCACAAAGGTCCTTGTTCTTTATTATTAGATTTGATACTTTGCTATGAGAGAGCAGATTGGCAAAATATTACAAATTATGCTGATATTCTGGGTATTCCAACAAATATGATTGCACAAATTTATTTTAATTGTGTAGAAGAAGTAAATCGTATTTGGGAAACAATACAAGAAACAGAAGACGACGAAGAAATGGAAAAGGCAGCAGGACAACATCAAGAGATTGTGGAAGATATTATAGGAGATGACTTAGAAGAAGAATTAGGAGAAGATATTACATCTGTGGAGCAAGGAATAGATGAAATAGGCGAAATAGATGAAATAGGTGATAGCTTAGACGGTTTAGATGGACTGGACGGAATAGAAGGCTTAGATGGTTTAGATGAAATAGAAGGTATGGATGAAATAACTGGCTTAGACGAAATGGATAGCTTAGATGGTTTAGATGGAATAGATGAGATAGAAGGATTAGAATAAATTATATAATAAAAAGATTGGTAAAACAACGCCAGTCTTTTTTAGTGAATAATTGTTAGCATTTGATAGTAATGGATTATGATATAAAGGCTGGCATTTGCCAGCCTAAAATATAAAATGATTATTTCTGTTTAGCATGATGAGGGAATTTTGCTACTGCTAGACAGGCTTTTAATACTTCTGCGGAAATTTGTGCAGAATATTTTTGACGATACATATGAAGCAAAGGAGAAAGACTTCCTTTTTGTACTACAATATATTTGGGAGGAAGATTTGTTAAGGCAAGTGCCATAGTATCTACAATACAGTGATTACATAAACAAGGTGCATATTGTTTCATATAATCCACAATGACTTCTTTTACAAATGTTTCCATGACATTCATATAAATATATTCTTCAGAATCTAATGTAATTTGTTTGCTATCATTTTTAAGTACCATATCAAAATCACTATAAGATGTATTTTGACTATTTAATTCTTTATAAAGTTCTTCCTCATCAAATGTTATTTCTTCAGGTTCTATTTCGTGTTCTAGTATAATAGTGTTTTCATCTGTTTCCTGAAATGGTATAAAGGAATCTTTTGGAGTAACTGGTTTTGTAATAATTTCTGTGGGTTCTAATGCTTCAATCAATTTTTCTTTTATTATTTCAGAAACATGAGAAGTATCATCTGGTCTTTGAATTTCTATGGAAGTAGTAGTATCTGGTGCTTTGGTATTTTCTAGCTTTTTATTATCTTCTGTTGTGTTTTGATTTAATAAGTTATTTGGCTTATTCATAATAATACCTCCTTATGAGTGTTTATATAATAAACACTAATTTTATAATTTTAAATAGTCAGTGATGATATACCAAATATGAAACAATATATATTGGTATATATATTTTAATTTTTACAAATAGTGCAGTAGATATAATAAAAAGAATATGGATTTCAATTACATTTATTTTAAAATTAATCTTAATTAAAGTATACTATATGTCGATAAATAAGTATAGAGGATAAATTAGAAAAATATATAGATTATTTTCAAAATAAATTATAGAAAGGGTGTTTTGTATGGCATCAGTTGGTAGTGTAAGTGGTTCAAGTAGTGCATTTTATAATAACAAAATCAGTGGTCTTGCTAGTGGTATGGATACAGAATCAATGATTGAAAACATGACCGCGGCAACAAGAGCAAAAATTGCAAAACAAAAACAAAGCAAACAAATTTTACAATGGAAAATGGACGCAATGCGTTCTGTTAGCGATTTGTTAGTAAGTTTTAAAAATAAATTTGCTTCATTCGCAAGTCCTTCTACAAATCTTTTAAATAGTTCTTTTTTTAGTAGAAGTTTAATCAATTGTATTGGCGAGAATAGTAAATATATTAAGGCAACAGGTACTTCTAATTCAGCGGATTCTATGTCTATATTGGGCGTAAAACAGCTTGCTACTAGTACAACAATGAATGTATCAAGTGCATCTGACAAAATTATGGAATCTGGCGAATTGGATTTATCCGATGATGCAAAATCAAGTGTAAGTTCTATATCGGGACGTAGTATGAGTGTAAAATATGGCGACAAAATCTATAATATTGCTTTTGACAGCAATAGAGAATTTAGTACTATGCAAGATGTAGCAGATGCAATTAATGAGCAGTTAGATGAAAATGAAATTAAAGTGAATGCTTCTGTGAATGATAAAGGTGCATTGGTATTTGAAGCCGATAAAAGATATGAAGGAAATACTTTTGAAATCAAAAGTGGTACAAATGGTATATTAGATACATTAGGTATTAAAAAAGAAGCAAAATTAAGTGGCAAAGGTAGCCAAATTGTAGGAAATAATTACAAAGCAGGCGATACAGCAGACAAGGATAGTCGTTTAACAGAAACAAAATCAACATGGGAAGTATTAGGTGGCAAATCAATATCATTCTCTTATAATGGCACAACAAAACAAATTACTATGCCAACAAAAGAGGAATTGGAAAGTTATAAAAAAGAAAATAATATTAAAGGCAATTTTGATGCATTGCAAAAAATGACACAAGAGAAATTAGATAAAGCGTTTGGCAAGGGAAGAATTACAGTAGATAATAAATCACCTAGTGCAGATGGAAACAAAGGGCAATTAACATTTAAAACAACAACTCCTCCAAAAGGAGAAGCAGATAATACTTCTGTATTGAAAGTAACTTCTGCTAGTGCAGGTCTTTTAGGTAAGGCTGGTATATTAGGTATGGATTATGGTGAATCCAATAGAATCAATACGAATGTTTCATTAAAAAATTCTGGCTTGACTGGTCAGAGCGGCTTAGTAGCAAAAGACATTAAAATTGCTAAATTAGACAAAGATGGAAATGAAGTAAAAGACGCAAATGGTAATACAGTATATGAATATGAAGGCAAAGGTTACGAATTTACTATTAATGGAGAAAAATTTCAGTTTAAAGAAAGCGATTCTCTTTCTACTGTTATGAATACTATTAATAAATCTGACGCAGGTGTAACAATGAGCTATAATGAAACATCTGATAGCTTTACAATTAAAGCAAATGATTCTGGAGCAGCAGGAGAAATTGATATTCAAGATGGTTCAGGAAGTAATTTAGCTACTACATTATTTGGTGTAAAGAAAACAGATGAAAATGGAAATATTTCTTATGAAAGAACAATTGAAGATGAAAATGGAAATGACACAGTTTTAAGCTCTAAATTGAAGGAAGGTCAAGATGCTATTATTAGTGTTGACTTTGGTGACGGCAGTGAACCAATAGAAATTTCAAGGAGCAGTAATGTATTTGATTTGAATGGTTTGAGTGTTACAGTAAGTGGCACATTTGGAACATATAAAGATGGACATATTGATGTAGAGGCTTCAAAACCAGAAGATGCTGTAACGTTTGAGGCAAAAGTTGATAGTGATAAAGCAGTTGACGCTGTAAAACAAATGGTGGAAGATTATAATTCTATGATTGAGTTGGTAAATAAAGAAGTAACAACAAAAAGAGATAGAAATTATGCACCTTTAACAGATGAGCAAAAGAAAGAAATGTCTGAAGATGAAATTAAACTTTGGGAAGAAAAAGCAAAGGCTGGTATGCTTTTTAATGACGCAGACCTTCGTGCATTAGCAAATGAATTAAGAACTGTTTTTTCTGGTACAGATATAAAAGCATTACAAGAGGCTGGTATTACTCTTTCTAGTGAATACTCAGAAAATGGAAAAATTACATTTGATGAGGAAAAATTTAGAGCAGCTGTTGAAGCAGACCCAGATGCTATTTCAAAACTTTTCACAAGTGAAAAAGATGAAAATGGAGGAGGATTTAATGGCATTATTACGAGTATGAATAATATTTGTGAAAAATATGCCGCTACAACAGGTGCAACAAAAGGTATTTTGATTGAAAGAGCAGGAAATAAGAGTGCACCATTATCATTATTAAATAACTCTTATTTCAAACAAATGAATTCAATTGATGAGATTATTGATTCTCTGAATGATAAATTGAAATCAGAAAGAGAGAGGTATAATAAACAATTTACAAATTTGGAAACACTGATTGCACAAATGAATTCACAAAGTAGCTGGCTTACACAACAATTTGGTGGTCAATGATAAATAATTTATAATAATGTGTTGTAAATATAAGAGCAATGACTGCTCGTAATGATTATAAAATTTTGACTGATAATTATTAGGTCATAATGTAAAATTTTAATAAAAAACATAGAGAAAAGTTGTCAATAAGCAATATGATTATGATAGTGAGGAGTCACTTTTCTTTTAGAAAAGCCATTTTTATGGTAGGTATTGCTTATTATACTAAAAAAAGTTGAGGAAAGGGAAGGTTCGCTGATTAATATGAATCAATACGGATACCAACAATATAAAACCCAATCTATAAATACAATGACACAAGCAGAAATGCTGATATTATTATATGATGAGTTAATCAAAAGATTAACAAGAGCAGAAATTGCATTAAAAAATCAAAATTATACTGCTTTTGATGAGGCAGTAACACGTTGTAGAGAAATTGTAAGATATTTATCTAGCACATTAGACAAAAAGTATGCTATCAGCCATGAATTAGACAGAATGTATGAATATTTTCAATATGAATTATCACGTCTGTCAGCAGGTAGAAAGCCAGAGGTAATAGAGGAAATCAAACCTCTTATTATAGAACTGCGTGATACATTTAAAGAGGCAGATAAAATTAATAGTGCAAATCAAAAAAAATAAATAATATAGTTATGTGATGCCGAAGGGTATTGTTTTAGCAATAACTATAAATATAACATTGACGGCGGAATTTCTGCCGTCTTTATTTTAGGTAAGGAGTTTGATATATGATAGAAGAATGTGTAGCAGATTTAACAAAATTGATGAAACAAAAATATCAAAAAATGCTGAAAATTGATAATGCCACAAATGATATAGAAAATGCATTAAAAAGAAATGATAAGGTTTCTACTGAAATGTTTATGAATATGCGTATGGAAATTATGGAAGAAATAGACAGTATTGATAATGAAGTACAGAAAATTTTGACAAGCGGTGATGAAGAATTATATTACTACTTGAAAGGACTTTTGAAAATAGATACACAAGAACAAGCCATGGATACAGAATATGAAGACGAAAAAATACTGATGCTGGTTAGTTTAAGAATTCACAATGTTTTAAAGGGAGTTATAGAAAAAGATAAAGAAATGAATAAAAGAATATTAGGAAAAGATTCTTATTATAGTCAGAATGAAACAAAAAAGAATATGTATTAAAAATATCCACACAAGCCTTTACTATTTGGCTTGTGTGAGTGTTTTATATTTTATTTTGGAGGCGTACTGATTGCCCAAAGAGGACCTCCACTCGTTGCACTGGTTTTTAATTCGTTTAATAAAACGTTAATATCCCATGCTTTTAAACTATTTTCTAAACTCATGGGGTCAGCTATTAAAACTTTACCATCTGCAGTAATGCCATGAACAAGTATAAAATGTCCGCCAGTAGTAAAATGTCCTTTTTTCATAAGTGCTACAATCACTTTGCCAGATTCAAGTTCTTTGCGTATGCTTTCGTAGCTATGGTCGCTTATAGAGGTCGCTTCTAAGCCGAATGCCTTTGCAGCATTTGGTATTAAAGAATGGTAAGAACCACTACCATAGGCAAAATATCCTTGTTCTCGTGACCAGTTTGCCATTTCATCTGGCAGTATTATGCGGTCTGTCAGGCTGGAAACAACCATAGCAACAGTCGTAGGACCACAGCCATATTTTGATATGACATCATTTCCACCATATATTTTATCGCCCCAACGAGCATCTGTTTGATTGAAATATACAATGTTTTTTATAGTGCTTGTTAAATATGTGATATCACCAATAGTATAAGTACCAGTTTCTGTTGTTGCAGATGCGGCTAATTCATCATGTGATGTCAAATTATAGATAGATAAGGGTTGTTTTTTCGGTTTTTGCGAAAAATCCTTATTTGCTTTTTGTATAGGGCGTGGTAGAATAGAGGCGTATTGTTTATCCATAAAAGAAAGAGAGGACACACGATAAGCCATTATATACTGTTTATAATAATAAAAACTTTGTTTTGGTATATGTCTTAAACAAGCGATATAAGAAATTGTGAATGTAACAATAAATAATATTGTAATTCTTACATAGCGCAAAAAAGAACCTCCTTTCAGTAAGTATTTTTTGCAGTAATATTATAGCATTTTTGCTGCGTAATGTATAGCAATGATTTTTGTAAAATATTACAACTATTTAATACTATAAAAAACTGTATTTCATATTATTTTATTTGCGGGGTTTCACCCGCACCCACAAACTTTTTTGAAAAAAAGTTTGACAAAAAACTTTATTTTTTGCAAACGCAATGATTAAATAAGCATTTATGGAGTGATGAACGGTATTCAATATATTTTATCAAAAAGGGGCGTATATATGGCAGAAATATCTTTTCAAAATGTTGTCAAAATATTTGAAAACAATGCTGTGGGGCTAAACCATTTTAATATGGAAATGGAAAAAGGGGAATTTGTGTTTTTGGTGGGAAAAAGCGGTGTAGGAAAAAGCACATCATTACGCTTGCTTACGAGAGAAATTGAACCCACTCGAGGTAAAATATTTGTGAGGGGTCAAGATATCTCCACAATTAAAAAAAAGGAAATGCCCTATTTTAGGCGGTCTATGGGCGTGGTGTGGCAACAGACGCAATTATTGCCCAACAAAACGGTATATGAAAATGTTTCATTTGCATTGGAGGTATTGGAAACGGAAAAGCAAAAAATAGCAAATGATGTACCTGCCGCATTGGGGCTAGTAAATATGAATAAAAAAGCAAATGTATATCCTGCACAGCTTTCTGGGGGGGAGTATTTACGTGTGGCACTTGCGCGCGCACTTGTGAAAAATCCTTCTATACTGATTGCGGACGAGCCAACGGCAAATTTAGACCAAGATACTGCATGGGACATCATGTGTTTACTGGACGAGGCAAATAGGTGTGGTGTAACGGTATTAGTTGCCACACACGCCATAGAATTAGCAAAGTTGATGAAAAAACGTATATTGGTAATGCGTGCGGGATATGTGGCTAGAGACGTCCCAAAAGGGGGTATTAAAAATTTTTAAAAAAAAAGTCTCAAAAAGTATTAAGTTTAAAAAAGAACCGCCGATAACATTATTGAAGGATAAAAAGAACAATTTGCCTTCCCGTCGACAGCTGGCATAGTGTTCGATTTATCTGGTTGTAATTAAATAATAAAGGACAGTGGGAAAACGGAGTTTCCCGCGTAACTACATGGAGGTAGATTTTATGATTATACAACACAATATTTCCGCATTAAATGCATACAACAAATTAAGTGGTAACAACAAAGCATTGGCTGCTAACTTACAGAAATTGTCTTCCGGTTACAAAATCAACAAAGCTGGCGATGACGCTGCTGGTTTAGCTGTATCCGAAAAAATGAGAGCACAAATCACAAGTTTGGAAGTTGCTCAGAAAAACTCATTAGATGGTATTTCTTTGGTACAAACAGCTGAAGGTGCTTTAACAGAAGTTCACTCTATGTTAAATAGAATGGTTGAACTTGCTAACCAATCCGCAAATGGAACATATGACGACAGCAACAGACAAAAATTGCAGGCTGAAGTTGACCAGTTGAAGAGTGAAATTAACAGAATTTCTGATGCTACAAACTTCAATGGTATCAAATTGCTTGATGGCAGTATGACAAATGAAGCTACTTTCTCTATGGGAGAAGCACAAGGTGTAAACATACTTGCAGCAGCTGCTGCTGGTACTGATCCTGTATTAGGAACAAACACAATTATGCACAAACAAGGCACACAGGCTGCAAAAGGCGAATTTACTATTGATTTAGCAAATACTCGTTATGCAGGTGCAGTAGATGGTGACCAACTTGATATTAAAGTAGGAGATGAAACATTCTCATTAACACACGGCGACACAATTGGCGATACAAAAGTTGACTTAAGCACAACAGAAGGTGTTGCAAAAGCATTGGAAGCTGCTATTAATGCAAACGCTAATGGAAAAGTAAGCGGTGACAACTTTGAAGTAAAAGCAAGTGGCAACAGTGTAAAATTGGTAGAAAAAGAAATCGGCAAAGCTGGTAAAGCTGGGCTGAAAGACCTTGATATGGCAGTTAGTGTATCAGACCCTAACGAACCAAATACAATTAAAAACTTACCTAAAGTAACAGGTACTGTAAAATCAACAGTAACAGATGGTACTGCTGCTGCAAAAGCAAAAATAGAACTTGATTTTACTGATGTATCCATAGAAAAAGGTGACGATGGTGCAAAAGCAAAATTTTCAGTAGCTGGAAAAGACTACTATATTGATGTAGACGATGATATGGAAGATACTGATATTGTAACAGCACTTGTGACTGCAATTAATGCTGATAAACCTACTGTTGCGAAGACAGCTGGTGGTACTGAAACATTAACTGCTACACCTGATGGTACTGGCAAAAAGATAACTTTAGAGGCTGCTAATAATGCTGAGACTGCTTTTACAGATGCTCAAAAAGTTGTAGGTCTTACTGGCTCTTTAGAACCTCCTACAATTACAGCACCTGGTACTTTAACTGTTGGTGCTGCACCTACACAAGGTGACGGTGCTGGCACAAAGGCTTCATTTAAATATGATATGGCTGGTGCTGAACTTCCAGAAATTACTGATGGAAGTACAGGAAATAAAGCTGTATTTACAATAGCTGGACAAGATTTTGAAATTGATATTCCTAAAGATGGAGAAACAGATGCTGAAACTATTGCAAAAGCACTTGCAGAAGCAATTAATGCGAAAGGTTTTACTTTACAAAGTAAAGCTACTGGTGGTACTGACCTTGCGTTTACAGCAAGTGTAGCTGATGGTAGTACAGAACTTGTATTTACTGCAGTAGATGATACAGCAACAACTACTATACAAAATCAAGCTGGTAATATGTCTGTAGCTGGAAAACCTGGTGCTCCTTCTGAAAGAGGATTACAAGGTACAAACAACGTTGGTACTACAGTTATACAGCAAGGTGCTGAAGAAGCTGCTGGAGAATGGGCAAGTACAGCTTTTGATTTAACAAAAGATATGATTGCTGATGGTAACAAACTGAAAATCGGTAATGAAACATATGTATTCAGTGTTGGTAAAGACAGCACAGTAAGAGCTGGAAAAGGCGAAGTTGTTGTTGATTTGAAAGATTTGGATACAAATGATCCAGATTTTGCAGACAAAGCAATAGACAGATTGACAAAAGCAGCTGCAAACAACAAAATGTTTACAGTTGGTGATGACAAAAAACCTGGCAGAGTTACACTTCATGAACATAAAGCAAATGCAAATGCTTTTGACGCAGGTAAAGGTGGCACAGATTTGACAACATTTGAAAATGTTCAAAAACAAATTTCTTTCTCTGTTGCATCTAAAACAGAATCTACAGGCAATAGCTTAAGATTACAAATTGGTGATACTTCTGATAGCTACAACCAATTAGAAGTAAATGTTGCAAATTGTAGTGTAGAAGGTTTAGGCATTAAAGATGTAGATATCAGTACACAAGATGGTGCTGCTGCTGCAGTAGCTGCTATCAACGATGCTATTGATTATGTTTCTACAGTAAGAGGTAACTTGGGTGCTACTCAAAACAGATTGGAACACACAATCAACAACTTGGAAGCAACAACAACTAACATCACAGAGGCTGAAAGCCGTATCAGAGATACAGACATGGCTAAAGAAATGATGGAATACACAAAGAACAACATTCTTGTTCAGGCTTCTCAGGCTATGCTTGCTCAAGCAAATCAGGTTCCTCAGGGTGTACTTCAGTTGTTACAATAATTTTCAATTATATAAAATCAATGCGTTGTTTCAACGTTATGATAGTAAAGCAGGCACGTTGTGCCTGCTTTTTTTAAGGCTATAGCCTTAAAAAAACAATATTATAAAACTGTGGGGGCATAGCCCCCACTCTTTCAAATATGATTGTACGGCGATATACTGAATCAAATGACATTTATGCGGAAAATTTGTATATTTTAGCGTTTATATAAAAGTAGATGAAAGGAGCAAATGAAATCATGAAAGATATTGTATTGCAACCAACATTTTATGACAAATTTTCATGCTTGGGCAGTGATTGTAAAAATAATTGCTGCACTGATTGGACAATCTATTTTACAAAAGATGAATTTAGAAATATTAAAAGAAAAATGCACTCTGAAGAATTTAAAAATATATTTCAAGACGCTTTTGAATTTAAAAAAGGTGAAAATGATAGATGCACAATTAAATTTGATGAAAATAAAAAGTGTAAATTTTTAGATGAAAATAGATTATGTAAAATATATCAAGAAGTTGGTCCCGAAAATATGAGTTGGGTTTGTCAAATTTATCCTAGAATAGGTATACATTATTTGGATAATTATGAGATTTTTCTTTCTGTAAGCTGTGAAGAAGTCATTAATTTGCTTTTGGAAGAAAAAGACGGTATTATGCTCGAAATCAAAGAAAGAGAATTGTCACCTGCTGAAAAAAAAGGCTGCGCTATCATTCGTGCAAGTGGTGTTATGGGAAATCCAATTTTTCATTTTTGGAATGATTCAAAAATATTGCTTCTAAGTGTACTCCAAAATAGAGACTATGCTTTTGGTGAAAGAATGGTATTATTAGGCTTTGCTGTGCAAAAAATACAAGAAATGGTTGATAATAAAAAATATAGTGATGTGCCAGACTATATTCAAACATTTGCAAGAGAATTAGAACAACATAAAGAAATTTATAAACAATTTTTTGATAATATTGAGAAAGATGAAAAAAGAAAAGCTTTACAGACAATTGCGTATTATTTGCCTAATTGCGGTAAAAATATTCAAGAGAAAGTTGCAGAAAGAATTGACTTAAAGAAAAAAGCACATATTGTAATATCTGATGAAAATGCAGAACAAAAAAAGCTCACTATGAATATAGAATATAATACTCAAAAATATTTAGATGCTATAGCAGAATTTAATGAATTTTTGAAGGGCAAAGAATACTGGCTTGAAAATGTTATATTAGAAGGATTTTTAGCTACAAAGGGTCTTTATCGTATTAGTGGAGGATTTTGGCATAATTATGCGGGCATGATAATGATATATAGTGCATATTTACTTATGTTAACATGCTGTCTACATAAAGATAGCACAAAAGAGGAGTTTGTATATTATGCTTCTGAAATTGGAAGAGTAATGTTTCATAATGATACAACATTGAAGTCATTGGAAGAACATTTGAAAGAAACAGAAAGCGATACACTTGCTTATTTGGCAGTATTGGCATTATAAAATGTGAAAAATAATAAAACCCCCTACATTGGGGGCTTTTTTATTTTTCTGTATTTTGTTTTTTGATAAGTCCTGATAATGCTGATAAATTAGCAATATCCGTTTTTGTTGCTTCTTGATTTGCTGATGCCGCTTCTAATAATTCAGAACGTACAATGGAAATTTCACGAGGCGCATCAATGGCAATTTTTACTCTATCTGCTGTAATTTCTTGTATTGTAATGTGAATATTGCCGTTTATTACAAGAGATTCAGCTGCCTTACGCTGTAATATTAACATTAGCTATTCTCCTCCTCTTTTTGCCCTAAAGCTGCAAAAGAATGACGAATTTGATATTCGGGATTATCTAGCATAATCTGTAAGGCTTTATTGCTTTTTGGATTAACGGCAATAGGACATTTTAAATTAGCAGTACTTGTGCGAATGTCATCTGTCATAGAGCAAATGACATATATAAGTAATTCGCCTATATTTGTCGCTCCTAGAGTTTGAAGTTCCGCATTTGTCAGCGTAGGATGGTATTCCTCCAAAAATGCAAAGGGA
Organism: uncultured Clostridia bacterium; assembly: GCA_910587735.1. Classification (GTDB taxonomy): domain Bacteria; phylum Bacillota; class Clostridia; order Lachnospirales; family Anaerotignaceae; genus Coprocola. The sequence continues at coordinate 88,199 of CAJUNT010000007.1, forward strand.
TTAACAGTAAAAAAAGCAGTATCTTTATTTTTTAAACTTTGCAAACAAAGTACATCTTCATTGTTTGGGTCAAGCTGTATTAATAAAAATTCTTTTTCCTGTTCAAAACCAAAAAGACCATTTTCAAATGAAATGATATTTTTTTCATCATAGGAATATTTGCCAAAGTATTTTGTTTCTTTTATCATAATTCACCTCATGCTTTAATATCAAAGGCAGGCGTATAATTTGGATTTGCACTTGGCGGAACATAAAGAGGGTCGCCAACATATTCAATTAATACGTCTGGTTGCTGTTTAATGGAAAATTCAATGCTTCCAGGTATAAATTCAAAACCTGCCTTATTGATTTTCCAGTCGAAATTTAATTTATCCATTTCATATTGTATTGTGATATCAGGCTCTGACCAGTTCAAATTAGCACCTGCCTTTGGTATAAAATCTAAACCATAATCTGTATTTTTGGTGTTTCTTTGTTTTATAACTTGGTCTAAAGCGTCATCACCTAATGTTGCACTTAATAATATTTGTCCTTCCTGTGCATATGTTGCAGTAGCATTATAAGCAGCATTTCTACCTTTTTGGGCAAAATTATTTATCAGTGATTTTGTAGAGGCAGGACGAACGGAATCTCTTGCCTCAAATGTATCCATACTTAAACGAATAGGGCGACTTTTAATTGTAAAGTTGCCATCATCACGGCTGATTTCTAAATCTACAGTGCCCCTTTTTTGCTCAAGTCTGGCATTATTTACTTTAAATTCAATGGAAATCGGAACAGTTGTGATTTTTAATAGTTGTTCCATATACAATCCCCCTTCTCTATATATTTAACATTTTGCCAGAAATGTAATGAACAATGAAACGTTCAGCTTATTATAATATATGCAGAAATTGTTTTCTGCTGAAAAACTACAATATAAAATATATTTTATTTTAATAGAGATACCAAAAAGTTCTTCGATTTTTGGAAGAACTTTTTGTATACATTGTAATATGATTAGCTCATAAAGTCAATAAAAGAATTGGAAAGTAATGTATTACCTACTTTTAATGTAGCATTATAAGCATATTGTGCCCACATCAGATTTGTAATTGCCTCTGCTGGGTCACAGAAATCTAAATCACTGATTTGTTCATTCAGTATTTGAGATGCTTCTGTTAATTGGTCGTCTGTGTTTTCTAAAAAGGCACATTTTGTACCAATTGCAGCAAGTCCATTATCAACCATATCATTATAAGAAGCTCTCATTTTATTAATGATTTTATTATGTTTTTCAAAATCTAAATCACTGATGTCTTCTACTGCTAATGTTTTTGAAAGTTCTTGCGCAAGTGCAATAATGTTGTTAGGCAAGCCATCTTCATCTATACCATGACCAAATACATCTAAACCATTTACTGCTGTGTCAAATGCACTTGTAGAAACAATTTGACCTTCTTTTTCTTTCATACCAAAACCGATATCACGATAGCTATGTTCATTAAAATAAGTATTATATTTTAATTGATAACCAATCTCTTTGTTTGCTTTTAATTGATATCCTTGGCTTTCAGTCAATTTACCGTCTTCCACTGCTTTATCAATTGCCTTTTCTACTTCATCATAAGAAAGTTGGTCTTTCACATATGATGGAACTCCTGAAGGATTTTCCATGATTTTGTTTAAAAGGTCTGTTAATGGAGCATCCGGTGGTGCTACAGTATTACCATTCATATCTATACCATTTTCTGCATCTTTTAATCCTACATCTGTTAACATCTCATTCACTTTGTCTTTTGGTAATGTGATATTTTGTAGAGAAGCATCTACCTTGTTTTGTAAATCAGTTGCTGGATTTGCAATTGTTGTTGTATTACAAACACCAGTAGCTGGGTCTATATCATAAGAACCATCTGCTTTAAAATTAGGAACTGTTACACCACCTGCTGGAGCAAAGGCAGCTATTTTTTGTTTTAATTCATCATATGAAATTGTTTTACTGTCATCAGCGACAAAATCTGCTCCCATAATATCTGAATAGGCTTGTGATAAAGATGGTGAAGATGCTAATGAGTCAAAAGTTGCATTTCCAGTATTTGTTGGAAGGTCATTTAATCCCATACTTGATAACATCGTTTTTACTTGTAATCCTGTAAGCTGGAAAGCCTCATTTTTATTTAATATATCAGCATAAGTATCTGTACTTCCAGCAGGAGAATTACCAGTTAAACCATTGGCTGGAGTATTTATAGCATCATATAAATCTTTTACAGAAACACTAGTATTTCCAGCACCACCCATAAGAGTATTTAATGTATTTGTTAAATCTGGAGTTGTAGCAACTACAGAATCTTTTAATCCATTAAATGTTTCAGACAATATTTTTGAAACATCATCTTTTGTCAAATAGGTTGGTGTATTAACTGGAACACCTCTATAAAGTATTTCGCCACTTTCTAACTTTTCAAAAGGCAAGTCTTTTGTACTTGCACCTCCAAAAATAAAGTTTTCATTGTATTTTCCATTTGCCTGCTGCAAAAAGCTCTCTATTAACTGGTCAACTTCTTGTTTATATGCTTGACGGCTTTCAAAAGCACTATTTGGGTCACTGTAGCTTAACAATGATTTATCAATAAAGTTTAGTCCCATACGAGTACAGCCTTGAACATTTGATGTTACTTCTTCTAATTTAGCAAGAGCATCCAATGTATTTGCTTTTTGTACTTCTGTTCTTTGAAAATTACTTCTCAATTTAAAAGATTTCATTGCAGCCGCAGGGTCTTCTGCAATTTTATTAAAATTTCTATTTGTTGCAACTGTATTTCTTTTTGAGTCTAAGTCACCCAAAGCATTATTCAAATTTGTGGAATATCTACGAATCATTGCGTTTGTAGTAATACGCATTCCCATTCCGCCCATAGCCATGATGATTACCTCCTTATTTATTATCTACCTACAACACCCATACCATTTATAACTTTTTCCAATGCCTCATCTAATGCTGTCATAACTCTTGCAGAAGCAGCATAGGCTTTTTGATATTTCATTATATCGATACCTTCTTCGTCCAAAGAAACGCCAGATATAGCATCTCTGTTATTTGCAATATCGTTTGCAATAGTAATATAATTGTTAATTAATACTGTGGAAGATTTAATATCCAATCCAAGTTGATTACCTACATTGTCATAAAATTCTACAAAAGTACCATTGAATATTTGTTTTTGTGTGCCATCAGGCAGTGTAAATGTATAATCTAATTTTTGTCCAAATACAGAAATTAAATGGTTGATATTGTCATTATAGCCTGCTGTTTGAGATGGGTCATGTGTTTGAACAAAGTTTGTTTTGTTGTCCGCCCAATCTTTTGTAATTGTGAAATTAGCAGCTGTAATTTTATCATAATCAATTTTTGGCACTTTTCCATCCATTGGTTTCAAATCACCATTAGCAATTTGGTTCAATAAAGGATCAGCTTGGTCTAATATAGTACTATTCTGTAAATCTTGTAATGTTTCAAGTTTTGTAACATTGCTACCATCTGCTAGTTGAAGAGGTTTTCCTTCTTTATCTACCCAGTCGCCTGGATTTACTGTTACATCATTACCAGCAGCATCTTTAATTGTATGTGCTTCTCCTGTATATTTTACAATACCATATGCAGCCAATGCAGAAGCATCTAGTGCAACATTATTAGGTACATTAGTTGTGCCATTTGGGATATTTACAACTGCGCCTGTTGCATCAAGATAATTACCATTTGCATCTGTTTTGAATATGTCAGGCAGTGGTTTATCAGCAGTAGCTGTTACCCCACCATAGCTAAGATAGTTCTTACCATCTGGAGTTGTTGCATTTTTTACGGGTACTTGACCATCTGCACCAAAAAGAGCATTTGCATAACTAATTGGTTTTCCATTAGAATCCAGCAGAGGATTGCCATCATTATCTTTCATATTTGCTTCATTAAATACTTTTGCAATTTGTCTTGCAAATACATCAAGCATATTTAAATAATAATCATAGCCACGGTCTTTTGTTCCATCAAAATCTCCAGCACGATTAAACATATCCAAAGCAGCTTTGATGCTACCATTATCTTCCTGCATTTTTTCGTACATATTTGTTTGGTCACCCATATCTAATATAGGTTTACCATTGTCATCTTTTTTAATTTCACCAGTAACAGGGTCTAATTCATAAGGTGTGCCATCAACATCTGCAACTTCTTCTGTATATTCTGCACCTTTTGTATCTGTAATAGTAATCTCGTCACCAGCAGCATTTATAGCAAAATTAGCTACTTTTTTGGTATCTGCATCAAATAAAGGAATACCATTACCATCTTTTGCAGAAGTACCTCCTAATTTAATATTAGGCAATTTAATGAAAAATTTTGTACCTTCTACTGGGAATGTTTCTTCTTCTATTACAACATTAGCATGACCAGTTAATCCTTTTTTCTGTGCATCAGCATTAGCTTTAGGAGTATAGCCAGCTCCTGTTGGGTCTGTAATGGTTTCGTATTTACCATCTGCATATGTGCCATCTTTGTATTGGTCACCTTTTTGTGCAACATTTAAGTTGTGTACAATTTTAGCATAATTTTCTTTTGCTGCTGCCAAGTCTTTTTTTGCATTGTCTAATAGCTCTTTTTGTTCAGCTATTTGACCTGTGGTAGCTGGATTTTCATAAGTAGGAGGATTAGGAGGAAAGCTTTTTGTATTGTCATCTACAATTGTCCCATAAATATTAAGTAGTTTATTGTAAATACCTGTACCATTAGGATCTAAGCCATTTAATCCAGCTATATTCTGAGGTGCAGTATCCTGCCCATATAATTTCTGATTATATATTGTTGCAATGTTATTCAAACTATCCAATTTTTCTTGTAATTTTTTTGCTTCATCAGAGCCAGGAGTTGCATTGTTTAATTGTTCTTGTGTAGTAGCGATTGCTCTATCATTTGCTCTTACTGATTTTAATATATCATTTAATTCTTCATGAAGTTCATTTCCACGTCTGCTTAAAGTAACAATTCGAGAACCATAACCATTGATATCATTATTTAGTTTGTCGATATTTTGCATTTCTTTAATCATTGCATTAGTAAAAAATTGAATATCTTCAAGCAAATTATTAATTGCTGTAACTTCAGTATCTGTAAAAGTATCTGCATCATTTGGTTTTAATGCACTACCAATATCTGCAATAGGATTGCCATTTACATCTGTCATAGTTAGATGAGAACATTCATCATCAATTTGGAATTCTGCTGCTTTATCATGGTCAATCAGTGTGTATTTAAAAGGATTTCCTTTTTCATCTACACCAACCATTTTTACAGTACATTCTGCTGCGGTTTTGTTAGAAAGTCCAACATATTCATCATCATATGTAACTTCAATTTTAACATAGTTAGAAAGTTCATCTAAGAGTAAATTTCTTTCATCACGTAATTCCAGTGCAGGATTACCCAATACTTCATTTTCATGAATACTTACATTTAAACTTGTAATATCTTTTAAAAGTTGATTGATAGCAGGTATTGTTTGTTCTTTAAATTCTGTCATATTATCTGTTTTTGCCTGCTCTATTCTGTTAGAATAGTTATTAAAATACTGTGACAATAACTGTAATTCTGTTTTTGCCATATTTTGAAATTCATTATTTGCAGCTTGCGGATTAAATTCATTCAGTGCTTTGAATACTGCTTCTAACTGATTGTGAATACTACCATCTTTTTCTACTTCATCTAAAACACTTTGTAAATCTTCTAAAGAAGCAAGTGTTTTATCATAATATCCTACGCCTGCCATTTCTGTACGGAAACGTAAATCTAAATAAGGGTCACGCACTTGCTCTACTCTATTTACAACAACACCATTTCCTATAAATGTATCATTTACGCTTCCCCATTGTCTAGGTCCTGTTGTAACATTAAAGCTATCTAAATCGACACGTTGTCTTGTAAATCCTTTTGTATTAACATTTGAAATATTTTGACCAATTACATTCAGAGCAGCTTGACTTGCAGACATACCAAGCTGTGCTGTTGTAAAGCCAGCGAATGTTGAACGAATCATTGACATTACCTCCATTTATATATTATATAATCTTATTTGTGAAGTTAATTTTATTATTTGTTTGTAATTGTCCATTAGGGGCATAAGTTGTGCTGTTTTGAGGAGCATCAGTAGATTGCTGTAATATATCTAATGCTCTGTTAATGCCCATTAATTTGACTTCTATAATGCTTTTAGCATTACTATGAATTTGTTGATAATAATCCATTGTTTCTGTTAATGCATCATATAATTCTTGAAATTCTTGCTGATATTGTTTATCTTTAATATTTGTAATGATTTGTGAAAATTTCATATTTTCAAAGCCTAAATCTTTTTGTATAGATTCTCTTTTTTTATCTAATCCACGAAACTGTAAAAGATAAGCTTGCTCCTCTTTCATACAATCGTTTAATGTATCAATATCTTTTTTTGTAACTGCTTCCAATTTTGTTTGTTCAACTTCTGTTAAATCATCAAAAAGCAAAACAAGTTTTTCAAGCAAGTCTAAAAAATCATCTAATTTATACATAATAACTCCTTTTATAGTGATAAACAACAGCAATCCACCCCTTTATAAAAGAGTGGCTTGCTTTTCTATTTTTTATATGATAAAAAATAAATACTTTTTATTAAAACAATATCTTTTTTACAATAGCGTCTAAATCTATTTGATAAGTTCCTTCAGCAACCTTTTGCCGAAGTTCGTTGAGTTGTTCCGAAGACGCTGGTTTTCTTACTTCTGAAGAAAGTTTACTTGTAATATTGCTGACAAAGTTGTCGTTGGAATCAGAAGAAGGAGTGGACTGAATCAAAATTTTGTCAAAATTTCTGTTAATCCTTCTTTGATTTTTTTCAGAAGTTTGCAGCCTTGCCGTTTCTTTTTGTATAGTATAAGAAGTATGAAGACTATTAGATGCTATTTTCATGGAATCACCCCAATTCACTTTATGCGAAATTTATTATTATGCACTTTATCAGACATTAGTAAATATCAATGCTGTTTATTTGCAATAAATTTGTATAACAAATTTATAAATATATTTCACTTTAATATATTTAGTATTTCTAAAAATAATTTACTTATTACATATATCGGCAAAAGAACGCAAATCATAATAGCTAAGGGGATTTTACTGCTTATTTTATTTTTTTAGTATAACAAAAGCCATATATCATTTATAAAAATAATATATGGCTTATTATGAAAAAATGGAAAATCTAAAAGTTCATAAACTTTTTAAAAAATTAGATTTTTTAAAGTAATTATTCTGGCTTGTCCCATGCGATTTCTATGGAATCACCTTGAGAAACACTTGCAGTATAAGCAGTATCCTCACCATTCAGCTTTAATATAATATTTCCCTGTGGTTTTTCAAGGTCTATATCTACATAATTCAACATATCATAAAAAAGCAATTTTTTTCTATTATTTAAAGGTATTGTTTTCCATACATTGTTAATACAAACAACAATACTATCTGCATTTTCTGATAAATGTGGTACTTCACTTTTTGCAACATTTGTTTCTGTTTGCTGTTCTGTTGCAAGTATTTGTTTTGTTTGTTTTATTTGATTTTGTTCTACTTGATTTTGTTCCATTTGATTTTGCTCCATTTGTTCTATTTGTTTTGTTTGTTCTGATGATTGTTCTAAATTATTTTGTTGTATTATCATTTCATTTTCAGTTGTTTTCATTGTTACTTCAGAATATATTTTTTCTTCTTCTGTTTTTTCTGCTTGCTGTGTATTTAATTGTTGTTGAGCAATGCCCTCCATTTCATTTTGTTGTGATAATTCTTCAGATATTTGTTTCTGCTGTTGTTTTGAAATAAAAGAAATTTGGTCACCAGCCGCAATTAATGTATCTTGATTTGCTATGGAATTATTTATCATCATGGTCATTTCTTCTGGCTGGAATGTTGTTTCCATATAATCCAACAAATCTGTTAATGTAATAACAGATTCTGTTGTAATTCTGTCCATAGGTTTTATAATATAATCATCTGCTAATTGCTGTCCATCTTTATAAAATATAACAGGTACTTCCGCTAATACTTCATCTACAATGACAGAAAAATGGAATTCTGGTTGTTCTTTTAATTCTTTAATTGTAATAGTAGGCTGTTTTCCAGGTATTGCTTCCTTTGCTATAATGACGTCGCCTTGTTTAATTTTTGTATCTATGGAAGCCAATTCTCCATTTACAAATAATTCTCCTGGAACAGTATTCTCACCCTTTTTGTTGTATCTTTTTCCGTCAATATAATAATTGATAGAACGAACAGGAAAACCAATTAAGTTTTGAGGCTTAATAGAAGAAAGTAAAAGAGCATCTAATACTTTTGATTCTCTGTAATTTAAAAGCATTTGTTTTTTTCCATTGATTGTAATAGAAAAGAAATCACAGCCTTTATATATAGATGACATAGCACCAATACCAAGAGGAGTAATAAATTCAGGATTTTGTAATTTTTTGTCATAAACAGCAACATTTTTAAAAGGCTGATTTCCGGATATTGCAACATTTTCAAAAGGTATTTTTAATTCTGTTGCAATAGCTTGACAAAATCCTGGAATTTGGCAACCGCCACCAGCTAAAAATACGGCAGTAGGAGCATCTCCATTTGCTTTTATAATACCATTTGCGATTGCTTCACTTAATGTTTTAATTGCAGGTTTTAGGCTTTTTAATAGTTTTGATTTTACTTCTTTATGAGTATTGCCTAAGATATCTTTATAGATAATTTGAGAATCATCTGTATCTAAAGCAATTTTAATTTTTTCTGCATTTTCAAAATTACAAAGACATTTCTGCATAATTGCCTCTGTAATTTCATCTCCTGCTGTTGTTACCATATCATAAGCTATGATACTTCCATCTTTTGATATAGCAATATCGCTTGTACCCGCACCAATATCTACTAATGCAATATTTAATAAACGAATATCTTCTGGTACAACAACATTAATAGCGGCAATAGGCTCTAATGTTAAATTTTCTACTGTTAATTGATTTGCTGTCATAACAGCATAAAGATTTTGAACCACATTTTGAGGCAAAAATGCAGCAATTAAATCAATCGTTACTTCTTTACCCTTATGACCTATAATAGTACTACTTTGATAGTTATCCAATTTATATTTTGTGATGCTGTAACCTACACAATAAAATGTTGTTTTATTTTCAGGATGTTCCTCTAAATCATGGTCAAATTCTGATTGTGCAATACCTAATGCAGAATATTCCATGGCACTTAATAAATTTTCTGTGATTTCTTCAGTAGGATTTAATTCTTGTGTATAAATTATTTTTTTGGTAATTAAAGCACGTCCTGCTGCTGCAATACAAACTTTTGATAATTTAAGTTTATTTCGTTTTTCCAATGCAGATTTTACTTTTTTGACAACATCAGCCACAAGTGCAATATTTTCAATTTGTCCATCACGCATAGCACGTTCTTGATGAAATGCTTGTTCATAATCTAATACATGAAAAATACTGCCATCATGTACGCCTATAATGCCAACAACACTGCGTGTACCAATATCCAGTGCAAATATAGCATTTGATTGTGTGAGTGTAACAGGGGGTTTTTTGACTGGTTCAGATACCGTTTCTGTTTTTTTAGCTTTCAAAAAAAAGCCTCCTTTCAAGGCATTAATAAGGAACAAAGCCGTTCTTTTTGAAAGAACGGCTATTTATATTTGTGAAAATATTGGGCTTAAAAAAGTAAAAGGGGGTTTTGTTATTTTTTATTGTATTTTGACTAAATGTCTGCGCAATACACCTGCAATATTTTCACAAGAAGCCTGTACTTCAACAGCACCAATATTTTGTGCTACCATAGGCATACCATATACAATACAAGACTCTTTATCTTGCCCAATAGTAAAAGCCCCATTTTTTTTCATTTTTAATAAACCATCAGCACCATCACGACCCATGCCAGTCATAATAATACCAACAGCATTTTTACCAACTGTTTCTGCAACAGATGTAAACAATACATCAACAGAAGGTCTATGTCCGCTGACTTTATCCCCAGGAGCACAGCTTACAGCAAAACCACTGCCTTGACGAACTACTTTTGTTTGCAGTTCTCCACCAGGAGCAATCAGTACTTGCCCTCTTACAATAGCATCACCAGATTTTGCTTCTTTTACACGCATATGACATAAACGGTCTAATCTTTCTGCATACATTTTTGTAAAACCTTCTGGCATATGCTGTACTACAACAATACCTGGAGTATCTGGAGGCAAATCCTTCAGAACGGTTAATGTTGCTTCTGTTCCACCAGTAGATGCACCGATAGCAATTACCATAGATTTTAATTTTGCAGAGTTTAAAGGAGAAGGCATAATTGGCTTGACAGCTTCTCTTGGTTTTGGCTGATGAACAATCGCTTTAGAAGCAATTCTAATTTTTCCAGCCAAGTCTTTTAAAAAGATATCCACAGTATTTTGCTTTGTCATATCTGGTTTTCTTACAAAATCAACAGCTCCAGCAGAAAGTGCTTCAAATACATTGATATTTAAAGAAGAAACAACAACAACTGGAACAGGATGTTGTGGAATTAATTGTTTCAAAAAGGAGATACCATTTAAACGTGGCATTTCAACATCTAATGTTACGACATCAGGACAAAGCACAGGTATTTTTGCTTTTGCGTCAAAAGCATCTACTGCATATCCTACAACTTCAATATCATTATGTTTTGATAGGCTGTCAATTAAAACTTTGCGAAAAAGCATAGAATCATCGACAACAAGAACTTTAATTTTTTTTTCCATAAAAGAAACACCGTATCCTTTCGGGTTGGTAATAAAGTAAATGGTTGTTTATCAGACATTAGTAATTCCCACCTGTCCATACGACAGTGGGTATTTACTAATATTGTTCAGTGAATGATAAAATTTTCGCTGAACAACAAAGTATTGTTATACAGCAAATGTTTATAATTAATCTGTAAAACAAATTTTGATATTATTATATCATTAATTTTATAACAATAAAATACTATATTTTCTGATATGTAGCAGGCATAATATATTTATATGCTAAACGTTCTTTATTTAATGATTCAGAATGACCAATCAACAAATAACCACCTGTATTCGTTGCATGATAAAAACGATTTACCAAAGCATCTTTTGTTGGCTGGTCGAAATAAATCATAACATTTCGACAAAAAATAACATCAAATTTAATTTTAAATTGTATTGGATTCATGAGGTTAAATGTTCTAAATATTACATTAGATTTAATATGAGGAGCCACTGCATAACGCCCATCAGGCAGTTTTTTAAAATATTCTGTTTTCCACCTGTCAGGTATTTTTGACAAAGATTCAGCCTCATATATTGCATTTTGTGCTTGTGCCAATACTTTTTGTGAAATATCTGTTGCCAAAACACGAGTATCCCATGCGGCAGCTTGTGCTCCAAGATAATCTTTTAAAATCATGGATATGGTATAAGGTTCTTCTCCAGAAGAACAGCCTGCACTCCAAATACTAAGCACTTTATTTTTTTTTTGTTTTATCAAACGAGGCAATATTGTATTTTTTAAAAAATCAAAATGATTTGCTTCTCTTAAAAAATAGGTATAATTTGTTGTTAATTTATTTAACATCATTTCAATACTATTTTTGTCAGATGTTTGTATAATGTGATTTATATAAGCAGAAAAATCAGCAAATCCAGCTGTAACAATAGAGTTAGAAAGCCGGCTGGTAATAAGCTGCTTCTTTTTAGATAAATCAATACCGAAATTTTTTTGTACATAATCAACAAGACGTAAAAAGTCTTGGTCTGTAATGGTAAGCATATATAAACTCCTATTCTTACAAGCTTTAAAAAAATAAAATTAACATATTACTTATAGTATGATTAAAAAATTTGCATATTCAAATAAAGTCTACCCCAAAAGACTTTATTTCATGAACAAACTGCTGTTTTATTGTTTTTTGTATATTAATAGAGCATAGAGCAACATAATTGTGTTAAAACACCAACAAACTTTTTATAAAAAGTTTGTTGGTGTGGGAAAATCCACAAAAAGAATAACCTACTAAATCATTACTTTTTATTATATCATTACATAGTATCTTGAAGCAATAGCTCACAATCAAAAAATAATATTACCATTTCTTTTGAAAGAGACATCATACCTTTTACTAGTTCTTGAGAACTATTTGGAGGCATAGGGGAAATGTTACTTTCATAAATATCTACTACATGAGATACTGCATCTACAAAAATACCTATGGAAGTGGAATTAATATCTAAAACAATAATACAGGAAGTATCTGTTTCTTCTAAAGGCATTTTATGCATTTTTTCTCTAATATCAATAATTGGTATAATTTGTCCCCTCAAATTGATAATTCCTTTTATAAAAGATGGAACATTTGGCACCATAGTGATGGGATAATTTGTAATGATTTCACCAACATTTGTGGCATCAATTGCAAATGTTAAACCATCTGACAAAAATGTAAGAAATTTTTTAGCATCTTCTTTTATTTCTACATTTAGGGCTTGGCTTTTTTCCATGTCCATTTCATTATATTCTTCAGTCATAAATTGAGTCCTCCAATATTATATATTCAGAATCACTTAATAAGCATAACCGCTGGTAGTGTGATGAAGAGTAGTAGTATCTAATATAATGCTGATATTGCCATCGCCTAAAATAGTACAACCGCCGATACCTGATTTTTTAATATTATATGCGTTCAAATAAGAAGGCAATGGTTTTACAACAACTTGTTGTTCACCTAAAAGTTCATCTACAAACAAGCAGTAAGATTTATCTCCTTCCCCTACCCAAACAAGTATGCCATCTTCTAAATTGGTAATTTCTGTTTCGATATTATATAGACGATGTACTCTAATAACAGGATAGAAGTTATCCATTCTTTTTACAATTTCTTGTCCTTGTGCATCATAAATAATTTCTTCAGGAGTAATTTTGAAGGATTGCTGTATATCTGAAATAGGAATTGTAAATATTGATTTTCCAACAGAAACTTCCATACCATCTACAATAGCCATAGTCAATGGAATTTTCATTGTAGTACACATTCCTTTTCCTAATTCACTTGTTATTGTAACAGTACCAGCAACTTTTTCAATATTTTTCTTTACTACATCCATACCAACGCCACGTCCAGAATATTCTGTTACCTGTTCATTTGTAGAAAATCCTGGTGCCATTAAAAGAGCAAGAATTTCTTTTTGAGAATATTCGCTTTCTGGTTTTGTTAAAATACCGTTTCTTCTTGCTTTTTCCAATATTTTAGCAGGGTCTGCACCTTTACCATCGTCTTGTATGGTAATAATAACTTCACTTCCTGTATGTTCTGCAGAAAGTATAATTTCACCTTGTGGATTTTTACCTGCCTTAATTCTTTCTTCTACTGTTTCTTCAATGCCATGGTCCATAGAATTTCTAACCATATGCATGATAGGGTCACCAATGCTGTCTACGATTGTTTTATCTACTTCTGTATCTTCTCCTATAATTGTTAAACGAACATCTTTGTTTAAACTTTTGCTCATATCTCTAACAATACGATTCATTTTTTGGAATGCACCTGCCACAGGAATCATACGAATAGACATAACAGTATCTTGTAAATCATCTGTTAATTTTCTTAATTGACGAGCAGATTTTGTAAAATTATCTAATTTTAATCCTTGTAATTCTGGAGAAGATGTTACCATAGATTCTGTAATAACAAGTTCTCCCATAAGCATCATTAATTTATCTAATTTGGATAAATTAACACTAATCAAACTTTGTTTATTTGCACCAACATGAGTTACATTAGTATTATTTGTATTTTGTGATGCTTGTGCATTTTGTGCAGGAGCTTGTACTTTTTGCACAGGAGCTGCATCAATATGCTGTTGTGTTACAGTTTCACTTTCTTGTTGTATAGCAGTTTCTTTTTCTTGTTTTTCAGCTTCTGGTGGTATTAATATTTCATAGGATTGTACATTACCAGAATTTTTAACAATATCCAATGCTGCTTCTAGTGTTTGTTTTGTATCGAAACCTAAAAGGAATCCTTTTTCAATAATTACTGCTGCAGTAGCAGGGTTGGTTTCTACATCTGGTGGATAAAATGTTAAATTTTCATAAATATCTTTTACAGAAGTAACCAACATAAATGCACGTAAATTTTCCATGCCGCAGCCTTCATCAAATGTTACTTTTAAAAATGCCTTTGAGCCATCATCTGGTAATTCCGCATATGCATTTTCTGATTTTTCATGGTCTTGCTGTTCTTTATCATCTGCAGAATGAGTAGAGTCATCTGTTTTATTACTGATTTTGTTTAAAAAGCTATTAACTTTTTCAACAAAACTGTCGACATTACTAGTGAGTGGCTCGTTATTTTCTAATTTTTCCACTTCAGCACGAAGCATATCAGTGGAAAAAAACATGAGATTGAAAAGTTCCTTTTTATGTTCTTCATCAATACTATCAATGGTGTTTTCGCGAATGAAAAAAAATAAATCTTCAATACGATGTGCTATTGTCATCAATGAGGAAAATTCCATCATAGCAGAAGAACCTTTGATAGTATGCATGATGCGAAAGATTTCGTTTACACTATCACTTGTAAAAGTATCAGCTTTCTCGGCATCAAGAAGGACTTCATCAAGCTGCTCTAAAAGTGAATTTGTTTCAAAAAGATACATATCTAGCATATTTTCCATGCCGTTATCCATACTTACACCCCTCATATGTTTTTATTATCTAGTATCTATATCGGCAGATTATGAAAAAAAATAATAGTATAAATATAATTAAAGTGCAGGTGAAAAAAGTGGCAGATTTATTAAAAGTGACAACACCTCTTACTGGGACTGAAAATTCGACAAGAACAAATCCCATAAGAGAAAATGACCCCAGTATACAAAATATAGTAGACCCATCAAAAGTAGTTCGTCCAGATGGCAGAGAAGGCGTATCAACAGATACGCAAAGAAAAGCACTAAATTATGAATCAAACTATGAAACATTTATGCAGATGGTGAGGGATACACCAGCATTAACACAAATGATTACAGATTTAATTTATTCTCGTATGGGCATTGTGGTCAGCTCTGGTATGGGTGAAAATTTTACAGAGGAAATTTCAAATTTTATGGAAATGCTCAAAATGACAGAAGGAGAACTTGTTTATTTTTTAAAAAATCAAGCTGCTTCTGCTGTTAAATTTAAAGGAGCATTTTTTAATGTTTTAAGACAAATATTAGACCAAGCGTCTTCTGTTGAGTTAAGAACAAGTATATTAGATTTTTTAAAACGATATAATGATATGTCTGCAGGACCTCATTTAATGAATCAAATTATGCAGAATTTACAAAACATCAGACAATCTATTCCAAGAAGTTATGGAGATACACTTGCAGAATTGATGACTAAGTTATATACTGGAAGTGAACCAGGAAATACTACTGCTAATACGGCAGTACTGAAAAATGAAATCATACCTTATTTGTCAAAATATGTTAGTGCAACATATGATTTAGGAAAAGCAAGAGATTGGATGACAATGCTTACACTAAATATTGCCCGTTATGAAAATGGGGATAAAACAGCATTTTTAAAATCTTTTTCTCATTTGATGAGTTTTGCAAGTGTAAGAGAAAAATTAGGAGATATTTCACCAGAACAATTAGGGAAAATATTAGCAAATACAGAATTTGAAAGAGCAACAGAACAATATACTCTTTTAGATAAATTGACTGAAATATTAGAAAGAGGAATGAATGGTACAGAATCCAGTCATGAAGCAAAAGCTGTTTTTGCAAATATTATTAATTCTCTTTTGTTAAATGAAAGCGTTTATATGCCTTTGTTGCATTTAATGGTTCCAGCAGATATTGGAGGCAGACTAATGTTTTCAGAAATGTGGATTGACCCAGATGACCAGCCTCAAAATGGAGGCAGTAACGGAGAAAAAGAAAAACAAATTAGATTATTTATAAAATTTGACATTAAGGAAGTAGGCTATTTTGAAATGATTCTGCTTTCAAGAGATGAAAATGTAGATATGCAGTTATATTATCCAGAAAAATTGTCTGCCCACAAAAAAACGATTCAAGAAGGTATGAGCAATATTATGGAGAGAAATGGTTTACGTTTTCAATCGTTGTATACAGATGTTTTGCAAGCGCCTAAAACAATATCAGAGGTATTTCCTAAGCTATATGAAAGGATGAATGCAGTCAATGTCAGGATTTAATGATAAATTGAATAAAAAAGCAGTAGCACTGCGGTATGATGTTGATAAAAATATTGCCCCTGTTATTGTAGCATCTGGTATGGGACATGTTGCAGAAAAGATTATTGAAATTGCAGGAGAAAATAAAGTTCCCATTTATGAAGACACATCTTTGACAACAATATTAACACAATTGGAATTGGGTTCAGAAATACCTGAGGAACTTTATAAAGCAGTAGTGGATATTTATGTTTTCTTTTTAAATTTTACACAAAATGAAAATGACGAAGATGATGAGTATGATGAATAAATTTTTTTAGGAGGTGTTTGATTTGGCACAAGAAAAATATGCCATTCTTTCTGAAAATAATGATATGGTTTTATGTGAGGCTGTTTTAATGGATAGACGTGGAGCAAAAATGACCATGAAAATAGTTGATGACATAAATATATTAAAAGGACTAAAAGCAGTAAAATTTCATGCAATGGAAAGTTATGCAGAAATTTATCAAGGACAAATTGTAGAAATCAATAATAATATTGTTTCATTTGGTGATGTAGTAAATATCAGTGCACAAATGAGAAGAGAAATTAAATTAAAAATTCGTGTAGAAACAAATTTAATCAAAACATTTCCTATGGATAAAGAAAAAATTCCTAGAGCAATACCAATTGCTACAAATGATATTAGTTGTGGTGGTATGGGATTTGTTTCAAAAGCGGATTTAAACAAAGAGGATAGTTATGAAGTAGTAATTCCTATTACATCAAACCCTATTATTATTGATGTGGAAATTATGAGAAAGGAATTTTTACCAGATAAAAATATGTATGTTTATGGCAGTAAGTTTTTAGATTTAAATATTGTGGGAGAGCGTTTGCTTAGAGAAGCAATATTTAAAACACAACTAAGACGTCACCGTAGAAAAATTAAAGTTATGGAGGAGAAAAATAAATGATGAAAAAAATGCAGGGCAAAGCAAAAAAAATGATAGCCGTTGCTGCTGCAGTTTCTATGCTGGGGAACCAGTTTTTTATTCCAGAGAGTTTGTTTATAAAACAAACTCATGCAGCAGGCTTTAATATGAATGGCAGTAAATGGGCTGAAACATATTTAAGAAGTTTGTACGATAATGGCATTATGTCAGGTGATACAAATGGAAATATGAATCCTGACAATGATATTACAAGAGCAGAATTTGTAACGATGCTCAACAAAGGTATGGGCTACCATGAAACAACAGGTAAAGTAAATTTTAGAGATATCAAAGGTACAGAATGGTATGCAAATGAAATTGATATTGCTACAACACAAGGCTATTTTGTGGGAAGTGGAAGAAATGTTTCAGGTGCATCAGACAATTTGACAAGAGAGCAAGCAGTTGCTTTTTTAACCAGAAATTTGAAATATGAAGAAGATGACAGAGTAAATACTGATTTTGTAGATGGTATTAATTTTCCAACATGGAGTAGAGGCTCTATTAATGCTGCAACAGATAAAGGCGTTGTAAGTGGTTATCAAGATGGAACATTTCGTCCTAAAGATAATATTACAAGAGCAGAAGCAGGAACAATATTATATAATGCTTTAGGAAAAATTATCAATCAGCCAGGTAATTATAATTATGGTACTGTGGATGGTAATGTAACAATATCAAAATCAGGTGTAACACTTTCTGATACAGTTATTAATGGAGATTTGTATATTACAGAAGGTGTAGAACTTGGTTATACTAATTTAAGAAATGTTACTGTAAAAGGTCAGGTTATTATAAGCGGAGGAGGAGAAAGTAATATTGGTGGAAGCAGTATTACTTTTACAGATTCTACAATTAGAGAAATGATTATAGATGCTCCAGAAGATAAACCAGTTTCTGTTAAAATAGATGGCAGTACACAAATTACTAATACAAAAATAAAATCAACATCTTATTTGGAAGAACTTTCTGATATAGAAGGCGGTTTTCAAAATTTAGAATTAAATGGTCCAGAAGATACTGATTTGCATTTAATGGGTACATATGACAAAATAACAGTAATAGGAGCAAAAAATAATCTTTATTTAAATTCTGGCGAAATCAATACACTTGTTATTGATGAAACAGCTACAGATAGTACAACAACATTAGATGAAGATACCTATGTAGCAGAAGTATTTATTGATGTGAAAACAACAATAAATGGCGATGGTGACATTGGTCAGGTAAATATCAATGCAGATGAAGTTGTAATTGCTATGTTACCAGATAGCATTACATTACGCCCAGGTGCAACTGCTACGATAAATGGCAAAAAAATGACAAGTAAAGATGCAGAAGAAGCATCTTCTTTCCCAAGGATATTAGGAAAGTATCCGAAATTAGATGAAGTAGAGGCTACAAGAGTATCTTTTATTGTACAAACGAATAAACCAGGTACGATTTATTGGGCAGTAACAGAATCTGATAGTGGTTCTGTTTCAGATGACGATTTGTTAAAACCAAATAAAAGAAAAGATATTGTGAAATCTGGTAGTATGAATATACCAAAATCAAATACAGATTATACAATTACTGTAAGTGGTTTAACAAAAGATGCAGACTACATATTTACAGCTGCTTTAGTAGATGACAGAGATGATATGAGTACAAGAGAAAGAAAGTCATTTACCACAACAGATAATACATCACCACAGTATTTATCTAGTTCTCCTAAGATATCTGAAACAACAAATACAACAGTAACAATTTCCGCAATTACAAATAAAGATTTAACAACATATTGGGCATTGTTTCCAACAGGAAGTTTGGCACCAACACAATATGAGGTTAGAAGAGGAAAACTCAGCGGAAATTTAGCAAAAGGTACAATAACAGATTGTAAAAAAAATATAGAATTTAATTTTGGTATTTCTGGTTTGGAAGAAAAACAAACATACGATTTATATATTGTAGGAAATGACGGCGAAAAAGATACAGCAATGAAAAAAATAACATTTACAACAGCTGACCAAACACCGCCAGAATTTATGGAAGATTATCCAAAACCAAATAAATTGACTAAAAATTCCGTGGAAGTGCTATATAAAATAAATGAAGATGCAAAAGTATATTATGTTGTTATGGATAGAGGAGAGGATTTCCCACCTCCTCCAGTAGGCTCTACAACAATACCTCCTTTGACTTCTGACGAAGCAAAACAGGCTGTTGTGAATGGAACAACAGGTGTTTCAAAAGGTTCAGGCACAGCAAAAATGGAAACAGAAGGTAGTGTTAATGTTACTAGACTACAAGAACAAATTGCTTATGACCTTTATATGGTTGCTGTAGATAATGATGGAAATATGTCTGATATTGAAAAAATATTAATTAAAACATTGGACGAGATTCCACCTACGGCAGAACAAGAATTTACAGAAATGATGAATGAATATCCAGCTGTTTCTTCTGATGTAAGAATTGTATTTAGCGAAGAAGTGAAAGTAATAGAGGATAGTGAATTTGTTGACCTTTCACCAGAAAATTTAAAAAATCATATTACATTATATGATATTACAACAACAGAAAGAAAAACAGTTGATATTAATTTTGATAGAGCAACTGTTACATTGGAAAAGGGAAAAACAGTTATTACATTCCCATCTCGTGCTATACCAATGAGCAGTGGTTCAAAATATCAATTTGAATTAAATAAAATTACAGATACATCAAACAATAAAATGGAAGACAAAACAATGCTTCCAGAATTTAGGACAGTACCTTCATTGGTATCATTAGTACAAACGATTGCACCACAAAATTATGATGTAACATTTACAGCAACACCACAATCTAATGATACAAATGATGAATTGCTTTATGATATGCTCATTTATTCTGATTCTAATATTACATTTGACTTATATGAAAAAGGTCCAAATGATACAGATTTTAGATTGTTAACAGGAACAAGAATTGACTTAAATACTGGACAGGAAACAGATTATGATGCACAAATTAATGCAAGTGATAGTGATACTGGTATAAATGGTATTTCATTGCATTATATATTAGACAGAGTAATGCATAATGAGCCAACATATCTTTTTGAAAGATTTAATCAGTTGGAAGCAAAAGAATATGCTATAAAAGTACGCAGTATAGACGGAAAACCAGAAAGCGCAGGTTGGACAGCAAATGTAAATATCAGCATAAAATGTGTTGTTGGTTCGAGAACAACATTGCAGCCAGCAGCAGGTGCTCCTATAAAAGGCTTTGAAGATGCTATAAAAGCAGGTGCTTTGGAAGTAACAAACCCTATGCCTTTTAGTATGACAATACCTTTTACAGATACAGTAGTGCCAAAATTTATAGAAAATTATCCTATGCTTGACCCATTCCAGTCTACTTCACCTACAGAATTTCCTCAAAATTATCTGTATGTAGGTGACTATACTATCCGTCCTCGTGTGCAGACGGATAAGCCAGCAACAATGTATTATATGATATTGCCTCATGATAATGTTGAAAATGCAACCATTACAAATCAAGATGTATATTTGGGTAACATTAGTGATGATATTGCAATTAAGGGACGATATTCTATACCAAATGCATATCTTATTATGGACGATTTGGAAATAGAAGGATTGACACCAGATACAGAATATATAATGTATAGTGTTTTGAAAGGTACACCTGCTGACCCTTCTGCATTATATATCAATCGCTTTAAAACAAAACCATTAGTAGCACCAGTAATTAATCCTATTATTGTTACAAACCGTACAAATTCAGTGGATTCGAGAATTATTGAGGTTACAGTGGATAAAGATTGTCAATTATTCTATGTTGTATATCCAACAAAAACAAGTGACAGCAGTAATGGATATGCTCCAGGAGAGATTGAAGCAGAACAAATTAAAAATGGTTTTACTACACCTAGTAATCAGCCCCTTGTATATTCTTCTACTAAAATAGAAGTAGACCCAGATATAGGGCGTGCAACAGTAGAATTAGAAATAAAGGGATTAAAACCAGGTGTAAAATATATTCTGCACGCAGTGGCAAGAAACTGGCTGGGAACAAGCAGTGTATTGGGACAGGATTCTGATGTAAAATGTTCTGAAGAATTTGGTGCATTAGATGTGACACCTCCAGGCATCAGAATCAATTATAGTATTAATCCTCCTGAATATGATAAAGATGCACTTTATAGTGGTGCGGTTACAATAAGTTCAGATGAAGCATTGTATTATCAAGATACAGATGGTTCTATCAATCCATTAACATATCAAGTTTTACTTGATAAATTAGATGTTAATCCAAAAAGAGGAGAACTTGTAATCAATCCACAAGGTAGAGCAACTGAAACAGTATATAGAGTATCACAAAAAGATGTAAAAATGAAAACAGCTAGAGATATAGAAGGCAGAGCAGTAGGACAGGGTATTTATCAATTTACAGTAAGTTATACCAATGCTCCTTTGGGCGCAACATCTATATCATTCCCTCACCCACTTTGTGATGTAGAAGGTAATGTAATAGGTTCATTATATTTAACTTTAACACGTAGAGTAGTACCTAATGAAATTCTTGGTACAAACGAATATTGGGTAAGCTGGATGCAAAGAGGATTAGATACTGGATATGTTACTATTGTTCATCCAGATGGAACAGTAGAAGGACCAACACAATAATCAATAAAAAAGAACACTCCATAAGGAGTGTTCTTTTTACAATATTACAATAAAGGAGAAAATATGACACTAGAACAAGAAATATATATATTTGCAGAGAAAAGAAATTTAGAAGCAGGTATAACATCAGCAGAACCTTTTTGGGAACAGGAAAAAATATTGTTACAAAAAAATAAAAACTTAAAAGGCTTTACAGAACAGAATATACAAAAGCGTATCATTCCAACTATGACAATGGAAAATGCAAAAAGTATTATTGTTTTTGCTATGGCTTATGGTTATCGAAAAAAAATAAAACAAAATAATAATTTGCTGACAGGAGAATGTTCTGTAGCAGCAGTGGGAGAGGATTATCATGTTATACTAAAAAGGCATTTTGAAGATTTGAAACAGTTTTTAAAACAAAAAGTAAAAAATTTTGAATGTCAGTATTTTATGGACACAGGACCTCTTGTAGATAGAGCTGTTGCTGTAAGGGCAGGAACAGGATGGATAGGAAAAAATGGCTCAGTTCATACAGCGAAATTTGGCTCTCTCGCCTTTTTAGGATATATGATGACGAATTTATCATTAAATCAAAAAGAAATGATTTTAGAGGATTGTGGAAGCTGTAAAAAGTGTATATTATGCTGTCCCACAGGTGCATTATCTGAAAATATATTTCATGTAGAAAAATGTATTTCTTATTTAACACAAACAAAAACGGTTTTATCTTCTGAAGTAATGAGAACAATGGGAAAACAGATTTATGGCTGTGATATTTGTCAAATTGTTTGCCCTAAAAATCAAAAAGCATTACACTCTTTTGATGAAAAAGAAACTGATATTTTGTTAGAAGAGCTACTTTATTGTTCTAATAAAGCATTTGCTGAAAAGTTTGCCAGAACAGCAGCAGGCTGGAGAGGAAAAAAGATACTGCAAAGAAATGCAATTATTGCATTAGGAAACAGTAAAACAAAAAAAGCATTGCCTATATTAAAAAAAGCATTACATGATGAAAGGGAATTAATTCAACAAACAGCACTAAAAGCAATTTATAATTTGCATTTATAATATTATATTAAAACATTATAGGAGGAGTTATGGGATTTTGGAATACAAGAGGACTAAGAGGAAGTGCATTAGAAGATTTAGTGAATTTTACAAATGACTATTATAGACAAAGGGGTTTAGCATTATTTCAAAAAATACCTACACCAATTACACCAGTAGAAGTAAGTAATGAAAAAAGAATTATCACATTAGCTTATTTTGATAAACAAAGTACAGTAGATTATATAGGCGTGGTACAGGGTATTGCTGTTTGTTTCGATGCAAAAGAAACGACATTAAAAAGTTTACCCATACAAAATATACATCCTCATCAAATTGCATTTATGAAAGACTTTCAAAAACAAAATGGAATTTCATTTTTATTGGTTTATTTTTCAGCAATAGATAGTTTTTATTTCTTACCATTTGAAACATTAGAGCAGTATTGGACAGATTCCCAAAAGGGAGGAAGAAAATCGATACCCCTTTCTGCTTTTGAGGAACAATATCACATTAAGCATAAAAATGGTATATTACAATATTTAGATGTCATTAACACCTACTTAATTAATCAGGAATAATCTGTAATAAAAAAGGTCATGCTTTCAAAAAAAGGGAGGATTTTTATGAAACGTGTGACTTTTTTATTGGTAGCATTGTTTTTATGTGGCTGTACAAATGAAATCGTATCACAAGAAATACAGCAAACGCAACAAACACCAATACAACAAATGACTGTTTATTATGAGGGAGAGAAAAGGGAAAAAGAGATATTTGAACCAGAACAAGGAAAAATTTTGTTAGGTGCGTTTATTAAACAGGATAAAAATATAGAAAGTATGGAATATTTTGAAAAATTGACAGAAAAAAGCCATGAAATATATGGTTTTACAACAACATTAACAGAAGAATTTCCTATGATGGATATATTGGAATGTTATGTCAATGAAAAAATACCCCTATTAGTCATACAGCCATCAAATAGAAATTTTCCTTTTGAACAGGAGTATTTAGAGAAAGCGGCAGAAAAAGCAAATCAATATCGTATTCCGATGTTGATTGATTTTTATCCTAATGGCGAAGATTATAGTAATGGTGAAGATTATAAAAAATATTATCAAAAGGCAAGAGAAATTTTTAGAGAAAAAGCGCCCAATGCTGTTTTTATATGGACAATGTCAATAGAAAATATAGAAAATTGGTATGCTTATTATCCCCAAAATACGGATTGGATAGGCTTGTCTATATATGAAAATGGAGGAAATCAAGGAAAAGATATTGCAGAAATGCTAGAACGTTGGTATGCTATTTTTCAGAAACAAAAACCCTTAATGTTATCTCATGTAGGAATTTCTCATTATTCTGAAAAAAATTCAAAATATACAGAAAAAGAGGCAAGTGATGAAATAACAAGATTGTATGAAAGTATAAAGACATATCCAGAGATAAAAGCGATTGTTTATGATAGTGTGAACTTAACAAGACAATATGGAAAACAATCAGAAGGAGAAAATTATAGTATTATAGAGAATGAAAAAGTTTTAAATGCATATCGCAAACAAATACAGAATATAGAATGTATTGATAAACAAAGAATATGGTATAAAAGTTTTTATAAGGGATATGTAAAAAATAACAAAATATATATTGCGAAAAATACGATTATACAGGAAATGGGAATATATTATAATAATGAATCTGTTACTTTTTTATATGGAAAAGAATATGTATCAGCAGAAGATATAAAAGGATATACTAGCAAACAAAAACAGAATACAATATTTTTGTATAAACAATCATCAGAATAAGTTGTGTAAATAGTTTGCCTATGTTAACATATTTGTGTGAAAAGTAATATAACAGTAATCATAAAAGGAAGGAGAGGACTATGTTAAAAGAATCTGTAATTGAAAATGTACTAACAGCAGCATTAGAACAATGTGCAGACTTTGGAGAAATATATGTGGAGCAAACACAAAAAAATACAATTTCTATGACAAATGGGACAGTAGATACTGCACTTTCTGGAAGGGATAAGGGGGCAGGAATACGCTTATTTTATGGAAATCAGGCAGTATATGCTTATACAAATGATTTGAGCGAAAAAAATTTAATACAAACAGCAAAAACAGCAGCATTTGCTATGAAAGGAAAAAATAAAACAGCAAGAGTATTTGATTTTACAAAGCATTTAGAAAATAATTATAATGTAATACAAAAAATGCCTGATAGTATATCTAAAAAACAAAAAATAAATGTTATGAGAGGTGCATCATCAGCAGCATTTTTATATAGTGATATCATTTCCCAAACAATATTAAAATATCAAGATATTGTTCAAAATGTTTTGATTGCAAATACAATGGGTACTTTTGCGCAAGATGAGCGTGTTCGTACTCGTATGACAGTAGAATCTGTTGCATCTTCTCAAACAGAAAAGCAAAGTGGTCATTTTGGTCCTGGTGCTTCCATGGGTTTTGAGTTGTTTGAAAAAATTGATATGGAGCAAGTAGCAAGAAATGCTTCTCGTATTGCTGTAACAATGTTAAAAGCAGATGTATGCCCAAGTAAAAAAATGTCTGTTGTAATAGAAAATGGTTTTGGTGGTGTGATATTTCATGAGGCTTGTGGACATGGTTTAGAGGCAACGGCGATAGCAAGAAATGCTTCTGTTTTTGCTGGAAAGCTGGGACATAAAATTGCATCTAGTATTGTAACAGCAGTAGACGATGGCACAATACAAAATGCTTGGGGTAGTGCAAATATAGATGATGAAGGCACACCTACCAGAAAAAATATATTAATTGAAAATGGTATACTAAAATCTTATTTAATAGATAAATTGAATGGGAAAAAAATGAATATGGATACTACAGGTTCAGCAAGGAGAGAAAGCTATAAATATGCTCCTACTTCTCGTATGACAAATACTTATATTGCAGCAGGAAATACAAAACCGGCAGATATTATTGCTGATACAGAATATGGATTATATGCAAAATGTATGGGTGGTGGTAGTGTTGATCCAGCAACAGGTGTATTTAATTTTGCTGTATTAGAAGGATATATGATACGCAATGGAAAAATAGCAGAACCTGTTAGAGGTGCAACACTAATAGGTAAAGGCAATGAAATTTTGATGAGAATTGATAGAGTTGGAAATAATTTAAAAAGTGCGCAAGGAATGTGTGGCAGTATCAGTGGTTCTATTCCTACTAATGTGGGACAGCCTATGATTAGAGTAAGTGAAATTACAGTAGGAGGAAGGGGGTAAAAAATTGGAAAGAGAACAATTTCAGAAAGAATTGATGAAAAGGGCATTAGAACAAGGTTTTGAACACTGTGAAGTATATTTTGAGTCAGCAGAAAATTTTGAGGTGCTTGTATTAGAGGGCGAAATTTCTCATTATGAAAATAGTAGCCAGACAGGTATTTGTTTTAGAGGAATTTATAATGGTAGTATGGGTTATGCATATGCTACAACAATGGAAGAGGAAACAATAGACTATATCATTCAGCAATCAAAAGAAAATGCGGAAGTAATAGAAGAAACAGAAAAAGAAGTGATATTTGAAGGAAGCGATGAGTATACTCAAATTGACAGTTATAATGAAAATTTAAAAATGCTTTCTCCAGAACAAAAAATGGAAGCAGCAAAAGAAATGGAAAAAGGTGCATTGCAGGAATATGAACAAGTTTCTATTGATTATTGTGTATTACAGACAATAGATAAAACTATTGCTTTATCAAATAGTAAAGGGCTTTCTCTTTGTCATAGAAAAAATGGTATTGCAGCAAATATATCTACTATTGCACAGAAAAACGGTGATGTGAAAACAGCATCAGAAGATTGGATAAGTAATGACTGGAGTGCTTTTTATCCTCAAGAAATTGGTAGAAAAGCAGGACAAAAGGCTGTTAGTCATTTGGGAGCATATAGCTTAGAATCTGGAGAATATAGAGTACTTTTAGAAAATCATGTAGTAGCAGAATTGCTTTCTGCATTTGCTGGTATATTTTATGGAGAAAATGTGCAAAAAGGTTTTTCACTTTTGAATGGAAAATTAAAAGAGAAAATTGCATCTTCTAAAGTAACATTAAGAGATGATGGACTTTTAAAAAATGCTCCTGGTTCTGTTCCTTTTGACCATGAGGGTGTTGCTGTAAAAAATAAAGTGATTATTGAAAATGGAAGACTAGAAACATTTTTATATAATCTGAAATCAGCAACAAAGCATAATACAGTTTCTACTGGAAATGGATTTAAAGATGGATATAAAAGTACAGTCAAAACAAAATGTACTAATTTATATATACAGCCAGGAGGAAAAACACCAAGAACACTTATGGCACAGTTAGGAGAAGGCATTTTGATTACAGATATAGCAGGATTACATTCTGGAACAAATGCTATATCAGGTGACTTTTCTCTTTCAGCAGAAGGATTTTGGTTAGAAAGAGGGCAAATTGTACGTCCAGTGGAACAAATTACAATAGGGGGCAATTTTTATACTATGTTGAAGTTGATTGAAGAAGTGGGAAATAATTTAAAATTTATTATACAAGGCAGTAATGGTGTAATGGGAGCTCCTATGATTATGATAAAGCGCCTTTCTGTGGCAGGCATTTAATAGTAATAAGTTTATGGTATGTGTTTAAATAAAATATAGAACAAAATAATAATGAGGGGATAAAAGTGGAAATCATAAAAGAATGGCTGAAAACAATAGCATATGCATTTGTAATTGTTTTAGCACTTTATTTTTTTGCGTGGCCTGTTACAATAGAAGGAGAATCTATGGAGCCAACTTTTTTAGATGGAGACAAAGTGGTGACCTCTCGTTTTTTTACTATGACAGGAAAATATGATACAGGTGATGTTGTAGTATTTCATATGATAGATGTAGACGGAGAAAGAGATGTTATAAAAAGAGTAATTGGTAAAGCAGGCGACAGCATAGAAATTAAAAATGGTGCAGTATATCGTAATGGTGTGCTTATTTCAGAAGAATATGCAAAAGATGCTACAGAAGGAGAAGTTTCACTAACAGTACCAAAAGGTGGCATATTTGTTTTAGGTGATAATCGTAATCATAGTTATGATAGCCGGAAAATAGGTATTGTTTCTGAAAGTGAATTAAAAGGAAAAGTTATATTAAGGTGGTATCCTTTCCGCAGTATAAAAAAATTTTGATACAATTAAAATAAATCGCTTGATTATTTATGCGATTTATTTTTTTATAAAAATATTTTTTATGGTTTAGGAAATATTTGTTATTTCTTTTTTAAAAAGGACGATAATATAATTAAGGATTATCGTTTATTTATTATTATGAAATACAATGTATTTGGTGATATAAAA
Source organism: uncultured Clostridia bacterium (assembly GCA_910587735.1). Taxonomy (GTDB): domain Bacteria; phylum Bacillota; class Clostridia; order Lachnospirales; family Anaerotignaceae; genus Coprocola. The sequence continues at coordinate 116,546 of CAJUNT010000007.1, forward strand.
ATATTTTAAAAAAAGTGCGGAAAGGGGAGCATAATATGAAAATTACGTCTAGTACAGTAGCAATGCAGTCAGAACGGCAGTATACTGCCGTTCGCCAAGAAGTACGACAACAAAATGTACAATATATTACAGCAAAACCACAAGAAAATAATGAGACAGAAAGTACAGAAAAATCTTCTCTGGCGGATACTGTAAAAAGTATGATAGAAAAACAAGCAGAATTAGCAGGTACTGCAAAACAGCAGAATACGGAACCTTATGAAGATGAATTATCATTAAAAGTAAAATTGATGGAAAAAATGTTGTCAGCATTATCTAAAATAACACAAAGAATGTCTGGAAGAAGTATTATGAGTTTATTTGACTTGTTTGATAATGGCAATCAGAAAGAAATACAGGCATTGAATACAAATACGCTTACTCCTGGAAAATGGGTTAGAAATGTTAAAACATCATCATTTTTTGCAGAAACAGAACATACTACATTTTCAACGGTAGGAGTAGCAAAAACAGCAGATGGTAGAGAAATTAATTTTAATATTGATTTGGAAATGTCAAGAGCATTTGAAGCACAAGTGGATAAAGAATGGCAAGAAGATGTTGTTTTTACAGACCCTCTTGTAATCAATATAGAGGACAATAATGCAGAATTATCAGACCAGAAATTTATGTTTGATATTGATGGTGATGGTAACAAAGAAAGTATTTCTCGTTTGCAAAAGGGAAGTGGTTATTTAGCATATGATAAAAATGGTAATGGTATTATTGATGATGGCAATGAATTGTTTGGAGCAAAAACAGGAAACGGTTTTGCAGAGTTAGCAGCATATGATGCTGATGGAAATGGTTGGATTGATGAAAATGACCCTATATTTGAAAAACTAAAAATTTGGACACAAGATTCTTCTGGCAATACAAAATTGATAGGTTTAGCAGACGCTGATGTAGGTGCAATTTATTTAGGAAATGTTTCCACTAATTTTACATTAAAATCTGAAGAAACAGGAGCAACAAATGGACAAATAAGAAATACAGGTTTTTATTTAAAAGAAAGTGGTGGCTCTGGTACAGTACAACATGTAGATGTAGCTGTTTAATCATGTATCATGTAATGAAGTTCAGTATGTTTTGCTGAACTTCTTTTTTTATATAGTTTTATATAGATATAAAATGAAAATATACACCAATATATTGCATTGGTGTATATTAATGAATTCCATTTTTAGGCAGGTACTTTTTTTAATATTAAAATTTTTTGACCTGTATATATCATTTCTGGATTTTCTATATCATTCAATAAAAGAATATCTTCTATAGTAGTGTTATATTCTTTTGCTATACTCCAAAGACTATCATCTCTTTGTACAACATAAATGACAGCACTTGCAAAAGAGCGATTTGGTGCATCCTCTGATTCGTCAAAATCAATTTCTGTAATCATTTCTCCTTCTTTTTCTTCTGTTACCATAGCATCTATTACTAATGTAGCACGCACTTCAATTTCATTGCTTGAAAGCATATTAGATGTTACATTTTCTACATAACAGCTAACATGAACATTAGAATCTGGTTTACTTCCTTTTATTTCAATTTCTTGTGAAAAAGGTACACTTTGCGTCACCATAGCAACAGGTGAGGCATCGCTTTCTCCTATATAGAGTACCTCAAAAATAACAACGCCTTGTACATCTATTTTATCTTGAGAAGGTATGACATCATCTATTGCTACGCTTGCCCATGCAGTTTCTATTTGCATAATAGGTGTTGCACTATCTTCCAATACTAATGTTTCTTTTACAGTAAATTGATTTTTGCTTGTGCCTATTACATTAGGATAACGTATGGTTTCTCTTTGTATTACAAGAGGTTTTCCGGGATAATAAGCATCTTCTATCATTTCTATTTCTTGACTGTCTGTTACTTTCATTGCAGTACCTATTGTAATTTCTGTATTTAATATACGATCTTCTCCATCTTCATCAGTAGCAGGCTGTATTTCTTTGTTTTCTATTTGTAAATCAGCCTGCACAAGCATTTTACTTGTGATATCATTACCATCAATATATCCACTGAAAGGAATTTCATGTTCTACCACTTCTAATATACTATCGTCTGTATCTCCTACATAAAGCGTACAAAGTTTTAAATTGCCTCTTATCATTACTCTGCCATCCATAGGGCGAATATCTTTATCTGCAATGGTAACAGTAGTTTGTAAAATTTCTCCTATATTAGGCTTGTTATTAGGAATGACCAATTCTTCTTTTACAATAAATCGTTCTTTTTTGTTTTCAATTGTACTATTGATATTCATATTACCCTTTTTTGTTTGTAATGCAGGCATATCGTTAATTGCTTCTATAATTTCTCCAGTATAAGAAGTGGTTGCCTCTGCTATAACAGTAATTACAGCTTTAATATTGATTTTTCTGTCATTTAATAATTTGCAGTCCAAGTGATTTAAAACAGCGGAAAGCGTAATATCTGCATTTTGGTCTATACCATCAATATGTATAATATCTTCAATAGGTAATGATGCCTCCATACCACTGATTGGTTTCATGCTTTTTTTGCCTTGATATAATATAGAAAGCAATAACTCACCTGAAAAATTAACTCTGTCTTCATTTCCCTTTGCTTCCTGTAACTGCACAATGCCATTACAGCGCAATATTTGTTCAATGTCTGGTTTGCTGTCTGGCACAATGACATCGCCTTCTAATAATATCTGTGAAGATTCTTTTCCAGCTTGCTGGTCGAGTGTGATTTTCTTTTTTTCTAAATCCCAAGACATACTAAAAGCCTCCTTTACTTTTGTCTATCATGATATTGTACTATATGATAAAAAAATGAAAAGTATGCTAATAATCCTATTATAGACACAATAAAAAAATGACTTTGTTATAAAAAAATGATAAAATAAGTTTGTAAAATTGTTTTATAAAATAATCAAAATTTTACTGGAGGTATGTTATGGCATATTACAAAGTATTATTAGCTGATGATGAAAAAGAAATTAGACAGGGTATTATACAAAAAATAGATTGGGAAGCAAATGGATTTATACTGGCTGGAGATGCTTCTAATGGCAGAGAAGCATTAGAACTTGCCGAAAGAATTCACCCTGATGTTGTTATGACAGATATTAAAATGCCATTTATGAGCGGTTTGGAATTAGGAGAAATATTAGCAGTAGAAATGCCTTTAACAAAATTAGTACTTTTTTCTGGTTTTGACGATTTTGAATATGCAAAACAAGCAATTAAAATCAATGCATCAGAATATATTTTAAAACCAGTAGATTCTAAAGAAGTTACAATATTACTTCAAAAACTCAAAAAACAGTTAGACCATGAAATGAAAGAAAGACGAGATGTAGAAATATTAAGACAAAATTATATACAAAGTTTACCTTTATTACGTCAGCAATTTTTTTCCAGTTTAATGGAAGGAAATTTTTCAGAAAAAAGAATACAAACATTAATGAAACAATATCAAATTAATTTAAAAGCGAATTGTTGGGCGGTTACTGTAATAAGAGGAGATATTAAAGAAAATGGAGGAAAAGGTTCTCTTTCTGGACAAGCGGAATTAGTGCCTCTTTCATTGCAACAGATTGTTAGCGAAAATTTAGCAAGATTATATAAAACAATCAATTTTTTATACAATGATGCCTTAATTATATTATGTTTGTTTCAAAAAAAGGAAGATGTACTAGGATATGTGGGTGCTATGAATCGTATTTGTGATATGGCGGGAGATGTGCTAGAACTTTCTGTTACAGCAGGCATTGGCTCTGTTTGTTATAAATTGTCCCATTTAAGATATTCCTTTGAGGGTGCAATTAACGCTTTAGATTATAGAGTATTACTTGATGATAGAGCAATATTTATTGATGATGTAGAGCCAAATGCAAAAGGTATGCAGTTAGATGAATCGGAGCAAAAGGCATTGATAAATGCTATTAAATTAGATACACCTAGTGCAATAGAAAAAACAGTAAATCATATGATAGATTATTTTAAAGAGGCAAATACAACAATTAGCCAATATCAAATTTATATGACAGAATTTCTTTCAGAACTATTTAAAATTGTAAAATCCTATCAATTAGATTTAGATGAAATATTTGGAAAAGATTTTAAAGGCTATTTTGCTATGCAGGATTATGAATCATTAGAAGAATTAAAAAAATGGCTTACAGAAGTTTCTGTGAAAATCAATATAAAAATAAAAAGAGAGAGATTGGATTCTACAAAAGTTTTGGCAGAAAAAGCAAAAGAATTTGTACAGCAAAATTATGGTAATAGTGATGTTTCGGTAGAAATGCTTTGCGCTCATATCCATGTTAGCCCAGCGTATTTTTCCACAATATTTAAAAGAGAAACAGGTTCTAGCTTTATTAGTTATTTAACAGATGTACGTATGGAAGAAGCAGTAAAACTGTTAAATACAACAGATGATAAAACATATGTAATATCTTCAAAAGTAGGATATACAGAACCTAATTATTTTAGTTATGTTTTTAAAAAACATTTTGGAATTTCTCCTTCTAAATATAGAAACAATAGGTAAATCATTATGAAAAAACTTTATAGAAAGAATGTTAAAGGAGAACAAACTCCATAAATTTACAAGGTGAAAAGTATGAGAGAAAACATACAAAAAATTATACAGTATTTTAGTAAAAAAGATATTCGATTTGTTATTTCAATTTGTTTCAGTATTGTAGCAGTTTGTGGCAGTGTTTTTATTGGTACATCATTATACTTGCGTTTTTCTGCTGCAAATGAAACGGCATTAGAGGAAAATAATAAAAGAATTGTGAATCAAGTCAATATGAGTTTAGATGGATATCTTAGAAATTTAATGAAAGCGTCTGATACCATGCGCTATCGTGTACTCCAGAATTGTGACATAACAGAGCAAAGTTTTAATAGTGACATGAATTTACTTTATGAATCTAATAGAGAAAGTATTGTTAGTATAGCTGTTTTTGATAAAAATGGACAGTTAATTGATGCAACACCTCTTGCTAGATTAAAAAAGACAGCAGAGCCAAAAAAAGAAAAGTGGTTTTATGAGGCACAATATAAAATAGAAAATATACATTTTTCAACACCTCATGTTCAAAATTTATTTGAGGATATAGATTATAAATATAAATGGGTGGTTTCTTTGAGCCGTTCTGTGGAGTTGATTACAGGAGGCAAAACAGAAACAGGTATATTATTGGTAGATGTGAATTTCAGTGGTATAGAGCAAATATTTAGAAATATAGATTTAGGAAAATCAGGTTATATTTATTTAATGAGTAATACAGGAGAAATTATATACCACCCTAGGCAGCAATTAATTTATTCTAATTTAGAACAAGAAAATAATATCAAGGCAGCAAAATATGAAGATGGTAGTCATATAGAAAGATTTAGAGGAAAAAAACGACTGGTAACAGTAAAAACAGTGGGATATACTGGATGGAAAATTGTAGGAGTTTCCTCTATGGTAGAAAATTTTCAAAATGATTTTCAAATTAAAATGTTTGTATTATTTTTGTTTTTATTTACAATACTGCTTTTGCTTGTAGCAAATACATTTGTATCTTCTAAAATTGCAGACCCTATTATGGAATTAGAGAAATCTGTAAAGGAACTGGAACAGGGACATTTAGAAGCACCTATTGCAATAGGAGGTTCTTATGAAATACGTCATCTGGGAGAAACCATAAAATCTATGGCAGAACAAATGCGCAAATTGATGCAAGATATTGTAACAGAACAAGAATCTAAAAGAAAAAGTGAATTTGATGCACTACAAAGTCAAATTAATCCTCATTTTTTATATAATACATTAGATTCTATTGTGTGGATGGTGGAAAATGAGAGATATCAGGAAGCGATTGTAATGGTAACATCTCTTGCAGGTTTTTTTAGAGTAGGTTTAAGCAAAGGAAAAAATATTATTACATTGGAAAATGAATTAAATCATGCAGGAAATTATATTACAATACAACATATGAGATTTCGAGATAAATTTACATTTGATATCAATGTAGAAAAAGATATATTGAATATGGCAACAATTAAATTGATTGTACAGCCCCTTTTAGAAAATGCTGTTTATCATGGTGTGGAATTTATGGATGGAGATGGAGAAATCAAAGTAAATGCCTATGCAGAAAATGATACACTTTATATTGATGTAACAGATAATGGTATGGGTATTCCAGAGGAAAATATAGAAGGACTTTTGAAAAGAGAAAGCACACACAGAGGAAAAGGAAGTGGCATAGGATTAAAAAATGTGCATGAAAGAATACAACTCTATTTTGGTGAAAATTATGGATTGACTATATTAAGTGAGGCAGATGTTGGTACAACAGTAAGAATACGCTTGCCTTTAATTCCTTATGAAAATGCAGAGCAATGGGGGGAAATATAAATTGAAATTAAAAAATATATTTTTGATTTTTTCAATTATTATGCTTTTTTTTGGTATGTTTTATTTTATTTCATTTGATGTAATACAACATCAAGAAAAATCTGTTTATACCAAAATATCTGTTATAACAAGAGAAAGTAGTAGTGATGCCATTGTCAATTTGCAACAAGGATTAGAGCAGGCTGCATATGATATGGATGTAGAAATGAGTTTATTGACATTAACAGAACAAAATAATGTACAGGAACAGCAAAAGTTGATAGAAAGAGAAATTAATAGTGGTGCAGAAGCAATTATTATTATGCCAATAGAGAATGAAGAATTAAAAAATATAATAGAAAAGGCATCAGAAAAAGTTCCTATTATTTGTATGGGAAGTTGTATACAAAGTACTGCAGTTTCAGCAAATATTTTAGTACAAGATGAAGAAATGGGAAAGGAATTAGCAAGAAGAATATTTGTAAAAGGCATTTTTAATAAAAAGGTATTGCTTTTAGAAAGCAGTTTGCAATGTGATTCCATAAATAAAAGAAAAAATGCCTTATTGTCTATATTAGAGAATAGAACAGCTTGCATGATAAAGCAAAATTTTGAAATTTCTTCTAATGCAGTAAAAAACTTAGAACAAATCATACAAAAAATAGAACCAGATGTGATTATAGCGTTAGAGCCAACTGTTTTAGATATAACAGCAGAGGCAGTAAAACATTTACAAAAAAATAATATTATGGTGTATGGTTTTGGTATGACAACAAAAACACCTTCTTATATTGAAAAAGATGATATTACAGCAAGTATCATACAAAATGATTTTAATTTAGGATATTTGAGTATGCGCAGAGCAATGGAAATATTGAATAAAATAGAAGACAGAGAAGAAGGAATGATTGATTATGCTTTTGTAAATGGACACAATATGTATACAAAAGAAAATCAAAGATTGTTGTTTCCTTTTGTACGTTAAGGGAGGAAAATATGTATATAAAAAAATGTAGTATACTATTTTGTATCATGATGTTATTGTTTCAATCTGGCTGTGATATAAAAACAACAAAACAAAATAAGGAACTGGAATCTATAAAAGAAATCAAAATCGGTTTTACTGTTTATAGGAGAGATGATACATTTATTGCTATGATTGTTTCTAATATGGAAGAAGCAATAAAAGAGGGAGAACAACAAGAAAATATTAAAATTACAATGAATATAATGGATGCAAAAGGTAGCCAAACAGTACAAAATGACCATATTGACAAATTGATTGAGCAGGGCTGTGATGTGCTTTGTGTTAATTTAGTAGATAGAACAGTTGCAGCAACAGTGGTAGATAAAGCAAAAGCGGCAGATATACCAGTTGTATTTTTTAATAGAGAACCTGTAAAGCAAGATTTAGAAAGATGGCATAAAGTATATTATGTAGGTGCAAAAGCAGATGAAAGCGGAAAACTAGAAGGACAGATTGTAGCAGATGTTTATTATAAAAATAATGGTGCTATGGATAAAAATGGTGATGGTAAATTACAATATGTTGTTTTGGAAGGAGAACAAGGACATCAAGATGCACTTTTAAGAACAGAATATGCTGTAAAAACCATTACAGAATGTGGTATACAAATGGATAAATTGGCAGGAGATACAGCGAATTGGCTGAGAAGTCAAGCTGAAACAAAGGTAAATCAATGGCTACAAATATATAGTGATACCATTGAATTGATATTGTGTAATAATGATGATATGGCATTAGGGGCAATAGATGCCTATGAAAATGCTGATAAAGTACTTCCAGCCATTGTAGGTATAGATGGAACAGCATTAGCAATAGAAGCTATGAAAGAGGGAAAGTTATTAGGAACAGTAAAAAATGATGCACAAAAACAAGCAGAGCTTATTTTTACATTATGCTATTGTTTGGCAACAAAAAAAGATGCTTCATCAAAAATAGATTTTGTTAGAGAAAAGTATGTCTTTACAGAGTATACTATGATAACACCGGATAAAATAGATATGAAATAATCACATTGTTAATATAAAAAACCACTTTTTAAATAGAAAAAGTTTTATTTTTAATAGAATAATCACATTTTTTTGTATAATAATCGTGTATCGTATAATTTGTATGATATAAGACAAAAATTTTTTTTATGCTTGTATAATATTGATAAAAAAAGGGTATATAAATGGAGTTTAGAAAAAAATAATAAACTGCAATGTTGATTTTTAGGCATTTTATAGAAAATGATTAATTTGCTTTTCTATTATTGACACAGAAAAAGAGAATGTATAAAATAAAAATAAGAAAAGGAAAATACACTTTCCTCTTTGATACAAAAGAAAAAAATTTATAATATACAAGAGATTATGCATATTATACAAAAGCAAAAAGCATGATATTTACAAAAGCAAAATTTGTAAAAATTACAAAAGAAAAGAAGAATGAAGTAAAAAATTATAAATTATGTTGAGGCAGCAGATATTCTTATCTGCTGCTTTTCTTTTTTAAGGAGATGATTTTAGAAAATAAATGAATATAGTTGACAAAAACACTACTTTTACATAATATAAATGAAGATATTATGATGTGATTTTAAAAATATAACGGAGGGAAAGAAAAGTGTCTAAAAAAGCATCAGAAACAGAACGCTATGATAGAAAGAGAAAAATGGAAAGAGAAGCAGAAATTCAGAAAAGAAAAAATAGTATACAGAAAAAGAAGGGTAACAGACCAAAATTAACGGAATATGGATATACAAAAGGACATTTTTATTATGATGATGAAGAATATGAAATAAGCTGATTTTTGGTAAATTAATTATAATCAATGTGTATTAAATGAGTATTGTTTGATAACTCTATTTTAGATAATATAGTGACTAATACCATATTATAAAGAGAAGGGAGTGTCCAAAAGGAGTCGTTTTAAAAATAATTTTTATTTCTGTTTGTTATCAGGAAAACGAAGTTTTCCATAAAAGTTTTGCCTTGCTTTGGGGAAAGCGAGTGAGGTTTGGAGCAAAGCTCCAAGGTTTTAACAGAAGAATATTATTTTATTTGCGGACGCTGTCCGCACCTGCAAACTTTCTCCCAGAAAGTTTGACAAAGAACTTTATCTTATATGAACACAATTATGTTGCTACTTAGAAAGCAAAGCCCTCGCGGTTTTAAATGCGTGTTTAGCCATTCCCTAAAGATAAAAAGGTATTGACGTTATTATAAAAAATTAGTATAGTGTAAATGATTATGAATAATGTATCAATATGGAGGAGCATACATATGATTTCTTTTAAAAATGATTATAGTGAAGGTGCGCATAATATAATATTAGAAAGAATATTAAAAGAGAATAATATACAAAATATAGGCTATGGTGAAGATGAGCATTGTCAAAGAGCAGCAGAATGCATTAAGAAACAATTAAATTGTTTTGATTGTGATGTGCATTTTTTGGTAGGAGGCACACAAACCAATTTAGTTACGATTTCTCATTGTTTAAAACCATATCAAGCTGTGATTGCTGCAGATACTGGTCATATCAATGTCCACGAAACAGGAGCAATTGAGGCAACAGGACATAAAGTGTTTGCAATGCCTTGTGAAGAAGGTAAATTGACAGTGGAATCGATACAAAAGGCATTGGATACTCATACAGATGAACATATGGTACAGCCTAAAATGGTGTATATTTCTAATCCTACAGAAGTAGGTACATTGTATACTAAAAAGGAATTAGAAGAATTGAGTGCTTTTTGTAAACAACATCATTTCATATTTTATTTAGATGGTGCAAGAATGGCATCAGCTTTGGCATCTGAATATAATGATGTTTCTATTTCTGATTATTCCAATTTAGTAGATTTGTTATATTTAGGTGGTACAAAATGTGGCGCATTGTTTGGAGAAGCACTTGTAATATTTAAAAAGCAATTAAATGAAGATTTTAGATTTTCTATAAAACAAAAAGGTGCTATGTTGGCAAAAGGCTGGATTTTAGGTATACAATTTGAAGCACTTTTTGAAGGAGATTTATATCAGAAAACAGGAGAACACGCAAATATTATGGCTGAAAAAATTAAAAATGCTATTATAGAAAAAGGATATGGTTTTCAGTTTACACCTTGTAGCAATCAACTTTTCCCTATATTGCCAGATGATATTTTGCAGAAATTAGAAAAAGAATTTATATTTACATTTTGGGAAAAAGTAGATGATAGCCATACAGCAATTAGAATTGTAACAAGCTGGGCTACAAAAGAGGAAAATGTACAAAAACTGATACAATCTATTCAACAAGCATAATAACAGTAAATAGGAAATATTTTATTGAAAAGAGAGTGAAAACTCTCTTTTTTTGTCACTAAAAGGCATAAAAAAATTAATACTAATTTGTATTTTTGACAAAAAAAGCAGTTCTAATTTTGTATAATGGGCATATAGCAAAATACAAAAAAATAGGGAGGCACATTATGGAGAAAACAGAAATAGTTGCAGAACGCTCTGGATTTGGCAAAATGCTACCTCCAAAATTACCCTTAGATAAAATAAAATTGCAAATACCAAGAAAATGGACATTAATAAAAGAAAGCATATTGTTAAGCATTGGTTTTTTGTGGGGAAATACAACAGTATTTCAAATATTAAATCCTATGGGAATAGCTTATATTTCTGCATTTTTAATACAAGGAAAACGATTTTATCGCATTGCGGCAGCAGTGACAGCAGGGATACTTTGGAGCAGCTTTGAAAATAAACAAAAATACATACTTTGTGTTATTTTCTGTTTGGCATTTCATTGGGGTGCTGGCAGTAGAATAAAATATCCTTCTACACTTTTAAAAGCAGCGTTTGGTGGAACAGCAACAATATTAGGTGGTTTTTTATTTTCTGCTATACGAGGAGGTTCTTATTTTTATGGAGGTATAGCAGCAGTAGAAGGTATAGCAGTATTTTTATTGACATATGTAACAGAAAAGGGCATATTGCTTTTAGAAAGAGGACTAAAAAGGCATATTATGACAAGTGAGGAAATTATTAGTCTTGCTTTACTTTTGGGAGGAGCAGTAGCAGGTTCTGCGAATATGACAATACCTTTTTTAAAAATTCCTATTATGGCAATATTATCTTCTTCTATGATATTAATAGGAGGATATAGGGGAGGAGCAGGGATTGGCACAGCAGCAGGTGTGTTGTTTGGTTTTTTACTTCTCGTTTGTGGTAGGGTAGAAATGGAAATATTTTGCGCATTGAGTTTGGCAGGACTACTTTGTGGTGCTATGAAGGAATTAGGAAAAATGGCTTCTGTTATTAGCTTTTTTATTGCTGTTGTTGTAGTACTTTTTTATTGTAATGAAGTATTACTAGACACACTTTTTTTGCAGGGGCTTTTGATAGGAAGTATTATTTTTTTATTTGTACCAAAAAGAGCATTTGCTTTTATCAATACATATGGTGTACATGAAAAGGAATTTCAGGAAGATACCTATTTTCTAAAAATGAAAGAATTAACAGAAGAAAGATTATCGCAATTTTCGGCTGCTTTTAGAAGTTTGGGGAAAACATTTTTACCAGAATTAAATAAAAAAACAACAAATAAAAATGATATTGCACTTTTGATTGACACTATTGCAGATAAAGCGTGCCGAAATTGTGGGCTTGCTGTTTATTGTTGGGATACAGAATTATATACAACCTATCAAACAACATTTTCGGCATTGTCAATATGTGAGAAAAGAGGAAAAATAGAATTGGAACAGCTTCCAGAAACATTTCGTAAAAATTGTGTAAGAGGTGATATTTTTGTAGATGTTGTAAATCGCTGTTATGAAATTTTTGAAGCACAAAGTATATGGAGAAATAAATTGGCAGAATGTAGAGAACTGGTTAGTCAACAACTATTTGCAGTAGGCAGTATTATAGAAAATCTTTCAGGACAATTAGATGTAAGAGGTATTTTTTTAGAAAGTATAGAAAAAGAATTGAAAATAAAATTAGATAAAGCAGGTATTTTTATAGAAGATATATCTGTTATGGAGGACAGAATACAACAAGGTACAGAAGTGATTATTACAACAAAATCTTGTAATGGTAACAATATGTGTCGTGAAAAAATCATACCTATTGTGAGTAAAGCACTTCATAAACCTATGAAAAAAGCAGGAGGAAAATATGCTTGTTATGCAGGAGCAGGAGGAAAATGTATATTGCGTTTGATAGAAGAAAATAAATATCGTTTTACTGTTGCAACAGCAGCTTGCCCCAAAGAGGAGGGAGGAATATCAGGGGACAGTGTGAGTTTTTTAGAAACAGCAAGTGGTATTTCTGTGATTGCTCTTTCAGATGGTATGGGAAGTGGCATACTAGCAAGGGAAGAAAGTAAATCAGCCATAGAGCTTTTGGAGCAGTTTATAGAGGCAGGATTTGAAAAGGAATTAGCTATTAATATGATTAATTCTGTTCTTTTGTTACGTTCAGCAGAAGAAAAATTTGCTACACTAGATATTTGTACTGTCAATTTATATACTGCAAAAGCAGAATTTATGAAAATGGGGGCAGCAGCAGCATATATATTGAGAGATGGCAAAATTATTGCTATACGTTCCGAAACATTGCCTGTAGGAATATTACAACAAGTTTCTATGGAAAAAAATGATATTGAATTAAAACATAATGATATGGTGCTACTTATGACAGATGGTATTATGGAGGCAGTAGGAGAAGAACAGCAAGATGTAGCATGGTTGAGTTCTCTTTTTGCAACATTTTATAGCAGCAATCCTCAAGATGTGGCAGATTATATATTACAGGAGGCACAAAAAAAAGCAAAGCAAGGCAGAAAAGATGATATGACTGTTATAGCGGGAAGATTTTGGGAAATTAATTAATTTTATATATTATATATAAATAGTATGTATAAAACGACAAAAATATTTTTATTTTTTAGTATATTTTGGCATTGAAAATATAAATATATTATAGTATTATACTTATAGTGATGTCATATATTATTACAAAATAAGAAGGTTTGCTATACCAAAAAGAAAAGTATGTCTATTATTATCTTTTACAGTATCTATAATATTTTGTTTTCAAGTAATCGCAAATTCTAATACATATCAAGAGGAACAATGGAGAAAACAAGGTATTGACTTTCATCATGTGGAAAGTGAAGAATCTGAAGAAATTGTAGATAGATATACAATTGAAGATGAAGATGAAAATGTTGTTTATCATGAAGTTATGGTAGCAAAAGATGGTACAGAATATCATAATACGATAACATTAATTTCAAGTTATGTAGAATATGATGATGAGTTAGGCACAAGAAGTAGTGAAACTAGTGGTCGTGGAGAAAAGATATATACACATAAATTAACAGGTAGAAGCAGAGATGGTAAGTATTTTGCAACTGCAGAATTTCAGTTTACAATAAAATATAAATGGGATTCTGAAGAGGGAACCTCAGAGATGACATATGCTTATTGTAAAAATGTAGTGCCAGCTTTTACTCAGATGGATGATATTGGAAGACTGAATAACACTGTTTGGGCAAAGTATATTGATTTATCAGGAATTTATAAAAATAGTTTTACTTATACAGTAAATAAATATGGTGATATTAAAGTCACAGAAAAATAATGCTATATAGGGAGATTTGATATATACAAATCTCTCTTTTTTTGTTATATTTTTTTTAGATTTTATAATGAAAAAAGGGGAAATAGTATGTTTTTAGAAAATATAAAAAAAACAATACAAAATTATAATATGATTGAAAAAGGGGATAAAATTGTTATTGGAGTTTCAGGAGGAGCAGATTCTATTGCACTTTTAGCTGTGCTTTGTGCATTACAAAAAGAATATGATATTAATATAGAGGCTGTGCATATTCATCATGGATTAAGGGGAGAGGAAGCAGACAGAGATGCTCTTTTTGTAAAACAAATTTGTAAAGAATGGTGTGTACCATGTCATGTACTAGAATTTGATATAGCAAAAGAGGCAAGAGAAAAAGGAATAGGATTAGAAGAAATGGGAAGAATATGCCGATATAATACATTTTATGATATTGCAGGAAAAAATGGTAAAATTGCTGTGGCACATCATCAAAATGACCAAGCAGAAACTGTACTTTTTAATTTATGTAGAGGGACTGGATTAACAGGACTTTGTGGCATGACTCCTGTAAGAGGAAATATTATACGTCCTTTTTTATTTGTGAGCAGAAAAGAAATTGAATATTTTTTATCAGAAAAAAATATTTGTTATTGTCAAGATAGTACAAATGAACAAAATCATTATACTAGAAATAAAATTAGATTATCTGTATTACCATTTTTAGAAAATGAAATCAATGATAAAGCAGTAAAACATATTGCATCAGCAGCATCCATTTTATCAGAAGAAGAAACATTTTTAGAAGAATTAGCAGAAAAGGCACTTCATAAAATGATAGTATCAAAACAACAAAAAAAAATAGCATTAGATATCAATTTGCTTCTTTCAGAAAATGTTGTTATGAGAAGACGTATATTCAGAAAAGCATTTTGCTTGATTGATGATTCTCTGCAAGACTTGTCATACATACATATACAACAAATAGAACAGCTTTTGCATAAACAAACAGGGAAAAGATTATCATTACCATTAAAAAGAAGTGTTTTAATAGAATATAACAATATTCTATTTTCATTAGAAAATGAAGTAAAAAGTACCAAATTTTGTTATAAATTATTGCCTGAAAAAGCAATTTATATAAAAGAAATTGATAAATTTGTCGAATTATCGTTCAATGCATATAAAAAACAAGAAAAAAGGCTTACAATATATACGAGAGTGTTTGATTATGATAAAATAAAAGGAGATATTAGTTGTAGAACAAGACAACAAGGAGATAGCATAGCAATAGGAAATGGACATCAAAAAAAGTTAAAGGACTTTTTGATTGATGCGAAAATTGCAAGACAAAAAAGAGATATGCTTTTATTGTTTGCGGTAGGAAAACAAATTTTATGGATACCAGGCTATCGTATTTCTAGTGATTTTACAGCTAATGAAACAACAAAAAATAAATTATGGATTTCTGTTTGGGAAGGAGAGAAAAATGAAAGAACATATTGAAACATTGATTTCAAAGACAGCAATACAAAAGAGAATTTCAGAAATTGCGGAAGATATTTCTCAGGATTATGCTGGAGAAAGTTTAGAGCTGATTTGTGTATTAAAAGGTGGCGTTGTATTTATGGTAGATTTGGCGAAACATATAAAGGTGCCTGTTACTATGAATTTTATGGACGTTTCCAGCTATGGTAATGGAACAGAAAGCAGCGGAGAAATTAAAATACTTATGGATTTAGATGAACCCATAGAGGGAAAAAATGTTTTGATTGTAGAAGATATTATTGACAGTGGCAGAACATTAAGCAAACTGGTAGAGCATCTTTCTAACAGAAAGCCAAAAAGTTTAAGATTATGCACATTGTTAGATAAACCAGATCGTAGAGTTGCTCCTGTCAATGTAGATTATACAGGGTTTTCTATACCAGATGCTTTTGTAGTAGGTTGTGGCTTAGACTATGCACAAAGATACCGTAATTTAGATTATATAGGTGTAATATCATTTGAAGAAGAATAATAGTATTATAGACATCGGTATGACAATAAAAATTTTTAACATTAAAATTTAAAATGATAGAATAATACTTTACTTTTTTGACAATCTAAATAAATAGGATAATATTATAATTACTTTAGCTTGTCAAAAAATGATTTTTGTCTCATACAGTTTTAAATACTTATTGACAATATTTTAAGGTGGAGATAATATTATCTACACCTTATTTTTTTATTTCTGTCAAAAAAAGTTTGTTTTTGTTAATAAATATAGAAAGTATTTTTAAAACATTTTTAAGTAAGTATGTTGTTTTTAATGAATATGTGTGATAGAATTAAGAATTGACAGACTATATATTTTGTAAACAATTTTCTGTTGTTTGTGATAGGATATTAAAATAAATATTTTTCCTATTATAATAGAATGAAACAGATTTGTAGCAAATACAAGGAGGGAGATATTTGAAAAAATATTGGAAATCTTTTGGGCTGTATGCGGCTATTTTTGTAATTATTGCTATGCTAATTGCAGTAGCAGGACAAAAATCAGAAAGGTCATCTAATGTGAATTATACATATAGTGATTTGCTTACAGCGTTAGAAAAAGACCAAATAAAAGAAATTCAAGTACAAAGAAGTTCTGAAGCAAATGATTTTGCAACAGTAACAGCAAGATTAGTAAATGGAGAAACGATTCGTGTCAATGCTCCAAGTATTTCTGTATTACAAGAGCGTTTGGACGAAAAAGCAGCAAGAGATGGCAATTTAAAAATTATTGTGTCAGATATGCCAAAAACAAGCATATTAACAGCGATATTACCTTCTTTAATTATGATGATTATTATGGTAATTATATTTACTGTTATTTTTCAAAAAATGCAAGGTGGCAGCGGCGGAAAAATGATGTCTTTTGGAAAAAGTAAAGCAAAAATGTCCATAGACGAAAAAGATAAAGTAACATTTGCAAATGTTGCTGGATTAGATGAAGAAAAAGCAGAACTGGAAGAACTGGTGCAATTTTTGAAAGAACCCAAAAAATTTCAGGCATTGGGAGCAAGAATACCAAAGGGCGTTTTGCTTGTAGGACCTCCGGGAACAGGTAAAACATTATTAGCAAAAGCAGTTGCAGGAGAGGCAGGCGTACCATTTTTTAGTATATCTGGTTCTGACTTTGTAGAAATGTTTGTCGGTGTTGGTGCTTCTCGTGTAAGAGATTTATTTGATCAAGCAAAGAAAAATTCACCTTGTATTGTTTTTATTGATGAAATTGATGCTGTTGGACGTCGTAGAGGTGCTGGATTAGGCGGTGGACATGATGAAAGAGAACAGACATTAAATCAACTTCTTGTTGAAATGGATGGATTTGGTGTCAATGAAGGTGTTATAGTTGTTGCAGCAACAAATAGAGCTGATATATTAGACCCTGCTATATTGCGTCCAGGACGTTTTGACAGACAGGTTTATGTAGGCAGACCAGACGTAAAAGGCAGAGAGGCAATATTGCGTGTTCATGCAAAAGGAAAACCTCTTTCATCTGAAGTGGATTTAAAAGTGGTAGCACAAACGACATCTGGATTTACAGGAGCAGATTTAGCAAATCTTTTAAATGAAGCAGCACTTCTTACTGCAAGAGCGAACAAAAAAGCCATTGATATGGAAGAAATTCAAAAAGCATTTGTTAAAGTGGGAATTGGTACAGAAAAGAAAAGTAGAGTCATTTCTGATAAAGAAAAATTTATTACAGCATATCATGAAAGCGGTCATGCGATACTTTTTGAGTTATTAAGCGAATTAGACCCTGTACACAGTATTTCTATTATTCCAACAGGTATGGCTGGTGGTTATACAATGCCTTTACCTGGAGAAGACAGAATGTATATGACAAAATTGCATATGGAGCAGGAAATTATTAGCTTTTTGGGCGGTCGTGCCGCAGAGTATATTGTTCTAAAAGATGTTACAACAGGTGCATCGAATGATATTCAAAGAGCAACAGCTATGGCAAGAAGTATGGTAACACAATATGGTATGAGCGATATTCTTGGACCAATACAATTTGGCGATGATAGCAATGAAGTGTTTATAGGAAGAGATTGGGGTCATGCTAGAAATTATAGCGAAGATATAGCAACGACGATTGATAAGGAAGTACGTCGTATTGTGGATACAGCATATAGTGAAGCGATTCGTATGTTAAAAGAAAATATGGAAATACTTCATGCTTCTGCAAAACTCCTTGTAGAAAAAGAAAAAATTACAGGAGAAGAATTTAGAGAATTATTTGATGAGGAAAAAAGAAGTAAAGTGCTTGGTGTGACTACAATCAGTGAAAACAATGAAGAAAGCAAAGAAGAAAATGAAAAAGGTGTTTCATTAGAAAAAGAGCAAACGATTGATTTAGAAAAAAAAGAGGAATAAGGGGGTACTTTTGTGGAATTTAATTTATCAATAGGCATGAGTATGGAAGAAGAATACGTTGTAACAGAAGCGGATACAGCAGTACATTTTGGCAGTGGTACAGTAACCGTATTGGCAACACCTAAAATGATAGCATGGATGGAAGGCGTTTCATTAAATGCAGTATTACCATTTTTACCTAAAGGATATGATACTGTGGGAATAGCCGTTGATATAACGCATTCTGCTGCAACCCCAGTTGGTATGAAGGTACGTGTTGTAGCTGAATTAATTGAAATTGATGGAAAAGCATTAACATTTAAAGTAAAAGCCTATGATGAAGTAGATAAAATTGGTTCTGGTATACACAAACGTGCTATTGTGGAATTAGACCGTTTCATAAAACGTACCAAAGAAAAGGGCAAAAAGGCATAATGATAATTTTAGACAGCCGAAATGACTTTGGCTGTCTTTTTTTAATAAATCAGTAAATAAGGAGGCTTTATAATGGCAGTAGATTTAAAGGGAAGAAGTTTTTTAACATTAAAAGATTTTACATCAGAAGAAATAGAATATTTCATTGATTTGGCTATAGAATTAAAACAAAAAAAGAAAAAAGGTATATATGAAAAAAGAATGAAAAATAAAAATGTAGCATTAATATTTGAAAAACCTTCTACAAGAACGCGTTGCTCTTTTACAGTAGGTGCAGTTGATGAAGGCGCACATCCTGAATATTTAGGTAAGGACGATATACAGTTAGGTCATAAAGAAACTGTGGAAGATACAGCAAGAGTATTAGGAAGAATGTTTGATGGTATTGAATTTAGAGGATTTTCTCAGGAAACAGTAGAAAAATTAGCAGAATATAGTGGTGTGCCTGTTTGGAACGGCTTGACAGATGAAGACCATCCAACGCAAGTACTTGCGGATTTTATGACAATAAAGGAAAAACTAGGAAAATTAAAAGGAATTCGTTTTGTATATGCTGGTGATGGTAGAAATAATATGTCTAATGCTTTAATGATTGGATGTTCTAAAATGGGATTGCATTATGTTATTGCATCTCCTAAGAGTTTATACCCAGATAAGCAACTTGTAGGACTTTGTAAAGTATATGCTGAAGAAAGTGGTGGCAGTATTACAATTACATCTGATATGAAATCTGCTGTAAAAAATGCAGATGTTATTTATACAGATGTTTGGGTTTCTATGGGAGAAGAAGCAAAAACAAAAGAGAGAGTGGATTTGTTACAGCCTTATCAGGTAAATAAAGAAGTTATGGAAGCTACTGAAAATGAAAATACTATATTTATGCATTGTTTGCCTGCTGTAAGAGGTTATGAGGTAACACATGAGGTATTAGAAGGAAAACAGTCTGTTGTGTTTGATGAGGCGGAAAATAGAATGCATACAATCAAAGCAGTTATGGTTGCAACTATTGGTGACTAATAAAAATATTTTACTTTAAACTCATTTAAAAAGTCTAATACATATGGGTAAAATCTACAATAATAAAAACCCTCGATATATTCGAGGGTTTTTGCAATAAGGAGATAATAAAATAATGTATTATAAAATATTGGAAGAATTGAAAAAAACGGAAAGTTATATTTCGGGAGAAGAATTAGGAGAAAAATTAGGCGTTTCTCGTGCAGCAATTTGGAAAGGTATACAGAAATTAAAAGAACAAGGATATGAAATAGAGGCGGTTTCTAATAAAGGCTATCATATTGTACGAAATCAAGATTTATATAATGGCATTGAAATAGAAGAAGTGTGCAATACGACTAAAATAGCAAAAGAAGTTTATTTTTATGAACAGACAGACAGTACAAATAATTGTATTAGAAAATTAGCAAAAGAGGGTAAAAAAGAAGGTGTTGTTGCTGTTGCAGAAATACAGACAGCAGGGAAAGGTAGGAGAGGAAAAGGGTGGCAATCTCCAAAGGGAACAGGAATTTGGATGAGTATGCTATTAACACCCAATATTACACCTCCAGAAGCACCAGTATTAACATTATTAGCAGGGCTTGCTGTATGTCGTGCTGTTCGTCAGCAAACAGGGCTTACAGCAATGATTAAATGGCCTAATGATATATTGATTTCAAATAAAAAGATTTGTGGTATACTAACCGAATTATATGCAGAAATGGATAGTGTACATTTTGTAATAACAGGTATTGGTATTAATGTAAATACAGAAGTGTTTCCAGAAGAATTACAGAAAACTGCAACTTCTTTAAAAATAGAAAAAGGAGAAACGATTTCCAGAAAAAATATGATAAAGGCAGTGATAGAGGAGTTTGAAAAAATATATTTACAGTATGAAAAAGAATGTAGTTTTTTACCGTTTCGTGAGGAATATAAAAAATATTGTATCAATGTAGGAAAGGAATTACAAGTCTTATCAAAACAGCCTTTTATTGCAAAGGGAATAGATATTACAGAACAGGGAGAACTTTTAGTACAAAAACAAACAGGAGAAAAAGTAGTTGTGTTTTCAGGAGAAGTTTCTATTAGAAATATATAAAGGAGAAAATATGGAGAAGCAAATATTAGCTGTGGCAAGCTATGAAAAACAAAAATATTTTATAGAACCAAAATTTCAAATATTACCAGAAGAAATACAAAAAGAAATTAAAATTATGTGTGTTTTGACTGCTCAGAAATTATGTTGTACTTTTTTAATTGGTTTTGAAAAGCAAGGAGATATTTATTTTGAAACAATAAAAGAACAGAAAAATATTGACTTTGACGATATTGGAGCAGAATTAGAAGTAAAAAAAATACAATCTGAAAAAGAACAGCTATTAAAAGCATTAAAGTTATGGTATATTATATACTTTACAAAAGAAGGGAAAAAAATGAAACAAGAATTGCAAAATTAACAATAATGGGCATA
Source organism: uncultured Clostridia bacterium (assembly GCA_910587735.1). Taxonomy (GTDB): domain Bacteria; phylum Bacillota; class Clostridia; order Lachnospirales; family Anaerotignaceae; genus Coprocola. Next base: position 137,892 of record CAJUNT010000007.1, read on the forward strand.
ACAATACAATTTTATGCTTTTTGATACATTAATTTTCATTTATGGTTAAAAAAATAACAGAATTACTAAAAAAATATTGTAATTAGTAAATTTGCTGTTATAATAGTCTTGTGCTATAAAAAAAGACAAGGCAGAATGAAATTCGCTAAAGTCTTTGTATGATAAAAAAAGCACAATAAATCAATATCATCTTATATCTAAAGGAATGAGAATGAAAGGAGGACTCAAAAATGAGTTCAAAAAGAAAAATGTCTACAAGAAAGTTAACTGTTACTGGTATGATGATTGCTGTTACAGTAATACTATCATACACACCATTAGGAATTATACCATTACAGCCTGTTAGTGCTACCATAGTACATATTCCTACAATTATTATAGCATTGCTAGAAGGACCGCTTGTAGGAGGAATTGTAGGGGCGTCATTTGGTATTTCTTCTATGCTTCAGGCAATTACACGACCAACAAGTATATTTTCACCTTGCTTTATGAATCCTATTGTATCTGTATTACCTAGAATTTGTATTGGTGTTGTTGCAGCATATAGCTATAAAGGATTAATGACAGTAACAAAAAATAATACGATTTCTGCTATTATTGCTTCAGCAGTTGGCTCTTTGACAAATACATTAGGCGCTATGGGTTTAATATATTTTATTTATGTAGAAAGTATGACAGAGAGAATAGGCACAGCAGCAGGTCCAGTGATATGGGGTGTCATTACAACATATGGTATTGTAGAAATGCTTGCCGCAGTAGTAATTTGTACAGCTGTTGTATTAGCACTCCAAAAAGCAGTATATAGGAGTAAAATGGCATAAAAATGTATTTTTAGGGTACGGGATTGTTCCCGTATCCTTTTTTGATATTTAAGGAGAGAACCATATGATTTTAGTCATAGATGTAGGAAATACCAATATTGTTTTAGGAGTTTATGACAAAGAGGAACTTGTAGCAAATTGGAGAATTACAACACAAAATAATAGAACAGCAGATGAAACAGGACTTTTGATACGCTCTCTTTTTTCTTATTCTGATATAGATATAAAAGATATTGAAAGTGTTATTATTTCTTCTGTTGTGCCAAATATTATGTATTCTTTAACAAATGGCATACGTAAACAGCTTCATATAGAGCCTATGATTGTAGGAGCAGGTATGAAAACAGGTATCAATTTAAGAATGGAAAATCCAAGAGAAATGGGTTCTAATAGAATTGTAAATTTAGTGGCAGCAAAAGAAATATATGGAGGACCTGTTGTTGTAGTGGATTATAGTACAGCAACAATGTTTGATGTAATAGATAAAAATGGAGAATTTATTACAGCAATTACAGCTCCAGGGGTACAAATATGTGCAGACGCATTATACCAAAGAGCTGCACAACTTCCTAAAATTGAAATTAAAAAACCAGAAAGTATTATAGCAAAAAATACAGTAAGCAGTATACAGGCTGGTATTGTGATAGGACATATTGGAGAAACCATTTATATATTGGAAAAGTTAAAACAGACATTAAAAGAACCTCATTTAAAAGTGGTTGCTACTGGAGGTCTAGCAAAAGTAATTGATGAAAAAGAAGAAATATTTGATGTAATAGACCCTGTATTGTCTTTAAAAGGTTTAAGAATATTATATGAAAAGAACAAACATAAAAAATAGGAGGACGTGTCATGCTTTTGGTGGTAGATGTAGGGAATACAAATATTGTTCTTGGTGTATATAAAAAAAATAAAATGATAAAGTGCTGGAGAATGTCAACAGGTTCTAAAAAAACAGCAGATGAAACAGGTATATTTATACATTCTCTTTTTGATGCGTCAGATGTAAAAGCAAGCTGTATTGATGCGGCAATTATTTCTTCTGTTGTACCAGATATTATGTATTCTTTAACACATGGCATACGAAAGTATTTTAATATAGAGCCTATTGTAGTAGGTGCTGGTATGAAAACGGGTATTGTGATTAAAAGAGATAATCCAAAAGAGGTAGGCGCAGACAGAATTGTAAATTTAGTAGCGGCAAAAGAAATATATGGAGGTCCAGCTATTGTAATTGATTATGGTACTGCGGATACATTTGATGTGATTAATGAAAAAGGGGAATTTATTACAGGATTGATTGCCCCAGGCATTTCTATATGTGCAGACGCATTATACCAAAGAGCTGCACAGCTTCCTAAAATTGAAATTAAAAAACCAAAATCATTAATTGTAAAAAATACAGTGGGTAGTATACAAGCTGGTATTGTTTTAGGACATATTGGTCAAACAATCCATATTATAAAGGAATTAAAAAGAGAATTAGATTTACCTGATATGAAAGTAATTGCCACAGGAGGATTGGCAAAAGTAATTGATTCTGATAAAACAATATTTGATGTTTTAGACCCCACATTAACATTAAAAGGATTAAAAATTCTTTATGAAAAAAATAAATAATATCGATTAAAATAAGAAAGGAATATTATGAAAATTGGTAATGTAGAACTAAAAAATAATATTTTTTTAGCACCTATGGCTGGTGTAACAGATTTGCCATTTCGTATACTTTGCAAAGAAATGGGCTGTGGTATGGTATATTCTGAAATGGTGAGTGCAAAGGGTATATGGTATAATAATGAAAATACTAAAAAATTGCTTACCGTAGAACAGAAAGAAAGACCTACAGCAGTACAGCTTTTTGGTTCTCAGCCAGAAATTATGAGCGCTATGGCAAAAAAGATAGAGCAGTATGATATTGATATTATTGATATAAATATGGGTTGTCCTGCGCCTAAAATCGTTAAAAATGGAGAAGGTAGTGCATTAACAAAAAATCCTGAATTAGTGGGAGAAATTATAAAAGCTATGGTATCTACACAGAAAAAGCCTGTCACAATTAAAATTAGAAAAGGATTTGATGAGAAGCATATCAATGCAGTAGAAATTGCTAAAGTGGCAGAGCGAAATGGAGCAGCAGCGATTGCAGTACATGGTAGAACAAGAGAACAATATTATAGTGGTAAAGCAGATTGGGATATTATAAAATCAGTAAAACAAGCGGTTTCTATTCCTGTGATTGGAAATGGAGACATTTTTACACCAGAAGATGCTAAAAATATGCTGGACTATACGAAATGTGATGCGATTATGATAGGAAGAGCAGCACAGGGAAATCCTTGGATATTTCAAAGAGTAATCTACTATTTGGAAACAGGAGAATTATTGCCAGAACCAACACCACAGCAAAAAATAGAAAAAGCATTGCGTCATGCTCGTATGCTCATAGAGTATAAAGGGGAATATATTGGTGTTAGAGAAATGAGAAAACATATTTCTTGGTATATGAAGGGAGTAAAAGGAGCAGCAGAATTAAGAGGAAAAATCAATACAGTAAATAGTTATCATGATATGGAAAAGTTGCTGAATCAAGTGTGATATAAATATTTATTATAAAATCTAAAGTAGAAAGGATATATAATATGCTGAATTTGTTAAGTAAATCGAATAGGCTTGTTAGCTTTATTTTAGCGATGCTACTTATGACATCTGTATGTTTTGCAGAAAATAGTAAAAATAATGTTGATTTTCAGCCAGTTATTGCAAAAATAAAAAATAAAAGTGCAGATTTGATTTTGAATTATGATATTGATAACATAGAACTGGTAAAAATATTACGAGATGCGCATTATGCAACAATTCCTTATACTGTTGACTTAACAACAATAAAACAAACAGAAAAATTTTATATTGACTTGCAACGTAGTATAGCAGATTTACAAGGCAATTTCAGTAGTTTTTCTAAAAAGCAAATTGCAGATATGGTGTTATTGTCTACTTCGTTTGCAAATGACTCTGAGTGTATTTCTGGATATTCTGTTTTAAATGCTTTGCTTGGTGATGAAAATATAAATAAAATAAAGAAGGAAGGTATAAAAAGTGTTTGTATAGCTCTTAGTGCCTTGACTTGCCATGACAAATATAAACAACTTAGTCAAACAGAACAAAAGCAGTTGCTAGAAATCATTTTAAATTATCATTATGATAATATTTCTGATATAGTATGTGCTTTAATTGCTATTGATACTGCTGATATTTCTAGTATGAAAGTACAAGAATGGAAAAATGGTATATTGAATAAAGTAGTCGATTTGTATAAAAATAATGAGTATGATATACAACAAATTGCAAATATTGTAACATCAGCTTTGATATTAGATATAGATGTGGACTATGATGATAGATTTATAAAAGAAGGTCAGACAATTATAAATGTTTTGAATGAAAGGATAAAAAATACTACAATAAAAAATAAGGAATGTATAAAAAGTTTACTTACTTCTTTGGTATACTATGAAACAAAACAGAATCCTTATTATTATGGTAATTATCATTTAAGACAAAATCATAACAAAATTACAACAGAAATATATCAATATTTGTTCAATCAAAGTGATATTACAAATCATTGGGCAAAAAATGATATGATAGATAGTATTTTAAATGGTTTTATTTCTTATAATTATAGTGTTGAAAAAAATATATTTCCTAATCAACCAATTACAAGAGGAGAATTTATTTCCCTCATTGTCAAAAGTCAAAATATAGAAAACAGCTCAGAAATAGTGTTTTCTGATATAACGAATTCTAATTATAAAAATGAAATCAGTGCTTTTGTAGAAAAATATATTGCAAAGAAATTTATTTCTCAATCAGAAAAAAATACTTTTTTAAATTTATACTTTGGAGATAATTTTAGACCAGATGATGTTATCACAAGAGAAGAAGCTGCATTTTTTATTCAATGTGCATCTGGATATGCTAATAAAATATTAACAGATAGTACTGAAAATTTAGAAGTGTTTACAGATTATAAAGATTGTGATGAAAAGTATATAAATATGTTAGAATTTTGTAGTCAAAGAGGCTTTATTTCGGGAAGAAACGGAAAACTTTTACCAAAAGAAGCATTAACAAGGGCAGAAGCTGTAACATTAATGAGTAAATTATTAAGGTATTGTTGAGTTTTATGCCAATGAGAAAATATGAGATTGAGAAAAAATATCATCAGAGATAATATAGCAATAATATGTAATATATTAGCAATTCTTATTTTTCTACAACGATATAATCAAATAAGCTATATTACATTTTTATCAGTATAGCTATATGTATTTTTTGTATAATAAAACTATAGATAGAAAGGCGACAGTTTAAATAATTGTTGCTTTTTGTATTTGAAGAACATTCATTTATGACTTTTATTTGAAATTGTGTAATAATTAAGATATAATGAAAAACAAGAATATATTTGTAAGTAAAGGGTGTGATAAAAACAATGGTACGAAAGATATTTTGTATATTTATCTGCTTTTTCATGCTGTTTTTTACAGCGTGTGACAGTCAATCAGATGAAGAGACAGATGTTTTTTCTATTTCAGAAGAAAAAAGAAAAGAATATAAGGAGAAAATAGACAAATTATTATATGATAATTATTGGAGATATGATGGCAGTTCTATCACATTTTTTAAAGGAAATGTTCCTGAAAATACAGAAAAAAATAAAGATATGTTTGAGGCATCTTCTATTATAGGATTGAATATGAACACAAATGCTACAAAAGAGGCAATTATAGCAACTGTTCCATTACTTTATTATAATGGAGAAACAGCAGGACTTTTATATTGTTATTTTGTAAGAGATAAATTAATAGGTGCTTATTATACAGGCGGTTATAATAATGGGAATTATGCTTTAACAGATAGAAATGTATTTTTAATGGATGGTCATTTTTTAAAATATGAAACCGATACACCTTTTGCTCATTTTATAGGAACAAAAAGTACATTTCCATCTGAGGGATTTTGTGATGTGGACAAAGATACACAAGGTAATCTTTTGGCAGCTACAATAAGCGAAGATGGCAGACTTTCATTATATCGTTATCGCAATTATTTCGGAAGATATCGTAATATTTATTTACAAAGAGGACTTGTAACAGATAGTGCTGCATTTTTAGAAGAAGGTATGGCAGTACTTTTAAGTCGAAGCATTACAGAGGGAACAGGAGAAGGACAAAATACTTATACTTCTTCTGAGAAATTAGTATTTTTAAACCGTAATTTTTCTGCTACGGGAGAAAGTATCGATTTATCCAACGGAAATTATACTTGTGTAGGTTTTGATGGCACAGAGCTTTATTTAATGAATAACAAAACATTAGAATGTTATAAAAAAGAGGAACAAGGTTGGACAATATCGAATCAGTATTATTTGAATCATGGTGTAAAATATATGCATATTACTGATTTAGATGGAGATGATACATTAGAATATTTTTTAACAGATGGTTTTGATTTATATTTATATCAAAAAAGAGATACAGGTTTTATTAAAATATGGAGTACACATTTATCTATTAAAAGCATTGAGGGGGGTATTTACAGTGGTGATTTGAATAGAGATGGTGTAAAAGAAATTTATGTTTGTGATACGACAGGAACAGCAATAAGATATATATTAACAGAAAATGGACTTGCTATAAAAAATGATGATATTGTATATGGACAAGTGATATATGCTATGGACTTAAATGGAGATGGCATAGATGAATATATAGGCACAAATAACATGGAAGATTCTAATACTATGGTATATTTTGAAGAATAAGGAGAATGTATGTCAGAGCAAGAATATTATATGACAGAAGCATTGATTGAGGCAAAAAAGGCATTTGAACGAAATGAAGTACCTATTGGCGCTGTTATGGTAAGACAGGGAGAAATTATTGCTAGAGGGTATAATTTGCGTAATAATGCAAAAAATCCACTTTGTCATGCAGAAATTGATGTAATTAACAAAAGTGCTGAAATCGTAGGAGATTGGCGTCTGGAAGACTGTACGCTTTATGTTACAGTAGAGCCTTGTCCTATGTGTGCAGGAGCGATTGTGCAGTCAAGAATACCAAAAGTAGTTTTTGGTACAAGAAATAGTAAAGCAGGCTGTGCAGGTTCCATATTAAATATACTGCAAGAGCCACGCTTTAATCATCAGGTGGATATAGAGGAAAATGTTTTGCAACAACAATGTGCAGAATTGATGAAAGCGTTTTTTAAAAATTTTAGAAAAAAGAAAGAATAAATTATATTTTATAAAGCCATATAGATATCAATCTATCTATATGGCTTAGTTTTTGTTATTTTACCATAAAGTTATTATAAAGAATTTTATAAATCACTCACCTGAAACGATGCCATAAAAAGCCCATTTATTTCCAGAGTCTGGAACTGAAAATTTAATGTAATATTCTTCATCTGTGTCTAAGTTGATAAAAGAAACATCACCATATGTATCTTTACTAACAGTAAAGGTTATGCTTTTGCTACCTACTTCTTTTTTGCTGCTATTATATAAAGTAATAATTAATTTTGTTTTGTAATTTGCAGGTAATGTAGAAGCGCCACCTATATGTGAAAAATCGTTAACATCAACATATATATTAGAAACATTTTTGAATCTTTTATCTGTATAAAGTGCTGCACCCATACTCTCAACATTGTAGTTATAATTAGATTTTAATAAATCATGAACTGAATTATAATCAGGAGGCTTTGTTCCATATGGTTCTATTTCACTTGAAATAGGAGGTCTCTCTGATAATGTATGAATTTCGTTAGCAAATGCTGCAAGTGATATATTTAATGTCATAATTGATAATAAAATAAAAGTAAAAAATTTTTTCAAAATATATTTCTCCTTTTTGATTTTTAGGTTCTGTTACGTTAAAATGATATAGACAACAGCTCCTTATTGAAAGTACAATAA